>CAMDKM010000046.1 GCA_945900965.1 Bordetella parapertussis | reverse complement strand
GGGATCGGGCCCACTATGTAAAAACCTGTGTACGCGTTCATCGCTACGTGGATGAGACGATGGCGTTGTTTCACGGCCCGCGTCGCCTCGCGGTCTATGACACGCTGGGCGCATTGATCGAATAGAAGTTCAAACCGGCTGCCTGAGGACATCCGCCAGAGCAGCCGCGCGGGGCAGAAAACCGCCCAGCGTAAAAAGCGGACAATTCATTTGCTACAAAACCGGACATTTCTATTTACTTCCGACATGAACGGCTGCGCAAGGGTCCTGCCGCGTTATCATATCGCTGCCCGATTCACTGCCACCGGAGGCGCCCCCTTGGGTCTGCCCGCGCTTAAGCCTGCCACCTACGACGATATTGTTGCCCTACCGGAGAACCTGGTGGGCGAGATCATTCGAGGTGTGCTCCACACCCATCCGCGCCCCGCGCCTAAACATGCACGTGCTTATTCGTCGTTAGGGGTTGAGTTGGGCGGCCCATTTGACCGTGGCAGGAATGGCCCCGGGGGTTGGTGGATTCTGGACGAACCGGAACTGCACCTGGGTGCGGACGTTCTCGTTCCAGACCTCGCGGGCTGGAAGCGAGAGCGCATGCCCAAACTTCCCGATGGCGCCTGGTTTGAGCTCGCGCCTGACTGGATCTGCGAAATTCTTTCACCTTCAACCGCAAAAATCGACCGCGCGGATAAGTTGCCGCTCTATGCCCAATCTGGCGTAGCGCACTGCTGGCTGGTCGATCCCGACTTGAAGACCCTCGAAGTGTTCGAGAATCGTGACGGCAAATGGCTGCTGCTGACGGTGCTCGATAATAACGCCAGCGTCTCGCAACCGCCTTTTGACGCAATTACTTTCGGTCTGGCCAATCTGTGGGCGGAATAGAAGGCAGTACCGCTTCGTCTTCGGGTTCCGCCAGGTCCGCAGGTTCCTATTTCAAACCCAGCACATCCTGCATATCGAATAGTCCCGCACGTTGAGACGCCAGGAACCGGGCGGCTCTCAAGGCACCCTCCGCGAAGGTCGCGCGGCTGCTCGCGCGATGGGTGATCTCGACCCGTTCGCCGGTGCCGGCAAATAACGCGGTGTGATCGCCGACGATGTCGCCTCCGCGCACGGTAGCGAAGCCGATGGTTGAAGCCTTGCGCTCGCCGGTCACCCCTTCGCGGCCATAAACTGCGTCCTTGGCCAGATCGCGGCCCATCGCGGCTGCTATCACTTCCCCGAGTCGAAGCGCGGTCCCCGACGGCGCATCCACTTTGTGGCGGTGATGCGCTTCGATGATTTCCACGTCGTACCCTTCATTGAGGACCCGGGCGGCGATTTCGGCGAGTTTAAAAGTCAGATTGACCCCCACGCTCATATTGGGCGCCATCACAATGGAAATTTTTTGCGCGGCATTGGCAATGATTTTCTTCTGACCGGCATCCATCCCGGTCGTGCCAATCACCATGCGGATGCCCTTGCGCAAGCAGACTTCAAGATGCGCCAGGGTTCCTTCCGGCCGGGTGAAATCCACCAGCACATTGCAGTCCCGTAGTGCAGTATCGAGATCCGCAGAGATAAGCACACCGCTGGCATATCCTACCGGGTCGCCGGCGTCTTTGCCGAGGAATGGGCTGTCAGGGTGTTCCAGTGCCGCCTTGAGCCGGAAATCCCTGGTTTGCGACACCGCTTCAATCAACGCCCTGCCCATGCGGCCCGCCGAGCCCGCAATGGCGATATTCTGGATTGTCATGTTTGTATTGCCGAAACGAGTGTTTCCGGAAAACCGTCAGGGAGTGCCGGTCTGCGCAGGCGCCAGGGAAAGTTTTTTCTTATCCTCGGAGCCGGTATCGACGCGAACAAGTTTGTCGCCTTCGAATATCACCGCCACGCGCCCGCGAAGTCGCACATCTCCTGCCTTGCCTGTCAGGTATACGTAATCCCAGCGTTGCGGATGAAAAACATCCGTCACCAGCGGCGTGCCGAGCAGAAAGCGGACCTGTGAGCGAGTCATGCCGACCTTGAGTTTCGCCACCGTTTCCTGATCGACGAAATTACCCTGTTGCATTTCGATTTTGTGGGGCACCAGCATGCAGGCGGACAACAGCAGCGGCAACAGCAGCGATAGACGATTCATATGTGGCCCATTTCGGCCGCCGACAATGCGCGGCAGCCTCGGTATCCAAACCATTGGAAAGCAGCTATGATAATTCACCTCCCGTATCCCTGTCAGTTGCGTCATGAGCACAGCTCACGATCTGAAAAACACCGGATTGAAGGCGACGCTTCCCCGTCTGAAAATTCTCAACCTGTTCGAAAACAGCGATGTCAGACACCTGACCGCCGAGGACGTTTACAAAGTGCTGCTCGCCGAAGGCATGGATGTCGGGCTGGCAACGGTCTACCGTGTGCTGACGCAATTCGAGCAGGCCGGCATCCTTATCCGCCATCATTTCGAACCCGGCAAGGCAGTGTTCGAACTCAACCAAGGTGGGCACCACGATCACCTGGTCTGCATCCAGTGCGGCCAGGTCGAGGAATTCGTCGATGCTGAAATCGAAAGACGGCAGGCCAAAATCGCCAAGGATCGGGGGTTCACGATCCATGAACATTCCCTGCAACTCTACGCCGATTGCATCAAGCCGAATTGTTCCAATAAGGCGAAAGGGTGAGGCGAGAAGCGTGACCAGTGACAGATGACGCGTAAAAGAACAAATGCGCCGCCTTGCGGCGCTCAACCCCTCGCCCCTCGCCCCTCGCCCCTCGTCCCTCTCCCCTAAATTCCCAGTCCCTAGCCCCTAGTCTCTAGATTCAGCATCTCCGCCGCATGTTTGCGCGTGGTCTCGGTAATTTTGATGCCGCCCAGCATGCGGGCAATTTCTTCAATTCTGGCCTCGGCGTCCAGCGCTTCGACCGTGCTTGAGACTTTCCCAGCCTTGTCGATCTTGGCCACCCGCCATTGTTGATTGCCAGCGGCGGCGACCTGCGGAAGGTGCGTCACGCACATGACTTGAATGCCCTGGCCCAGGTCTCTGAGCATGTGACCGACGATTTCCGCCACCCGTCCGCCGATCCCGGCATCCACCTCGTCGAAAATCAAGGTCGGCACCACGGCTATCCGGCTGGTGACGGTCTGAATCGCCAGGCTGATCCGCGACAGCTCGCCGCCCGAGGCCACCTTGGCCAGAGGTCTGGGCGTGGTACCGGCATGTCCGGCCACCAGAAACTCGATCTGCTCCAAGCCATGTGCCGTGCCCTCAGGCAGCTTTTCAAGCGCAACCAGAAATGCGCCCCCGGCCATGGCAAGGGCCTGCATGGATTCGGTCACTTTGGCGGAAAATTTTTCGGCGGCTTTGCTCCGCACGGACGATAGTTTGCCACCCTGTTCGACATAGGCGTCCTTCGCCAATCGCTCTTTTTCGATCAAAGTCGCCAGATCGAAACCGGCGGCCAGTTCCGCCAGACGCATGGACAGTTTCTCCAGACGTGCGGGAATTTCCAGAGGCTCGACACGAAATTTGCGTCCCGCTGTGTACACGGCATCCAGCCGGTTTTCAACGTCGCGAAGCCGCCGAGGGTCCGGATCCAGCTTGTCCCGATAATGGCGTAATCCGTACACCGCCTCTTGCAACTGAATGCTCGCCGGATCGAGCACTTCCAATATCTCATTGAGCCGCGGGTCAGTCTCGGACATCGCCGCCAGGCGCGAACGCACTGCATTGACGGCGCTCAACACCGAGGCATCGGCTTCGGAAAGGGTATCCAAGCCAAATTGCGCCGCCTCGATCAACCCGGCGGCATGCGACAGTCGCTTGTGCTCGGCCTGCAGCTCTTCCCAGTCGGCGGCGCGAAACGACAACGCCTTGAGTTCCCCGATCTGCCATTCGAGCTGATTTCTTTCCTCGGCGATCGATTGTGCGTCGGACTCGATGGCAAGGCGTTGCCGGTGCAATTCCTTCCAGGCACGATGAAGCTGTGCAACACCGGTGGCAAGTTCTTTTGCCCCGGCAAAGCCGTCCAAAAGTTCGCGCTGGGAAGCCGCGCGCAGCAAAGATTGGTGCGCATGCTGGCCGTGAATGTCCACCAGAAATTCGCCGACCTCCCGCAACTGCTGGGCACTGGCCGCGCGGCCGTTGACGTAGGCCCGCGAGCGGCCGGTGGCTTCGACGACGCGCCGCAGCCAGCATTCCCCGGATTCACCGGACAAATCGTTGCCGGCCAGATAACCTGCCAGTGGCGACCCTTCCGCGACTTGAAATTCCGCGCTCACCTCGGCTTTTTCCCGGCCCTCTTTCACCAGGCCCGCTTCGGCACGTTCGCCCAGCACCGTCGCCAGGGCGTCGATCAGGATCGACTTGCCGGCGCCGGTTTCTCCTGTGAGTACAGTAAATCCGTTTTGGAATTCGAGATCGAGCCGATCGACAATGACAAAATCCCGGATGCTCAGGGTACGCAGCATGAATTGATTCGATTACCGGATCTGACGAACGAGTGCGTTAAAGCGTCTCGCTCCAATGGAGCTTGCCGCGCAACATGTGGTAATAATTGTGTCCGGTCGGGTGCAACAGCCGGATGGCGTGTGGACAGCGCCGGACGATAATCCGGTCGCCTTCTTTCAACTCGTGGTGCGAGTGACTGTCGAAATGCGCCTGGGCATCCGCGGCCTTGAGCAACAGGATTTCGATCGCCGAATCGCTGCTGACCACGATGGGACGATTGGACAGGGTGTGGGGGCACACGGGAACCAGACTGAAAGCATTGAGACTGGGGTGAAGAATCGGGCCGCCCGCGGATAAAGCATAGGCGGTTGACCCCGTGGGACTGGCAACAATCAGTCCATCGGAACGCAGGTTATAGACAAACTGGCCGTCGATGCGAACTTCGATTTCGATCAGGCTGCCCTGGGCTCCCTTGTTCACCGAAACATCGTTAAATGCCAGCACGCTCATGGCCGGGCGGCCCTCGCAGAAAAGTTCCGCCTGCAGCAGCATGCGCGATTCGGCGCTGAAATGGCCATCGAGAACTGACCCCATCGCGGCCAACATGTTGTCCAGCGAAAAATCGGTCAGAAACCCCAGGCGCCCCTGATTGATGCCGACCAGGGCCACATCGAAGGGCGCCAGGGTCCGTGCAATATTGAGCATGGTGCCGTCGCCACCGATGACAATGGCCAGTTCGGCACTTCGCCCTATGTCAGCCAGCGGCAAAACGGTATGTTTCGTCCTGCCCAAATGCTCCGCGGTCAGCGAATCGATCAGCACCCGGATACCGCGATCCACCAGAAAGTCGGCGAGCTTCAAGACCGGCCCGGCAATTTCCGGGCTCTTGTATTTGCCGATCACCGCCACAGTTTTGAATGCCTTCGACATGCCGGGAATTAAAACACATTTGCCCTCCCCACGGCGTCCCTAGGACGCCTGTCGGACTCAGGTGTTCGAAAGCGAAACGGTGGGAGCGCGAGGACAGATTTTGACGATTTCGACGCGCATATCGGGAATATGTAAGGAGAAAGCGGCGAAATATGGACCGCTCTCCCGCCGTTGCAGCCGAATCATCCTGAGTCCGACAGGCTCCCAGGTTCGGGCTTTCGTAATCGCTACTTGAATCGGGTAAACATTTGTAGAATGGACGGATGAGCCTAAACGATGCCCTCCCCAGCGAACGCGCGCAGATCCTGCTTAAGATGTTGGTCGAGCGCTATATATCCGATGGACAACCGGTCGGATCGCGTGCGCTTGCCAAGGTGTCCGGCCTGGATTTGAGTCCAGCCAGCATCCGCAACATCATGTCCGACCTGGAAGAACTGGGTTTCATTTCCAGCCCACATACTTCCGCAGGCCGGGTACCCACGCCTCGTGGTTACCGGTTTTTTGTCGATACTCTGCTCAAGGTGCGCCCGCTGGATCAGGCGGAAATCAGCCAGCTCGAAGGCCACTTGCAGCCTGACCATACCCAGAAACTGGTATCGCAGGCTTCGCATCTGTTGTCGGACCTGACCCGTTTTGCCGGCGTGGTGATGACGCCCAAACGCCGCAGCGCCGCCTTCCGGCACATCGAATTCTTGAATCTTTCGGAAAAGCGCCTGCTGCTGATCATCGTCGCGCCGGATGGCGACGTGCAGAATCGGATCATCATCGCCGATCGCGCCTACAAACCTTCGGAACTGATCGAGACGGCCAATTTCCTGAACCAGAATTATGCCGGCCTGACCTTTGAAGAAATCAAGGCTCGGGTTCACGATGAGTTGCATCGATTGCGCGAGGAACTGACTCAGCTCATGGCCAAAGCCATCGAGGTCGGCACCGAGGCCATGGGCGGCGCCTCCGAGGATTATGTGATATCCGGCGAACGCAATCTTTTGCAAGTGAATGACTCCGCCACCAATATGGGCAGCTTGCGGCGCCTGTTCGACATGTTCGAAAACAAAACCAGTTTGCTGCACCTGTTGGATATCAGCAGCCGCGCGCAAGGCGTGCAGATTTTTATCGGCGGAGATTCCGGCCTGGTGCCGCTGGATGAATTCAGCGTGGTAACCGCCCCCTACGAAGTGGATGGTCAGGTCGTCGGCACTGTCGGCGTGGTTGGCCCCACCCGGATGGCCTATGAACGCGTGATTCCGATCGTGGACATCACGGCGAAGTTGTTGTCGAGCGCCTTGTCGCAGCACTGACGGTGAACAGTGATTGAGTGATTGGGTGATTGAGTAAAGGGTGTAATTCCCCAGCCCCCAGCCTCTAGTCCCTAGCCCCTGATTTTCCGCCCCTCTCGCCTCCCGCCTCACCCTATGAACTATCTGCCCGAACCGAAACACCAACACGGAACGATCCCCAAGACTGGCATCCTGCTGATCAATCTGGGCACCCCGCAGGCGCCGACGGCCAAGGCCCTGAAGCCTTACCTGAAACAATTTCTATCCGATCCGCGCGTCGTCGAAATTCCGCGCCTGGTCTGGTGGCCTATTCTCCATGGCGTCATTCTCAGAACTCGCCCCAAAAAATCGGCGCTGAAGTACGCAAAAATTTGGGGCAAGGAAGGTTCCCCTCTTGCCGTGCATACCGCCAAACAGGCGGTGCTGCTGAAGGGTTATCTCGGGGATCGCATCCGTTCTCCTCTCGCGGTTTCCTGGGCGATGCGCTACGGCAATCCGAGCATTGATGCGGGCATTGCCGGCCTGCGCAGCCAGGCCTGCGATCGAATACTGGTGCTGCCCTTGTATCCCCAATACGCCGCCAGCACCACCGCGAGTGCCTTCGACGCGGTGTTCGATGCCGTCAAGCACTTGCGAAATGCGCCGGCGCTGCGGCTGATCAAGCATTATCACGATAACCCTGGCTATATCGCCGCACTGGCAAAAAACATCACCGAGTATTGGATGGCAAGCGGCCGGCCGGACAAACTGGTCATGAGTTTTCACGGTTTGCCGCGCTTTTCGCTGGATCGCGGCGATCCGTATTATTGCGAATGTCAGAAAACCGGCAGGCTGCTGGCCGAAGCGCTTGGCCTACCCGCCGACCGCTATCAAGTCACCTTCCAGTCGCGCTTCGGGCGCGCGGAATGGCTCAAGCCCTATACCCTGGACACCCTTAGGGAACTCGGCAAGCGCAAGACCCGCAGGGTCGACGTGGTCTGCCCCGGATTCGTGTCGGACTGCCTGGAAACGCTGGAAGAAATCGGTATCGAAAACAAGGCCGCCTATATCGAGGCAGGCGGCCAGGAATTTCACTACATCGAGTGTCTGAACGAACGCCACGAATGGATTCAAGCCCTGGCGGACATCGCGCTGGAAAATCTGCAAGGTTGGTCCGATTCAATATGGGCCCTCGCATCCGAAACTCGGGCGGCGGCCGAAGGCCGCAGCCGCGCCTTGGCCCTGGGTGCCAAGAACTAGAAATACGGTGAACGGCAAACGGTGAACAGTGAACGTTGAAAACCGGTGAATGAGTGAAGGGCGTGAAAATCAGTGAAGGCGTGAAGGGTGAATGCGTGAAGGGTGTAAACCCTCAATCCTCAATCCTCAATCCCCGATCCTCAATCCTGATCTTCGATCCTCAATCCTGATTTATTACAACATCGACGCGCCCTCGCTTTGACCATGGCGAGTCTGCCGATCGTACTCGTCATCCTTTTCCCGATACTTGGCCACGATCTGCTCGGCGATGGCGCTGGCGGCAGTCTGCATGTCCTCGCAATTGCTGGCGGGTTTGGCCGCCAGCAGGGCCACCTCGATTTCCTTGCCTGCCCGCAGCCCATGTTCCTTGTGTCGGTCTTCATGCTTCAGCAGGGCCACCGTAAATTTTTTCCAATGCGCCCGTAGCGAAGCCACGCCCTTGGCCTCGCCCCGCCATTTGGGCAGGGTCTGGGCAACGCCGACCGCCACCACAACGTCTTTCATCGAGCAGGTTACGCCTGCTTGTTCGTGATTGAACTTCCATTGCACGTCCCACTTGGTCTTGGCCGCCAGTCGGCGCCCGTCCGCCGCCACCGGACCCTGCTGCTCGATCTGCGCCGCCAGTACGGCGGCCGACGGTCCATCAATGTAGTAGTAGGCGGAATGCATGCGCACCAAGGGCTCGGCGTCTGCCGCCGCTGCCCCGGATAACGCCAGGAACAGGGAAAGCTTGAGAGATGTATTCGACATGTTGGACGGCTGCTGATCGCCTGATGCGAGATTTTGGGCCGATAGTATAGACGCAGTCGCCCCTGTCACTGCCCGCTTGCCGGAGCAGGCAATACCTGACTTGTCACGAAAGTTGCGGCAGAGGGCTTGAAACCCCCGTAAGCCCCCCCATATCGACCAAGTTCGAAAAAGGAGTGTATTGATGCAGGAACAAAAGGAAACAGAACAACGGCTTGAAGACGGCGCTGGCGTCGAAGGCGGCTCGCCGCCCCCGGAGGCCGGAGAGGCCCAGCCAAATCTCCAGGAACTGCTGCAGAAGGCCGAACAAGCGGCGCAGGAACATCGCGAGGCCTGGCTCAGAGCCAAGGCGGATGCCGAGAACATTCGCCGGCGCACTCAAACCGACATTGCCAACGCACACAAATACGCCCTGGAAAATTTTGCCGGCGAATTGCTGGCGGTACGCGACAGCCTGGAAGCGGCGCTGGCCACCGATAACTCGGCCATCGAGGCGCTGCGCAGCGGGGTGGAACTCACCCTCAAGCAGTTGTCCGGCGCCTTTGACAAGGCCGCCATCCGGCAACTCAACCCCATGGGCGAAAAATTCGATCCGCACCGGCATCAAAGCATCAGCATGGTGGAGTCGGATGCCGAACCCAATACCGTGATCGCCGTGCTGCAAAAGGGCTATAGCCTGCATGAACGCATTATTCGCCCGGCCCTGGTTTCGCTCGCCAAACCGCGTAGCGCGCCGGAACATTAATCGGCCTGCGACTTGATTTTTGCCACCCCCGGCCAAACCTTCGAATTCAACGCAAATTCATTCTTCAGCAAAGGAACAAATCATGGGAAAAATCATCGGTATCGACCTGGGCACCACCAACTCCTGCGTTGCGGTCATGGAGGGCGGCCAGCCCAAGGTCATTGAAAACTCCGAAGGCGCGCGGACCACGCCCTCGATCGTGGCTTATATGGACGACGGCGAAATTCTCACCGGCGCCCCGGCCAAGCGCCAGGCCGTCACCAACCCAAAGAACACCTTGTTCGCTGTCAAACGCCTGATCGGCCGGCGCTTCACCGAAAAAGAAGTGCAAAAAGACATCGACCTGATGCCTTACAAGATCGCCCAGAACGCCAACGGCGATGCCTGGGTGGAAGTGCGCGGCAAAAAAATCGCGCCGCCGGAAATTTCCGCGCAGGTGCTCATCAAGATGAAAAAAACCGCCGAGGATTACCTTGGCGAGCCGGTCACCGAGGCGGTCATTACGGTGCCGGCCTACTTCAACGACTCCCAGCGCCAGGCCACCAAGGACGCCGGCCGTATTGCCGGGCTGGAGGTCAAGCGCATCATCAACGAGCCGACTGCCGCAGCACTGGCTTTTGGCATGGACAAAAAGGAAGGCGACCGCAAAATCGCGGTCTACGACCTGGGCGGCGGAACCTTCGATGTTTCCATTATCGAAATCGCAGAAGTCGAGGGCGAACACCAGTTCGAGGTGCTGTCGACCAATGGCGACACCTTTCTGGGCGGCGAAGATTTCGACCAGCGCCTGATGGACTATCTGGCCGACGAGTTCAAGAAAGAACAAGGCATCGACCTGCGCAAAGACGTGCTGGCCCTGCAACGGCTCAAGGAAGCAGCGGAAAAGGCCAAGATCGAGTTGTCTTCAAGCCAGCAGACCGATATCAACCTGCCCTACATCACGGCCGATGCCTCGGGCCCGAAACATCTGGCGATCAAAGTCACCCGCGCCAAATTCGAAAGCCTGGTCGAAGCCTTGATCGAAAAGACCGCCGAGCCCTGCCGCATCGCCATCAAGGATGCCGGAGTAAAAATCTCCGACATTTCTGATGTCATCCTGGTGGGCGGCATGACCCGCATGCCGAAAGTGCAGGACATAGTGAAGGAAATCTTCGGCAAGGAGCCGCGCAAAGACGTTAATCCCGATGAGGCAGTAGCGATCGGCGCAGGCATTCAGGCTGGCGTTCTGCAAGGCGATGTCAAAGACGTGCTGCTGCTCGACGTAACCCCACTGAGTCTGGGCATCGAGACCCTGGGCGGGGTTATGACCAAGCTGATCCAGAAAAACACCACCATTCCGACCAAGGCCACCCAGGTGTTCTCGACTGCCGATGACAGTCAGACGGCGGTGACAATCCACGTACTGCAAGGGGAGCGCGAAGTCTCCTCCGGCAACAAGAGCCTGGGGCAGTTCAACCTGACCGATATTCCGCCCGCGCCACGCGGCATGCCGCAGATCGAGGTCGGGTTCGACATCGATGCCAATGGAATTTTGCATGTGTCGGCCAAGGACAAGGCCACCGGCAAGGAGAACAAGATCAAGATCCAGGCAAACTCCGGCCTGAAGGAAGACGAGATCAACCGCATGGTCAAGGATGCCGAATTACACGCTGACGAAGACCGCAAGACCCGCGATCTGGTGGATGCACGCAACCAGTGCGACGCCATGATTCATTCGGTCAAGAAGTCGCTGACGGAGCATGGCGACAAGATCGGCGCCGACGAAAAATCCAAGATCGAATCCGCCATCAAATCCGCCGAAGAAGCCATCAAGAGCGGCGACAAGGACACGATCGAGTCCGCCGCCAAGACTCTGGCCGAGGCCTCCCATAAGCTGGCGGAAAAAATGTACGCCCAGCAGCCCGGGGCCGAGGGGCAGCCCGCGCAGAAAGAGGCCGGTGGCAAGTCCGACGACGACAACGTGGTGGATGCCGAGTTCGAGGAAGTGAAGGACAAGAAGTCTGCCTGAGTAATAATGCACGGCGGCCCGAGGGGTGATGCTGGAAATCGGCTCACCCCTCGTGTCATGTGCGGAGTGGGATAAAACGCGACACCGGAAACAATCGAATGGCTAAACGCGACTATTATGAAGTGCTGGGCGTCAATCGCGACGCTTCCGAGGAAGACATCAAGAAGTCCTATCGGAAGATGGCGATGAAACATCACCCCGATCGCAATCCCGACAATCCCAAATCAGAGGAGATGTTCAAGGAGGCGAAGGAGGCCTATGAAGTTCTGTCGGACGCCAGCAAGCGCGCCGCCTATGACCAGTATGGCCATGCGGGCGTCGATCCGCAGGCCGGCATGGCAGGTGGCGCCGGGGCTGGATTCGGCGGATTCGCCGATGCCTTTGGCGATATTTTCGGTGACATTTTTGGCGGCGGCGGCCGCGGTCGTTCCAACGTCTACCGCGGCGCCGACTTACGCTACAACCTGGAAGTTGCCCTGGAAGAAGCCGCCCATGGCACCGAAACCAAAATTCGCATTCCGACCATGGAAAATTGCGAAACCTGCAAGGGCAGCGGCGCCAAGCCTGGAACCCAACCCAGCACCTGCCAGACCTGCGGCGGCCACGGTCAGGTGCGCATGACGCAGGGCTTCTTTTCCATCCAGCAGACTTGTCCGAAATGCCACGGACACGGCAAGGTGGTGCAAAGCCCCTGCGGCACATGCAGCGGCGCCGGCCGGCTCAAGAAACAAAAAACCCTGTCGGTCAAGATTCCCGCCGGCGTCGATGAAGGCGATCGCATCCGCCTCTCGGGCGAAGGCGAAGCCGGTGTTAACGGCGGCCCGGCCGGCGACCTCTATGTTGTCATTCATCTGCGCCCGCACGAAGTCTTCAAACGCGAAGCCGGCGACCTGCATTGCGAAATGCCAATCAGCTTCACGCAGGCCGCGCTTGGTGGCGAAATCGAAATTCCGACGCTAGACGGTTACGCCAAGATCAAGATTCCCTCCGAGACCCAATCCGGCAAAGTGTTTCGATTGCGCGGCAAAGGTATCAAGGGCGTACGCAGCCAGTCGCACGGCGACCTGCTGTGTCACGTCATCGTCGAAACCCCCGTCAGCCTCACGGCCCGGCAAAAAGAACTGCTGCTGGAGCTGGAGCAGATCAACAGCCGCGACAGCGGCCGTCACAATCCCCGCGCCAAAGGCTGGATGGATCGGGTAAAGGAATTCTTTTCGGAATAACGGCGTTTGCCCCGGAGGTCAACCCTGGGACCGACGTTTACTTCGTCGGTCACGGAGCGTCTCAAGGATTAACAGGGTCTAGAAATCTGGTGCCAACCTTTCTCTGCAAACTAAGTTAAGGGCACCTCTGAAAATTACCCACATAAACGCCAATGCGAAGGTGCCATCTCGAATGGCAGGTTACACAGCGCTTTGGTCGCTACCCGGATCGGGGACGGAAAGACTCCGGCAAATTTTTCGCGCGAGATTGTTCGAGATCTCCACGTGTCGCGGAACCGCTTCGACGACCCCATTCTGGGGATTCGTCCAAAGGGAATGAGAACGTCCCTCTCGCTTGAGATAGCATCCATACCTTCTCGGGTGCGCCACCAGACTACTACGCTTCACTCGACAATTACTGTCTCGCGAAGCGCATCAGCCGGAACTGCGCGCAGCCCATCGGAACGACGGTCCTCGAGAATTAAGGCGATAGCCTGCGAAAGGCTTTCCTTCGCCTCCTCCTTAGTGACGCCCTGACCATTCGCGCCAGGCACCTCGGGGCAGTAGGCGATAAACCAGTCGTCGTCGCGCTCGATTACGGCAGTGAACTCATTGTGCATTTTCTGATCCCCTCGCCGGGAAAAGGATAAAGCCTTCGAACTACTTCGGAGCGTGGTGTTTCCACCTTGGTGCCGATGCCAGGTTCTTCAATGAGCAAGGCCAGGGCGGCCTCAACATCCATGCGTACAGCCCCGGGTGCGGCAAGACGATATGGACCACCACTCTGCTGCTCGTTCGATCTCGCGCTGAGCGCGAGGCTTAACACGGACGCTAAGCGTCAAGATCAGCCGAAACGGCGAAGTCGCGAAAAAAACTCCGCAGCCGGAACGCCTTCCTTTCGGTCGGCCTCGTCTAGGGCAGCAAGAAGATCTGCTTCTTCTTCGGGCGAGAGCTTCACAACCGCTTCGTCGCATCGAGCGAGGACAGTGACGGCCGTTCCCTCTGGCAGAGAGAGGCCTTCAACGACGACTTTTCCGTCAATTACGGTACCTGAAACGACTTGCATACTGGAATGGTACCTGAATGCGAAGTGCCGGTGCAATTTGGCGCCGAACGAGAGTTGAGCATCTCCCTCGCGTGCGCGGGAGTGTATGGATACGAGTGCAGAGGTTCATCGCGCGGGGAGGGGCTCGAACTACGGGTTGGACTAGCCTACCACGGCTCGTAGCCTATGGAAAATCAACACCCCGTTTGCGCCGCTTAGAAAGCCGATGGCGGCGCCTGGGCGGTGTGATGGACGCAAGTGACCTGGCGCAACACGGCGGGAGTTTGGCACGGAGCACGAAATCACTGGGGTGGGTCGGCCTGGCGCGTGCGCCGCGGGCAAGCGGGCACGAACAGGTCCGGCCGGCAGCCACGGGGCCGGTGCGAATTCATCAAAGCGAGGCGCCGCGGAGCTACTCACGGCGGGGGCTGTGCCAGGCGCCCGAGAAACACGATGGGCTTGGCGCACACCGGACAAATATGCGCCGGCTGGGCTTGGGCAAAACGCGCCAGGTAGGTTTGCCAGGTCAGAGGCGGAGCAGGGTTTTGGGGGGGCGGGTCGCGGATCGGCGCTGTATTGGGCGAGCACTCGGTCCCGGGCGCAGGCCAGTGCCCGCGCTTGTACCGGGGCATACAGCCCGTAGCGGCGCACTTGGTGCTGGCCGGGCATGGGGGCGTGGGTGAGATAGCGCTCGAAAAAATCTTGCGGGCTCAAGTGCATCGTGAGCGTTGGACCGCAAGCGCCCTCCTCGGTGTGGGGCCGGTAGGCAAAGCCGATGGCGTTGTTCGGGTGCTCAGAATCTGCCGGCTCTTGAGCGGCCCGCCGCGCACGTAGCGTGCGTCCCCTGCAAGCGCCAGTTCGGCTGACGACAAGAACGCAAGCCTTTGCATTGCGATTCGGAGCTTGTCCAATCCGCTACAGAGCATCAGTTCGGCACTCTTTCCACAGCCGACTCATCAGGACATCAACCGTGGGGATATCTTTGATCTGACCAACCCCAAGACCAGCGTGCAGTACACACTCCAAGATTCTGTTGCCTACGATGGATTTGGAAGGAGAGCCGCCAGCGTAGCGCAGTACAGATGACCCATCAGGGCGTTTGCCCATTTCATCGCCCTCACCAGGACGCTGGCCCGCTGGCGGACACCCCGCTGCCTCCCAATTTGAGAAGGTGCTATTGCGTAAACTTCGATGTGGGGCATTCGGCCAGCCGCCCTCAAAACAAACGGTCAGCACAGTTTGATCAGAATCGGCTCGCACCAGCGCCTGCTTGTATTCAGGGTGTGCGTAGCTTTCTTGAGTAGCCACAAATCGAGTTCCCAGCATGGCGCCTGAGGCGCCAGCGTCAAGTACCTTCCGGATTCCGCGACCGTTTCCGATACCTCCGGCCGCAAAGACAGGACGACCGTTGGCAACTCCCAGAACTGAAGGCAGAACCTCCATAAGTGGCGCTGTACCTTGAACATGGCCACCGGCTTCGATGCCTTGGCAAACGACATAAGCGGCACCGACATCAAATGCTCGTCTTGCACCATTGGCGCTGCCAACTTGAACACCAAACTTTGCGCCAGCACCGTAAACGAGAGCCACAATCTCCTTGCTCGGAATGCCCCACGAAAAATGCACGAATGGCGCACCGGCATCGAGTGCAGCGCCGAGCGACCTGGGTTCGAAGCCAAGGATATAATTCACCAGAAAGGGCACCTTGGTTGCCGAAAGTACTTTCCTTACCCTGTCTTTTGCCTCGTCGGGGGACGCTCTCGTAAGCGCCATTGAACCGAGCCCGCCCGCTTTGTTCACCGCAATGACGAGATCTGGGCCACTGCTAAAGCCGACAGGCGCTTGAAGTATCGGGTAGCTGATGCCGAATAGGGCCAGGAGTTCGCGGGTGCGCTCGGACAAGAGAAACTCTCCAGAGCGTGGGGGCAGTTCAGTCTCCGCGGTAGCCCGTGTCGCGCTGAGCGCGGCACCTACGCCGGCCGCATAAGTGAGAAAGCGCCTTCGTTCATTCATAGTGGTTCTCCCTTCAATAGACAAGAGGCCGACAGCAATGAGGGGGCGCCGAGGAGCGAAGCGACGAGGGAACTGAACAGCGACGCTGTTCAGCGCTCCCCCTCGATTGCTTGGTTGGGCGGCGCCATCAACATTGCGGCCGTTCACACCCTATCGACGATCACCGCACAACGAAGACATCGTACTTGACGTAAGAGTCGGCCCCACCGCGCTTGTATTCGACCATCTTCCCCACAGCCTGAACCTTATTTAACCAGTCGTACTTCTCGGAGGAGGTCCGGAACGTCGGCGCGATTACAAAGTACGGCCAGGTCTTGTCAGTGACCACCTCGCCGCGTTTCAGCGCCTCGCCAACCTCCTTCGATGAAACGACGATCCCGTTGTATCTCATGTCAATGAAGGCACCGTCATCTGTCTCGATCAGAATCCTCGCATCCAGTCGCGCGACGCCAGCGGGCGTGATCGTGATCCAGTCGCCCCCCGGGGCTACGAATTTTCCGCTAATCCGGAGGCCTTTGACCCAACCTCCTGGATATCCCGCAGTGATCGACGTCTGGCCGTCGATCGCGACCCTTTGTGGGCTGATGGGTACGACGTAGCTCATCAAGTACTCAGTCTTAATTTCCGTAGACTGTGCATCGGCGCGAACGGTCCAGCCACATAACGCAACGAGTATGGCAACCCCAATACGTTTCATCGTCCCCTCCTTTGGGTTTATAGCGTTCTTAGGTTCATGGCACTCATACCCCTTGCCGTGAGTTGTGACGCCCAACGACCAAGCTCACCGGCGCGCCGCTTTTTGGCGCGTCCGGTGGAGCGCCTTGTTGGGCGTCCTGGCTTGAACGTTAGAAAAGAAGGCGACAATCTCAGCGGGGGACTTGCCAGCTAAGACGCTAGCTTGCTGGTCGCGAACCTTCCGAAAGAATTCAACCGAATGAAACTCAGTTTTCCGTGGCATCGCTGATTACCTCTCGTGGAGAGTAAATGGTGAGTGGTTTGTAGCCCTGTTCGATATTCACCGCGTTAAACAAGCGAATCCTATCGAGGCGAACGATATGCTTGAAATTCCAACTGACGAGCACATCGACCTCCGAAATAGTGGCCAACGCGATGTGAAGCATGTCGTTGATGAACCTCTGTCCCAGGACGCTGCGCTCCACGTAACCTTGAACCACAGACACGGCTTCTTCGTCGGTGCGGATTAGTTCGGCAGGCAAGCCCAGCAATTCCTGATGCAGGGATCTCACAAAATCAGGAGCAGGGGCAACTTCCGCGGCGGTAACGTCGGAAACCACCGCGATATACCGACCTTGCCGGAAGTCCTCCATTAAACTTTCCGACCAAACACGAAACTCGGGATCAAAGCATCCGCCAATAACGGAGGTATCAAGGTAAATGCGTAACTTTTTCACCCGCGCAGTCTAGCATTCGGCAGGCTCCACGCCCATCAGAGGCCATTAAACAGCGGCGCGACGCGGCGCTGTTCAAAGGTCCGCTGGTTGGCTGGGCGGCTGAACAGGAAGAGATAATCGGCTACTCCTGTACCGCCGCCCTCCGAACACCATTCACTCCTCGACCCAGTACTCGCCGGATTCGGATTCCGTCAAGGACTTTGCACCCGGAGCGCGCTCACCTGCACCGCGCAACTGACCGCGGATGGCACGGAATTTCCCCGTGCCGCCAACAAAATTATCCACGTAGGAGTACTTCCGTGCCCCGTCAGCGCCAGATTGAGTACTTCCGCCCCCGCGCGAAAAGATCTTGTTTCCGTCTTCAAGGATGTAGACGCTGTAATTGGTGAACGGCCCGCTCCCGTTGGTGTAGTCGCTTATGCCCGAGGTGAATGACTCTTTGACCGGAATACCCAGAAACACCAAGTCCTTCTTGGGGTATTTGTACTTGAGCTGGTAGATTCGGACCTGATGGCCCGGCGCATCGCCGACGTCAATGACGCGCTCCTCCACATACCCGCCCTCGGTGTCCGATTGTTTAAGAGGAATTTTCTGCTGGGACCAAACAGCCGATGAAAGGACGAAGGCGCTGACGCCAAACAATACGGCAACAATCCAACTCCTGCGGAAGATATTCATGGTTTTCTCCTTAAGGTAACAATGTGGACCGCTTGTATCGTCTCCTCAGTTGCTTTGATGCTCAGGCGCACGGCCAAGACGCCCAACGCTAGCAATGAGCCGCCTGCCAGCAGCAAGCGAAGCGCCGCTGTTGGCAGGTCGGTTCGATTGCATGGTTGGGCCTCGGTATCATGGTGGCCGTGCTGTCATTTTCGACTAACCCAGTACCCAGGCTTCTGGCGATGATGAGCAAGCGCGACCACCCGCAACTCATTTCCGCGCGTGTAGTAGATGATACTGAATGGGAATCGGCGGATAGGAAAGCGACGTCTTCGGTTCCGCCAATTTGCGCCAAGGCCCGGTTGTTCACAGAGCAGCGTCAGCGCGCGCTCGAACTCGTTGATGAATTCGGTTCCTAGCTCAGGGCCACCCTCGCGTGCGTAGAAAAGCGCCTCTCGGCTCAGTTCCCAGTCTGCCTCGGAACTTACCGAGGGTATCACTTGATCGCTGCGCGGGCCCGTGCAATTGCGTCGGCCGCCGGGATCAATTTGGAGCGCCCACCTTCGATCTCTACAATGCGGCGCTCGACCTCAACAGCCCAGGCCTCTTCGACCTCGTGATCTTCAAAGAGACTCGCGAGCAACCGCTCCGCGAGTTGCGCGCGCTCCTCCGCCGTCAGTTTCAGCGCTTGCGCTTCAACCGTTTCAAGTTGGCTTGACATAGCGGCTCCAAGTGGCCAGACCACGATGATGATACGCCCACTGAGGCGTCGTTGCCGAGGCCCAACGTCGCCCATGAGCGGCCGAGCAAGCGGGCGAAGGCCGCTTGCGAAGGTCCGCCTCGATGGGCCGGTTAGCAGGCAGCATCACTTTGCAACGAGGTTTTTTTTAGCTCAACGTACATGGGCACGCTGAGACCGCTTATTTCGCCGTGCTTAGAGACAATGAATGCAGCAGCACCGGCGAACTGTTCTTGTTGCTCCGATGATAGCTCACGAAGACATTTAATTCGATATTGGAACAGCCATCCATCGGAGAGTTGACACTCAAACTCACAGTCCATTCTGTAATCAGGATGCCCGAGTGGCATGCTCACCACATGCCCCGCGGCGATCTCGAATGCTTGCTGCTGCGAGATGGCTCCCATGCCTGCTAACGTGGCTGTAGAAAAATCATCCCGTAATCTTGCTCCTGTCATTGGTATCCTGCAATATCCCATCATCGATACTTGGTGAGGAATAACGCGATGCCCCGATATAAAGAGATCGACCGAGGCATGAAGTTACTGCCCATTGATCTATCCGTTCAGTTGCTACCCGGTACATTTGAGCACGCGCTGAGTCATCTGATCGATCACGAGCTGGATCTACGCGGGTTCGATGAACGTTTTCGCAATGATAAATCCGGCGCTCCGGCCTATGCGTCGTGCGTGATGATCAAGGTCATCTCGCGTACCTAATACCTGGGGCCTATCGGGGCGAATTGTTGTCCGCATCTCCCTTAGCCGGTGCATTCCGGCTCCAAAAACAGGGTTCTAAGGTTAAATTTTGACTCAATTTCCATACCCAATTACGCCACATCAATGAGTTACGCAGGTCCGACCCCTGCCCGCTGCCCGGATGACTGCCCGGAAAAAAGGTTTTTCTACAGCCTCAACGCAAAGCTAACCGGCGCGCGGTGCTTTATCGCGCGGCCGGTTGAGCGACGGGTTACGCCGCAATATCGACGTACTCGACGCGGCTTGCCGGTGGAGGAATGGGTGTCCCATCTTCGCGCATACCTTCAAGATGAAACTCAATTGCTTCGCGGATCTGGGATTCGACTTCCTCGATGGTGCCGCCAGTAGCTACACACCCCGGTAGGTCCGGAACGTACGCCGAGTAGTTGTCTTCGGCCTTTTCGATTACGATCGCATAGCGCATGGGTCCCTCATTTCTTCAAACCAGACTGTTTCAGAATACTGTTCAGCGTGCCAGGTGCCAAGTCGTCGGCAGGTTTACCAGGTACCGTGACCCGACCGGGTTTCGCGGAATGCTTGAACTGACGGTGGCTCCCGCGTGTTGCCACCAGGAACCAGCCGTCCTCTTGTAGCATTCGCAGTATTTCACTGACTTTCATTTAGCCAGCATACCAAGCTGGCAATATTTACGCAGACCGGTGCCGTGTTGCGGCATAACGCCGCGCATCACCCGCCGTTCAACAGCGGCGCGAAGCAACGCTGTTGAACGGTCCGGTGCATGCGCTTGTCGGCGTCTCTCCACCGACAGTTGAATTCAATGAGTCTCCGGGGCAATTTGAAGTCCTCCCTTCCGCAGCCCGTCGATGACATGTTCTGCCAATGCCGCGTTCAGATTGAACTTCTTCAGTTCCTGTCGGACGTTCTCGGCGTAGGTGGGGTAAAGCTGCAAGAGCTTCTCCCGTGAGGAGGCTGCTTCTGCGGTGCGCCCCAGCTGGCCGTAGATTGCCGTCCGCCACACATAGGTATGAAAGAACTTCGGCATATTCATCTTTAGGGATGCGGCTAAGGCAGAATCGTACTCGCGCTTGCTGTAGTAATAGAGAATTTCGGGCACGTGATACCAACCCGGTGCGTTCGGATCGATGTGCAGCGCCTTTGACGCCAGCTGCATCCCGCGCTTGAGGTTCTCCGTGCTGGTTGGTGCCATGTAGGTGCCGGCCGCAGCAAGGATGAAAGCGTTGTTAGGACTCAGCGCCAAAGCGCGCTCCGCGGCAGCGAGAGCCTCCTCCACCTCATTGCGCCAATAGTGAGTGCGGGCAAGATGCCAGTAGGCCGTCCCGCTACTCGGATCAAGCTCGACAGCGCGTTGCGCGGCTTCCAGCGCGCGATCGAGCGATCTAGGGCGCACGTTGTACCCGAAGGCATACTCATCGGCGTACAGGAAGGCGAGCTTCGACCAAGCTGCAGCGTACCTGGGATCAAGCTTGACCGCGCGCTCAAGGCAATCGCGGGTCGCCGCATGAACTTCTGGGGTAAGGAGATTCTCGTAAGCGTACGCTTGGAGAACGCAGTCGTAGGCCTCCAAATTGGCAGTTCCGGCCGCTACTGCAGCGTCGCGTCGCGTCCGGGAAATGGCGCCATAGGATCCGGCGATCGCACCGATAATCTGTGCGGTGATCTCGTCTTGCACGGAAAACAGCTCTCCCACGGTCAGATCGCGGTCGAAAGTTTCGGCCCACAGGTGCTTGCCGTCGCGGGCGTCGAGTAACTGTGCGGTGACCCGAACGGTCTTCGTCCCTCTGCGTACGCTGCCCTCCACCACGTAGCGGGCACCCACGTCGCGACCCAGTGTGCGTATATCGACGGCCTTGCCCTTGTACTGAAAGGTCGTGTTGCGGCCTATCACCAGCAGATCCGGAAAGCGTGAAAGACCCGTGATGAGATCCTCGGTTAGGCCGTCAGAGAAATACTCCTGAGTCGCATCCCCGGAGATATTCGTGAAGGGCAGCACCGCGATCGACGGGCCCTTCGGCAAGGCCAAGACCGGATCATCGGTTGCCGCTTGCCGTGGTGTGGGGAGCATCGTGTGGCGGTAGAACCACAATCCGCCACCACCCACGATCAGTATTATCAGCCCTGCGGCTACAACCCGGGAACCGACGCGAGGCCGGCGGAGGGCCGATGACGGAGGCCGCGCGTCGGCCCGCACCCGATAGACCTTGACCGCCTTCGGAATGTTCTTGACCTGTTGCTCGCCGAGAAAGTCGAAGCCGAAAGAAAGCTTTCCTTCAACCGCATCGAACACGGTAGACGAAATGCAGATACCGCCTGCCTCGGCTAAGGCCTCCATGCGCGCCGCGATGTTCACGCCGTCGCCATAGATTGTCCCGTCGCTCTCCTCGATTACGTCGCCAAGATTGACGCCGATGCGGAATTGCATGGCCCGTTCCGACCCCAATTCGACGTTGCGCCCTTCCAAGCTCTTCTGAATTTCGACCGCCGCGTGGACTGCCTCCACCGCGCTCGGAAATTCCGCCAACAGCGAATCACCAGGAGCGTTTACCACCCGCCCAGCATGGCGCTCGACGATCTGTCCGATGATTGCCCGGTACTGCTTGAGGGTTTCGACAGTAGCCGCCTCGTTCGCGGCCATGAGGCGCGAGTAACCAACCGCGTCAGCGGAGAGAATCGCAGCCAGCTTACGTCTTGCGCTCGATTCCGCCATTCCTCATTCCTAACTCAATTTCCTTCCAACCCGTAGCCACCTAGACGCCGAACGTCCGCGGTGAGGAGCGCGAAGCCGGCAAGCGAAGCGCGCTGGCGTAGCGTCCCTCTCGACCGCGTGGTTAGAGCCCATGTCGGATGAGACGCTGACGCCAAAGAGCGGCTAGTACTTCCATTTGACAATTTGCTACCGTGTTAGCGCCATCGGTTGCGATATGCCACAGACGTTTCTCATCGTCCGACAATGCAGGATTGGAGCGCAAGGCAGCCAAGGCACGAGCGATGTAGGTCTTGTTTTTAACCGAGCGCGTATATGTTCCAGGTGCCACATTCTTCACGACGCCCAGCTCGCACAAAGCTAGGAACGAATCTCGCGGGCAGCCTTTTGCTTGAGATGACGGACTTTGGGGGAACACTCTCGCGACTGCCTTCTTCCAAGCGTCCCTCGGCGCGAGCGAGTTTTCCTTCGCCACGAGGTCTACTGCAATTTCTGCGGCTTTTCCGTACTTCCCCATGTCCTCTCCTATGGGTGGGCTCTAACGTGAAGTCGACGGCGTAAACGCCGTGTATCCAGGGGATCTCCCGACCTGGGTACCGGAAAGCCCTTGATTTTCTTCGTTAACCCATTGACTGTTCATATATACAGCCTCTTTGAAGCCGGGTTATTTGCCGCCGTAACAGAAATAGGCGGCTTGGAGATGGAGAATTATTAATGGAATCAAAGCCTTCGTCAAGCGCAACTCAAGGCCCCCGGCTCCTGGATAGGCTGCGCGGGGCCATTCGGCGCCGGCATTACAGCCGTCGGACGGAAGAAGCCTACACCCACTGGACCAAACGGTTCATTTATTTCCACGGCAAGCGGCACCCTTCAGAATTGGGGGAGACGGAGGTAACCGCCTTCCTGAATCACCTCGCGATGGATAAGGCCGTTGCCGCCTCGACCCAGAATCAGGCTCTGTCCGCCCTGCTATTTCTTTACAAGGAAGCTCTGGGGCTGGAGCTTGCATGGCTGGACGGACTGGTGCGCGCCAAAAGGCCGGATCGCATGCCAGTTGTGCTGACCCGACAAGAGACACAGGTTGTACTAAATTCCCTCACGGGAGTTCATTGGCTCATGGCTGGCCTCTTGTATGGCACAGGTATGCGGCTCATGGAATGCCTTCGCCTGCGAGTGAAGGATGTGGATTTTGGCTATGGACAAATTCTTGTTCGGGACGGCAAAGGCGAGAAAGGCCGTGTGACGATGTTGCCGGAAAAGCTGATCGAGCCGCTGAAGTGCCAGCTTCAACGAGCAAAGCAACTTCACGATCTGGACTTGAAGGAAGGATTCGGGGAGGTTCATTTGCCCTACGCCCTGTCGCGCAAGTATCCGCGCGCAGGCTTCGAATGGATTTGGCAATACGTTTTCCCCTCGAAGAACAGGTCCGCCGACCCGGAAGATGGAGTGATTAGAAGACACCATGTGGATGAAACAGTGCTGCAGAAGGCGGTAAGAAGAGCTTCGAAGTCCGGCGGTATACTCAAGCCCGTCCATTGCCACACGTTTCGGCATTCGTTTGCCACGCATCTGCTTGAAGGAGGGTATGACATCGCCCCGTTAGAGATGACTTGCTCAATTGCGTAATGCGCTTTATTTACGTCTACGTGCTGATGAGCGAAAAAGATGGCCAGTGGTATACCGGGTACACCGTTGACCTGAAGAAGCGCATTGCTCAACACCAAGCGGGGGAATCAGCCTCGACGCGGCACCGGGGGCCATGGAAACTCATATACTACGAGGCATCCCTGAATATTGAAGATGCACGAGCGCGTGAGCGTTACTTGAAGTCCGGAATGGGGAAGCGGTATGTGCGCAATCGAATCAAAGAGTTTCTCAAATCTGTAGATTAATATCTCTAAAGGGGTGCGGACCGTCCAGGAACTTCTCGGCCACTCGGATGTGTCAACAACCATGATTTACACCCATGTCCTCAATAAAGGTGGGCGCGGGGTGCGCGTCGGAGCCAGGAGCAGGGGCCCCAACTCATGGGGATGTGACGGCAAAGGCGCGCGTTACGTCTGCGGATATTTCCGACGCTATCCGCCAGCTCCAGGGTCGCACCTACAGGCTACGCTGCAGGCACTGCTCCGCCCTCCGCAGGCGAGCCCCCTGTATGCTGGCCACTGATGTAGCTCGTAACGGCCGTATATTTATCCTTTCCGGCGCCACGAAAGGGAATCCAGTTCCTGCAGCCTGTCCCGAACCATTTCCGACAAACACTCCCAAATCCATTTATACGTGCAGCGGCTATTGCGTTTTTGCAGCCACTTTTTCTGACCGGAGACGAATCCGTGGCGTCGGGCCGGGGAAATGGTTTTGAGTATGTCCTGATAGCGCTCGCCCAGTTCCCGGTCTGTGGCGGCCAGGTCTTCATGGCCGCAAATCGTGACTTCGGCGTC
>CAMDKM010000045.1 GCA_945900965.1 Bordetella parapertussis | reverse complement strand
TTTTTATTCCCACTCAATCGTCGCGGGTGGTTTGCCGGAAATGTCGTAGACGACGCGATTGATCCCGCGTACCTCGTTAATGATGCGGTTGGAAACTTTGGCGAGCAGAGAGTAAGGCAATTCCGCCCAATGGGCGGTCATGAAGTCCTGTGTCTGCACAGCTCTGAGCGCCACGACGTATTCGTAGGTGCGGCCATCGCCCATTACTCCTACTGATTTGACTGGGAGGAAGACGGCGAAGGCTTGGGACGTGCCGTCGTACCAGTTTTTCGGGGCTGACTTATCTGTTCCCACAGTCTTTCCCTCGCCCCTTCCCTCACCCCTCTCCCGGAAGGAGAGGGGAGATATGGCAGTGGCGCGGAGTTCTTCGATAAAAATCGCGTCGGCGCGGCGCAGCAGGTCGGCAAATTCCGCTTTGACTTCGCCGAGAATGCGAACGCCCAAGCCGGGGCCGGGGAAAGGATGACGAAAGACCATGGTGTGAGGCAATCCCAGCGCCAGACCCAGCGCGCGCACTTCGTCTTTGAACAATTCGCGCAGGGGTTCGAGCAATTTCAGGTGCAGCGTGTCGGGCAGTCCACCGACGTTGTGGTGGGACTTGATGGTGTGGGCTTTTTTCGTCTTGGCGCCGGCCGATTCGATCACGTCGGGGTAGATCGTGCCTTGCGCGAGCCACTTGGCTTTGGGCAGTTTGGCGGATTCGCGCTGAAATACGTTGACGAATTCGCGGCCAATGATTTTGCGTTTGACTTCCGGATCGCTGACGCCTTTGAGGGCCGACATGAATTCCGCCGAGGCATCGACATGGATGACTTTGACGCCGAGATTTTTGGCGAACGTCTCCATGACCTGCGAGGCTTCGTTGAGGCGCAACAGGCCGGTATCGACGAAAACGCAGGTGAGTTGTGCGCCGATGGCGCGGTGAATGAGCGCAGCGGCAACCGAGGAATCGACACCGCCTGACAGGCCAAGGATGACTTCTTCCTTGCCCACTTCGGCGCGGATGCGGCCGACGGCTTCCTGCACGTAGTCCGGCATGTTCCAGTCCGAGCCCAAGCCGCAAATGCGATGCAGAAATTGCCCGATCAAGGCCTTGCCCTGCAGTGTGTGAGTGACTTCGGGGTGAAATTGCACAGCATAAAATCCGCGTGTCTCATCTGCCATGCCGGCAATAGGTGTGGCGGCATTACTGGCTATAACTTTGAATCCAGGAGGCAGCGCAGTGACCTTGTCGCCATGGCTCATCCACACATCGAGCAGGCCGTGGCCTTCAGCGTTGCGGCGATCCTCAATGCATTCGAACAGCTTGGAGTGGCCGCGCGCGCGCACTTCGGCGTAACCGAATTCGCGCACCAAACCATTTTCCACGGCGCCACCCAGTTGCGCGGCCATGGTCTGCATGCCATAGCAGATGCCTAGAACGGGAACACCCAATTCGAAAACCGCCTGCGGGGCTCTTGGTGTGCCGCCCTCGGTCACCGAGGCCGGCCCCCCGGAAAGAATGATTCCCTTGGCGGCGAACTCGCGAACGAAGGCGTCGCTGACATCGAAAGGATGCAGTTCGCAATACACACCCGCCTCGCGCACGCGCCGGGCAATCAACTGGCTGTACTGGGCGCCGAAGTCGAGGATGAGGACTTTGTTGTGGATCATTAGTCAGAGGGCTAGGGACTGGGGGCTAGGGGCTAGAAAAACAGTGACGAGGGGGTGACAACATCGATACGTCAATAAACGCACTCACCGCGGAGGACGCAGAGGAATTCTATAAAAAACACATTGAGTCAAAAGATGCATGATTGGGATGTTGTACATGCGTGAATTTCTGTGTCCTGCCCGGTCTTTGATTTTCCTCTGCGTCCTCCGCGGTGAGAGAGAGGGTTTTCTTACTCGACGTGATAATTCGGCGCTTCCTTGACGATTTGCACGTCGTGAACATGCGATTCGCGAATTCCCGCCGAGGTGATTTCCACGAACTCCGCGCGCTCCTGCATGGTATTGATGGTGGGGCAGCCCAGATACCCCATTGACGAGCGCAGCCCGCCCATCAACTGGTGCATGACCTGCACCACGCTGCCTTTATACGGCACACGTCCTTCCACGCCTTCCGGGACCAGTTTTTCGCTGCTGTCCTCGTCGTCCTGGAAATATCGGTCGCTGGAGCCCTGCTGCATGGCGCTCAAGGAGCCCATGCCACGGTAGGATTTGTAGGAACGCCCCTGATACAACTCGATTTCACCGGGCGCTTCCTCGGTACCGGCAAACAAGCCGCCCAGCATCACTGAATCCGCACCGGCCGAAATGGCTTTGGCAATATCGCCGGAATAGCGAATTCCGCCGTCCGCAATGATAGGGACTCCAGTACCGCGCAATCCGGTGACGACATTGTTGATGGCGGTAATTTGCGGAACGCCGACCCCGGCGACAATGCGTGTGGTGCAGATCGATCCCGGCCCGATGCCGACTTTCACACCGTCGGCCCCTATATCAATCAGCGACTTGGCGGCTGCCGCCGTGGCAATGTTGCCACCTATGACCTGAATTGCCGGAAAATTGCGTTTTACCCACTTCACACGATCCAGCACGCCTTGGGAATGACCGTGTGCGGTATCGACCACCAACACGTCAACCCCGGCTTCGATCAGCAACTGCACCCGTTCTTCCGTGCCCTCGCCTACGCCTACCGCCGCGCCTACCCGCAATCTTCCCAATTCATCCTTGCAGGCATTGGGATGCTCGGAGGACTTGAGAATGTCCTTGACGGTAATCAGGCCCTTGAGTTCGAAATTGTCGTCTACCACAAGTACCCGTTCCAGCCGATGCAGATGGAGCAAACGCATGGCTTCTTCGCTACTCGCCCCCTCTTTCACCGTCACCAGGCGCTCGCGCGGCGTCATGATGTTTTTTACCGGCTGATCGAGATTGGTTTCAAAACGCAGATCCCGGTTGGTAACAATGCCCAGCACCTTGTCTGCATCCACCACCGGCAGCCCGGAAATGCGATGCTGGCGAATCAGGTTGAGGACGTCGCGTACCGTCATATCCTGGGAAATGGTGATCGGATCCTTGACCACCCCGCTTTCAAAGCGTTTGACCTTGGCCGCCTGGACAGCCTGTGCCTTGGGCGTCATGTTCTTGTGCAGGATTCCGATACCGCCTTCCTGGGCCATGGCGATAGCCAGTCGGGCTTCGGTGACAGTGTCCATCGCGGCCGACACCAGGGGTATATTGAGACTGATCGTTCTGCTTAGCCGTGTTACCAGGCTGACGTCGCGCGGAAGTACGGTGGAATGGGCTGGAACCAGGAGAACGTCGTCGAACGTGAGGGCCTTTTGCAGGACGCGCATCTTTTTGTTCCTTCACAAAGGTGCGATTATACCGATGGCCGACAGAGCCGGTAAATGCGCCGCCCTTATACCCGCCATTGGCCCGTTCTTTGCAAGCGGATTGCGGAACAATTTGGACCTCGTTCAGGAGCAATCATGTCATCTCGATTCGAAATTCTTGCCCCCTCCCTGGCGCTTTGCCTTCTGGCGTTTTCCTCGCCCGGCCAGGCGCAGCAAACCTACAAGTGGACCGATGCCCAAGGCAAGATTCATTATTCCGATCAGCCTCCGCCACCCACCGTAAAACAATCTGCCACCATCAAGAGGCCCAAATCCGCCGGTGGGGCTGGGGCCGCGCCGTCAGAGGCATCGACGACTGAAGCGCCGAAGAATGCTGCCGAGCTGGAGGCCGATTTCAAGCAGCGCCAGGTGGAAGCCGCGGAACGCGAAGCCAAACAGAAACAGGCCGAGGCCGACGCGGCGGCAAGAAACATCAATTGCGAAATGGCCCGTGGCCACCTCGCCCGGGTTCAAAATGGCGCGCGGATCGCGCGCACCAACGCCCAGGGGCAAACCGAATACCTCGAGGATGCCCAGCTTGCGCAAGAGGCCGTCACCGCCAAGAAAAGCGTCGAAAGCTGGTGCAACTAAGCTTGGCCTCATTCGTCAGCCGGCCCTGCGCTCACTTCAGCTTCCGGGCACGTTGACGCCGGGCTTGCTTCGGATCGGCCGTCAAGGGCCGGTAAAACTCGATCCGGTCGCCATCGCGTAACGCAGTGTCCAGCGCCACCGGCCGGCCCCAGATGCCCGCATCGGCGCAGCCGGAAACAGCGCCCGAATCCGGGCTGTACAACCCCACCGACATCATCGCATCCATCACTCGGGCCCCATTCGGAAATTCAAGTACCGTCACCGATTGCGAGGCAGAAAATGCGATGACGATCTCAACGCGCAGACTCATGACCGATACAGTTGCCGGGCACGCTTCACAAACGCCTCGATAAAACTGTTGGCGATGACACTGAATACCGGACCAATGATCGTTTCGAGAATTCGGCTGGAGAACTCATAGGAGAGTTTGAACTCCACCTTGCAGGCTTCCTCCGCCAGGGGAATAAACCGCCAGTGGCCATTCAGTTGCCGGAACGGCCCCTTGACTAGCGATACTTCAATGGATTCACCTGGCCGCGTGCGGTTTTCCGTCGAGAAGGACTGTTTGATTCCGTGGTAGTTGATGTGCAGGGTCGCCTGCACCTTGTTGGCCTCGCGTAACGTCACCTCGGAACCACCGCACCAGGGCAGGAATTGCGGGTAACGCTCGATATCGTCCACCAGCGCGTACATCTGGCCGGCCGAATATTCGATCAGCACGGATTTTTCCACCTTGTTCATGACGTCTTATTACCCGTGCCCACAGGCAAGATTGCTAGAATGCGCCACCTTCCCGGGACCCGTGCGCATCCATGAGTATTGTTCAGAATAAAAAAGCCTTCCACGACTATTTCATCGAGGAGCGCTTCGAAGCCGGCGTGGTGCTCCACGGCTGGGAAGTCAAGGCGGTTCGTGCCGGCAGCGTCCAGTTGAAGGAAGCCTACGTAAATATTAGAAATGTCGAGTTGTTTCTGATCGGGTGCCATATCAGCGCACTCAATTCGGCGTCCACTCACGTATTGCCCGATCCAGTCCGTACCCGGAAGCTGCTGATGCATGCGGACCAGATCACCAAGCTGATTGGCAAGGTCGAGCGCTTGGGCTATACCCTGGTGCCACTTGACCTGCACTACACCCGCGGGCGTATCAAGCTCGAAATGGGGCTCGCCAAAGGCAAGAAGCAACACGACAAGCGCGACGCGGAAAAGGAAAAGGACTGGAAACGCGAGCAACAACGCCTGCTTCGCCACAAGGCCTGAGTCCGGCTTGCTGCACCGATCGCCGTTTACCGTTCACCGTTCATTGCTCTTTCCACCCCTCACGCCTTTCCGCACTTCTACGTATAGTTCAGCCCCATAGAGGACCGCACCTCGCGCATGGTCTCCGTGGCAAGTTTGTGCGCCCGGTCGCAGCCGTCGGCGATGATGGTTCGCACCAGCGTGGGATCCTCGATAAACACCCGCGCCCTCTCCCGCATGGGTTCCTGCTCCTTGAGCACTGCGTCGATCACCGGTTGCTTGCAGTCGAGGCAACCGATCCCCGCACTTCGGCAGCCGGCATCGGCCCACTGGCGTACCGCATCATCGGAATAGATTTTGTGGAATTCCCAGACCGGACAGCGTTCGGGATTGCCAGGGTCTGAACGCCGCACCCGGGCCGGATCGGTAGGCATGGTGCGGATTTTCCGGGTGACGCTTTCGGCCTCTTCCCTGAGCGTGATGGTGTTGTTGTAGGACTTGGACATTTTCTGTCCATCCGTGCCTGGCATGCGCGAGGCTTCCGTCAGCAAGGCCTGGGGCTCGGACAGGATCATCTTTCCGCCGCCTTCCAGAAAGCCGAACAGCCGCTCCCGATCGCCCATGGAAAGATTGGCTGCCGATTCCAGCAGGGCTTTGGCGGCCGACAGAGCTTCGTCATCGCCCTGCTCCTGGTACCGGGTGCGCAGTTCCCGGTACAGCTTGCCGCGTTTGACACCGAGTTTCTTGATGGCCAATTCGGCCTTTTGCTCGAAGCCGGGTTCACGTCCGTAGATGTGATTGAAACGGCGCGCAATCTCGCGCGTGAATTCGATATGCGGCACTTGATCTTCGCCCACCGGCACGCGGTTCGCGCGATAGATCAGGATGTCGGCTCCTTGCAGCAGGGGATAGCCCAGGAATCCGTAGGTGGAAAGATCCTTGTCGGTGAGTTTTTCCTGCTGGTCCTTGTAGGTCGGCACTCTTTCCAGCCAGCCCAGGGGCGTGATCATAGACAGCAGCAAATGCAATTCCGCATGTTCCGGCACCCGGGATTGAATGAACAGCACCGCCTGCGAGGGATCGACCCCGGCCGCCAGCCAGTCGATCAGCATGTCCCAGACGTTTTGTTCGATAACTTCCGGGGTGTCGTAATGGGTGGTCAACGCATGCCAATCGGCGACAAAAAACAGGCACTGGTATTCGTGCTGCAACTTCACCCAGTTCTTGAGCACACCGTGGTAATGCCCCAGATGAAGACTTCCTGTGGGACGCATACCCGACAAAACACGATCGACAAACATCGGACTCCTCGCTTATCTCTGAATTGTTGGCGCACGCGGCGCTTCAGCGCCGCAAATTTTCTTGCATGGCGTACTGATTTTTTTCATGCGCCGATCCCGAATACCGCTGCGCTGCCTTTGCCCTGACGCAGAATCACCGGCGTCTCGTCGGTCAAATCGACGACGGTGGTCATTTCAATACCGCAGGGGCCACTGTCTATCACCAATTCCACCTGATCTTCCAGCCGGTCGCGGATTTCCGAGGCATCGTTCATCGGCATTTCGTCCCCCGGGAAAATCAAGGTCGTACTTAAAATGGGGGTATCCATTTCCTCAACCAGTGCTTGCGCAACCTTGTGATCGGGCACTCTGAGACCGACGGTTTTGCGCTTCGGGTGCAACAGCCGTTTGGGCACCTCGCGGGTCGCGACCAATATGAAGGTGTAATTCCCCGGCGTCGCCGCCTTCAAAATTCGATATTGCACATTGTTCACCGAGGCATATTGCCCCACTTCCGACAGATTTCGGCACACCAGCGTGAAGTAGTGATCGCTACCTAATCCACGTATCCGCCGCATGCGTTCCAGAGGGGCCTTTTCGCCCAGGTGGCAGCCCAGCGCGTAACAGGAATCGGTGGGATAGACCACCAATCCGCCGGCGCGAAGAATTTCCGCCGCCTGCCGAATCAGCCGCGCCTGAGGGTTGCCCGTGTGTATCGAAAAATATTGGGCCACGCCTGTTAATGGCAGTGCCGGCCAAAATCCTCATGCAACCAGACAGCGGCTGGATCGGAATCGATGGAGGCGACATCCCCGAGATCGGCACTGCCCGCGCCCGGCCCGTGAAAATCCGAGCCACCGGACAGCATGAATCCAAGGCAACGAGCGGAACGTATTTGTTCCGCAGCAACCCCAGGGTCATCCCGGCATATTTCGATAGCGTGTCCACCACAATGCTTAAATTCGTCCCAAAGAGCCTTGGCCACCGGCCGGGATATCCGATAGCGCTCGGGGTGCGCAAGAATTGCAAAACCACCGGCGCCGCGAATCCATGCCACGGCCTGGCCGAGCTCAGCCCAAACATGATCGACATAGCCGGCTTTGCCTTGCGCGAGAAATCGTTTGAATGCGTCCGCCGGGTTTTTGGCACGGCCCGACGCCGCCAGAGCCCGGGCAAAATGCCCCCGTCCCAGTGCGCCTCGGTGAACGCTGTCCGATACCAGATTGTCCGCGGGGTCGAGCAGACCGGCGGTTTCAAGTTGTTCGCTGATCTTCAGCGCGCGCAGTCGCCTGCCATCGCGCAAGCCGGCCAGGCCTTGGGCAAGCGGAACATGTGCGGGATCGAGATCCAATCCCACGACGTGAATAGTCTGAGAGCGCCAGGAGACCGAGATTTCCACGCCAGAGATGAGCCGGACTCCCCTGTCGCGGGCGGCAAGACAAGCTTCCCCCAGCCCTCCCATTTCGTCGTGGTCGGTAAGCGCGAGGGTGGACACCTCACGTAGCACCGCACGCTCGATCAGGGCCGCAGGCGTCAACATCCCGTCGGAATACACGGAATGGGTATGTAAATCGATGCGCAAGAAAAGGGCAGAAGGCAAAAACGGATGTGCATCATAACAAATTACCCGGCCCACCACGGGCCATGGGGTTTTGCGGCAGAGACAGTGAGGAAAACTTTATGAAAAACTTCGGGAATACCACTGCAACCTACTGCGCAGGATTATCTCTGCTGCTGGCCGCCTGTGCCGCGTCCGCGGCCACATGTGAATCAAACAGCGGCTCGACGCGTGTGGCAACACTGGAGCTTTATACCTCGGAAGGGTGTAACAGTTGCCCACCTGCCGATCGCTGGCTTAGCCAGCTCATGCGCAAGAAATACGGGCCTCAAGAGCTGGTGCCACTCGCCTTTCATGTGGATTATTGGGATGACCTGGGGTGGAAGGACCGTTTCGCGCAACGCCAGTTCAGCGCGCGCCAGCACCTGCTTGCCCGACGTAACCGTGCGCAAATGGTTTACACACCGCAATTTCTGTTCAACGGAAAAGACTTGCGCCTCGCCGGAGCCGATCCGGTGTTGGCGAAACGTCTTTCGGCCATCAGCGCTCAGACGTCTAGCGCCCGTATTAATTTGCGGCAGTCGGTCACCCCCGACCAGATTGAAATCGATCTGACAATAGATGTTGCTTCCAACCGCGAATCGCCCGAGACAGAAGCCTTCGTCGCGCTCAGTGAGAACAATTTATACAGCGAGGTTCGCGCCGGGGAAAATACAGGCAGAAGCCTGGCTCACGACTTTGTCGTGCGCGAATTGCTGGGCCCGATTCCGATCGGGCCGGGGGGAAAAGCTCGCTGGAGCGGAAAGATCACTCTGGCGCCGGACTGGAAGCGCCAAGATCTGGCTTTGACCGCGTTTGTTCAAGATATCCCTCACAACGATATCCTCCAAGCTTTGCGCACCCCGGCGTGCAATAGTCCATAATCCCGCCACAAAATAATCGCGCCGGCGGCAAAGTTTGCGAACTCTGGAACGCCTGTGAAACAATGTGCGTTCCCCAAACGCAATACTCAAAATAATCTGCCGGGGAGGAGAAGAACATTCGCATTCGCCACCCCAGGGAATTTTTCGCTGGCCTGCTATTCCTGTTTTTTGGATTGGTGGCCGTGATCGTTTCCCGCAACTATCCAATGGGAAGCTCGCTGCGCATGGGGCCGGGGTATTTCCCGGTGATCCTGGGCGGCCTGCTGACGCTCATCGGGATTGTGTGCTGTGTCAGAAGCGTGCTCGCCAAAGGCGGGGCCATGGAAGCCATGGGCGTACGCCCATTCTTACTCATCCTTTCGGCCGTGGGAGCGTTCGCGCTCACCATAGAGTCAGCCGGGATCGTTGTCTCGACGGTGTTGTCCATTGTTATCGCGGCGCTGGCCAGCCGTGAGAGCCGTAAGCTCGAAGTGGCCGCCCTGACCGTTTTCATGCTGGCGCTGGCGGTGGGCGTATTCACCTACGCCCTCGGATTGCCCTTCAAGGTGTTCCCCGGCTGATGGAACTGCTGGCCAATCTTCAGACTGGATTCGAGGTAGCACTATCGCTACAGAATCTCCTTTATTGTTTTGTCGGCGTGTTGCTCGGCACGCTGATCGGGGTGTTGCCGGGAATCGGACCCGTCGCCACCATCGCGATGTTGCTTCCCGCCACCTTTGCGCTACCACCGGTCTCCGCATTGATCATGCTGGCCGGCATCTATTACGGTGCGCAATACGGCGGATCCACGACCGCGATTCTGGTCAACTTGCCGGGAGAATCCTCCTCGGTGGTCACCTGCATGGATGGCCACGCGATGGCACTTCAGGGGCGCGCTGGCACCGCATTGGCGATTGCAGCACTTGCCTCGTTTGTGGCCGGAACGTTCGCCACCGTGGTACTGGCGGTATTTGCGCCGCCCCTGGCCGAACTTGCCCTGCGCTTCGGGCCGGCCGAATATTTTTCGCTGATGGTACTGGGGCTGGTGGCGGCCGTTGTATTGGCCCGCGGGTCACTCTTGCTTGCCCTCGGCATGATCGTTTTGGGCTTGTTGCTGGGCCTGGTCGGTGCAGACGTCAATACCGGGCAATTTCGTTTCACCTTCGGCCTGCCGAATCTGGCCGATGGGTTGGGGTTCGTCGTGGTGGCCATGGGAATTTACGGCTTTGGTCACATCATCGCCAATCTGGAACGCCCCGAGCAACGACAGGTGCGCGTGGCGACCATAGGCAGCCTGTTCCCGACCCGGGCCGATTTGAAGGCCGCTTGGCCCGCTGTATTACGCGGCACCGTATTGGGTTCGGCCCTGGGAATTTTGCCCGGCGGGGGCGCGCTGCTGGCATCCTTCGCAGCGTATTCGACAGAAAAAAAACTTGCCCGCGATCCGTCCCGTTTCGGTAAAGGCGCCATCGAAGGCGTGGCTGGGCCCGAGGCCGCCAACAACGCCGGCGCGCAAACTTCCTTCATTCCCGTTCTGACCCTGGGCTTGCCGACCAATCCTGTGATGGCCTTGATGGTGGGCGCCATGATGATCCATGGCATTGCGCCTGGGCCCCAGGTGATGACCGAGCGGCCAGAGCTGTTCTGGGGCATGGTCGCGAGCATGTGGGTGGGAAACCTGTTTCTGGTGCTGCTGAATCTGCCGCTGATCGGCATTTGGGTGAAGTTATTGTCGGTGCCCTATCGAATTTTGTATCCCGCTATTCTGATGTTTTGCTGTATCGGCGTGTACAGCCTCAATAACAGCGCGGCGGATGTCGCTCTGGCATTACTCTTCGGCGCACTGGGTTATCTTTTCATCAAACTGGATTGCGAACCGGCGCCGCTGCTGATCGCGCTCATCCTGGGTCCGATGATGGAGGAGAATCTGCGCAGGGCAATGACGCTGTCGCGTGGCGACCCGACAGTGTTTGTATCACGGCCGCTGAGTCTCGGTTTGCTGCTGGCCGCTCTCGCATTGCTGATCCTGATTGTGGTGCCTGCGGTGAGCAAAAAACGCGAAGAGGCATTTCAGGAGCCCTGATTGACTACCGGCTGGAGTTTCCCCTATGCCTCCCGGCGCATGCCAGTACTGGCCCGCAACGTTGTTGCTACCACCCAGCCGCTGGCGGCACAGGCAGGACTGCGGATGCTTCTAAAAGGTGGAAGCGCGGTCGATGCCGCAATTGCCACAGCCATTACGCTTACCGTCGTGGAGCCGACCATGAACGGCATCGGTTCGGACGCCTTTGCGCTGATCTGGGATGGCCGGAACTTACACGGAATGAATGCCTCGGGTCCGTCGCCTGCCGCTTGGACCGCAGAACGCTTCGCTGGACGAGCCGCGATGCCCACCGAAGGTTGGGATGCGGTCACGGTTCCAGGTGCGGTGTCGGCATGGGCTGCGCTTTCGAAACGATTCGGCAAACTCCCCTTCCCTGCTTTGTTCGAACCGGCGATTGACTATGCCCGCAATGGCTTTCCGATTTCGCCGACCGTCGCGCTGCAATGGCAAACCCAATTGCCCAGAGTGAAGGATCAACCGGGTTTTGCCCAGGCGTTTATGCGCGAGGGACGCGCACCCTTGGCTGGGGAAATTTTTCGCTTTCCGGAGCAGGCCAACACCCTGGAACAGATTGCGCAAAGCGGCGGAGAGTCCTTTTATCGGGGCGCGCTGGCGGAGAAAATGGCGTCCTTCAGCCACGAATGCGGCGGCATGATGACGGCCAAGGATCTGGGCGCATTTCAGCCGGAATGGGTCACGCCACTGGGCCAGAACTACCGTGGCGCCCGCGTACATGAAATTCCGCCGAACGGTCAGGGCATCGCGGCACTCATAGCGCTGGGTATTCTGGAGAATTTCGAACTGGACGATCCGGACAGTGCGCGGTGCCTGCATTTGCAAATCGAGGCCATGAAATTGGCTTTTGCGGATGTTTACCAGCATGTGGCGGACCCCGAGGCGATGACAGTGAAGTCCGGGCAACTGCTCAATCCGGCCTATCTGAAAACTCGTGCGCGGCTGATCAAGACCGATCGCGCAGCTCATCCGGACTCTGGCCATCCTCCAGCCTCGGGCACGGTCTATCTGACCGCCGCCGATGCGCAGGGCAACATGGTGTCGTACATCCAATCGAATTACACCGGCTTCGGTTCCGGCGTCGTGGTGCTCGGGACCGGCATCAGTTTGCAGAATCGCGGGCATGGCTTTTCACTAACGAAGGGTCATCCCAACGTCGTCGCTGGCGGCAAAAGGCCCTTCCACACCATCATTCCGGGTTTTCTCACCCGCGACGGCCAGGCCATGATGAGTTTTGGCGTCATGGGCGGCGACATGCAACCTCAGGGGCATCTGCAAATGGTGTCGCGTGTGATCGACGGCGGACTAAATCCCCAGGCGGCGGCCGATGCGCCGCGCTGGAAAATTGCCAAGGACGGCAGTCTGCGCGTAGAAGCCGCGTTTCCGGAAGCCACCGCGCGTCAACTCGAACAATGGGGCCATCGTCTTTCGCGCGCGCCCGCTGACAGTATGGAGTTCGGTGCCGCGCAAATGATTCTGCGCCAGAACGATGCCTATCTCGCGGCGTCGGAGCCGCGTCGTGATGGGCAGGCGGTGGGGTTTTGATGGTGGTGAGGCGTGAGGGGTGCACGGTGAACGGTGAACGGTGAACGGTGAACGGTGAACGGCAAAAACATTTTGCGCGCCGCCCTGCGGCGCACACCCCCTCAATCCTCAATCCCCAATCCACAAACCTTGTACTTGGCCCCTCGCCCGTACCCTAGTCCCTAGCCCCTCTATTTCTCACCGCCCCGCCTTAATCGCCTGCGCCCGCACCGCCGACAAAGTAGTGCGCGTGGTGATCGCCTCCGGATCAATTCGAAGTTCCAGCAGGTATGGCTTGCCTGCGGCCAACGCTCTTTCAAATGCCGGCTCGAACTGCGCGGTGTTCTCGACCAACTCGCCATGCAAGCCGTAGGCTTTTGCGAGCGCAACAAAGTCAGGATTGTGCAATGCAGTTGCGTATACCCGTGAAGGATATTCGCGTTCTTGATGCATGCGAATTGTTCCGTACATGCCGTTGTTGATGACCACAAAAATAACCCCGATCTGGTATTGAACGGCGGTGGCAAGTTCCTGACCATTCATCATGAAACAGCCATCGCCGGAAAAACTCACCACGACACGTTCCGGGTGCACCAGCTTTGCGGCTATTCCAGACGGTACGCCATAACCCATGGCGCCATTGGTCGGCGCCAGTTGGGTGCGAAAGCCGGTGTACTGGTAGAAACGCTGCACCCAGCCCGAGTAATTGCCGGCGCCATTGGTGAGAATGGAACCGGCCGGCAGGCGGCGTCGCAGGTGAGACACCACCTCACCCAGATCAAGCTGCCCCGGCATGCTCGCGTGGGCCAGGTTCTCCAGATAATTTTCCCGCGCCTGGTGGGTCCAGGGCCGCCACGCCGAGGAATCCACCGGCGCAAGATTGGCGAGCGCATGCGCGAACTCCTGCATGCCGGCATTAATCATCAGATCTGCCTGATACACGCGCCCTAGTTCTTCCGCACCGGGATGCACGTGTACCAGTTTCTGCGCGGGCTTGGGAATACCGAACAGGGAATAACCGCCACTGGTCATTTCTCCCAGCCGGGCGCCAATGGTCAAAAGCAGATCGGCGCGGCGCACACTTTCGGCCAGCAGCGGGTTGATGCCGATACCCACGTCGCCGCAATAATTCGGGTGCCGGTTATCGATGAGATCCTGTCGTCGGAAACTGCAAGTGACCGGCAGATTGTTGGCTTCGATGAAGGCAACGATATCCCGGCAGGCCGCCGCCGACCAGTCGCCGCCCCCCAGAATGACCAGGGGGTTGCTCGATGCGGCCAGCATATCGCGTAAAGCATCAAGATCTGCGGTGCCCGCATGGGCTTTCACCCTCCGAAAGGGCTTTGCATCGGAGGTCATCGTTTCGCTGGTCAGCATATCCTCCGGCAAGGCCAACACCACCGGCCCGGGCCGACCGGAAACGGCCAGATGAAATGCGTGGCTGAGATATTCGGGAATACGTTCGGCGCGATCGATCTGAGCCACCCACTTCGACATCTGGCCGTACATCCGCCGATAGTCCATTTCCTGAAAGGCTTCGCGCTCGACCATGTCCGAACCGACCTGTCCGATCAGCAGGATCATTGGCGTGGAATCCTGAAAGGCGGTATGCACACCAATGCTGGCATTGGTGGCGCCCGGCCCGCGCGTCACCAGGCAAATTCCCGGTTTGCCGGTCAATTTTCCATAGGCTTCCGCCATGAAGGCGGCGCCCCCCTCCTGGCGGCAGACAATCAGACGGAGAGTGTCGCGCACGTCATAGAGTGCGTCGAGCACCGCCAGATAACTTTCCCCCGGTACGCAGAATGCGGTATTCACACCGTGAATGCGCAGTTGGTCGACGAGAATCTTTCCGCCGCTGCGCAGCGGCAATTTATCGTTCACGTCCTGTTCTCCTTCCCCGAGTGTTGAATCGATTATACCCACGACTTCATTGTACGGACCCGGTTGTTCGGAGCAGGAGTGACTTGGATATAATGCTCCCGCTTTTATTCGGCCATTTTGCCTTTCGCACGGCACGAGGCGACAAGAAAAAACCACAACAGGAGGAGCGATCCCATGGTCTGGTCTCAGGTTTACGATCCAATGAACAATGCCGTGATCAGCACGGCGCTCGCTACCATTCCGGTGCTGATTCTGCTCGGCGGTCTGGCATTTTTCCGGCTCTCCGCCCATATGGCCGCCCTGCTCGGCCTGGCGTCGGCACTGCTGATTGCGATTTTTATCTATGACATGCCAGCCCAGATGGCAGGCGCATCGGCCATGTACGGTGCATTGTTCGGGCTGTTGCCCATCGGCTGGATCGTGCTGAATATCATTTTTCTCTATCAGCTCACCAAGGACAAAGGGTACTTCAAGATTCTGCAAGACAGCATTGCCGGCGTAACCGAAGATCGGCGTCTGCAGTTGTTGTTGATCGCTTTTGCCTTCGGCGCATTTTTCGAAGGGGCGGCGGGGTTCGGAACGCCAGTGGCGGTAACCGGCGCCATTCTGATCGGCTTGGGCTTTTCTCCGCTGGCCGCCTCGGGCCTCTCTCTGATCGCCAATACCGCGCCCGTGGCATATGGCGCGTTGGGTACGCCGATTATTGCGCTCTCGGCGGTGACCGGCCTCGATCTGCTGCAGCTTTCCGCCATGGTCGGACGCCAGTTGCCGTTTTTCTCCTTGCTGGTGCCTTTCTGGCTGGTGTGGGCCTTCGCCGGCTGGCGCGGCATGAAAGAAGTCTGGCCGGCCATTCTGGTGACCGGCGTGAGTTTCGCCATTCCGCAGTTTCTAATTTCCAACTATCACGGCCCCTGGCTGGTCGATGTGGGCGCCGCGATCATTTCCATGATATGCCTGACACTGTTCCTGAAGGTCTGGAAGCCCAGGACCATCTGGAAAACCACGGCTCTCAAGGGACACGAATCGGACAGCGGCACCGCCGACGTCAGTGCCGTCATGCAATTGACCCAGCATGACCGCGCCACGGTGATACGCGCCTGGGTGCCCTGGCTGGTGCTCTCGGTGTTCGTATTTCTGTGGGGTGTTCCCCAGGTCAAGGATTTCCTGAACGGCCTGTCCCAGGAAAAACGCATGGTCGTTGTGGACGGCAAGGAAAAAAGTGAGTCCGTTCCGTATGCGTGGAAAGGTGTGACAAAACTCGATTTTCCCGTATCCGGGCTGCATGAGATGGTTGAGAAAGTCCCGCCGGTGGTCGCCAAGGCGCATACGGAAAAAGCTGTCTACGTGCTCAACTGGCTGTCGGCGACCGGCTCGGGAATTCTGCTCGCGGCGTTGTTTGCCGGGCTATACATGCGCTATTCAATGGCAGAGATGCTGCGCAAGTATTGGGAAACCCTCAAACTGGTGAAGTTTTCCCTGCTCACCATTGCCGCCATGCTTGCGCTGGGCTTCACCACCCGTTATTCCGGCACCGACGCCACCATGGGGCTGGCCTTCGCCCATACCGGGGCGCTCTATCCATTTTTTGGCACCATGCTGGGCTGGCTGGGTGTTGCGCTGACCGGCTCGGACACGGCATCCAACGTGTTGTTTGGCGGCCTGCAAAAGGTTACCTCCGAACAGCTGGGTCTCAATCCCAACTTGATGGCCGCGGCCAACAGCTCCGGCGGCGTGATGGGCAAGATGATCGATGCGCAATCGATCGTAGTGGCTTCAACGGCGACGCGTTGGTACGGGCATGAAGGCGATATCTTGCGCTATGTGTTCTTTCACAGCCTGGTGCTTGCCATGCTGGTGGGTGGCCTGGTCATGCTGCAAGCCTATGTTTATCCGTTCACGCTGCTGCAGATCTACCCTGTGACGCCCTGAACACCAGGGCAAGATGGCCGCCAATAAAAAAGCCCACCTTTCGGTGGGCTTTTTTTACGACCGCGAAGCCAGTCGATCAGCTTGTTACCTTTTGTTCCTCGCCAGCCACAGCCTTCATGGAAAGCCGGAGGCGCCCCTTTTCATCAGCCTCCAGGACTTTCACCCGCACTGCCTGACCTTCCTTGAGGTGATCCGCCACACTGTTAACGCGCTCGTTGGCGATCTGGGAAATGTGGAGCAGACCATCCTTGCCTGGCAGGACGCTGACGATAGCGCCGAAATCCAGCAGCTTGAGCACGGTGCCATCGTAGATTCGTCCGACTTCAACTTCGGCGGTAATTTCCATGATGCGCCGCTGGGCTGCCTCGCCGCCTTCGGAGGACACGCAGGCAATGGTGACTGTGCCGTCGTCGTTGATGTCGATGGTGGTGCCAGTCTCTTCGGTAATCGCGCGAATCACCGCACCGCCCTTTCCGATCACGTCGCGGATTTTCTCCGGCTTGATCTTCATGGTAATCATTCGCGGTGCGTAGGTGGAGATTTCCGAACGGGGTGTGGCTAGCGTCTGGCGCATGATGCCGAGGATATGCAGCCGGCCCTCGCGAGCCTGCAACAAGGCAACGTGCATGATTTCCTTGGTGATGCCCTGGATCTTGATGTCCATCTGCAGCGCGCTGATGCCGTTCTCGGTTCCCGCCACCTTGAAATCCATATCGCCTAGATGATCTTCGTCGCCCAGAATGTCAGACAGCACCGCAAAGCGATTGCCTTCCTTGATCAGGCCCATGGCGATGCCCGCCACATGACTCTTGAGGGGCACGCCGGCATCCATCAGGGCCAGGCAGCCGCCGCAAACCGAGGCCATGGAACTCGATCCATTCGACTCGGTAATTTCGGATACCACACGCATCGAATACGTGAAATCTTCCGGAGTCGGCAGCACTGCGAGCAAGGCGCGTTTGGCAAGCCGTCCATGACCAACTTCCCGCCGCTTGGGTGTACCCACCCGGCCGGTTTCCCCGGTGGCATACGGCGGCATGTTGTAATGAAGCATGAAGCGCTCGCGATACTCACCTTGCAGCGCATCGATAATTTGTTCGTCGCGGGCGGTGCCCAGTGTTGCCACGGCCAGCGCCTGCGTTTCGCCACGGGTAAACAGCGCCGAGCCATGGGTTCGAGGCAGCACACCGGTGCGAATCGTGATCGGCCGCACGGTACGGGTGTCACGGCCGTCGATCCGGGGCTCACCGCTCAGGATCTGATTGCGCACGATCTTCGACTCCAGGTCGCCAAATATGGCGCCGATCGTATTGGCTTGCAAAGTATCCGCATCGGCTGGTGTCACCTCCGCCAATACCCGGCTGCGAATGGTCTCGATTTTTTCGCTGCGCGCTTGTTTCTGGCGCATCTTGTAGGCTTCGCGCAATTCGCCTTCCGCGAGCCCTGCGATCCGTTCGATCAGCGCACCGTCTTTTCGCGCCGGGGTCCAATCCCAGATCGGCTTTCCGACTTCGTCCGCCATTTCGTTGATCGTATCGATGACCGCCTGCATCTGTTGGTGGCCGTAAACAACGGCGCCCAGCATCACGTCTTCCGACAATTCCTGAGCCTCGGATTCGACCATCAGCACCGCTTGCTGTGTACCGGCCACCACGAGATTGAGCTGGCTGGTTTTTAGTTCCGTGGCGGTCGGGTTCAGGACATATTCCCCATCGATATAGCCAACACGGGCTGCCCCGATCGGGCCATCAAAAGGAATGCCTGATATCGCCAACGCGGCCGAAGCGCCGATCATGGCCGGGATGTCGGAATCGACCTCGTTGTTCGACGAGAGCACCGTTGCGATCACCTGCACTTCGTTCAGGAAACCTTCCGGAAAAAGCGGGCGGATGGGCCGATCGATCAACCGGCAGGTGAGAGTTTCTTTCTCGGAGGGACGGCCCTCGCGTTTGAAAAATCCTCCGGGAATTCGGCCGGCGGCATAGGTTTTTTCCTGGTAATCGACGGTCAGCGGAAAAAAATCCTGGCCGGGCTTGACCTCTTTTTTGCCGACCACGGTGACCAACACCACCGTGTCATCCATGTTCACCAGGACCGCTCCATGTGCCTGCCTGGCGATTTCGCCGGTTTCCATGGTCAGGGTATGGCGGCCGTAAGTAATGGTTTTTCTTGTAGCGTTCAAGAGGATTGTCCTTTTTCTAGAATGGAAAACGCGAAGAAGCGGGATGCCGCTTCTTCGTTCGTTTGTTCGTCAGGTGTCTTCACGGATTCGGGGCTCGTAAGGCGCCGATGAATGGTTGACCACGCAAGGCACCGAGTCCCGTCGTCGAATCGGGTGAAATTACTTGCGCAGGCCCAGCTTGTCCAACAGAGCGCGATAGCTATCGCTTCTGTCCTGACGCAGATAGTCAAGCAGTTTGCGGCGGCGACTGACCATTTTCAACAGACCGCGCCGCGAGTGATGGTCCTTGACGTGGCCTTTGAAGTGATCGGTCAGGCCGTTGATTCGCGCCGTCAACAACGCGATTTGAACTTCGGGCGAACCGGTATCGGTTTTTGCCCGCTGGTTGTCTTGCAGTATCTGAGCCTTCTGGCTCGCCGTCATCGCCATTACTTGGGTCTCCGCGGAAAGGCGGCCATTCTACGCTGGACATTTTGGGTTTCCAAGCGTTTTGAAGCGCTTATCGGGACTCAGGCGATATTCAGTGCCTCCGTCAGCAGGGATTCGGCAAGCAGGCGTATCGGCACCACCTGGCCATCGTTCGTCGTTTCGCCCAATCCCATGAACGCCCCGCTGGGGCCGTAGAACCTGAGCTTCCCGGACAACCCGTCTTGCGCCGGAACCGGCAAGCCATGGGTCAGGCGCTTGGCCGCTTCGCCGGCCAGATGAAGTTTCGGCAGATCCATCAGGAAGCTGTCGATTGGTAGCAGTTTCCCGGCAGCCACAACCGGGCCCTGCTCTTCCAAAGTCGCCAGCAAATAGGCCTTTTCAAGACCGAAGGGTCCAATCCGAGTACGCCGCAGGCCCGCGAGATAGGCGCCGCAACCCAACACCCGCCCTACGTCTTCGGCCAGTGTCCTGATGTAGGTTCCCTTGCTGCAACTGACCGAAAATGTAATGAGTGAGTCTGTAAAGTCATGGAGTTCCAGGCTATTTATGAAGATATTTCTAGATTGCCTGACAACTTCCACGCCCGCTCTGGCGTATTCATAAAGAGGGCGCCCGGCCATTTTTAAGGCGCTATACATCGGCGGTATCTGGTCAATCGCCCCAGTAAAGCCTTTCAAGGCCTCTCGAACCTGCGCCTCCGAAACGTTTGGATCTCCGGACACTTCAAGCTTGCCCTCGGCATCCCCAGTCGAACTGACCATGCCAAGCTTTACCACAGCATCATAGGATTTATCCGAATCGAGCAAGTACTGGGAGAACTTCGTGGCCTCGCCGACGCAGATCGGCAGCAGACCGGTGGCCAGCGGGTCCAGCGTACCGGTGTGCCCGGCTTTAGGCCGCCCTAGCGCGTTGCGGACTTTCTGCAGGGCGAGGTTCGAAGACAACCCGGCGGGCTTATCCAGCAGCAACACACCATGCATTGAGGTTTTCACTGGAGCTTTGACGAAAGGACGCGAGCGGAATCCGAATTGCCAATCCAAATCCTGGATTCCCGTTGTTACGGGAATGAAAGTCGGGGACTTAGTCGGCGTTTTCCGTAGTTTTGGGATCGTCGCTTGAAGCAGGCTGTGAGCCAATGGCCGCGTCAATCAAACTCGACAGGCGCATGCCGGTTTCTATTGAGCGGTCATGGACAAAATGCAGTTCCGGGACCACGCGAAGCCGCAGCCCTTTTGCCAACCGGGAACGCAAAAAACCGGAGGCTTTGCCGAGCCCATCGAGGGTAGTCTCGATCGCCGCGGCATCGCCGAGCGTGGAGAAAAACACGTTGGCATGCCGATGATCCCTGCTCAATTCCACAGCCGTCAGGGTCACCATCCCAATCCTGGGGTCCTTGACCTCGCCGCTAAGCAGGACAGCCAGGTCTTGCTGAATCTGGTCGGACAGCCGCGCCAATCTGGACGAACTTTTAAGCATTATCCCCTCGCCGATCACCCGCGGAGTCCGGTTGGCACCGATAAACTTCGCCGGATTCACCGGCCATTCCGATTAGAGCGACCGGGCTATTTCGACGACTTCGAAGACTTCCAGCTGATCTCCTACCTTCAATTCATCGTAATTCTTGACCGACAGGCCGCATTCAAAGCCGGCCTTGACCTCGCGAACGTCGTCCTTGAAGCGCTTAAGCGAATCGAGCTCGCCGGAATGGACTACGACGTTGTCGCGCAGCAGCCGCACCGAGGAACCTCGTTTAATCGTACCTTCCAACACATAACATCCGGCGATCGTACCAACCTTGGAAATCTTGAATACCTGCCGGATCTCCACCAAGCCAATGATGCTTTCCTTGCGCTCGGGCGCCAGCATTCCTGACAGCGCAAGTTTTACCTCATCGACCGCTTCATAGATCACGTTGTAGTAACGCAAATCCACGCCGTGAGAGGCAACCAGCTTCCTGGCCATGGCATCGGCCCGGGTATTGAAGCCGATAATCACGGCATTGGAGGCCAGCGCGAGATTAACATCCGATTCGGTAATTGCGCCCACCGCAGCGTGCACGATATTGACCTTGACCTCGTCGGTGGAGAGTTTTTCCAGCGCATGCCCGATCGCTTCATAAGAGCCCTGCATATCGGCCTTGATAATCAGCGACAGGGATTTCGTCTGCCCCGGACCCATCTGGTCGAACATGCCTTCCAGCTTGGCCGTCTGCTGTTTGGCGAGTTTGACCTCGCGGAATTTGCCCTGCCGGAACAGCGCGATTTCCCTGGCTTTGCGCTCGTCGGTCAGCACGATGACGTCTTCGCCGGCCAGCGGCACATCGGAGAGACCCTGAATTTCCACCGGAATGGAAGGCCCGGCTTCCTGCACCGGATGGCCCGCTTCGTCCAACATGGCTCGCACCCGGCCGAATACGGCTCCCGCAAGCACCACATCACCGCGTTTGAGCGTCCCGGATTGAACCAGAATCGTTGCAACCGGACCGCGGCCTTTATCCAGGCGCGATTCGATCACCACGCCGTGAGCCGGAGCGGCCCTGGGCGCGCGCAGCTCCAGTATTTCGGCCTGCAAAAGAATACGTTCCAGCAATTCGTCGATTCCCTTACCGGACTTCGCCGAGACATCCTGAAACATGGTGTCGCCACCCCATTCTTCCGGCACAACTTGTTGCCCAGCCAGTTCCTGACGGATTTTTTCCGGATTGGCTTCCGGTTTGTCGATCTTGTTGACGGCTACGACCACCGGCACTTTGGCCGCCTTGGCATGGTGAATGGCTTCCACCGTTTGCGGCATCACGCCGTCGTCGGCCGCCACAACCAGAACCACCAAGTCGGTGACTTTGGCGCCTCGGGCACGCATGGCGGTAAACGCCTCATGACCGGGCGTATCGAGGAAGGTGATCATTCCTCTTGGCGTTGTCACGTGATAGGCGCCGATATGCTGGGTAATGCCACCGGCTTCCCCGCTTGCAACACGAGTACGGCGAATGTAATCCAGCAAAGAGGTCTTGCCGTGATCGACGTGGCCCATGACTGTGACAACCGGTGCGCGCGGCTCCGCCGACTCTTGCTGGTCGGGCCTTGTCTCCAGAAAGGATTCCGGATCGTCGAGTTTTGCGCGAATGGCCGTGTGGCCCATTTCCTCGACAATAATCATCGCCGTATCCTGATCGATGACCTGATTAATTGTCACCATGCTGCCCAGTTTCATCAGCACCTTGATGACCTCGGCCGCCTTGACGGACATTTTCTGGGCCAGGGCCGCCACCGTAATCGTCTCCGGGACCATGATCTCTCTTACGATGGGTTCGGTCGGGGCATTAAAGGCCTGTTCCACGACCGCGGTCTCGGTTTTATGCTTGGTCCCGCGTGCCATTCGAGCGTGCCAACCTTGAGGGCCGCGAGAATCATCCCCACGAGTCTTGAGCCCGCGCCGTTTGCCGGCCTCGTCTTTCCAGGCCGTCTCCGGTTTTTTTACCGCCTTGGGCTTGGCGGGTTTTTCTCCAGGCTTTGCCTTGACGGCCGGCTTGTGCAATGTGCCTTCTGGACCGGCTTTTTTCGCTACCACTTCCTCCGGTGGCTTCGGAGCTTCCACTACCACCACAGGTGGCGCAACCGGCTCCGGCACCGCTTCGGGGGCAGGCGCCTTGGAAGATTTGCGTTTGCGTTGTTGTTGCTCGGCCGCGTCGGCAATTTGGCGGGCAATGAGATCTGCCTGCTGACGCGCTTCCGCTTCACGCAGGGCGACCTGTTCCGCGTTGACAGTGGGAATCGGCGACGCTTGTGGAGCGGGCGCAGGCGCGGGAGCGGAAATTTCGAGGGTTGGCGTCGCATCGCGTTTGACCAGCACGCGCTTTTTCTTGACTTCAACCTGAATGGTGCGCGCCCGGCCGGTGCCATCCGATTTCTTGATTTCGGTGGTCTGGCGTCGCGTCAGGGTGATCTTGTTTTTTGTGTCTTTGGCGCCATGCACCCGACGCAAATAATCTAGAAGCTGGGTCTTGTCCTGCTCCGTCAAAACCGTGTCTTCAAGTAACGCCTTGCTCACCCCTGCAGCTTGGAGCTGCTCGAGCAGCAGCGCCGAGGGCAAACCCAACTCCTTGGCAAATTGTGCGACGTTCATTTGCGCCATGCGTTCATTACCCCTGACTCGCGGCGAACCAGGGTGCGCGCGCAGTCATGATCAGTTGTTTGGCGCGTTCCGTATCGATGCCGGTCAGTTCCACCAGATCGTCCACGGCAAGATCCGCAAGATCTTCCTGCGTTTTTACACCCTTGCCGGCCAGTACTCTCGCCGTCTCGTTGTCCATCCCGTCCAGCGACAACAAGTCGCTCGCCACGTTTTCGACATGTTCCTCGCTGGCGATCGCCTCCACCAGCAGAGCGTTGCGCGCCCGGCTGCGAAGCTCGTTAACCGTTGCTTCGTCAAACGACTCGATTTCGAGCATCTCGTTCAAGGGGACATAGGCGACTTCTTCCAGGGTGGTAAAACCCTCCTGGATCAGAATGCCTGCCACTTCTTCGTCCACGTCGAGTCGCTCCATGAACACCATCTTGACGTTGGCAAATTCCTCTTCGTTCTTTTTTTCCGATTCTTCCTCGGTCATGATGTTCAGTACCCATCCTGACAGATCGCTTGCCAGGCGGACGTTCTGACCGTTGCGTCCGATGGCCTGCGCCAGATTCTCAGCATCGACGACCACGTCCATGCTATGTGACTCCTCATCCACGGTGATCTTGCTGACTTCGGCCGGAGCGAGTGCATTGATGACAAATTGGGCCGGATCCGCGGACCAAAGAATAATATCCACCCTCTCCCCTGCCAACTCGGCCGTGACTGCCTGGACCCGCGAGCCCCGCATGCCAACGCAGGTTCCGATCGGATCAATCCGCTGGTCGTTCGACTTTACGGCAATTTTCGCTCGCGAGCCGGGATCCCGTGCGGCAGCCTTGATCTCAAGCAAGCCTTCTTCGATTTCCGGCACCTCGAGTTCGAACAGCTTGATCAGAAACTCCGGTACCGTTCGCGACAGGATCAGTTGCGGACCGCGGTTATTGCGATCCACCTTCAACAAAAATGCCCGAACCCGATCGCCGATCCGAAGGTTTTCCTTCGGGATCATTTGATCTTTTGGCAGCGCCGCCTCGATCCTGCCCGATTCAATAACCGCGCTACCGCGCTCCATGCGCTTGATGGTACCGGTCACGATGAATTCCTTGCGCACCAGAAAATCGTTCAGAATCTGTTCGCGCTCGGCATCGCGAATTTTCTGCAGAATGACTTGTTTCGCGGTTTGCGCCCCGATTCTGCCGAATTCAATGGGCTCCAGGGGCTCTTCGACAAAATCATTGATCTCCAGCTCCGGGCTCTTTTCCTTGACGTCCGTGATCGCCAGTTGCTGGGTCGGAATTTCGTGATCGTTGTCGGCCACCACCTGCCAGCGGCGAAACGATTTGTATTCTCCGGTTTCGCGGTCGATCGCGACCCGGACATCGATATCGTCCTTGAACTTCTTCTTGGTGGCCGATGCGAGCGCAAGCTCGAGGGCCCCGAAAACAATGTCTCTCTCGACATTTTTTTCGCGCGCCAGCGCATCCACTAGCATCAGCAACTCGCGACTCATTTTCAGCTCTCCAATTCAAATATTCGGTATCAGTCGGGCCTTGTCGATATCCGAGAAAGCTATGGCAATAGCCTCTCCTTCGACATCGATCTGTATGCTCGTGTCCCCAACAGCGCAGAGGGTCCCCGCAAACTTTTTTCGCCCATTCAGGGGCAGCCTGACTTTTATCGTGGCCTTTTCCCCGATAAAACGCCTGAAGTCGGCCGGCCGCTTTAACGGCCGATCCAGCCCGGGCGACGACACTTCCAGCCGGTCAAATTCGATTCCTTCCACGGCAAACAGCCGTGTCAGATGATTGCTGACTCGCGCGCAATCATCGACATTAACGCCATCGGTCTTGTCGATAAAGACTCGCAAAAGCCCTCCTCTATTGGCGCTCTCAAGATCTACAAGCTCGTATCCGAGCCCGGTCAAGGTCTTTTCCAATAGTGGCATCATGTCCATAAATTCTTTCCCACAAACAAAAAATGGGCGTGCCGCCCATATTGTTTTTAGATCGCCGCGATTCTAACAAAATTTATACCTGATTCAAACCATAATCGCAGGATTCTCAAGTGTTTATAGATCGGCGGGGGGCAAATGAGTAGGGTGGTCGCTCTGGTGATGAGTGAGGAGTAAGGCGTGAGGGGTGAAGTGCGAGGATTGAGGATCGAGACTTGCGGCCGGTTTGTTGTGGGGGCCACGCAAGGGCTCCACAAATAAAAACGCCCACCCTTTTCGGGATGGGCGTTTTCTTTTGAGGCGCCTGGCGGTGACCTACTTTCGCGCGGGCAATCCGCACTATCATCGGCGCAGAGTCGTTTCACCGTCCTGTTCGGGATGGGAAGGCGTGGGTCCAACT
>CAMDKM010000044.1 GCA_945900965.1 Bordetella parapertussis | reverse complement strand
AACGCTTGATATTGGCGGTGAGTTTGCGCAGCGCCTGCGACATCAGCCTTGCCTGCAAGCCCATCTGAGGCTCGCCCATTTCGCCTTCGATTTCGGCCTTGGGCGTCAGGGCGGCCACGGAATCGATTACTACGACATCCACCGACCCCGATCGCACCAGCATGTCGGCGATTTCCAGGGCTTGTTCGCCGTTATCCGGCTGGGAAATCAGCAGTTCGGAGACGTTGCAACCGAGCTTTTGCGCGTACTGCGGATCAAGCGCATGTTCGGCATCGATAAACGCCGCCGTGCCGCCAAGCTTCTGCATTTGGGCTATCACCGAGAGCGTCAACGTGGTTTTGCCCGATGATTCCGGCCCGTAGACTTCCACAATTCGCCCGCGTGGCAAGCCGCCTACCCCCAAAGCCAGATCGAGCCCCAGCGAACCGGTGGACACTACCTCGATGTCGCGCGCCACATCGTGCTCGCCGAGGCGCATGATCGAGCCTTTTCCGAATTGTTTTTCGATCTGCGACAGCGCCGCGGCCAGGGCCTTGCTTCGGTTTTCATCCATGATTTTTCCTTTTTCGTAAGCCGGGCATTATTGCACAATGAACACAATCGCCTGAAGAGTGAGGATGCGCCGTTACTTGACCCGCCGTTCGATCAGCGCCAGCAGCCCCTCCAGGGCGACCACCACCGATTGCCGCCGCACCGAATCGCGATCGCCCCCGAAGCGTCTTTGCTCAGCAAGGCATTCGCCATCCCTGCTCGCCCAAGCCAGCATCACGGTCCCCACCGGTTTCTTTGCGCTTCCGCCGCCCGGACCGGCGATGCCACTCACCGCTACCGCAACCTGGGCCGTGCTTCGCGCCAGGGCACCCGCCGCCATTTCCTTGACTGTTTGCTCGGAGACCGCGCCGAATTTCTGCAACGTTTCGGCCTTGACCCCCAACATGTCGCGCTTGGCATCGTTGGTATAGGTGACAAATCCACAATCGAACCAGCCCGAGCTGCCCGGCACCATGGTGATGGTCTGCGCGATCCAGCCTCCGGTGCAGGACTCGGCGGTGGCAGCCACCAGTTTGGCCTCTCGAAGGGCATCGCCCAGCCGCCCCGACAATTCGTAAAGCTCCGCGTCCATGGGCTCAGGTTGTCAACATCTTCCAGACAGCCAGACATAACAAGGCAAAAAAAGCCGCCAGCAGATCATCGAACATGACCCCCAGACCATTTTTCATCGAACGGTCGAAATGCCGGATCGGCGGTGGCTTGAGAATATCGAAAAGACGAAACAGCAGGAAGGCAAACGCCTGCCACAGGATCGTGGGCGGCACCAGAAACAACACCAGCAGAAACGCCACCAGTTCGTCCCACACCATGCCACCATGATCGGCAACGCCGAGCCGCCGCCCGCTGCCATGGCAGGCCCAAATGCCCAGCGCGAACATTGCCGCCAGCAGCAGCAAATATTCGCCATCGAGCAGACGCGGCTCCAGCCAATAATGAATCGGAAAGGCCAGCAACGTGCCAAACGTGCCGGGCGCAAGGGGGGAGAGTCCCACGCCGAATCCGAAAGCGATGAAATGCGCAGGGTGCGAAAATACAAATCGCAACGACGGCTGTCCGTTGCCGTCGGGCAACCGCGAATCAGCGGAAATGTTCAAAGCCTTTTTCCTTCCATTCGATCGGGCGCCCCTCGGCGCCGCGTACTTCGACCCGCTTGCCCGGCACGATAGCCCCCACTCGCGTTAACGGTGTGCCTAATTGCCCCGACAGCGCCCTCAGCATTGGATCATTGCCCGGCGGCACGGTGAAACAGAGTTCATAGTCGTCCCCTCCCGCAAGCAAGGCACGCGCGACCTGATCGCGTTCCTTCATTGAGCGCACATCCGGTACGCAGGGCAGCGCGTCAAAATCGATCATTGCCCCGACGCCGGACCGCTCGCAAATATGCCCCAGATCGGCGAGCAGTCCGTCGGAAATATCGATCGCGCTGTGCGCCAAGCCGACTAACGCCCGACCCAGCGCAACACGTGCTTGCGGCCACTCCATGCGAAGCCTGCAGCGCGCGGCCAATGCCTCGGAAAGCTGCAATTCACCCTTGATGTGCGCCACCGCCAGCGCCGCCTCGCCCAATTGTCCCGACAGCCAGACCTCGTCACCGATTCTTGCCCCGTCGCGTCGGAGCGCCCGACCGGCTTCAACTTCACCCATGATCTGCACGCAGAAGTTGCGCGGCCCGCGCGTGGTGTCCCCGCCGATCAGTTCCACATCATGCCGGGTGGCCAGGGCGAAAAACCCGCGCGCAAATTTTTCAAGCCAGACGGCATCGGCCTGCGGAATCGCCATGGCCAGCATCGCCCAGCGTGGCTGCGCTCCCATCGCCGCCAGATCGGACAGATTCACCGCCAGGATCTTGTGCCCCAGTGACTCCGCATCCACATCGGGGAAAAAATGCGTGCCTTCCACCATCATGTCCGTAGCAGCCACCAACTCGAAGCCTGAACTTACCGTCAGCAGGGCGGCATCATCGCCAATTCCCAGTACGGCATGCGGCGTCGGCCGGGTGAAATACCGGCCGATCAACTCGAATTCGGTCATGGATTGCGCGCGCGTCATGATGTCAGAACTTAAACACTCTTAACACGAAGGAGCACGAAGGGTTCACGAAGGAAACCCAAGACATGTCAATTTCCATCAAAAAAAACCGTAGCCCACGTCAAATATTAAATTCTCGAATTTCCTGTCGCCTTCCTTCGTGTCCTTCGTGTTTCCTAAAAGGGTACTCCTCGCTACCGCGAGGGTATTCGTGATCCTTCGTGTTAAAAGCGTTTGCCCTTAATTTTTACTTCCCGAGTTTTTGCAGGAAAGCCTGGTACTCGTCTTCCTTCATGGCAAAGCTGTGTTCGGGCAGGGGAAATTGGCCCTTGTGTACCTCTTCCTGGAAATCGGTGAGCGCCTTGGAAATGATCTCCCAGCAGTTGGCGTAGCGCTTGACGAACTTCGGCGTGAAGCGGTCGAACAGTCCGACCATGTCGTGCAGCACCAGATTCTGGCCATCACAGTGCGGGCCGGCCCCAATACCGATGGTAGGGATCGACAGGCGCTCGGTAATAACCTGCGCCACGCGATCAGGAATGGCTTCCAGGACGATGGCAAAACAGCCTGCCCGTTCCATCGCCAGCGCATCGTTGAGCAACTGAACACCGGTCTCGGCGCTCTTGCCCTGCACCTTGAAGCCGCCCAGCTTGGACACCAGTTGCGGTGTCAGTCCGATATGGGCCATCACCGGCACCCCCGATTTCACCACCGCTTCGGCCATCGGGGCAAAATCCTCGCCGCCTTCCAGTTTCACCACATCGGTGCCGCCTTCCTTGAGCATGCGCATGGCGCTGTTGATCGCATCCGCGGTCGAGGCATGGTAGGCCCCCAGCGGCAGATCCCCCACCAGCAACGCACGCTTGGTCGCGCGCGAGATGGCCTTGGCGTGGTGGATCATTTCATCCATGGTCACGGGTACGGTGCCGGAATACCCCAGCGCCGTCATGCCCAATGAATCGCCGATCAGGATGCAATCCACCCCGGAGCGATCCACCAGTTGCGCCGTCGGATAATCCACCGCCGTCACCTGGAAAATTTTCTCGCCGCGATCCACCTTGGCCTGCAAATCGAATATGGTCAGTTTTTTAGGTGCTGCCGCTTCGGCCATTATTTGTACTCCTCTCTATACAATTCAAGAACCTTGACGCAAATACCCTACGTGCGTAGCACGTCGGAGTACCCTTTTAGACGCCAAGACACAAAGTAAGATCACGACATATATGAACTACTGGCCCGCTATTTTTCTGGATTTCCTTTGCGCCTTTGCGCCTTTGCGTCGAGTTTTTCCTTAGGATTGAGCGCTTGTGCTTTAACTATTCCGCGAGGCAATCTCCCCGGGGCGCAAGTCGGCCGCCAGTTTGTCGAGCACACCGTTGATATATTTGTGACCGTCCGTGCCGCCAAAACTTTTGGCCAGTTCGATCGCTTCGTTGATCACCACTCGGTACGGCGTCTGGGGCTGATCTCGAAGTTCGAACGCGGACAGCAACAGCAAAGCGTGTTCCACCGGCGAAAGTTCCTTGATCGGCCGGTCCAGATGCGATGCAATCCTCTCGCGCAGGGAAGTGGCGTTGGTTATTAAACCGCGTAACAGCGTCTCGGCCAGCGCGACATCGGCCCGGGCAAAATCCTTTTGCTCCCTGGTCTGTGCCAGCAGCGTATCGACCGACGATTCGTTCACCAGCCACTGATACGCCGCTTGCAGGGCAAATTCGCGCGCGCGGCGCCTACTGTTTTTCATCGATCTCATCGAGAAGATTGGCCATTTCCACGGCCGCACGCGCGCAGTCTCTGCCCTTGTCGGACACCCGGGCAGCAGCCTGCTCATCGGTATCGACGGTGAGAATACCGTTGGCAATCGGAATGCCAGTATCCAGTTGTACCGCCATTACGCCACGCGCAGATTCGTTGGAAACCACTTCAAAGTGATAGGTTTCCCCACGGATCACCGCGCCCAGCGCCACCATGGCGTCAAACTGTTCGGAGTGAGCGAGTTTCTGGAGGGCAATGGGAATTTCCAGCGCCCCGGGCACGGTAACAATTTCAATATCTTCCTCCCGCAAACCGAGCCGGCTCAGTTCGGCTATACAGGCCGCAAGCAAACCCTCGCCCGCCTCCTTGTTGAACCGCCCGACAACAATGGCAATACGCAATCCATCACCGTCAATATCGGGGTCGTAACGAAATAGCTTGTCGCGCTCGGGCATGGTTGTTGGGTAGACAGAGATCGGTTATCGGGTGAAGGGACGTGGGTGAGGAGTCGGCAGTGTATCCGATGTCCTTCCCTTGCCCAAGATCGACGGTGGGACTGTCCTGAGAACGCGGGCCACACTGAAGGCCTTTCGCGGACCCTTAAACAAGGGCGCAACGCGAATTTTCTCGACATAACTGTTGATACGACCGGACAACTTCGGCACCATACCCAATCCCAAGTAACATTTGCCGTCCTTACTCCTTAGGAGCGCTCTTGCCGACTGAGTCATTGCTGAATCACGTGGATTCCCCGAGCACGGCGACAACTTTGAACGTCCCCTTGCACTATCTCGCCCCCGGTAACGGTTCGCCGCAGATTCGCATCTATCCGCCCAACAGCGGTTTGACGAGTGTCCGGCCACCTTCCCAAGCTCAGACGGTGCGGATTCGCGATGCACGGGAAATTTCCGTCGATCTCAATCTCGATGAATGTGGCTTCGCGCTGCACAGCCAGCCATCGGAATTTGCCGATTTTTACGATGAAACCGCCGTGCGCAAGCGCTACTACCCCGAGGCGGAAGCTGCGATGCGCTCGCTGACAGGCGCCCTGGCCGTTATTGCGTTTGACCACAACGTGCGCAGCACTGCTCGCGCAGCACGTGGCGAAGTCGGTGTGCGTCTTCCTGCCGAGCAGGTACACAACGACTACACCGCACGCTCCGGCCCGGTGCGCCGTATGGAAATCCTAAACGGGGCAGGACGACTGGACTTGACGCACAGGCACTTTGCTTTTGTCAATCTGTGGCGGCCGATCATCGGCCCGGTGCTCGATAACCCGCTGGCGGTCTGCGATGCACGCAGTGTGCAGCCGTCTGATTTCGTGGTAACGCAGATACAGCACTTCGGCGAAGGCGATCTCAAGATCCCCCGGCATGTCGGCGAAATATATTCCGTGGCGTACCGGCCCGAGCACCGGTGGTTCTATGTGTCGAAAATGCAGCCGACGGAAATCCTGCTGCTGAAGTGTTTCGATTCGCGCACGGACGGCCGCGCGCGTTTCATGCCGCATACGGGATTCAAGAACCCGGCCTGCCCGAGTGAGTTTGTTCCCCGGGAAAGCATAGAAGTGCGGACTCTGGTCGTGTTCGACGAAGCGATCAATTAAACGCCACGTAGCAGCCTGATGTTTCTCTCACCCCGCCCTCCGATCCCAACCCCACCACTGACAAATCGCCTGCCCCATGACCAGCGGCTTGTCCTTCTCGGCCAGCCACGGGAGTTCCTCGGTAAACAGGGTGATGCATTTCCGCCACGAGACCAGCATCTTGGTGATATCCGTACCCCAGAACATGCGATGCGGGCCAAAGCTGTCGTAGATCTGCCGCAGGTAGATGTGCATGGCTGGGAACGGATAACACTCACTGGAGTAGCCCGGCGCGCCGGTGGCCTTTACCGCCACGTTGGGATGCCTGGCCAGTGCCAGCAATTCGGGAATGTGAGTCATGGCTGCCGCATCCTTCAGCGTGGTATTACCACCCCTGCCGCCCAGATGGTCGATGGTGAGGCGTAGCCCGGGATGGTGCTCGGCAATAGCACCGATTTCACGCAGCGAATCGGTCGCCAGCACCGCAATGGGAACACTGGCGCGCTCGGCCTCGTTCCACAGCCATTTCAAGCTGCCATCGCGAAGGCGTTCTCGCGCCACTTCCCCCAGAAACAGGTAACGCAACCCCAACATACCCGGCTGATTACGCCAATTCGCAATCCGCGATCGGGATTCCGGGCGGTCCAAAGGCAGGGAGCCCATGATAGCGAAGCGCCCCGGATAATCGCGCACCGCCGCCAAAGCCATCTCGTCCGCACCCGGGTCCCAGCCCGGCGGATGAATGATCGCGGCATCGACTCCCCCCTCATCCATCAGGCCGATGGCCTCTCTGGTGGTAAATGCGGTGACCTGACGATGCGCCAGGTTGCTCGGCAGCCCACTTCCCCAGAGGTGAATCTGGGCGTCGATGATTTGCATGGTATTGCACTCCTTTTGGATACTGCCTTCCGAGAATTTCAAAATTTCACCATTTCTGCCCGCCCCTTTACTACCCTTACCCTTGTTACTTTCGGGCGCTGGTAAACTTCACTCTGGTATCGAACCCAGGGGGGCGTTGTGCAAAACACAGCAAAGTGGATGATAAGGACATTGCTCATGGCTGTTTTCCCGGCCGTCGGCCACGCCATGCAAAACGAACCGGTGGACTTTCAAGGCATCCGGTGGGGCGCCTCCCTGGAAGACTATCGCAGCGCCCTGTGGCCAATCAACGAGACAGGCGACTCCGGGCACTATCGCCGCCAGTCGGATCGTCCACTATTCGCCGGCACCGAGGTCAGGCGCATCAGCTACCACTTCTACAGGGCGCGCTTTGTCAGCGGCTCCTACCTGAGCGTGGGGACCTCAGACTTGAAACGCATCCTCGCCCATCTGACCGAACGGCACGGCGAGCCTCAGCGGGCCAATCATCGACACAAGATTTACGAATGGGAAGGAGAGCGGCGCGGCGTGACTGTCTCCTGCGATATCTCAATCAGCTGCTTTACCGAGTTCTACGACAGGGAACTGCGAGACCAGGAGCACGCGGAAGAAGCCACTTCGCAGCCTGGCCCGAATCCCAAACGCGACGCCAATTGACAAAACCTCAAGGGGTCAGGCCTATACTTTATAGTTCCCTTCAGCCGCTCTCCAGGACAGAAGGGGCGACCTATAAAGTATAGGCCTGACCCCTGAATTCAAAGCTGGCGTGGCTGGCTTTTGCCCAGATGCCTTCCGCCATCCACCATGATGATCTCACCGGTGATATGCGACGCCCCTTCCAATAGCCAAAGAGCGACATCGGCTACGTCTTGCGCATTGGCGACCTTCGCCAGCGGCACCGATGCCTTGTACGTTTCGAGGAATTTTTCGTAGGCGGCGCGATCCGCGAAGCGGTCGATGTGCCAGCGTGTATCGATCAACCCCGGCGCCACGGCGTTGACCCGGATGGTGGGCGCAAGCGAGCGCGCGAGCGCGAGGGTCATCGCATTGAGTGCGCCTTTCGACGCAACATACGCGGTGGAAGTCCCCAAGCCGGTCAAACCGGCCATCGAAGAGATGTTCACCACCGTTCCCATGCCTGCCGTCTTCATGGAGGGCACACAGGCGCGGATCATCTGATAGGCGCCGATTACGTTGACGGCATAGACGCACTGAAAATCTTCGGCCGAAAGCCCTTCGAGATCATCCGCCGCGGCGAACTTGGTAATGCCGGCATTATTGATTAAAGCATCAATGCGCCCCCAGCGTTCGAGTGTGCGGGCTGCGATCCGGCGACAGTCGGCGTCGATGGCCACGTCGCCTTGCACCAGAATCGCCTCCGCTCCCGCGGCCTCGCATTGCGCCAGCGTCGCCCGCGCAGCGGTTTCGCTGCGCGTGTAATTCACGACTACCCGGCACCCTTTGCGCGCAAGTTGCATTGCGCAGGCCGCGCCCACCCCGACGGACGAACCCGTCACGATGCACACCGCTCCATCGAGCTTCATGCCCCTCTCCCCGATCATCAGATCACCCCTTCTCGCGCGAGTTGCTCAAGCTCGTCGGAGGACATGCCGAGCCACCCGCCGTACACCCGGGCGTTGTCCTCACCCAGTTTGCGGCTGGGCGTAAGCGGCATCGGCTCCGCCCCTTCGAAGCGCAGCGGGGACGACTGCACCGGGATACGCCCCAGTTCCGGGTGTTCCTGCCATTGCAGTGCACCACGAGCATGCAGATGCGGATCGTTAACCACGTCGTCGAGATCGCGCACCGGCGAGCATGCCACCCGGTGCTTCATGAGTAACTCGAAAAGCGGCTGTTTCTCGAAGCGGGCGGTGAACTCACTGACGATTTCGTCCACCAGGTCCATGTGTGCCACGCGCTGCTTCAAGGAAATGAAGCGCAGATCCTCCCTCAGCTCGGGCCGTTGCATCGCCTCGGTCAGCGATTTCCAGTGCACCTCGCCCACGCAGATGATGGCGATATAGCCATCTTTCGTGGGATAGACGTTGTAAGGCGATTCGGCCATGCCGCCGTGCCGATTGCCAGTGCGCGGCGCGGCGCTGCCTCCCGAACCCCACCACATGCCAAGATTGGAAGCGAGCGAGGCATAAATCGCCTCCTGCATCGACACTTCGACCAACCGACCTACGCCGGTCTTCTCGCGCTCGTAGAGCGCGCTGACCACCGCGCCATACAGATGAACGCCGGCCGTGAAGTCGCAAATGGCAGGCCCCGCCTTCACTGGCGGCCGGTCGGGAAAACCCGTCACACTCATCACGCCCGACATGGCCTGCACCGTGAGGTCCATGGCGGGATACTCGCGATAGGGACCACTGAGTCCAAAACCGGTGCCGGTTGCGTAGATCAAGCGCGGTTGAATGGCACGCAGATTTTCCCAGCCCACGCCCAGACGGTCCATGGTGCCGGGTGCAAAATTTTCCAGCAGCACGTCGCCGCGCCTGACCATCTCGATCAGTATGGACTTGCCGCGCTCGTTTTTGAGATTGAGCGTGACGGATTCCTTGTTGCCGTTGAGCATTGCGAAAGGCAGGGCTGCACCGCCCACCACGCCCCGCCGGCGCAGATGCTCGCCGCCATGGGGTTCGATTTTTATCACTCGCGCGCCCGCGCACGCCATGAGAAAAGTGCAATAGGGTCCGTTGTAGATTTGCCCGAGATCGACGACGGTGATGCCCGAGAGCGGATAGTGCGACAAGATTATTTCCCCTGGAATTTCGGTTTGCGTTTTTCCGCGAAGGCCGCCGGACCCTCCTTCGCGTCCTCTGTCGCCATGAGCATGCGGTTGAACATTTGCTCCATGCGCAGCCCGGTAGCACGATCCACATCGCGACTGCGCAGGGCGAGTTCCTTGGCTGCCTGCACGGCGAGCGGCGCGTTGGCGGCGATGCGGTTGGCGTAGTCCATGGCGACTGTCATGAGTTCACCGCGCGGGACCACCTTGTTGATCAACCCCCACCGCGCGGCAGTGGCGGCATCGATGGCATCGCCGGTGACCAGCATCTCCATCGCAATGGCGTGGGGGAGCTGATCAAGAATGCGCTGCGTGCCGCCATTGCCGGCGATCACACCGCGTTTGACTTCCGACAGACCAAAAGTGGCGTTGTCGCTCGCGACTCGAATATCCGTGGCGAGCATAAGAGTCACTCCGCCGCCGAGGCAATAGCCATTCACGGCGGCGATCACCGGCTTCCATACTTCCAGGCCGCGATTGAGCAATGGGTCGCGCTGGGTGAGCCACATCTCGTCGTAGCCGGGCGGCGATGTGAGAAAGCTCTTGATGTCGGCACCGGTGCTGAAAGATTTTTCCCCCGCCCCCGTAACGATGGCAACACGGATGCTCGCATCGTCGCGCACCTGCCGCCAGGCAGAGGAAAGATCGCGATAGTGATCGGCGTCCATCGCGTTCAAGCGCTCGGGGCGGTTGATGACGATGGTGCAAACACCTTGGTCGCTTGAAACGTCAATGGACATGGAATCTCGGCTCGCTGGTCGAATTCGTTGAAATGTCAAAGTTTATACTTCCGGACACGTTAATTTCCGGTAATGGTGGTGCCGGTCATGACGGCCTTGCAACCATCCGGGAAATTCTGAATGAAATAGCCTGGGTAGGCAGGCACTCTCGCCGGGCGGGCAGCCACCGCCAAGGCGAAGGGGTAGGAATCCGCGTAGGGGTTTTTACAATCCTCCTCATTGAGGCCAATCAGGCCCGAAACGGTCAGACTGTCGGATTTCGAATTCAATCGCATATCGGATACATGAATTGTCCCCGTGGTATTGCTCCGCTTTCCAAAACTGAGCGACACAAGAATTTCCTTCTCGAAATCAATCTGATTCAGAATATCTCCCAACTGCTTTGGCATAAGCGATCTGGCAAGCCACGAGTCCATGACATCGCTTCTGGATGTAAACGTGCTTGCCCCGACGCTGCTCGGCCCGTTTGCTCCCACGTGAAGCTGTTTGAAATTTGCGTCGGGCTCAGGCTTGACTGACTCTTTGCCGGTCGCCGTCAAGGCGCCGGACTGAAGTGCTACGCCAAAAAAGCAAACCATCCAGACGTGAAGAATTCTACCCAAGGTCGATCTCTTTAATTCACCTGAACACGGCGTTTGACTGCCGTCTCTTTCCGAGCAGGCAGGGTGGGAAAAACAAGAAAAGAGTCCATTCACCCCTGCACCGAAAATCCCCCGTCCACCGGAATGGCGGCGCCGGTCAGAAAGTCCGAAGCATTGCTCGCCAAAAATACCGCGATACCCGCCAAATCGTCGGGGCTTCCCCAGCGGCCCGCGGGCGTGCGGGCCAGCACGCGCTCGTTCAGACCCTCGACCTGCTGGCGCGCGCCACGCGTGAGATCGGTATCGATCCAGCCCGGCAGCACCGCATTGACCTGAATATTGTCCCTGGCCCAGGCGCAGGCCAGGGCACGCGTCATTTGCACGATGCCACCCTTGGAGGCAGCGTAGGCCGTCGTGAATGAGGCACCGAAGATCGACATCATCGAGCCGATGTTGATCATCTTGCCGCCGCGGCTCTTCACCATCTCGGGATAAGCCGCCTGAGAGCAGACGAAGGCGCTGGTGAGGTTGCTGTCCATCACCTTGCGCCATTCGTCCAAGGTGTATTCCTGCGGCTGCTTGCGGATGTTGATGCCGGCGTTGTTGATCAGGATGTCCAATCGGCCGAAATGGGCCACGGTCTTGCTCACCAGCGCCCGGCAGTCGGCCTCCTTGAGCACATCGGCTGCAATGGCGATGCCGCCGACCTCCTCCGCCGCGGCGGCACTCTTCTGTGCGTTGCGCCCCGCCACCACCACCTTCGCCCCTGCAGCCGCCAGCCCGCGTGCCATGCCCAACCCAATCCCGCCGTTGCCGCCGGTGACAATCGCGACGCGACCGGATAAATCGAATGCTTTCATAAAACCTCCAAATATCCCCTCACCCTCCGGGACAAGCGAACTTGAAGCGGAGCAGAGGGGCATCGCTGACCCGGCGTTGGCGGAGCCATCCGGGGCGGGAAGCGATGCTTAGGCGCGCTACCCGCAATCGGGCGATTTCATCGCTAACGTGTCCGCGCGCCAGGGTGAAGAAAACAGCGGCCATGAGCCCGACCTGTCATCGAATCGTCTATATTGGAATATTCAATAATCGATGTTTCCATAATAAACTTTAACGGCCCGCCGTACGCGCACAACATCGCCGTGCCATTTCCCGACCTGATGAGCGCACCCGTGGCAATATACTGCCTCCACAAACGCCCAGAATCTCAGCAAAGACATGTCCGCCGCACATCAGACAAACCCTTCGGTATCCGATCTGGACGCCATCATCGTGGGCGCCGGGTTTGCCGGTATGTACATGCTCCATCGCCTGCGCGGCATGGGATTTCGGGCGCGCGTTTTCGAGGCGGGCAGCGGCGTCGGGGGCACCTGGTATTGGAACCGCTATCCGGGCGCCCGCTGCGACATCGAGAGTATGGAGTATTCCTTCCAGTTTTCCGATGACTTGCAGCAGGAATGGGACTGGTCCGAGCGTTACGCCACCCAGCCAGAGATCTTGCGCTACGCCAACTACGTAGCCGACCGCTTCGATCTGCGCCGGGATATCCAGTTCGATACGCGCCTCGCGTCCGCAGTCTTTGACGAGCAAGGCAAGCGCTGGACCGTGGAAACCTCCGATGGCACCCATGTCAGCGCGCGCTTTTGCGTCATGGCTACCGGTTGCCTATCCTCGGCCAACACACCGAAGCTCCCCGGGCTGAAGACCTTCGCCGGCCCCACCTATCACACCGGACGCTGGCCGCATGAAGAAGTGAATTTCACCGGCCAACGGGTCGCAATTATTGGCACGGGCTCATCAGCCATCCAGGCCATCCCCATCATCGCGGAGCAGGCCTCCCGGCTGTATGTGTTTCAGCGCACGCCCAATTACTCCGTTCCCGCGCACAACGCCGCACTGAACCGCGAGATTCGGCGTGAAGTAAAAATGAACTACAAGCGCCTGCGAGACAGCGGCAAGCAAAGCCCCAATGGGGTGTGGTCCTTTCGCTTCAACTCCGCGCGTGCGTTGCAGACCACGCCGGAAGAAAGGCGCCGGGAATACGAGGCGCGCTGGGCTTACGGCGGCGTGTCTTTCATGGGCGCCTATGCCGACCTCATGTTCGACCCCGATGCGAATGACACCGCCGCCAACTTCGTTCGCGGCAAGATCCGAGAAATCGTGCGTGACCCAAAGGTTGCGGAGGCCCTTACGCCTCGCTATGTCATCGGCTGCAAGCGGCTATGCGTGGACACCGGCTACTTCGCCACCTTCAATCGTCCGAACGTCACGCTGGTGGATATCAGCGCTTCACCCATCGACGCAATTACCCCGCATGCAGTCAAGGTTCTGGGCATCGACTACGAAATCGATGCCCTGATACTCGCCACCGGCTTCGATGCCATGACCGGCGCCCTCACCCGCATTGATATCCGCGGGCGGGGCGGCAAGGCGCTCAAGGAAAAATGGCAAGCCGGTCCGCGCAATTATCTGGGCCTGTCCATCGAAGGTTTTCCCAACCTCTTCACCATCACCGGGCCGGGCAGCCCATCGGTATTCACCAACATGCTGCCCTCGATCGAGCAGCACGTGGATTGGATCACCGAGTGCTTGCGCTACATGAGGGAAAACGCCATCGCGCTTATTGAACCCCGGCGGGAAGCCGAAGACCACTGGGTCACCCATGTCAACGAAGTGGCGACTACCCACCTGCGTTCCGCATGCAACTCCTGGTACATCGGCGCCAACATCCCCGGCAAACAACGCGTGTTCATGCCCTACATCGGGGGATTCCCCGCGTACCAGAAAAAGTGCCAGGAAGTGGTGGCGGCGGGGTACGAGGGATTTGCACTTACGGCGTAACTATTGATCTTTCCCTATTTCATGACACATGCGTTCCCTCATCCCAACCCTTCTGCTCCGCTTCAAGTGTTCCCTTGTCCCGGAGGGAGAAGGGCTTGTCTTCCCTCTCCCTCCGGGAGAGGGATCGAGGGTGAGGGTAACGGTGGAATATGCGCGCTCTGTCATGTATTGCGGAATGCTCAATAATGCATGAAGGGCGAACGGTGAACGGTGCCCACGGGGTACCGATCTTCGATCATAAACGGTGAAGGGTGAAGGGTGAAAGAGCAGGCGCGCCGCCTTGCGGCGCTCCACCCCTAGCCCCTAGTCCCGAGCCCCTAATCCCTTTTCATTGGAAACGATGGACAATTTCAGCGCCTCAATGCGGGTAACGAAGCCAGCCGTGCAAAGCCCGGCGGGCATCGTCGCGGCGCAGCACCGGCGCGCGGCGGAAGCTGGCGCACGCATGCTACGCGATGGCGGCGACGCGGTCGATGCAGTCATCGCCACTTCCTTCGCGCTCGGCGTACTGGAACCCTGGATGAGCGGCGTAGGCGGCGGGGGCGCCATGGTGCTGTACCGGGCGAAGGAAAATCGCTATCGCGTGATCGACTTTGGCATGCGGGCGCCAGTTTCCCTCGACATCGCCGACTATCCGCTGACCGGCGAGGGCGTGGCGTCCGATCTTTTCCCATGGACGCGCGTGCGTGATGATCGCAACATCCACGGCCCGCTCTCCATCGCCGTGCCCGGCGTGGTGGATGGCATGCGCGTGGCGCACGAGCGGTTCGCGAGACTGCCGTGGGGGGAATTGCTTGAACCGGCCATCGCGTTTGCCGAGGAAGGCTTGCTGATCGATGCATTCGCCACCCAGAACATCGCGAGCGCCGCCCTCGACCTTAACCGCTACCCCGCCAGCCGCGAAGCCTGGCTCCCGAACGGGTTGCCACCGGTTGCGGCGTGGTCGGCTCGCAGCGAAGTGCGGCTGCCACAGAAAAAACTCGCCGCCACGCTGCGCAGGCTGGCACAGGCCGGCGCGCGCGATTTCTACGATGGGGATCTGGCGCGAACCATCACCGGAGAAGTGCAAGCCCTGGGCGGAAGACTCAGTGCCGGGGATCTGGGCGCGTATCGCGCACGCGAAATCGAACCTCTGTTTATCGATTATCGAAACGCGCGCGTTGCCGCCACGCCGGAACTGACGGCTGGACCCACCTTGGCACATACCCTCGAGTTGCTCGCTTCGCGCCTGACGCCTCGCGCCTTACCCGACGCTGCCACCTATGCCGCCTACGCCCAATCCCTGCAAGACGCCTACGAATTCCGCCTCACCCGCATGGGCGACGTGGACGGCGGGCGCGCACCGGGATGCACGACGCATTTTTGCGTGGTGGACAGGGAAGGCAACATGGCCGCGGTCACCCAAACCCTGCTGTCCATCTTCGGGTCACGGGTGCATCTGCCCGAGTCGGGCGTGCTGATGAATAACGGCATCATGTGGTTCGACCCGGAAGCGGGCCGCCCCAATTCCCTTGCGCCGGGCAAGCGCTGCCTGACCAACTACTGCCCCATCATCGCCGAGCACGGAGATCGGCGCTTTGCACTCGGCGCCTCAGGCGGCCGGCGCATTCTTCCGGCCGTGACGCAGCTTTTCTCGTTCCTTGCCGACTACGGCGATACCCTGGAAACCGCATTCCACCGGCCGCGCATCGATGCCAGCGAAGGCGCTCTGGTCATCGGCGATACGGCGCTCGATGAAGAGATCCATCAGGCCTTGCAGGCGCGCTTCGAGTACGTTCAACAACACCGGTTGACGTTGCCCTTCAAGTACGCCTGCCCCAGCGGCGTGCTCAGGAGCGGAAACACAAACTGGGGTGCGACCGAAATCGGCTCCCCGTGGGCCGATGCCGTTAGCGAGTGAGACGCAAGAAATCAGACGTGAAGCGTAAGGCGAGATAGTTGCAAGGGTGTGCCCGGTTATAGACTCGTAATGCGCACTGGCAGTTGTTTTTATCATCATCTGCAGAAGCAATGGAAGCGCCATCCTTTTCCAGTCCTATACGATGGGAAGCATCCCCTCTTGCCGATGGCAGGGGCGCCAACGGAATTCAGACTTCACCCGTGAATTCACCGCGGGCGGGATAGTCCTTTGAGATGGCTACATCTACCGCACCCAGGAGATCCTGAAACTGCGGCCGTGCAAACGGCATGGTTTGTACCGACCCATAATAAAGCGTCCCGTCCGGCCGGACGAGGAAAACGCCGGGCTCACTGAACAACGCGGGCTCTTCGATTCCAATGGAAGTCTTTCCCCGAGACGTGCTGATGTACAGGCCCCATTGCCGCGCGCTGCGCAGGCTCAAACCGAAAGCGAACCTGAGCATTTTTGCGTTGACCTTCTGCGCCATCTGTTGGCCTCGCTCTTCCGTGTCGCTGCTGATCGCCGTGACTTGAACGCCGCGCGCCTGAAACTCCGGCGCAAGGCGTTCCAGCTCCAACAGGTACTTCGCGCAGATCGGGCAGTGCAACCCACGATAGAAGACAAGCAGGTCGAACCTTTCGGCTGGTGAAGCGCCCAGCACAAACCGCCCGCCGGTGGTGAGGGGCACGCTTAGCGCCGGGACCGGGTATCGGGGAAGCAGGCAATTGAGGGGCATTGGCATGGTTTTTCTCGGTGATGGAATAAGCGGCCCAGGGCCGGCAAGTCGTCCGGGCGCCGGACCAGAACGATGCGAGGTCCCGCGTCTCGCCGAAATAAACAGACACGCGCGCATTGCTGCGCGCGCGAGTGTCTCGGGAACTCAGCCGGCCATGGCTGCAACTTGCCGCTCTGTCTCCTTGGGGTTGGCAAAGTAGCCTGCGCCCATTCCCTGGCTCATCGGATCGGGGAAGATTTCTTCGACGCCGGTTTCGATGCCGGCAATAATAGCGCGAGCAGCGTCCGAGGGCGATGTCTTGTCGAAGGGAATTCCCTCGGCCATGCGGGTGTCAATCGGGCCGGGATAGATGCCGAATACCTGCGTCCCCTGGCCTTTGAGCATCATGCGCGTCGCCTGCGTCAACGAGTGCACAGCCGCTTTTGACGCGCTGTAGGACGCGAGCAGCGCAAAACTCACGAACGACGCTACGGAGGCGATATTGGCGACGGCCCCTCCGCCGTTTTTGGCAAGTACAGGGGCGAACGCCTGGGTCACGGAAAATGTACCGATGAAATTGACTTCCATCTCCTGCCGGCCGGCAGTGATCCATTTTGGGTCCGTAAAGGCTCCGCCAGTGTGACCGGCATAACCCGCATTGTTGACCAGGAGGTGCACGTCGGGCGCCGCGGAAACCGCGGCCGCGATTTGCGCCACGTTGGTCACATCGAGGCGCAGCGCAACGACGCGGGCGCCATGTCGCGCTGTCAGCGGCGCAAGATCATTGATATTACGCGCCGCAGCGTAAACCTTCGCCGCCCCCGCCGCCACAAGTGCATTCACGATCGCCTCGCCAATACCGCGGTTGGCGCCGGTAACCAGTGCCGTCTTGCCTTTGATTGGGTAACCCATCTTATTCTCCGGAAAGTTGAATTGAATAGACAGACCTGTCTATTTCCGACTTGACTGTAGACAGATCTGTCTGTACTGTCAAGCATGCCCGGAAAAAAGCGTTCAGCTACTCCGCAAACCGCCGTTCGCGAACGGCTTCTGGATACCGCAGACCGCCTCTTCTATCAGGAAGGGGTGCGGGCGGTGGGCATCGACCGGGTGTTGGCCGAAGCCGGGGCGGCCAAGGCTTCTCTCTATTCGCACTTCGGCTGCAAAGATGATTTGGTTGCCGCCCATGTCGAGCGCCGCGCCGCAGGAGCCCGGGCGCAAATCGAGGCCTACCTTGCCGAAATTCCGCCTGCCGAGCGCGCGCTGCGATTCTTCGACTGGGTCGTGGAATGGACAAAATCGCAGGACTTCCGGGGCTGCCCATTGCAGCACATCGTGGCCGAAGTGAGCGACACCAACCATCCGGCCCGAGCCGTGGTCGCAGAGCAGCGCAGGTGGATCCACGCGAAATTCCTGGAGTGGGCGCGCGCGGCAGGCGTTGCCAAGCCGGCCGCAACAGCCGGCGCGCTGATGGTGCTGTTCGACGGCGCGGTTGCCGCGTCCGAACATGATGGCCCGCAGCGGGCGCGCGACGCACGCTGGATAGCCGAGCAGTTGCTGTCGCGCTGATTTGTTCCGCCTGGGCCGGCGTATTCTTTTTGCCGTGACGCAGCTCTTCTCGTTCCTTGCCGACTACGGCGACACCCTGGAAACCGCATTCCATCGGCCGCGCATCGATGCCAGCGAAGGCGCCCCGGTCATCGGCAATACGGCGCTCGACGAACAGGTACATCGGGCATTGCAGGCGCGCTTCCAGTACGTTCAACAACACCGGCAGACGTTGCCCTTCAAGGTGGCACAACGTGCCGAACTGGCCCGAACACGCCATCGGCGACGAGATTGTGGCGGCGATGGACAGGGTCCGCGTGGACGGCGCAATCTTCTCCGCCTTTTCCTTTTACGCTACCACGCGAGCTACGCGTTGCAGGTGTAACGCCAGCATCCGTGCCGGTTCGGCGTTGTCAAGCCAGTGGATCCCGATGATCCGGCGGTAACCGAGACAATCGCAAACTGGAATAAGACACCCGGCACCGTCGGCATCCGCATCATGTTTACGAAAGAGTCGGGCCCCGACCTGGACAACCCAGGCCTCGGCCGGATTCTGCGCGCCGCCGTCCCCACGAATTCCCGGTCAAAATCCTTTGCTGGGACAACCTGGACACGGGTACCGCGCTGATTGACCATCATCCCGACGCGCGATTCGTCATCGACCATCTGGGCCTAATGCAACGGCACATGCCGCCGACGCCGCCGCGGGCCGAGCTGCCGAAGGTGCTGGCCCTCGCACGGCATGGAGCGCTCGAGGCTTATCAGTCTATTAAAGGAATACGAGCCTCAAAACACGCACCGTGACCACCGGTGTCGATTAATTTCAACGAACCACCGTGTGCCTTAGCGACCATCGTTGCCAGGTAAAGGCCAAGACCGCTTCCGCCGGATTCGCGAGCGCGCGATGCGTCGCTGCGATAAAAAGGCTCGCCGATGTGCTCGGCCTGCTCCTCCGATAAACCGGGGCCGTGATCCGCAACCGTCATTACAAGCTCGCGGTCCGTCGCTGAGACTGTCAGTTCGATCAATCCGTCTTCCGGCCGCGAGTATCGAAGGGCATTGTTAATCAGGTTTTTTAGAAGCAATGTGACTCGCGCTTCGTCGACAGTCGCAGTGATGCGCTCCTTCGGCAGCCTAACGCTGATTCGCTCAGCATCCCTTGCGAAGAAATCATCAATCAATTCACTGACCAATTCCTCCACAATCACCTTCGTTCGGTTTAGTTGCGCATGAGGGCTGTTGAGTCGCTCCGCCTCAAGAAGTGAAACGACAATTTTCTCCATCTCAAGAATCTCTGCTTTCAGGCTCTCGACGTTATCCTTGTCGTCGAAAAATTCGAGGGCCAGTCGCATTCTTGACAATGGTGAACGCAACTCATGGCTAATCCCAAGCAACAGCGCCCGTTTCGCATCGAGCATGTTCTCCACATCACCCGCCAATCTGTTGATGTCGAACGCCAGGTCACCGAGTTGATCGCGACGTATCTTCGAGATTCGGAAATCGAAGTTGCCACGACCTATGTGTTCTGCCCCTTCGCGAATCGTCTGGATCGGTCGAAATAGCCAGGTAACCGCCGCATAGGCCAGCACCAGAAAAGATAGGCCCAAGCCCAGGATCAGCGGCACAAGGGCTGGTCCTTCAGGGGTAACCGATATTTTCGGCGTAGAAACGACGATATCGTAGCCGCCCTGTCGCATGCGAAGGAAGTCATGTTTGTCCAGATCGGCAAAATCGACCCCCTGCAGTTCGTCCGCCCACGCGCCAGGATCGTCGCTGAACCTGGGGCTGGGAGCAAAATCGAGCTGATCGAGTCGCGGGAATGCCGGATCGGATGCCCAATCGATATCGGGCCCGAGAATGCGTATGTCCACCGGAACCTTTTTTGTAATCGCGATCGCACGATCGATTCGCGGTGGGACGCCGATATCCTCACGCACATAGCTGACATGTAACGACAAGTGACCGCTGATCAGTCCACGAATTTCATCGCTGTTATAAAAGCGTTGTATTGCCTTGAACGTTCCAAATACGAATGCGCCGCCCAACACCATGAAAATGACCAGCAGGCGAAACGACAGGGAGCGCGAAAGGCGGTCAATCATGTGTCAGCGGCACGCCCACGAACGAGTACCCGCGACCCCAGATCGTGTGGATAAAGCGCGGTGGCTTGACCGAATCACCCAGCTTCTGGCGCAGGCGGCTGACCATGATATCTACGGATCGCGTCAGGATCGCCGCGTCAATTCCGCGCAGTTCACTCAGAATATCGTCTCGGGAAAGCTTGTGCCCCTGCCTTCGAGCGAGAATCAGAAGCAACTCGTATTCCATCGAAGTCAAGTCGATGTTCTTCTCGTCAACCCGCACCGATCGCGTCTCAGTGTCGATGGTCAACCCTTCAAACTTGAGCTCTCCGACAGTCTGTCCGGAAATTGCCGATCGGCGCAGCGTCGCCTGCACACGCGCGACGAGTTCACGCGGTTCAAAGGGCTTGCCAACGTAGTCGTCAGCCCCCAGCTCGAGGCCGGACACGCGATCAATGACCTCACCCCTGGCGGTCAGCATAATGATCGGAATATTGCTGGTCTTGCGAACCTCGCGACAGATCTCGAAACCGTCCTTGCCCGGCAGCATCACATCCAGTAGCAGCAGGTCCGGCTCCTCCCGGGCGAGCTTTTTGAATCCCTCGACAGAGTCATACGCGCACACGAGGTTGATGCCGAAACGTTTGAAATACGCCTGCATCAACTCGGAGTGCTTCCGATCATCATCTATAAGCAGAACCTTCGCCATGCATCCATGATACCGCACCGAATCTGTTTACATTCGTGGTCGTCGTGCTTTGTTACATCTTGAAACATTCTGATACCCCCGCGACACCCTTTGCACACCCTGCTCAACGACACTGCCTCCCGTCGTCAATAACTGCCGCCAGTCAGGGGCCGAATTGATATTGCATGGGTTCCAGTCGCCAAACGGCGGCGGGGATCATCACACAATGCTGATCTTGAGGAGAGAGTAATGAAGAATTGGTTGCACTTGCTTGCCGCCGTGGCAAGCGCCGGTTTGCTGACCGCGTGTGGCGGAGGCGGTTCGGACGCATCGTCAAACTCCGCGGGCGAACCGTCCACGCTGGCCGCCGCTGCCAATGCGGAATCCAGCGCAACGGAGTTCATGAAGCTCGCCGAAGCCGCCGGCATGACGCAGAAGCTGCGCGAGGACGAGCAGATGACCCTGATCGCGCCCAGCAACGAAGCAATGGCGGAGATGGGCGCCGAGATCGAGGAGCTTAAACAGCCGCAGAATCGCCAGCAACTGCAAAGCTTCGTCGAGTCGCACTTGGTGGCCAAGCGCATGTTCTCCAGCGAAATGCAAACCGGCACCGAGACCGCTGTCTCCGGCAACGCGATCGAGGTAAACGTGAACAGCAGTGGAGCGAGCAACGCGACCACGGTCAACGGCGCCGGCTTCAAAGCTCCAAACGTGAGCAACGAGATCACGTTCAACGACGCCGGCATCAAGGTGGCCGACGTGACGGCCAGGAACGGCGTGCTGTTCGTCACCCACAAGCCGGTCTGGCGCGCTTCGGTATTCGCGTACGTGAAATACCTGCCGACCTTCAGCATCCTGGAAAAGGCAATTCGCGAAGCCGGGCTGGTGGATACGTTGCGCTCGGACGGCCCGTTCACGGTGTTCGCGCCTACCGACGCCGCGTTCGCCGCGCTGCTCGCCGAGTTGAACATCAGCGCCGAACAACTGCTGGCCAACAAGGCGCTGCTGACCGACGTGCTCACCTACCACGCCCTGCCACAAAAGCTGTCGGCCCGCAATATCGCCAATGGCGCCACCCCGGCTACCCTGCAGGGCCAGGCCATTACGTTCGACGTGCAGCGCCGCGCCGGACCCGATGTCCGCATCACCGACGCCCAGGGGCGCCAGGCCAACGTGATCTCCACCAACCTGTTCGCCCGCAACGGCGTGGTGCATGTGATCGACAAGGTGCTCCTGCCGCAGAGCAAGAACGTGGTGCAGATCGCCCAGGGCATCAGCGACTTCAGCATCCTGGTCGACGCAGTCGTGGCCGCCGGCCTTGTGGACACGCTCAGCGGCGCCGGCCCGTTCACGGTGTTCGCGCCGACAAACGCCGCGTTTGCCGCGCTGCTGGACGAGCTGAAGTTGACCAAGGAGGCGCTGCTCGCCGACAAGCTGCTGCTCACTGCCGTGCTCACCTACCACGTGCTGCCCGGCCGCGTGCTGTCATCAGACATCAAGGAAGGCGCGCAAGCCACCACCGTGCAGGGCGAGACGATCATGCTGAGCCTCATAGGCGGTGCCAACATCACCGATGCGCGCGGCCGCAAGGCCAACATCGTGGCCACCAATGTGCAGGCCAGCAACGGCGTGATCCACGTGATCGACAAAGTGATCCTGCCCAAGGCCGACGCCCCGCCGCCACCGCCGCCGACCCAGCTCAACATCGTGCAAGTGGCACAAAGCCTGCCCGCCGACTTCAGCATCCTGGTCGAAGCGGTGGTCGCGGCCGGCCTGACAGACACGCTCAGCGGCGCCGGCCCGTTCACTGTGTTCGCACCTAACAACGCCGCGTTCGCCGCGCTGCTCGGCGAACAAAAGCTGACGAAGGAACAGCTTTTCGCCAACAAGGGTTTGTTGACCGCCGTGCTCACCTACCACGTGTTGCCGCGCAAGGTGCTCGCCGCCGACATCAAGGAAGGCGCGCAAGCCACCACAGTGCAAGGCCAGCTGTTCACGCTCGGCCTCAGGGGCGGCGCCAGCATCACCGATGCACAGGGGCGCAAGGCCAACATCGTCGCGACCGACGTGGCCGCCTCCAACGGCGTGATCCACGTGATCGACAAGGTAATCCTGCCGCAGACAAAGAACATCGTCGAAATAGCTCAGAGCCTGCCCGACTTCAGCATCCTTGTTGAAGCTGTGCTGGCCGCCCAATTGCAGGGCACGCTCAGCGGCACCGGCCCGTTCACGGTGTTCGCACCGACCAATGCCGCGTTTGCTGCGCTTCTGCACGAACTGCATGTCACCAAGGCCCAGTTGCTGGCCGACAAGGCCCTGCTGACCAAGGTACTCGCCTACCACGTGCTGGCCGCCAAGGTGCTGGCCAAAGACGTGACCGACGGCCTGAAGGCCACCACCGTTCAAGGCCAGCAGTTCACGCTGAACAAGGCCGGCAGCATGTTGCACATACTCGACGCGCGCCATCGCGGTGCCAACGTCGTGGCCACCGACGTGCAAGCCTTCAATGGCGTGATTCACGTGATCGACCGAGTTCTACTGCCCAAGCCTTGAGGCTTGATTTCTTCAACCTTCCAAGCTCTTCATCAACCCCCCGCTATTGGGGATAACTTCACACAAACCTCACCTATAAGGAAATGCAAAAATGAATGCTCGCCGTGCTTTTATTGCACTGATCGCAATTACCACCCTCTCGGCCTGCGCCGGGATGAAAGAAATGGAATCACCGAAGGCAAACAAGGACATCGTCGATACCGCGGTTGCGGCCGGCTCGTTCAAGACACTGGTCACTGCTGTCCAAGCCGCAGGATTGGTGGAGACCCTGAAGGGCACAGGCCCGTTCACGGTGTTCGCCCCTACCGATGAGGCGTTCGCGAAAATTCCAAAAGACCAGCTCAATGCGCTGTTGGCAGACAAGGCAATGCTGACTAAAGTGCTGACCTATCATGTTGTCGCCGGCAAAGTAATGGCGGCTGACGTGAAGGCCGGTATGGTCCCGACGGTCGCGGGTCAGAGTATCGACGCAACGACTGACAATGGGGTCATGATCAACAACGCCAAGGTCGTCAAAACCGACATCGTGGCGAGCAACGGCGTTATTCACGTTATCGATACTGTACTTATGCCCAATTGATCCGGGCAAAAACGTAGCACGAGGCAGCCGGACCCCAAAAGTCCGGCTGTTTTTTTGTCTGCGACATACGGCCCCGGATTGCGACCACTGCCGGCAGAGTATGCGGGATGGTGGCAACCGCGAGACGGATTGCCGTCAGGGACATCCGCAATACCGGTTCGCCGCGCAGTGGGACGACAGCGAACACGAGCGCGATCATCCAAACCCTGCTGTGCATCTTCGGGTCACGGGTGCATCTGCCCGAGTCGGGCGTGCTGATGAATAACGGCATCATGTGGTTCGATCCGGAAGCCGGCCGCCCCAATTCCCTTGCGCCGGGAAAGCGCTGCCTGACTGTATGGAGAAAGCGGCGAAATATGGACTGCTCTCCCACCGTTGCAGCCGAATCATCCTGAGTCCGACAGGCTCCTAGACGTAGGCCTTGAAGGTGTTGCTGTCTCGGGTAAGCAATGTCATTAGCTTGGGATGCACGAATAGCTTTTCTTTCCCGAGCGTTCGTTCCTCGAGAATTCCAGCACCAACGAGCGCTTTGAGGTAACGCGAAGCGGCTTGACGGCCGGCGATCCTGGCTTCCACCAGGTTGCCAATCCGGCAATAGGGCTGCTCGAAAATCACGTCGACCAGTTCCCGGCTGTAGATTTTCGGCAGCTTGCGGCGGACGTACTCGGTGGTTTCGGCGGAGAGCTTTCGCACGGCGCCGATCTTGGCGGTCGTCCAGACTGCCGTTTCTTCGACGCCCTTGAGGATGTAGAGGAGCCACTCTTCCCAGGCGTCCCTGCGGGTGACATCGAGCAGCAGGCGGTAGTAGTCGGCCTTGTGGGCGATGATGTAGCGACTGAGGTAAAGAATGGGGAGCGTCAACAAGCCCTTTTCGACGAGGAAGAGGCTGTTGAGCACGCGCCCGGTGCGGCCGTTGCCGTCGGTGAAGGGATGGATGGCTTCGAACTGGTAGTGCGCGACGACCATGCGGATGAGCGGATCGATCGCCTCCTCGTCATGAAGGAAGCGCTCCCAGTTGGCGAGCAGGTCGCGGATGCGTTTTTCGCCTTCGGGCGGCATGTACACGACCGCGCCCGTGGCGGCGGTGGTAAGGGCGGTACCGGGCACTTTGCGCACCGCCATCTCGACGCCCTTGATCTGGGTGCAGATGGTTTCCGCAGTGCGCGTGACGAGCGGCCGGCCCTTGAGTTCCTGGACGCCTTGAAGCAAGGCCCGCCGGTAGCGCAGCGCCTCTTTGGTCGCCGGGTCCGCGCTCGCGTCGGCCTGGAGGTGCTGGAATAGTTTGTCGGCGGTCGTGACGATGTTTTCGATCTCGGAACTCGCCCGCGCTTCCAGCAGTGGCAACGTATTGATCAGCATCGCCGGATTGGGAATGAGTTCCGCAGCCTGCTTCAATTCGGCAAGAGCAGCCCGGGACTTGACGCATTGCTTCAGGACGTCTTTGGTCTCCAGTTCGACCTTCGGCGGGAGTCTGGGAAGGTCGTTCCAGGGGCGATCGGGTTGCCAGTGCGTTTTGGGGGGCAGTTTCATCATGTTTACGAAATCTCGTTTTTGCGACACGTTCCCAACTTATGTCGTTCAGCGCGACACGTCAAGAAAACGTGTCGCCGAAACGACTTTCTGGCGACATATCAAACAACTGCCCACCGGATTGCGAAAAGGCCCTCGGACGAGGTCTTCCGGGACAACCGCCGCTCCAGCGAGTCGATCAGCCCGTCGCGCGCTTGCATGATCTCGTCTTCGACATTGAAGATCTCCTGGTGCTGCTTGCGCTGCCGCATATTCAGTTCCCGGACCTACTGCTGAATGGCATGCTCCGCGTGGGCAAGACGGGCATGCCCGAGATAGCCGCGCTGAACAGGCCGGAAACCGCGTAGTCCCGATGCCTTGTGTCCTGCAGAATAAGCGCGCGAATCCGATGACCTGTCCTCATCTGGTCGGCCATGCGGGGGCGGTCTGGTGAAATATCCGGGCGAGATAAAGAGATCCATCAGGCCCTGCAGGCGCGCTTCGACTACATTCAACAACACCGGCTGACGTTGCCTTTCAAGTACGCCTGCCCAAGCGGCGTGCTCAGGCGCGGAAACACGAACTGGGGTGCGACCGAAATCGGTTCTCCGTGGGCCGATGCCGTTGGCGAGTGAGGCGTGAGGAGTGAGGAGTGAGACGTGAAGCGTGAGGCGTAAGGCGTAAGGCTCAACTCCCATATGCGAAAACCGGATCACATCATCCAGAGACATACAGTGCCTGCGCCGTGCGCACGACTTCATCCCTGAAGTAGCGGCTTAACTCTGCCGCGGTGCGCAAATCGACCCGCCGCCCGCCGAGCAACGCCGACAATTCGATCTCGATCTGCGCCATGTCGAACAGGCTCGGTCTAGCGCTGTCTTCAAATTCGACCAAAAGATCGACGTCGCTGTCCGGCCTCGCAGTACCCTTCAGCTCCGAGCCGAATAACGATAGCTTGCGGATGCCGTGCCGACGGCACAACGCGGCCAGCGCCAAGTCTGTGCAAAGCGGAGAGCGACCCCATATTGGATGGTTCATCGTCATGAGGTCACTTGACAGTTGACAGTTCTATAGATATCTTAAAGCTATCTTATACAGACAAGGCTAAGGCCATGCCGACAAAATCCGCCATCAATCAAATTGCTTTTCGCTATCGGGCAACTGACAGTGCCAGCGGCGTTACACGTGAGACTGCGAAGCGCCTCGCTGAGCGGCTAGGCGTCGATGAGACGCAAGCGATTCATCAAGCGCTGCGTTATTTGGCCACCAGAATACTTCCGCAGTACGAAGCCGATGATGGGCCTCTGACCGCCGCACAACTTCGGCAGATCAAAAAGCGCGTGCCGCAGGGTGCCAAGCGCTCAGTACGCTCGACTCTCTTCGAAACAAAATCGTCATGAAATGGTGGAGCGAACCCACTGCTGGCGAAATTGTGTGGTGCCACTTTCCCGACAACATCCATCCGCGCCCCAAACCTCGGCCCGCCCTGATTCTTGTCGTTTTCGACGATGACGCCCCGGAATTCATCGTGCGCGTCGCCTACGGTACCAGTAAGCGCACAACACAACTCCTTCGCGGCGAATTCGCAATACTGCACGATCGTAACCCGGTGTCCTACTTGGCGGCCGGGCTGAGCTACGACACAAAGTTCGACTTGAGAAAGTTAATGGATCTTCCCTACACGACTGAGTGGTTCTCCGTCCCGCCCGCTGCGCCGCATGGGGAGCAACCTACCCTGGGCACGCTGCATCCGTCTCTGGTCCGCGCGGTTGAGGCGGCGTTTCGCGCAGCGACCGGCGGCGGCTGAATTTAATTTTCAGCGCCGGTCACTATCGACGCACAAACGATTTGAGGACGAGAGTATGGAAATAAAGCCCATTAAAACGAAAGCTGACCACCGTGCCGCATTGAAGGAAGTCGAAGGCCTTATGTCGGCAGGGAAAGGAACGCCCGATGGCGAGCGCCTGGATGTGCTGGTGACGTTGATCGAGGCGTATGAGCGGAAACATTTTCCGATGGCGCTGCCCGACCCGATTGAAGCCATCCGCTTCAGCATGGAGCAGAAGGGTCTGAACGCCAAAGACCTGGTGCCGATGATCGGCCAGATCAACAGGGTTTATGAGATCCTGAACGGCAAGCGGCCGCTGACCCTGCAGATGATCCGACGCCTGCACCGCGAACTGAGAATACCGGCGGAATCCCTGATCGGGGAGATAGGCGAACGGCGGGCGGCGTGAGAGCACGGCCTGGCCAGTTTCGGCTTTGAATGCCGGATTGTGGGTGCGGCGGACTACGAGGGATTTGCGCTTTCTGCGGAGCTGACGCATGAAGGG
>CAMDKM010000043.1 GCA_945900965.1 Bordetella parapertussis | reverse complement strand
TCCCATTCCCCGCTCTAGTGATCGAGAACGGATTGCAATATGGGAGACCTGACCCCGCACGGCTCGGCTTGTTGAGGTGGGCCAAAAAAGGCATAGTGGCAGCTCCCCGCAGGTAATAAATGGAGGTCACGTGGCTACCGATATGTTCGATTTTTCGAGATTCCTTCGCTCCGATCTTCCGGCGGCGGCGGATAAATGGAGCGGTTTCCCGAGGTACAACTTTACCGGTGGCCACAACGATGCCGACAGTGTTCCGGTCGAGGGGCTGATGGCGGCGGCGACCCGGGTCCTTAAGCGCGAGGGGAAGACTCTGGCCAATTACGGCCTGGATAGCGGGCCGTTGGGTTACCGGCCGTTGCGTGAATTTCTTTCGGCAAAACTCGCCCGGGACGCCGGTATTCGCTGCTCCCCGGACGAGGTGCTTATTACGTCGGGTTCTCTGCTGGGGCTGGATTTTGTGAATGCGGCGCTGGTGGCGCCGGGCGATACGGTGATTGTCGAGCAGGCCACTTACGGCGGCACCCTGAGCCGCTTACAGCGCTTGAAGGCGAACGTCGTCGGCGTTCCGGTGGACGACGAGGGATTGGACTGCAATGCCCTCAAGATAACTCTCGCGGGACTTTCGAAGCGCGGTGTGCAGCCAAAGTACATCTACACCATTCCCACTGTGCAGAACCCGACGGCGACCATCATGAGCGAACGCCGGCGGGCGCGCTTGCTGGCGCTGTCAGTGGAATATGGCGTGCCGATATTCGAGGACGAGTGTTACTCGGATCTGGTGTGGCAGGGTAAACGACCGCCTGCACTACGCGCGATGGACAACAGCGATCGCGTCGTTCACGTCGGTTCTTTCTCCAAATCGATCGCGCCGGCGCTGCGCGTGGGCTGGCTGGTGACCGGCTGGCCGTTGATGAGTCGCATTCTCGGCATCAAGAACGACGGGGGTTCGGGTGCACTCGACCAGATGGTGCTGGCGGAATATTGCCGGGAAAGTTTCGACAGCCACCTGATAGACCTTCGCCAGGCCCTGCGCCGAAAACTTGCCGTGCTGATGGATGCGTTGCGATTGAACTTTGGGATGGCGGCACAGTTCCAAGAGCCTTTGGGCGGCATTTTCCTGTGGGTAACATTTCCGGAACAAGTCGACACTACACGTCTTGCGCAACGGGCGTTGCAGGCGGGGGTGGCCGTCAACCCGGGCGCCGAGTGGTCAACCGATGCCGCCCTGGGCCGGCGCCGAATTCGTGTGTGTTTTGCGCACCCCTCGGAAGCAGTGATCCGGGACGGCATTGCCGTATTGGCCGAGGTATGCCGGCGCGAGTTTGGCATTCCGGTCGCCGCGGTGAAGGCGCAGCATTTCGCGTAGTTCCGATACATCTATATGGGTGAAAACCCGTGAAGTGGAAATTGAATAACTTGAAGCCTGGAAAATTCGCTATGGTCTGCACAGCGCTGGCGCTGGCCGCCCTGACGCCTGTCGGCAAGTACAGCGCAATGGCGCAATCCCTGGAGCCGAAAAGCGCTGCACCCCTGCTTGCCCGCTATGAATCCTTGCGGGATCAGCTTGCCGACAATCCTCTCCAGAGGCCTTTGTACATGAAGTCGGGAGAAATCCAAGGCGGCGTGAACGGTGATGTTTTCGCCCGCATCGATCATCCCTACCCGATGGTTGCTGCCGCGTTGAGCGAACCGGCCCCGTGGTGAGGCATTCTGGTTCTGCATCCGAATACCAAACTGTCGTGCATCCACGCAATCTCCTGAATATTTCCTGGACCTTGCGTTCGGCCCCAAACACAGTCGGCCGCTGGAGATGTCCCATCGGGTGAAAGTGAGTTTCGAGCAGGTGTCCAGGGATGCGAATTACCTGCAAGTGCGGCTGGCCGCGGACAAGGGGCCGCTGAACACCCGGAATTATCAGATCGGGCTGGAAGCGATTCCGATTTCCGACGATGCTACGTTTTTTCATCTGATTTACGCCAACTCATACGGCCTCTCCGGGCGCCTGGCGATTCAGGCCTATCTCGGCACCCTGGGCAGCCAGAAGGTCGGTTTTACCGTGACGGGCTCCCGATCGGATGGAAAGCCGCGCCATATAGGCGGTCTGCGGGGGATGGTGGAGCGCAACAGCATGCGCTATTTCCTTGCCATCGAGGCCTACCTGGGTGCGCTGTCCGAGCCGCCTGCCGCCCAGATCGAGAAACAGCTGCACGACTGGTTCGCATCCGCCGAGCAGTATCCTCGGCAACTGCGCGCGATGGAATGGCAGGAGTATCTCAATATGAAGCGTACCGAAGTTGCGCGCTAGCCAACCGCACGGGCCGATCTCCCCGTCCTGGTACTTCTCGCCGGACGGGCTGGATGAATGACCAGCCATGCCTTATAGTTCGTTGTGTGACAACCTTAACCGCATTCGAGCAACTCAATACCGCGCAGCGGACGGCGGCGCGCTTCGGCATCCGCGAAAAAGATGGAACGTTTCGGGCCGGGCCGCTGCTGATCATTGCCGGGGCGGGCACCGGGAAGACCAATACCCTGGCGCATCGGGTCGCCCATCTGATCCTGGAAGGTGTCAGCCCGGAGCGCATCCTGCTGCTGACCTTCACGCGTCGTGCCGCCCAGGAAATGACGCGACGCACGCAGCGGATCGTTGCAGCAGTGCTGGCGGAAAAGGCCGGCGAGAACACCGGTGATGTTGCGGTCAAGCTGCCCTGGTCGGGAACCTTTCACTCCATTGCCAACCGGCTGATCCGGCACCACGCAGCCCGTGTCGGTCTGGACGCGAATTTCAGCGTGCTCGATCGCGGCGATGCCGCGGATTTGATGGACCTTCTGCGTCATGAACTCTCTTTGTCGAAAACGGAAAAGCGTTTTCCGCGCAAGGACACTTGTCTGGCCATTTATTCGCATCGGGTGAATACCCAGGCACCGCTGGCCCACACCCTGGCCAAAGAATTTCCCTGGTGCGCGGATTGGGAGAAGGAACTCACCGGGCTTTATCGTTCCTATGTGGAGCGCAAGCTGGCCCATCAGGCGCTCGACTACGATGATCTGCTGCTCTATTGGCAGACGATGGCGGCCGACCCAGGGCTCGCCGCGGAAATGGGCGGGCAGTTCGATCATATCCTGGTGGACGAATACCAGGACACCAATGTGTTGCAGGCGCAAATTCTCCAGGCACTGCGGCCTTCGGGGGCGGGGGTGACGGTGGTGGGAGACGATGCGCAGTCGATCTATTCGTTTCGCGCGGCCACGGTGGACAACATTCTTGGCTTTCCCGCGTCGTACCAACCGTCGGCTGAGGTGGTCACGCTGGAGGAGAACTATCGTTCGACCCAAGGGATACTGGACGCCGCGAATGCCTTGATGGCCGAAGGCACTCGCCAATATCGCAAGACTCTGAAAGCCACACGCGGCGCGGGCGAGCGGCCTCGTTACGTGACGGTGGCGGACGATCAGGCGCAGGCCGGATACGTGGTTGCACAGGTATTGCAGGCGCGCGAGCGCGGCGTGATGCTCAAACGCCAGGCCGTGCTATTTCGCAGTTCGCACCATAGCGACGTGCTGGAGCTCGAACTGGTACGGCGCAACATTCCCTATGTGAAATACGGGGGTCTGAAATTTCTCGAGGCCGCCCATGTCAAGGACATGTTGGCCATATTGCGCTGGGCGGACAATCCTAAAAACCGCGTCAGCGCTTTCCGCGCGATTCAGCTTCTGCCGGGCATGGGGCCGGCCAATGCCGCACGCTTGTTCACCCATTTCGAGTCCGCGGGATATGAGTGGCGCACACTGCCAGCCCTCAAGGCGCCTTCCATGGCGGCAGACGAGTGGACCTCCTTTGCGGAATTGATGGCATCTCTGGCGCGGCCCGAGGGGGCCTGGCAGGGACAGGTTGCCCAAGTGCGCGAATGGTATGCGCCGCATCTTGAGCGCCTATACGAATCGGCACAGGTGCGGGCCGGCGACTTGCTCCAGCTTGAACGCATAGCGCCGCAATATGCCACGCGCGAGCGTTTTCTCACCGAACTGGCGCTCGATCCGCCGCAGGCCACCGGCGATTTTTCCGGCGCGCCCTTGCGCGACGAGGATTATCTGATTCTTTCGACAATTCACTCGGCCAAGGGCCAGGAATGGGATGCAGTGCACGTACTCAATGTGGCCGATGGCAATTTTCCGTCGGAATTCGCCACTGGCGATGCCGGACAGATCGAAGAGGAACGCCGGCTGCTCTATGTGGCGATGACTCGCGCCCGGACCGATCTGCACGTGATTGCGCCGCTGCGTTATTACATCACCCAGCAGGCACGGCGCGGCGATGCTCATGTGTACGGCGCGCGCAGCCGCTTCATGACCCGCGCGGTCATGGCGTTGTTCGAGGAACTCACCTGGCCGCCAGTTGCCGACGACGGGGAAGTGGTATCGAAGTCCCCGGGCCCCGTTGATGTTGCAACGAAGCTGCGGGGGATGTGGGCCTAAGGAAAATCCGAATAAGTTCCCACATGTCATTCCCGTGAAAACGGGAGTCCAGGTTTTTCAATGGCAACCGGTTCCCCGCTCCCAGATAGCATCGTTAGGGGACAGGCTTCGCGGGGAAGACACCTATTATGTTCCTGCGTCAGGTGCGAGGCTCCGGGGGCCTGGTGCCAGAAAAGGCGGCAAACATGCGCCGCACACCACACCGGGTGTGCTGTTTTCAGCCACCGTCAGCTTATCCCTACAGCAGTTTCAGCGCATTCCCACACGTATTTCAGAGTAAGCCGACATGTCGCTGACGGACTCCCGCCATATCATGGGGCCGTCTACCAGTTCGTGAACATGCTTGGGGATGTCTCTTAAATACTGCGCGAGGGCCAATAAAATGAAAGCTCATATTCTTGACGAAGATTTCTGCATGAACGAAGCCGAGACGTATGAAGCCGATCTGGCGCAATTTCTCGTCGAAAGTGAGTCGCTTCACTACGCGATCATCGAACAGACTTCGGAAGAAGCCCGCCTCGGATCCGGTTGCCCGGACTTCATGGATGGGATTCATGAATTGGTGATCCGAAGCGGAAGAACCCGATCCGAGGTCGATCAATACCTCTGAGGGATTGATCGTCCCTGCGCCGTCTCCTGTAATCGAGGCAAGGCGCATCGCTTGTCCATGATCGTGGATAGCCTTGCCGCACCCGTTCCGCAAGTGCGGATCGGCCCGTGAACTGCAACAGCGTATCGAGCGCCCCTCGCCGTCGCGCCATTTGATTTTGCCTGATTCGATGTTTCTCGCCTGGCTTCCTGCCAGGACAGTCCTGATCCATTTCCCCGCCTCACGCCTCCCCTCCCGTCCCTCGTCCCTCGTCCCTCGCCCCTCGTCCCTCGCCCCTCGTCCCTCGCCTTAACCAAATTGCCGCTTGAATCCCGAATATTCGACGCCATCTAGCCTCCGTTACGGAGATGCCTTGATGACGTCACACGATTTATCCCGGTGGATGTGGAGCGAAGCCGTGTCGCTTATCGAGCAGGCGGATCGCCTGCAGCGTCAATTCGTGCGTCCGGCGCAGGCGGTTGCAGTCGCCTGGGAGCCACCCGTGGATGTTGTCGAGACCGCGCAATCAGTTCGCGTCTGCGTGGCATTACCTGGTGCCCAGCCGGACTCGGTTGCTGTGGTGCTGGAGTCAGGCGCCATTGCCATCTCGGCCCGCAGGCCGTTTCCACTGACCGTGCTCGAAAGCGAACAGGGTGCTCGCATCCGCGCGTTGGAAATTCCCCATGGCCGCTTCGAGCGGCGAATTGCACTGCCCGTTCAGGCGCTCGATCTGGTCGGCAAGAGTCTACAGGACGGTTGTCTCACGCTTACTTTCAAAAGGAAGGACATGCCATGAACTTCTGGTCACCAATCCAGGAATTGCTTACCGGCGAGGACTCCAGCGAACCTGCCGCGGCAAATCCGTCCGTGCGTAAGGGCGCAACGACCCTCAAGCCGCTGCCCGCGGACGCCATGATCATCGTCCCGATGCGCAACGCGGTATTGTTTCCCGGCGTCATGGCGCCGGTCACCATTGGCCGACCGTCCTCGGTGGCCGCCGCCCAGGAGGCTGCGCGCAGCGAAAAGTCGGTCGGATTTCTGCTGCAGCGGGATCCCCAAAAGAATGAATTGACTCCGAGCGACCTGTATTGGGTGGGCACGGCCGGCCAGGTTGTGCGCTATGTCACCGGGTCCGAAGGCGCTCATCACATGGTGGTCCAGGGTCAGTCGCGTTTCCGCGTGCTGGGATTTCTCGAGGGCTGGCCGTTCCTGGTCGCCCGCGTGGCCATGGTCGAAACCCAGGAGGATACAGGCCCGGACATCGAGGCGCGCTTTTTGCAGTTGAAGGAGCGGGCGGGCGAGGCCATTCGGATGCTGCCGAATGTTCCCGACGAACTGGTGGCGGTAGTGCAGGCGATGACTTCGCCGGCATTGTTGAGCGACATGGTCGCCAACCTGATGGACGTGAAGAACGAGGAAAAACAGGCGGTGCTTGAAGTCTTCGATCTCAGGGCGCGATTGGACATGGTGCTGGAGAAACTCGGCGAGCGCGTCGAGGTGCTCAAGTTATCCAGGGAAATCGGTGACAAGACCAGGAAGGAGTTCGACGAACGCCAGCGCGAGCATGTGCTGCGCGCGCAGATGCGCCAGATCCAGAAAGAACTCGGCGATACCGAAGATACCGCGGCCGAGCTCGAAGAGCTCAGGAAAGCCATCGACGAAGCCGGCATGCCCGACGATACCCACAAACACGCTCGCAAGGAATTCAAGCGCCTGGAGAGGATGGGCGAGAGCAGCGGCGAGGCATCGATGCTGCGGACCTATCTCGAGTGGCTGACGGAACTGCCCTGGAAGGCAGAGACACAAAAGGCCATCGACCTGACTGAAGCGCGGCGCGTGCTCGATGAGGATCACTACGGACTGGAGAAAATCAAGCGCCGGATTCTCGAATATCTGGCGGTGAAGAAGCTCAACGCCGAGGGCAAGAGTCCGATCCTGTGTTTTGTCGGCCCACCCGGCGTCGGCAAGACTTCGCTCGGGCAATCGATTGCGCGCGCCACCGGACGCAAATTTCAGCGCGTGGCGCTGGGTGGCACCCATGACGAAGCCGAGATCCGGGGACACCGCCGCACCTATATCGGCGCATTGCCCGGCAATATCATCCAGGCGATCCGCCGGGCGGAATCGCGCGCCGGGGTATTGATGCTGGATGAAATCGACAAGCTTGGCGCCGGAGGATTTCACGGCGACCCATCGAGCGCGCTTCTGGAGGTGCTGGATCCGGAGCAGAACGCCAGGTTCCGGGACAATTATCTCGGCGTGGATTTCAATCTGTCGAAGGTGATGTTCATCGCCACGGCCAACCAGCTCGACACCATCCCCGGTCCGTTGCGCGACCGCATGGAGATCATTCAGCTCCCCGGCTACACCGAAGAGGAAAAGCTGGAGATCGCCAGGCGTTATCTGGTCCAGCGCCAGCTTGACGCCAACGGCCTCAAGCCGGAACAGGCGGCGGTGAGCGATGCGGCACTGCGTGCGCTGATCGGCGATTACACCCGTGAGGCCGGCGTGCGCAACCTCGAGCGCGAATTGGGCTCGGTGCTGCGTTCGGTGGCCATGAAAATTGCCGAAGGCAAGGCCGAATCGGTGACAGTGGAGGCCACAGACCTGCACGCCATTCTCGGTGCGCGCAAATTCGACAACGAACTCGCGCAGCGCACCTCGGTACCGGGTGTGGCGACCGGGCTGGCCTGGACACCGGTGGGTGGCGACATCCTGTTCATCGAGGCATCCAAGGTTCCGGGGTCGGGCAAGTTGATCCTGACCGGGCAGCTCGGCGAGGTGATGAAAGAGTCGGCGCAGGCCGCGCTGACGCTGGCAAAAATGTTCGCCGCCGATTCGCTGGACAAATTCGACCTGCACGTACACGTGCCCGCGGGTGCCACACCCAAGGATGGGCCGAGTGCGGGGGTGGCGATTTTCCTGGCGCTGGTGTCTTTGCTTTCCGGCAAGCCAGTCAGGGCCGACGTCGCGATGACCGGGGAGATTTCTCTGCGCGGACTGGTCATGCCGATCGGGGGTGTCAAGGAAAAGGTACTCGCAGCGCTACGCGCGGGCATCACCACCGTGATGCTGCCCAAGCGCAACGAAAAAGACCTCGACGAGGTACCCGCCGCGGCACGCGAAAAGCTGAACTTTATTTGGCTGGAGCGGGTCGAGGATGCCGTGCAGGCGGCAATGGGAGTGCAGGTCGGGGAATTGTTCCCGCAGCGGGAAAAGCAGGTGGCTTGAGATCCGTGACGGGTGACGAGTGACGGGCGAACGATGATCGGTAAACGGTGAAGGGTGAAGGGTGAAGGGTGAAGGGTGAAGGGTGAAGGGTGAAGGGTGAAATCCCTCGTCCCTCGCCCCTCAGTTCGCGTGTCTCTTCGGTGTTTCGGCCGGGCCCATGACGGGTTCGTCTTCCGGTTCCCTGCCGTGATAGGTCACGCGCAGGGCTTCGTCCTCGGCGTCATCCCAAGCCTGCGCGGCGCGGCGCTCGAAGCGCTCGCGGCCGCTGCGTTTCATCACTGCGTCGTAGGCATTGTCCACCGTAAATCCACGTTTCTCGATCAGCGCTGCCGCCGCCTTGCAGCCCGCCTCGATGTCTTCGTGAGGGGCATTTGAATCGAATATCCAGAGTTTCACTCGTGCTCCGACAAATATCGCCTGGTTTTTAACGCCTGCGCGCCGCCCCTGACGGGCGCGAATCACGCAGGATCATTCGACACCAACCGAGCAGGTCCGGCATCCCGGTTGGTGTGTTCGACTTTTACAAGCCGGTTGCCAAAACAAAATCCATGTTGCCCGCCATGTGGCGGCCGCTCTGCTTGAGATCGAGCGCCAGGTCGGGCTTGTGCCCGCCCCAGGGATCGCCGGCCAGGTGTTCGTCTCCCTGGAAGTAGAGCTGGGTGGTTAGCGCCGTGTGCAGGAAAGGCAGTACCTTGATGTGAATATGCCGGGCGCGGGTCAGGCCGCCGTATTTTTCCAGGCCCGGGATGCCGGGCGGGATCGGGTAGGCGCCGGGTATGATGGTCTCGATTTCGTAACGTCCTTTGGCATCGGTCAGCAACATGCCGCGAAGGTGAAAGGGCGGCGCGGATTCCAGAAAATCGCCCGGCTTTTTCTTGTCGTAGACACCGGCATCGTTGGCCTGCCAGATTTCCACAATGGTATTGGGCAGCGGTGTGCGGCAGTCCTGGCTCAATACCGCGCCGCGCAGCATGAGCTTTTCCCCCGGTTCGTTGTCATCGGCCAGCTTGACCTGAAATACCGGCGCGCCGTAGTTGTACATCGGCCCCAGAATGTCCTGTTCGGTCAGCTTGCATTCTTTGGCTGCGGCCAGCGAGGGAACGCTCAGCGCCGCGCCGCCGAGGGCAAGATTCCTCATAAAGTGGCGGCGTGCGAACGCCAGTTCGATTTTTTCCTGCAGACCCTTGTTCATGTGCTCTTCTCCCCCATTGAATGTCTGTCACCGGCGTAAGGCGAAAAGCGGTCTTTGAGGGCCAGTGTTTGCGTTTGGATTCACACTCGAAGCTTATCCGAAATCGGCCGTTATACAAAATCCGGTCCGCCGGCCTCCCCGCCAACGCGGGTTCGGGGGGGCGGGATTCGTGGGGCTGTTAGAATCCGCGACCGTTAATCCTCGGAAGTCTGCCCATGACCAGCGCACTTTTTTCCTCTTTCAAACTTCGCGGGCTCGAACTGCCCAACCGCATCGTGGTATCCCCCATGTGCCAATACATGGCCGAGGACGGCTCGGCCACCGACTGGCACCTGATGCATCTTGGGCAGCTCTCGATGGGTGCCGGCGGCCTGTTGATCGCCGAGGCGACCCATGTCTCCCGGGTGGGGCGCATCTCCAAGCATTGTCTGGGACTCTACAGCGATGAAAATGAACGGGCGCTTAAGCGAGTGATCGACTTCTGCCGTCAGTACGGCGTATCGAAACTAGGCATCCAGCTTGCGCACGCGGGCCGCAAAGGGTCGGTTCAATCCCCGCAGGAGGGCAGCAAACCGCTGACCGCGGAGCAGGGCGCATGGGCGACGCTGGCGCCCTCGGCGCTGCCCTTCGGCCCGGGCTGGCATGTGCCGCAGGCACTGACACCGTCCGGGCTGGCCGAGGTTAAACAGCAGTTTGTCGAGGCCGCCAGACGGGCAGGCAGAATCGGTTTCGATCTCGCCGAATTACATGTCGGACATGGTTATCTCCTGCATGAATTCCTGTCGCCGATTTCCAATCAGCGCAATGATGATTATGGCGGCAGTACCACCAACCGTATGCGTTTTCCGCTCGAAGTGTTCGAGGCGGTGCGTGCGGTCTGGCCGCAGGAGCGGCCGCTGGGCGTGCGGGTGTCGGCCACGGACTGGATGGAAGGCGGCTGGACACCGGAAGAAACAGTGCTCTTTGCGCGCGAGTTGAAGCGGCTCGGCTGCGACTTCCTGGATGTCACCTCTGCCCATCTCGACCCGCGCCAGAAAATTCCCCTTGCGCCGGGCTACAACGTGCCGTTCGCGGAAAACATCCGCAAGGAAGCCGATATTCCTGTTATGGCCGTGGGCATGATTACCCGCCCACGACAGGCGGAGGAAATTGTTGCCAGTGGCAAAGCCGATCTGGTGGCCATCGCGCGCGCGGTCATGGACGACCCGCGCTGGGCCTGGCGCGCGGCCCGAGAGCTGGGAGACAAAACAATCTATCCGCGCAACTACCAGAGGTGCGAGCCGCCGGGCTGGCACCCCTGAGGACAGATCAAGAGATCAGTCGCACCGCATAGAGACTGACAACCGGCGCAAAAAACAGCAGGATCACGCGCAGAAAATCGGAGATCAAAAAAGGAATGACACCCTTGAAGGTTTCCATCATCGGCACGTCGCGCGCCAGGCTGTTGATGACGTAAATGTTCAAGCCCACGGGCGGATGAACCAGGCCGATCTGCACCACCATCAGCATGAGAATTCCGAACCAGATGGCTTTTTCGCTGTACTCCAGGCCCCACAAATCGAGCCCCATGATCACGGGGAAAATCACCGGAATGGTAAGGATGATGGTGGCGAGTTCGTCCATGAAAAAACCCATGACGATATAAAGAGCGATCACCGCGGCGGCAATGGCGAGCGGCGGCCAGCCGAGATGGGTGACCCATTCAGCCAGTTGGGCCGGCATCTGGGAAAGCGCCAGCGCGCCGTTGAGCATGTCGGCGCCGAGGAAAACCAGGAAGATCATGCCGGTGGTGACGGCGGTGCCGAGAAACGCGCGGCCGATTGCCGGCACATTCAATTCTCGCCTTGCCAGCGCAGCGAAGAAGGTACCCGCCGCACCGACAGCCGCGCCCTCGGTGGGCGTAAACATGCCGCCATAAATGCCGCCGAACACCACTACAAACACGGCGACAATCGGCCAGATGGCGATAAACGATTTCCAGCGCTGTACGAAACTTTGACGCGGTTGCGCCGGCCCGTCCTGCGGCCGCAGTGCGGTGACGATGGCGATCACGACGCAGTACCCCACGGCGGCGATGATTCCAGGAATAAATGCCGCCATGAATAGCTTGGCAATATTTTGTTCGGTGAGAATCGCATAGACCACCAGAGGCACCGAGGGCGGGATGAGAATTCCCAATGTGCCGCCAATTGCCAGCGTCGCCGTGGAAAGGCGGGCGGAGTAGTTATGCCGGCGCATTTCGGGAAGGGCCACCTGCGCCAGCGTCGCGGCCGTGGCGACCGAAGATCCGCAGACCGCGCCGAACAGCGCGCATGCCACGATCGAGGCCATGGCGATGCCGCCACGAAAATGACCGAACAGGGAACTGGCAAACTGGAACAGGGCGCGGCTCAAGCCTCCCTGGGTGGCGAACTGGCCCATCAGAATGAACAGCGGAATGACCGACAAGTCATAGTGCGAAAAGCGCGCGTAGGCCGCACCCTTCAGATGATTGAACAGCGCCGTGTCGCCGGCGAGAAACCAGTAACCGACGGCACCCGGTACAAACATCGCCACTGACAAGGGCACGCGCAAGACCATCAACACCAGCATGGCGCCAAACAGCGCTGCGCCCAATTGCAGGCTACTCATGATTGGCGTCACGCCAGGCGGTGAGTGCGTCGACTGCAGCGACGACAGCGGTGAGTGCCAGTCCCGGGGTCATCAGTGCATAGCCGATCCAGATCGGAAATCCGAGAATCATGGTGGTTTCGCCGTTGGCCTTGAGGATGAGCGCGCCCACTCCAGTGCGCCAGGCGACCAAAGCCATGACCACGACAAACAGCGCGGTGCCGAGGGCATCGAGCCGCCGTTGGATGCTTTTTCGTACACCGGTGGTGAAAAATTCCGCGACGATATTGCCGCCTTGCAGCTGGCACCAGGGCAGCAACATGGCGATGCAGGCCGCCAATCCGACCTGCACTAGTTCGAAATCGCCCTGGATCGGATCGAAGCCCAATGCGCGCATGATGATTGATGCGACCGACATCAGCATGATGGAGGTGAGCAATGCACCGCCTGACAGCGCCGCGAGGGCCGCCAGCCGTTCGATGGCGCGGCGCGCGTCCGCCAGATTGTCATTGCCGTGAAAACGGGATTCCATGTTTTTGTTGTTACCCGAATTGCGCGAAGGTGTCACGTCCGACCACCACGACGTTGGCATTGCCGCTGCCGGAGGATTGTGCGTAGCCCCCGAATTGTTTACCGGCCAGGGTCTGAGTTTGCGACATGCCGCGTAATACTCCCAACAGAGTGGCGAGCACCCGCCCTCCGATTTCCGCTTCGGCCACACGGTGGTATTCGGCGAATCCGGCAATGGTCCGCTCGATTTCTCCGCCGAGCAATCCTGCAATAAAATTTTCATCGGCGTGAATGCGCTCGGCAGTGGGCATCAGATGCCGGCCGCGAACCAACGCGTGAGTCAGGGCAGTGCTGGCAAGAAACACGACGCGCCGCGCGCTGTTATGGGCGGCGGCATGGATCGCTTCGCCCGCCCGTAAACACTCGGCGTGATCGGCCAACAGGACCGCCGGCACCCCTACGACGGGTATGTCTGCCCGCGGATCGAGATGGGACAGCGGCACATAAGTGCCGTAATCCCATGCGTAATGCGGTGAGTCGTTGCGGGCCACGGGCAGACCGGTCTGCCGCCAGGCGTCCAGAAGTGCCTCCGCGAATACCGGGTCACCCCGATAGTGATAGGGCAATCCCGGGATAATATCCGGCGCCTCATCGGCAACGCAGATTCCTTTGTGTTCCGGTTGGCAGGTGGCAAGCCAGTTGAACGTGGATACCCAGTGCGTCGAGGCGATCACCCACAGATCCGGTTTGAGTGCGCGCAGCCTGTCGCCCAGTTCGCGTTCCCCCTGCACCAAAGTCTTCTGGAACTCGGGTGTGATGTCGGCGCGCGCGAGCGTTGGAACATGCGCCACGACAGCCGCCGCGATCACGCCGCTCATTTCGAATGTTTGGCGATTAATTCGCGGGCGCTGCGGACCAGTCGCGCGCCATCGTGGCCGCGGCCGTTCATGTCCTTGACCCAGCCATCAATAACCGGCTGTGCAAGCGCTTTCCACTGATCGATCTCGCCCCTGGGAATAATGTTGATCGAGCTTTCTGGAACCGTTTTCCGGCCGGAGGCGTCGCTCTCGCCGAAAATACGCCCAATCTGGCCGGACAGGCCGATCCCGCTGTTGGCGTCGATCACTTTTTGCAATTCGGCAGGCAAGTCTGCATATTTTTCCTTGTTCATGGCGAACAGGAATGTAGTGACATACAAGGCCGCCTCCGACGGGTCGGTGACGCTGTGAAACTTTGTCAGCTCATTGGCCTTGATCGCCGGCACCACTTCGAAGGGCACCAGGGCCCCGTCGATAACGCCCTTGGACAACGCTTCCGGAACCTGCGATACCGGCATGCCCACGGGCGTGGCGCCCAATATCGCGAGCAGCTTGCTGCTTTGTCGCGTGGGCACCCGCAGTTTCTTGCCGCGCAAGTCGGCCCTGGTTTTGATCGGAGCACGGATAGTGTGAAATACGCCGGGACCATGCACGTGGAAGGCGAGCAGCTTCACATCGGCGAATTCGGCTGCATCATGGGTCTGTACATATTCCCAAAGCGCCCGGCTTGTTGCTTCTTCGTTTTTCATCATGAAAGGCAACTCGAAGGCCTCGACGAGCGGAAATCGTCCGGCGGTATGGCCTGGCAGCGTCCAGACGATATCCGCCACGCCGTCCTTGGCCTGGTCATAAAGTTGAGCGGGTGAGCCACCCAGTTGCATCGAAGGAAACAACTGGCACTTGAGGCGTTGCGCCGACTGGTGTTCGATTTTTTCGCACCAGGGCACCAGAAAACGGCTATGGAAGTTCGAGCCGGGCGGGAGAAAATGATGAATCTTGAGCATGACCTGCTGCGCCTGCGCAATGCCACCGGGCAACACACACAGCAGCATTGCGAATACCTTCTTCCAGTGCCAACCGGGGTTCATATCGCTTTTCATCTGTGGCTACCGTAGCGCTCTGCCGAGCGCTAATTCAAAACAGAGAACCGATTGTCGCACGCCGTCATTTCTGCGCCCTAATCTCGTCCTCGCGTTTGGCGATACTGGCCAGAATCTCGGCGCCGCGGTTGGCGGCGGACAATCCGCGGAACAGAAAGCACAGGTTGATTACGCCCTGCATTTCTTCCCAGGTGGCGCCCGCGCGGCGCGCGGCAATGGCGTGCAAAGGGGCGGCATCGTTGAGGTCCATAAGCAACATGCCAAACAGCATGAGTTGCGAAGTTTTGACGTCGAAACATTTCGGATACATGCCGTGGGCGCGAATTTTCTCCTGCAAGTCGAGCATGGTTGGATCGAGCGCGCCGGTGACATGCATGCGGGCTTCGATGCGTGGAGGAACAAAGCCTAACAATTCCTTGTAAACCTGGCCGCGTTGTTCCAGCGATTCGTTCTGGTCGGCATAGGGACCGATATTGCGACGAACACTATCCTGATCGATACGGGGTGGCAACATTCCGGTGACTCCTCGAATAGTTGTTAACAGCAAGCCGCGCGAGCGTATGCGGACGGCGAACCCCCGTCAATGGACAGGCGCGCCGCTCAGGCTGGGGGCCGGACTGCGACGAATTCGAACGGGTGTCGGCGGCTGACCAATTTCGAAAATTCGAAGACATCCAGTGCCGTCTCGTAATGCTTCGCATCGATCGCGATCGATCCACCCCAGCAGTCGAGCGACTGATAATAATCAATGGTGTTGGCCAGCGATTCGGGCGCGATGTCGGGGAAAAAGGACTGAAGGGCCGCCGCAACCGTGGACGCTGCGGTGCGATGGACCCAACGTCTTGCCCTGGCGTAGGCACGGGTGAATTTCGGCGCATCGGCGCTGGCCAGCCAGGCCGGCGAGGCGGCAAGACTGCTGAATGCCACCGGGCCGATGGCTTCATCGACCGAGGCGCAGAAGTGTGCCTTGCTCTCGAAATCGAGTTGCTGAGGGAAAGGCCCTTGTTCGTGATACCAGTCGCCTTCGCCACGGCGGAAGGCCGCCATCGAAGCATCCGGCGCGCCTGCATCGATGCCGTTACGCCGAATGCCGTCGAAATCCACATTGCGCCGGTGCAGGGCGTAAGCCAGCATGGCCTCCGGCTGTCGGCCGTGGGCAAACATCATGCGTCCGGTCCCTAACATGGTCCAGCGGAAATCCAATTGCGGTTGGCGCGAAACAATCAGGAATCCATCGCGCCGATTGATCTGGGCAAAACTCAGAAAAGGCGGACGTTCGCCCTTTTCCAGAAAATCCCAGCCCGCCGACACCGCGGTCTGCGACACATCGATGGCCCCGGAGGCAATCATGGCCCCTACCGAAGAATTCGCCGGCATCACCGTGTAGGTGGGTTCAAAACCCTCGGCGGCGAAAAATCCCGCCGCAATGCCGGCGATCAGCGGGCTGTAGAACGCCGAATGCCGGTATACCATCAAGTTAAGTCGGGCTATGGGCCGGAATTATGCGGCCTTTTGGAAAGCTGCGCGGTTCCGTGGTGGATCGCCCGGCTTGACTTGTGCGCGTTCGGCGCTAGAGTGGCCGGCCAAATCATCAAGCGAAGGCGACAGGCAGAATGAAACAGGGCGGGGGCGGTATTTTGAGCCGGGTGCGCAACCGGAGCGATGCTTTGAAGGTCGTAACGCATGCGGCGCTGGTGTTTCTTGCCGTCGCAGCCGTCATGTTGGGCATGTATATCTACTCTGGCGCGAGAACTCTGATCGACGTCGGGTTTTTCAGTATTCTCGGCCTGTTGCTTTGGCGTTTCCGCAGTCCGGCGGCGGCCTTTGGCTTGCTTCTGGTTTCGGTTATGAGGCTGCTGGTGACCACGGCTCAGAGCCTGGATACCGGACAAATCAGCGGTCTCGAAGTCGCGATTTGTGTTGTTGTGTTATTTGCTGCCGTTCGCGCGGTGGAAGCGACGCTCAAGCTCATTGGGCGGTTTGCGGAGCATGTCGATGGCTAAAGAAAAATTAAAATCTCTCACCGCGGAGGACGCGGAGGACGCAGAGGAAGTTCAAGTGCGAAAATGGAGCACAACAAATCATCGCCATAAGGGTATACATTGGCTGTCAGTTCCGAATTTTCTTGGCCCCGTATTTCCTCCGCGTCCTCCGCGGTGAGTGCGGTTTTGGTCTCTTAACTAGGCGTCCGATATGAAACGATATCCTCAAATCAAAGCTCTGGTGTTCGATGCCTACGGCACCGTATTCGATGTCCATTCAGTGGCGGTGCGAGCCGAGAAAATGTTTCCCGGCAAGGGTCAGGCCTTGAGCCAGGGCTGGCGCGCGAAGCAACTGGAATACATGTTTCTGCGCACGTTGATGAACCGCTACGTGCCGCACAACCTCAACACCGAGGCGGCGCTGACCTACGTTGCCCGGCAATTGCAATTGCCCTGCGGGCCGGCCGAGCGCGCCGAACTGATGAACGAATATCTGCACCTGAAGCCGTTTGCGGATGTGCCCCCGGCGCTGGTTGCCTTGCAGAATTACCGTCGCGCCATACTTTCGGTCGGCACGCCGGACATGTTGAGCGAAACCGTCCGCAACGCCGGCCTGGAGGAACGGTTCGAACGGCTGATCAGCGTGGACAGCGTGAAGGTGTACAAGCCGCATCCGCGTGTTTATCAACTGGCGGCAGAAGAACTGGGCGTGACGAAGGAAGAAGTCGGCTTTGTGACCTCGAATTATTTTGATGTGGCGGGCGCCAAAGCTTACGGGTTTACCGTGTTCTGGATCAATCGTACCGGGGCTTTGCCCGATGAACTGGACCTGAACCCTGATGTGGTGCTCGGTAGTCTGACAGAGCTGGTCTCAACCCTCGCCTGAGGCGGGCGGTGGCGCGGAGTGACCGCGGTTGACCAGATAGATCCCCGCGCCCACCAGGGCCACCGCCGCGAGGAAAGCCGGGCGCAGAGGTTCGTCGAGCACCACGGCGCCGGCGACCACGCCGAACAGCGGCGTCAGAAAGCCGAACACAGCCAACCGGCCCGCGAGGTAGCGGGTCAGCAACCAGAACCAGGCCAGATAAGTTGCAAAGGCCACTATCACGCCCTGGTAGACCAGACTTGCCACCGCGATCGTCGTGACCGCAACCACGCCCGCTTCGCCGATCAGCCACGAAGCCAGAGGCAATGTCAGAGCTGACACCGCGAGCTGATAGAACAAAACCTTCGCCGCACTGATGCGAGTGAGCCCGGTGGCTCGTATCCATACGGTGGTGGCCGCCCACAAAATTCCGGCGATTATTCCAAAGGCATCGCCGAGCAGGGACGCGGGCGAGGACGCAAAGCCATCGCCGAATGCGGCCCCGACCCCGACGAAGGCGAGCAGAAGGCCGGCCCATTGCGCCGCATGCAGTCGTTCTCCCGGCACGAACCAGTGCAGGCCCAGTGCAGTGAGACAGGGGGCGGTATAGATAAATACCACCATGCGCGATACGCCGGTATGGGAGAGCCCGGCATAAACAAACAGGAATTCTCCCGCGAAGAGGGCGCCGGCAATCAGGCCCGCCCAAAACGTGCCATCCGGGCCGAACAAGGGGGTGCCACGAATGCGTGCCCATATCATCAGAAGCGCACCGGCAATGATCGAGCGCAACCCGCCTTGCATGACCGGAGAAATATCCGCGGCCGCGAGTTTGACCAGGACGTTGGTGAGGGCCCAGACAAGGCAACACAAAATCATTGTCGCAAAAGCGACAGAATCCAGTGGTTTTCGATGCATGGATACTGATGCCGGCGAGCGCCGGAGATTCAAGGCAATTGTTTGCGAGGCGCGATCTTGCAGCACTTCCCAAGCTGGAGCAATATCGGACCCATTTTCAAGATGGTCCCGGAGAACGCGCCATGACATCCCCAGATGCCCCCATTCCGATTACCGGTATTGCCCATGTCGGCATCCGCGTCCACGATCTGGCCCGCTCGCTGGCCTTTTACGAATTGCTCGGATTTCGAAAAACACTTGGCCCGATCGGCCCGGAACCGGTGGCGATTCTGGAGCACCCATCGGGAGTCGAGATCAATCTTGTCCTCAATGCGCCGACAAAACAGACACCGAACGTACTGATGGATGTGCCCGTCAAAGCGCCGGGCATCACTCACCTGTCGCTCGCCTGCCCCGATATCTCCGATGCGGCCCGCAAAATCCAACACGCCGGATTCAAATTGAGCGAAGGACCGGTGCGATTTCCTAATGGGTCGCAGGCGATATTTGTGCGCGATCCGGATGGCGTGGTGCTTGAACTCAATCAGGCGGTTTGATTGTTCCAGGAGACACGAGAGTGGGAATTTGTAGAATTTCGACGAAAGCAAGAATATGAGTGCCTGCGTAATCGGCTACATCAATGTGCGGGATTCACAGAAGTGGGCCGCATACCGCAAACAAGTGCCCGCCACGATTTTGCCCTTCGGCGGAGAAGTGATATTCCGCGGCAGCCAAGTCGCCGTTCTAAGCGGGCAACATGTGTATGCCGACACCGTCGTCATCCGGTTTCCCGACAGGGAGGCCGTCGAAAGGTGGTACCAATCCGATGCTTACCAAGCCTTGATTCCCCTGCGCGAACAGGCCGCGGATATGGTGTTGATCGCCTACCAAGCTTGAGTTTGGCGCAGAGATAAAACACTCGCCATAACTGCCCGACAATTTCTACTGCCTTCCCGGCGTTCACGTTTTAGATGTCATCCCCGGCCCGACGGGGATCCAGGACGGCTTCGAGCTCATATCAGAATCCCATGGCACTACTTTAAGCGCCTTTGTCCAAGAATATGGCGCTTGCGACAAAAAGGGCGGAGTACGGGGAAAATGCACGGCTGCGGCCCCCCACCCGGAATGCGCTGCGCTCCTTCCGGCGCTATTGCCGCGCATCACACCTTCACTCGCGTCCAAACTGACCGGAAATGCTTTGCCGACAATCTTGTGAGACAGAAAATAACCGCTGGAAAGTGCCCTTCAGATCGTCAAACGCGCCATTTCTAACTTCATCTGGAATACTCCCACGAAAAAACATTACGGTGAAATATGCAGGCTAGCCAGGAAACTGACAATGGGTCCTGGCCGTCTTCGCGGGTTTCGCCGCCGCGCAGCAAAACGGCGAGCGGCGGGTGGGCGCGGAATCGCACCGCGTCCGCGAATTTCGCGCTGCTCAAGAGCATCACCGAAACTCTCGCCGGTCGGGCTATCTACTTTGAGCTCGAACCATTTACCCGGCGCGAACTGGCAAATCGACGTCCCGCGACTGCCGTACTGCGCCAGTTGTTCGATGGTGCGAAGATCGTGGAGGAGAGTCCCGCCGAACAGATCGGCGTGCGCGAGGTAATCCTGGGAGGGTTACCGCAAGTCCGTCTGCATCCAAGCACCGATCCATCCCTGTGGTTCAGGGGTTACGTCCAAACCTACCTTGAGCGCGACGTGAGGGAACTGAGCCCCTTGATCGATCTGGTCGCGTTTCGAGACGTTGTGCGCTTGGCGGCCTTGCGCACGGGCCAAGTGTTGAATTCCAGCGAACTTGCGCGCGATGCCAAGCAGAACTCCACGACCACATCGCGCTACCTGAGCGTCCTGGAAGCGCCCTTCGTCATTCGGCGGCTCACACCCTACCTCGCCAACCGGGCCAGCCGCATCATCAAGTCTCCCAAGCTTTACATGACGGATTCCGGACTTGCGGCGCACTTGATTGGCCTGACGCAGGCGGATGCGGCGCAAGATCCTTGCTGGGGTGCTCTTCTCGAATCCTATGTCGCACAGAACCTCGCGGGCATCCTGGCCGCCGAGTGGCCCGGGGCGAAGCTTCACTATTGGCATGTTCAAGGGCGCTATGAGGTGGATTTCGTTATCGAGTCGGGCCGCGATTGCATGGCCATCGAAGTCAAGGCTTCGCCACGCTGGAGCGAACGCGACTTGCTCGGTCTCGTTTCGTTTCTTCAGAAAACGCCGCGCTGCCGGGTGGGAGTCCTGGCCTATGGCGGAAGAGATATCATTCATCTCGGAGACCGATTGTGGGCTGTGCCCATGCCGGTCTTACTTGCGTGATCGCCATTGTCGGTAATGGCGTGGACCTGCCGTGCATCGCGACGGCATAACCACCCACCACGAGGTATTCAACCCCGTGAGAGTTTAACAATCCGATAAACTCTCTGAAGTCCTTGGACAGCATCTGGGTGGGCGGCAAGCCATTGCTGCCGCAGTTGTTCCACGGCATCCAGGCGCTCGCTTGGCGGGCGAGACAGCCAGTACTCGGTATCTTTGGGCTGGAATTTGAGCGGGAATCGGGAAACCACTTTTTGCATGCCCTCAATTCTACGCCGGTCAAATGCCTTGCTCTACCACCAACGAGCCATTATGGAGGTGGGGTGCCGGAAAGCGAATACAGCGAAACCGTGCTCTACAGTCGGTTGGTCGACCTCGGCCACCCCGAGGGCATGCTTCTCAATGTATCGGGCGAAACCAGAGCGCCCCCCTGAAAAGAATAGGCCGGCGCATTCAGTACAAAGTGCCTTCCATAAGAACCCCTCACACTCAGGTGGCGGCCCGTCGCGACTATGCCGCCAGCGTCGAGTGGCAGCCGTGACACTCCGACTCCACCAATGCTTGTGCGCCCACGCGATCAGTAATCACTTGATCAAATGCAATGCCGAACGCCCCTTGCGCACGGCTTCCACAACTAGCCGACTGTCAAAGGTGGCCAGTTGCCCTTTGTGGGCGCAGGCAAGTGCCAACAGGTAGCTGTCTGTAATTTGCGAAGAGCTGAGCAGCCGCGCGGCGTCAACATGTGTGTCGTCCAGAACGCTGATGTCGTCCGGCCAAAACACGTGGCCGGGCACCTTGCAGAGACGCGCCATGACACTGGCCGCCAATGCGGGAGAGCCGATTGGATTGGGATATTTAGGATGGCTGACGATACGAAGGACGCCGTTTTCGGTTAACGGACAGCTTGCCCAGGAGCGCCCGCCGCGCGCCTTGAACCAAGTATGGGCGGTGTCATGTTGAACGTGCGCCGGGTCGATCAGCGCGATTAAAACGTTGACGTCAAGCAGATAAGTGGTCAAGCCGACTCGTCTCTAAGCGCGTTGACCACTTCCAGGGTCACCGGACCTGCCTTGGCGTTAACCGGAAGCAGCGGCACACCGTTGCGTGACTTCGCGGAAGCCGTCGCGGGGCGCAGCGACTGGCGTGCGAGTTCGGATACCACCTGACCAACGGTTTTCTTTTGCCGGGCCGCGAGTCCTTTGGCCGCCGCAAGAACGTCGTCATCTATTGCAAGGGTGGTACGCATGAATAGCCCGTTTCTGCATCAAACATCACGCATCATACATCAATTAGCGCTTCAGACGCGGCGCAGCAGCCGAACGCGAGGCCTATCGCAACTTTGTCGGCCTCAACGAGAGAACCTTGGTGGCACCGTCGCCAATCGACAAAGACAGCTAATCGACCAGAAGAGCGTGCCGGAATGCGTGCGAGGTATACTTTGCAGGGATCAACAATAAACAAACGCGGAGGAAAACATGGAAGGAAAATTCCTGCAGGGCAAGGTTGCGGTGATCACGGGGGCGAGCCGGGGGTTGGGTCGTGCGATGGCGATTGCGCTGGGTGAGGCGGGCGCAAAGCTGGCACTGGTGGGACGCAACCGGGAGAAACTCGCCGAAACCCAGAAAGCGGTGAAGGATAAAGGCGCGGAGAGCGAGATCTTTATCGCGGATGTGCGTGAGGAAGCCCAGGTGGCGAAGCTCGAAAAGGACGTGATTGCACGATTTCGTTCCGCCCATATCGTGATCAACAATGCCGGCACGGCGGTGCGCAAGAATCTTGCGGAGTGTTCTCTGGACGATTGGCGTCTGGTGATGGATACCAATCTCACCGGCGCGTTTCTCGTTTCCCGGGCCTTTATTCCCCACCTGAAGGCGCAGAAGTGGGGGCGCATCATCAATATCACTTCGATCATGGCGCATGTCGGCAGTCCAGGGCGCGGAGTGTATTGCGCATCCAAATCGGGGCTGCTGGCGTTTACCAAGTGTCTGGCGCTGGAACACGTCAACGACGGCATCACCGTTGTCGCAATCAGTCCGGGCTTCTATGAAACCGACCTGACCGCACCGCTGCGCGCCGATCCGCAGAAGAATGCCGCGTTGATGGCCGCCACGCCGATGGGGCGTTGGGGAAAGCCGGAGGAGATCGGGCAGCTTGCGCGTTACCTGTGTTCCGATGGGGCCTCGTTTATCACTGGCAGCGATGTGCTGACCGATGGTGGGTGGACTGCGCAATAGAATATAAAGACACACTCTCACCGCGGAGGACGCTGAGGACGCAGAGGAAGGACAAGACGAAATAAGGAAGATAACAATCATGGAAGAAACATAGTCCATGCTGAATTTTACTGACGCTGGTCGGTACCCAATAAATCTCAAAATTCATGTCCAGCTGGATTTTTACCTTCGCTTTGCCTTTCCTCCGCGTCCTCAGCGTCCTCCGCGGTGAGAGAGTGTTTTTGAGGAATTGGTAACCAAGTCGCGATGAAAATACTTGTTCTCGGTGCCGGTGTAATTGGCGTGACCAGCGCCTGGTACCTGACGAAAGCGGGTCATCAGGTGACGGTGATCGAGCGTCAGCCGGGCGCCGGGATGGAAACCAGCTTTGCCAACGGGGGACAGATTTCGGTCAGCCACGCGGAGCCCTGGGCGAATCCCGGCGCGCCGCTGAAAATACTCAAATGGTTGGGGCATGAGGATGCACCTCTGTTGTTTCGCTTGCGGGCTGATTGGCGGCAGTGGTCCTGGGGGTTGCGATTCTTGCTGGAATGTCTGCCCGGACGTACTCGTCAGAACACGCTGACCATTCTCAGGCTGGCGCTATACAGCCGTCAGGCGTTGCAGGCTTTGCGGCGCGAAATCGGGATTTCTTACGACCATCTGGAACGCGGCATTCTGCATATTCATACAGATGCTCGCGAATTCGAAGCGTCCCATGAGCGCGTGGCGTTGATGCGGGCGCATGGTTGCGCGATGCGCATCGTATCGGCGATCGAGTGTGTGGGCATCGAACCGGCGCTGGCGAATTCGCGAGTGGGCGTCATTGGCGGCACTTATGAGCCTTCAGATGAGTCCGGCGATGCCCATTTGTTTACTCGGGCATTGGCCGGGCGGGCCGCGGAAGCGGGGGCCGTGTTTCGCTATGAAACGGCGGTGGAGTCGCTTCAGGTACATGGTTCCGAAGTGAAGAGCGTGTCGGTACGCGGCCCGGATGGGCAGGCTGAGGGGATTGAGACCGATGCCGTGGTCGTGGCGATGGGCAGTTACGCGCCGCTACTGCTGGAAAAAGTCGGTGTCCGGGTTCCGGTCTACCCGGTGAAGGGGTATTCCGTGACGATCCTGCTGGATCAACCGGAAGCCGCGCCCACCGTATGCCTCACGGATGAAAACGCCAAGATTGCCATGTCGCGGCTGGGCAACCGGCTGCGTGCCGCAGGCACCGCCGAATTGAATGGTTATGACACTTCCCTGAACGATATCCGCTGCAATGCGATTCTTGCGCGCGTGAAAAATCTTTTTCCAAGCGCGGCACCCTACAACGAGGCGACGCGATGGACGGGATTACGCCCGGCCACTCCGAGCAATGTTCCGCTCATCGGGCGCGCCCGATATCGCAATCTATATCTCAATACCGGCCATGGTACCCTCGGCTGGACGCTGGCCTGCGGTTCCGGCAGGGCGCTGGCTGATCTTATTGGCGGACGGGCGCCGGAGGTGGAGTTTCCGTTTTTGTAGCAGGGGCGAGGATCGGGGATCGAAAATTCAGGATCGAGGATCGAGGATTGAGGGGTAGGAGGATCGGGGATCGAGGATCGAGAAATTCCTCACTCGTCACCCTTCACCCTTCACCCTTCACCATTTACCCCTCCCGGTTCACCGATCACTGTTCACCCTTCACTCATTCACTCATTCACCCTTCACGCCTTTCCAGGCAATTGTCTTTACAGTCAGCAGTTTAAGGGTCGGCAAAAATCTCTGTCGTTGACGCAAGCGTCGTATCCGAAGGAAAATAGCGACCCTTTAACCGGCACGATCCTTCCGGAAGGTTTTCACATGGCCCTATTTCTTAAGACCGGCATTTCCGCCGAGCAGGACGCGGCGGATGTTGCCAAGGTACGCAAGACCGTCGAGGATATTCTCGCCGACATCGAAAAACGTGGCGACACAGCGGTCCGCGACCTGTCGAAAAAATTCGACAATTGGGCGCCGGAGAGCTTCCGCATGACGCGGGCGGAGATCGACGAGTGCGTCAAACAACTGCCCAAGCAGGTCATCGAAGACATCAAGTTCGCGCAGGAGCAGATTCGCAATTTCGCGCAGATCCAGCGCGACGCACTGCGCGAAGTTGAAGTGGAGACATTGCCCGGCGTGGTGCTAGGCCACAAGAACATCCCGATTGGCAGCGTGGGCTGTTACGTACCGGGCGGGAAATATCCGCTGGTGGCCTCTGCCCACATGAGCATCGTCACTGCGAAAGTAGCCGGCGTAAAACGCATCATTGCCTGCGCGCCGCCCTATCAGGGCAAACCGCATCCGGCGATTGTGGCCGCCATGCATCTGGGTGGGGCGGACGAAATTTACACGCTCGGCGGCGTGCAGGCAGTGGCCGCCATGGCGCTGGGTACCGCGAGCATTAAACCCACCGATATGATTGCCGGACCGGGTAACGCTTTTGTCGCGGAAGCCAAGCGGCAGCTTTCCGGGCGTGTGGGCATCGATCTGTTCGCCGGACCGACCGAAACACTCATCATCGCCGATGATTCCTGCGACGCTGAAATGTGTGCCACCGATTTGCTGGGTCAGGCCGAACACGGCCCCAATTCGCCGGCCATATTGCTCACCAATTCCCGCAATCTCGCCGAAGCCACCATCAAGGAAGTCCAGCGTCAACTGGAAACATTGTCCACGGCGGCAGTTGCTGGGCAGGCTTGGCGCGATTACGGCCAGGTCATCCTCTGCAAGGATTACCCGGAAATGGTGAAGGAAGCCGACCGCATCGCCTCGGAACATGTGCAGGTCATGACCAAGGACCCGAATTATTTCCTGGCCAACATGCGCAACTATGGCGCGCTATTTCTCGGTCCCGAAACCAATGTTTCCTACGGCGACAAGGTGATCGGCACCAATCACACTCTGCCCACTCGTAAGGCCGCGCGTTATACCGGCGGCTTGTGGGTTGGCAAGTTCATCAAAACCTGTACTTACCAGCGCGTAAAGCCGGAAGCCTCGGCAATGATCGGTGATTACTGCTCACGGCTGTGCGCCGTGGAAGGGTTCGCCGGCCACAAGGCGCAGGCGGATCTGCGGGTCAAGCGGTATGGGCGGCTGCGCGCCGCGTAAGGAGCCGTGACTACCGTGACCACCGTGACTGCGTGACTATCGTAACTGCCGTACAGCCTTTCCGAGTCACGACAGTCACGCAGTCACAGTAGTCACGTGGTTACGAATCTTCTTCGTGCCCGCCCAAGCGCCATGTTCTTTTCCGGCAGCTAAGCGACCGCTTTCCCGGTAGTCGAGCTTTTTTCTCCATTTGTAGCCAATCCGTAACTGCCTTCCCGCTAGCCTGATTGCACGCCAGCGGAGGAAGTGCATGGACGAGTTGGGCGTCTACGTAGTCCGGGTATACCGGCGCGATCCGGCGGGTATGGCTGGTGTCGTGGAATCGGTGGCGAGCGGCGAGAGTGTGCCGTTTCACACGACCGACGAATTGTGGCGCGCCCTCCATGACCTGCCTTCACCCCGGCGTAGTTTCCTGGACGGTAAACCAAACGAGGAGGGGCAGATATGAATCACAAATTGGCAGCGGTGATGACGTTGGGAGTAATGCTCACGGCAGGCAACGTGATGGCGGGCAAGGTGAATATTCCCAAGGAGGGGGGCTACGAATTCGACTTTTGCGTGCTTGGCAGCGGCAAGACCTTTTCCGCCGACGACAAGCTTTTCGTCATCAGCTATATGGGTGACGCCAATCTGAAAAGTACGCCTCCGGGGCGGGCCTTCGATCGGATGGGGGCCCGGTGCTATGGCATTTACTTCAATATAACCGGCCGTCAGCAGGAATCCGGAATATGCGAACTGACGGATCTCGACGGTGATAAATGGTGGATGGAATATCGCGGAAATGCCGATGGTGCAGGCGGTACTTATACCTCTGCGTATGGCACAGGGAAATACGACGGCATGACGTTGCGAGGGGAGTACCGTGTCGACAATGCCTGGGGCAGTGCGTCGAAGGAGCTCAATTTTCAGGGATGCAATCCCAACAAGGGCACCTATAAGCTGAAGTGACTTCAATGCCGGCACGGTGCAGGGGCTTGAGCCTCGCACCGTGCTTGCGCATATTTCCCGGAAGTCGGACGATACACGCGCAGGGTCGTGTATCCACGAGCCTGGAGGGGGCTCCGGGATGAGCAAGAAAGCATCTCTTGCAAAGATCAGTCGGCCACGCCTGTTCGGCGTGGTGCCGCGGGAGAGGCTGTTTGCGCTGCTGGACGACAATCGCGGCCGCCCTCTGGTCTGGATTTCCGGTCCGCCCGGCGCAGGCAAGACCGCACTGACGGCGAGTTATCTCGAAGATCGGGGATTGCCTACCGTCTGGTATCAGATCGATGCCGGTGATGCCGACCCGGCTACTCTGTTCCACTACCTTGCGCTCGCGGCGGAGGCTCTCGGTACAACGGGTTCCACTTCTCTCCCGAAATTCGTTCCCGAACATTTGTCGGACTTGCCGAGCTTCGCCCGTCTCTTCTTCCGGGCGCTCTTTGCCCAGCTACCCGCGCGGCTGATACTGGTGCTCGACAACTACCAGGAAGCGCCTGAGGACGCTTTATTGCACGAGATCCTGCGCCAGGCCGTTGCGGAGGTGCCACCCGATAGTTCGATCATAGCCATCAGCCGGGTGGACGCACCCCGAGCATTCGTGCAATTAGCGGCACAGGGTGCGATGACTGCGGTTGGATGGGACAAGCTGCAACTCACATTGGATGAAGTGCGCGCCATCGCGGCAAAACGAAGTGTCACCGACGACTGGTTGCTCAAGGCGCTACATCAACAGTCACAGGGATGGGCGGCCGGCATCACGCTCATGCTGGAACGGCTGGGACACTTCGACGGCAAAGCTCAGGAACTCCCCACGGAAACGCGCGAATCGGTATTCAACTATTTTGCCAGCCTTATCTTCGATCAGGCGTCCGAAGAAACCTGTCACATCCTGCTGTCGATTGCATTCCTGCCACGAGTGACCCCTTCCCTTGCGGTCGAGCTGAGCGGCCGCGAAGAGTCACCAACCCTGCTGGAAGATCTTTATCGGCGCAGGCTGTTCACCGATCGCAGGCCCGGTGTCGAACCGGTGTACCAGTTTCACGCGCTGTTTCTAGCCTGCATATTTCACCGTAATGTTTTTCCCCGTGGGAGTGTTCCAGATGAAGTTAGAAATGGCGCGTTTGACGATCTAAAGGGCACTTTCCAGCGGTTATTTTCTGTCTCACAAGATTGTCGGCAAAGCATCCCCCTCCCCGAC
>CAMDKM010000042.1 GCA_945900965.1 Bordetella parapertussis | reverse complement strand
AAGCAGCGCGCCGCGCTAATTGGGCAACTCGAGGCTTTGCCACCGGAAGCTCCGCGCGTACTGCTTGCGACCGGCAAGCTGGTAGGGGAGGGCTTCGACCATCCTCCTCTGGACACCCTGGTTCTGGCGATGCCGGTGTCGTGGAAGGGGACCTTGCAGCAATACGCCGGGCGTCTCCACCGTGAGCATGCGACGAAGATTGATGTGCGGATCGTTGACTTCGTGGATACCGCCCATCCAGCCTTGCGACGGATGTGGGACAAGCGCCAGCGTGGCTACCGCGCAATGGGGTATTTGATTCGCGAGGAAAGCGACGCACTGAAATCTTGCGCTATCGACAGTCAGCGATAGATACTGAACGATCAGAGGACAAGAAAAACGTTGCCAGCGATAGGTACCGATAGATACCGACCGATCCTGAAGGGGTAGATGCAACAGGCTGTCGATTGACCGCGATACGTGCCGATAGATGCCGAATGCTAATTTTGGGTATCAAAAGCAAATGACGGTAGATCTGACGGTAGAAATGCTACACGCCGAAAAAAGTTCTATACGTGACAACGGTTTAGAAGCGCCGTTGATGATTGAGTGGGGATGATCATCGTATAGGTGCTATAGAAAATATATGCAATTTCAATTGGTTATAGAATGCTATCAACTATCTATTTCTAATAGTAAACAGCGTGAATTTTCCAGTTCAAGCCTTTGAACTGTAGAGTGGTTTAGGTCTCGCAGTGCGCTGCTCATCCCAAAGACATCCGTGCGAATCTGACGGTAAATCTGACGGTAAAAATTTGGCTTGATGCGGCTCGGTAAAATTTACCGTCACGCGGTTTTGTGATCTGACGGTAAAAGTGTCGCACGAAAGCAATTACGAAATACGAGCTTACGGCTTCTGTAGTCAGCAATTTCACGTAACGGTAAAAGTTTTTCCACCTGGCGTAGCGGGATAGAAGGGGACCGTCACGATTCTCAGTTTAAGGTGGGCGGGAGCCTTGAGTTGGACCGCGGAACGCAGAAAGGTGCAGGGTCTTGGGGCGATATTTACTGCACAGGAAATCTTGCTTATTCGATGAATATGTAGCGGGATGGTACAAATCAATAAAGGAAAAAAGCCACTCCGTCCTGCGGTTGGTCATCGCCTAAAGATGCAATATTCTGGCGCGGTCCACGCTGTTGTCCTCGGAGCGACCCTTACACTCATGCCGTTCGCACATGCCGGCGCGCCGCTGCTCGATTTCTCTCGTTCGGAAGTCGCACAGACGTTTCGGGTTATTAACGATGACGTCATGGGCGGCGTGTCCACGTCGAGGCTTCGCTCGACGGATGGCGCTATGGTGTTCGAAGGAGAGGTGTCGCTCGAAAATAACGGCGGCTTCGCCTCGTTCCGTGGCCCCGTCAGGTTTCCGGAGAAGTCCACGGCGCTGCTGGTGACGGTGCGTGGTGACGGCCAGCGCTACAAGCTGACCCTCAAAGTCGACGACAGCACGAGTACGCCCCAATACCAGGCCGCGTTCGTCGCGCCACGCGATTGGCAGACGCTGCGTTTCGAAGTGGCAAATTTCGCAGCAAGTTACCGCGGGCGCGCCATTTTGGCCCCGATCGTGCGGTTCGTTGACGTGCAGTACATCGGCCTGCTTGTTTCGGACAAGCAATCTGGTCCGTTCAAGATAGAACTGAAGGACCTCACCCCCGCGCAATATGCGGCGGTGAGAGGGCAATGATCACGGGGGCGGTGCGCACGCGCGCCGGCGATCTCCTCGGCCTGGGCGGTTTCTTGTCGCTCTGCCTGGCGATATCGGCGATCGGCGGCTGGGTCACGGCGGACAGCGTTGGAACCTGGTATCGGACGCTGCAGAAACCGGTTTTCAATCCGCCCGACTGGGTGTTCGCCCCGGTTTGGACCCTGCTGTATCTGATGATCGCGCTGGCGGGCTGGCGCGTCTGGCGACGTGTCGGCCTCTCGGGCGCACGCGCCGGGATGGTGGCTTATTCGGCGCAACTTGTGCTTAATCTTGCCTGGTCGTTCCTCTTTTTCGGCGGCTGGATGATCGGGATCGCGCTCGCCGAGATTGTGCTCCTGCTCGTCGCGATTGGCGTCAACGCCGTGCTGTTCTGGCGCACCGATCGGTTGGCGGGTTGGCTGCTGGTTCCATATGCCGCATGGGTTGCGTTCGCTTGCGTGCTTAACTTTGCGTTTTGGAGGCTCAACTGAAGCCTCGCCAAAATCACGCGAACGCCCGGCTTTGTCGATTCGATAATCTTAGCTCACCGAGCTGGCAAGACTTGCGGCAGGCTCGCGCGCAACAGGGCGTAGCCAAGAAGGGCGGCGGCGAGCGAACCACCCAGAATGCCGAGCCGTGTCTGAACAATATACTCACTGCCCGCTTCGTCGAATGCCAGGCCGGCAATGAAGAGGCTCATCGTGAAGCCAATTCCACACAATACGGAAACCCCGAGCGTCGACATCCAGTTTGCGCCTCCGGGCAGTCTCGCGAATCCGAGCTTCACGGTGAGCCAGCAGGCGAGAAACACGCCGACGGTCTTGCCAATCAACATCCTTAAAAGCCTCAAAGGGAAGTTTCCAGCCTGCCTGAACGGCGCGCCGATGTTGGTTCCGACCGTCGACGTAACAGTAAGATCTCCCTTGGATCGATGGTTCGAGAAGAATAAACTTCGGCCTCGCGTGGTCGGGGAGTTCGACGATAGCGCGTTGATGAAGGCGTTCGGAAAGCGCGAAATAGGCGTGTTTATCGGGCCTACTGTTATCGAATCGGAAATCGAAACGCAGTATGGCGCGAAAGCGATCGGCCGAACGAAAGAGATTATTGAGGAGTTCTTCGCGATTTCAGTCGAGCGCCGGGTATCACACCCCTGCGTCGTCGCCATCGCTGACGCATCAAGAACTCAATTGTTTGCCGCCCATTGATTCCGCCTAAGGTCTGTGCCGCTTGCCACCGGCGCGGACAGACAAGAGCAGCGCATGAAAGTTGACGTCGGGCATCCTTGCGGCGTTGACAGTAAAAATGTCTGCTCGCCGTGCGTGTTTGGCCAATCGCGACACCGTACTCGCGAAGACGGCACTCGCGAGGATCTTGGCAACGATTAAGCCGTGGGCCGAATCGGCCGAAGAGAAGGCGCCCGCACATTGAGGCGTAGATGGATTTGTACAAAGCGATTCCGCGTAATAGGGCAGGGAGCGGAAAGCATCCCCGAAGATAGTCTTCGCTCATTTGTGTCTGCCGCCGGTCGAGCCGATTGTCTCCCAGCAAGATCAAATGGATTCGGGAGCAGTCTCGTATCAGCCAAGCGGTCTTCGCGGCGCTGTTGAATATCAGTATCTCGACTGTGCCGATGTGGGGGATCGGTCAGAAACGCCTCCCCGGAACCGCGGGGAAGTTGCTCCACCCCGCGCATAAATGAGGCCTCGAGGTTGTCGATAAGGGGCCAGCTTTGTTGTAGATCGCGCAGACTAGGCATATCATCTGATGATATACTGCAAAAAATGGCACCTTATCGCGACCCGATCCTTGAGACTCTGCTTGAGCTGGATGGCAGTGTTCTGGAGCAGGAGGATGGCTTCTGGATCAAGGTCGAAGTGAAGTCGGTGGCAGTGTCAGAGAATGTTCCCCATGGGATTCGTTACAGCCTGACCCTCCACGATAAATACGGCGCGAGGGTGCTGGGTTACGACAACGCGCATGCGGTGAAGCCGCCGAAGAAGTTCCAGTTTTCTGGACGACGATTGCCCTACGACCACCGGCATCGAACGTCTAGCGATAAGGGCGTGCCGTATCATTTTGAGTCTCCCCAGCGCTTGCTGGAAGACTTTTTTGCTGAAGTGGATCGGGTTATTAAGGAGGCGCGCAGATGAAGGCCATCGTTATCGGTGTAATGCCACAGAATCAGATCCGGGCACGGATGATTGCAATCGCCAAGGGTGAATATAAACCCAAGCCTGGCGAACCCAAGATCTGGTTTACCACCATGAAGTCTGTCGCGGAGGTTCTTAGCGATCAGAACCGCGCGTTGCTGAAGATCATCCGCGAGACGAATCCTGACTCGGTTGCGGTGCTTGCGAAAATCACCGGGCGTCAACCAAGCAATCTGTCCAGGACGCTCAAAACGATGTCACAGTACGGGTTGGTTGACTTGAAGCGCGAGAAGACCCACCTGCGGCCGGTAGTCAAGGCAACAGATTTTCGAATTTTGGCTACTGCGTAGCGGCCTCGGAGATCGGACGGCGCTACGTATCCCAGCCCGGGAGGCCTCACTTCTGCCGCATCTATAAGATTGACGAAATCGCCCCAACGACCTTGCCTTTGCCAGTTCCGCGTGGACCGCGGTGCTGATTTGTCCGAGATGCGAACTCTAACTTGGTTGTGCGCCGTCATAGGTGACTTCCGCGCTAGCTCATATATAGGAAGCAATCCCCCAGATGCTGAATGAACTAGCGGAAAAGCCCGCGAGGGCGCTTGTGGCTTCGGTGCAGTTGCCGAACGTGACCGAGGCCGAGTTCGAGTCGTCGATGAACGAATTGCGCGAATTGGCCAAGACTCTTGGCTTCGAGGTCGTGGGAGCCTTTACGCAAAAACGCGAAAGTTTCGACACTACCGGCTATTTGGGCATCGGCAAGCGGCAGGAAATGCGTCGTTTCGTGGAGGGTGATGTTTCGGAGGACGAGGAGTCCATGTCGGCCGATAACGACGTCCGCAAGGTAGCTAAAAGCGGGGCGGCCAGGGCCAAGGAGGCGGCACAATCGGAGGCCGATCCGGCAACTCGTCGCGCGGACATCGTTCTGGTAGACCACGAGATATCTCCCTCACAGGCCCGGAACCTTGAAATCGAGGTGGGCTGCGAGGTAATGGACCGCACCATGGTGATTCTCGAAATTTTCCACCGCCATGCGCGCTCGCGTTCGGCCCGCGCGCAGGTGGAAATTGCGAGGTTGGGCTACATGGCCCCGCGGCTGCGTGAGGCGGCAAAGCTGGCGGGACCGAAGGGCCGCCAGCGCAGCGGTACCGGTGGCCGGGGTGCGGGCGAGGCGCATAGCGAGCTGGACCGGCAGAAGATCCGTAACCGCATCCGCGAACTGCAAGAGGAAATCACGGCCATGGATGTCGAGCGCCAGACCCAGCGTGCACGCCGTCAGGAACGCCAGGGGCTCGCACGCGTGGCGCTGGTCGGTTACACGAATGCGGGCAAGTCCACCCTGATGCGTGCGCTGACCGGGAGCGAAGTCTTGGTCGCCAACAAACTCTTCGCGACGCTCGATACCACGGTGCGCGCGCTGTATCCCGAAACCGTGCCGCGCGTGTTGGTGACCGACACGGTTGGCTTCATCAAGAACCTGCCCCACGATCTGGTCGCGTCATTCAAGTCCACGCTGGAGGAGGCCGTTGAGGCTTCCTTGCTCATACACGTTATTGACGCAGCCGACCCCGGCTTTGAACGGCAGATTGCGGCGACCGAGACAGTGCTCAAAGAGATTGGTGCTCAGGATGTGCCGCGCATTCGTGTTTTCAACAAGATCGACTGTGTGGGGGATGCCGCCGCACAGGCGGCGCGCGAGGCGGCGTTGCGTGCGCAGTACCCGGAGTGCATGATAATCAGCGCCCGGCGAGAGGCGGATATTGCGAAACTGCACGCGGTGATCGAGGCGTTTTTTCAAAAGAATCTCGTCGAGGCCGAGTTATTCCTGCCCTGGTCGGCTCAGCATCTACGTGGGAAAATTTTCGCGGACTGCAAGGTGCTTGAAGAAAATGCTGACGACAAAGGGACGTTGTTTCGGATTCTCGGCGAGGCTGAAACGGTGAACGCTCTGCGCGAGCAAATTGGTCCGATGCAATAATGTTGGGCATGCCGAGGTTCACTACCGACTTTCATTTCAACCTCTTGTCCCTCATCCCTGCTCTCGAACCTCCCTCACCCCCGCCCCTCTCCCGGAGGGCGAGGGGAGAAAAGGTTCCTGGGCTCGATTCACGACGGGAATATGACGTTGGGTCTTCTCCCGGAGGGAGAAGGGTTGTTTACTTCTAATCTAAGGATTCGAGAGATTGCCGGGACTTAACGATTCAGACACGGAGTTCATGACTGCCGCGCTGGCGCTGGCGCATGAGGCTTCAGCGGCGGGCGAGGTACCGGTAGGTGCGGTTGTTGTGAAGGATGAGCGGATCATCGGGACAGGTTTTAATGCGCCGATCAGCCGGCATGACCCTTCGGCCCATGCGGAGATTCAGGCCATGCGTGCGGCCGCCTCGGCACTTGGGAATTATCGCCTCACCGGATGCACGCTGTTTGTCACCCTCGAACCCTGCGCAATGTGTTCGGGTGCAATTCAGCATGCGCGCATCGGGCGGGTCGTATTCGGCGCGAAAGACCCGAAGACCGGGGCTTGTGGCAGCGTCATTAACTTGTTTGCGGAACCCCTGCTGAATCATCACGCCCAGGTGGAAGGCGGCCTGATGGCGCAGGAATGCGGTGAAGTGTTGTCGAATTTTTTCCGCAAACGCCGGTAGGCCAATTCATGAACCTAAAAACCGCACCACAGAGGCACAGAGACACCGAGAAGAACAATATATCAATCAGTTATCGTGCCCGCAGTATTCACCTTTTTGGTGAGTGCGCGGATGGACGCAAGAATTTGTTTTTTCTCCGTGTTCTCAGTGCCTCTGTGGTTCAACAGCTTTTTCTAGGATGAAAGATCCAACAAAGTCCATTCGCATCAGCATTGCCGGGCAGACCCTGGAACTGCGCGAAAACGGCAAGCTTCTCAAGCGCTATCTGGTCTCGACGGCCAAAAAGGGTGCGGGTGAGAAGTACGGCAGTTTTTGCACGCCGCGCGGGCGCCATATCATTCGCGCCAAAATCGGGGCGGGCGAGCCGGTCAATACGGTATTCGTCAAACGCCGCCCGACCGGGGAAATTTACAATGCCGAACTGGCGGACAAGTTTCCCGGGCGAGACTGGATGTTGACGCGCCTGCTCTGGTTATCCGGCTGCGAGCCGGGATTCAACCGGCTGGGGGAGGTCGATACCATGCGCCGCTACATCTACATCCATGGCAGTCCGGATACCGCGGTGATGGGTACGCCGGGCTCGATCGGCTGTGTTCGTATGCACAATCGCGACCTGCTGGAGTTGTTCGATCTGGTTGATGCGGGGACGCCGGTGGAGATTACGGAAATTTAACGGCAATGTGTTCACCCCCCTCTCCCGCGAGGGGAGAGGGGTTACATAAAGAGAATCTGAATGAGACTGAAAAATAAAATAGCGATTATCACGGGTTCGGCGCGCGGCATCGGGCAGGCGACCGCGTTGAAGTTTGCGGCGGAGGGCGCCAAGGTTGTTGTCTGCGACCTTGACCGCAAGGCCGTTGACGAGGTCGTCGAGAAAATTCTGGCCAGCCAGGGTCAGGCCATCGGTGGGACTTTAAACGTTACCAAGATGGCCAGCGTCAACGCGCTGATGAAGGAAGTCATGGAGAAGTTCGGACGGATCGACGTGCTGGTCAATAACGCCGGCATTGTCGATGACGGCCGGCTGCGCAATATGTCCGAGGAGCAGTTCGACCGGGTGATCGACGTCAATCTGAAGGGAACCTACAATTGCACCCGCGCTGTGGTGGACATCATGATTGCGCAGAACGGGGGCGTGATTCTGAACGCCTCCTCCGTGGTGGGCATTTACGGCAACTTCGGCCAGACCAATTACGCCGCCAGTAAATTCGGCGTCATCGGCATGGCCAAAACCTGGGCCCGGGAATTGGGGCGCAATGGGATTCGCGTCAATGCGGTGTGTCCTGGCTTTGTCGAGACCACGATCCTGAAATCCATTCCGCAGAAGGTGATGCAGGCCATGATCGACCGGGTGCCTCTGGGGCGGCTGGCAAAGCCGGAAGAAATCGCCAATACCTACGCATTCCTCGCGTCCGACGAAGCCAGTTATATCAGCGGTGCGGTGATCGAAGTGGGTGGGGGCGCCACGATCTGAAGTAACGATCCCAGGCGCTTGGTTGATTTCCGGCAGGTGAAAACCGCGCCCAGTTTCAAGGTCCGAATTGCCGACTGGGCGGCCGATATCAATCGGCTGCGCTCTGTACGCGAAGCGGTTTTTGTCCTCGAGCAATCGGTGCCGGTCGAGCTGGAGTGGGATGAATTCGATGCCGTTTCCACACATGTATTGGCTGAGTCTGATGGACTGGCGATAGGTACGGGGAGGCTGCTCCCCGACGGCCATATCGGCAGAATGGCTGTGCTAAAACCCTGGCGCGGGATCGGGGTGGGCAATGCGATGCTCGCGACCCTGGTCGAACTGGCCCGGGCTCGGGGATACTCCAGCCTGCGATTAAACGCTCAGGAACACGCGATCGCCTTTTACCAGCGTCAGGGATTCATTGCCGAGGGGGATATCTTCGACGAAGCCGGCATCCCACATCGACGCATGGTCAGAGATGTGTGAGATGACCTATGCGGCGCCCCCTCAGGAGGGCGCCACAAAATCAAATTTTCGGTCGTCGAACATTACGCCTTGTTCGTCAAACGATCGCTCCCGAAAATGCACTGCGCCGGCCTCGTCCATCAATAACACGGAAGACGCACGGGTACCGTAACCCGGAGCGGTGATAAAAACGGCGGACAGGGTTTTTTCCCATTCCGGACTTACCCCGGTCCGCGGCAGGGCCGACTCCTCGGCAAGCTGCCGATCCGCCAGCAATTCGAGCAAGGCCTCGGCAGGCAATTCGTTGGAAGCATTGACGAGATCCCGTAGGCGGCGCTTGCCCCGTTCGACCTTGGGCCAGGGAGAATCCAGGAGGTGGTTGCTCAAGCCGTAGAGTCCAGGCTCGAGGCTGCGTGATGCGGGCAACTGACTGGATACGAAGACGACACCGAGACGATCTCCTACCAATAAATTAAATCCGCCGAAGTCGTTGCGCCGTCGCTGGATCGCGTCCGCATAGCTTTTCGCGCTTTGCTTTCCTCGTAAATACTCCGCAACTAGATCGCCGCGGGAACGTGAGCCAGCGGGCGGGCGAGTGCCATCGCGAAAATTGGTTACCGCCGCCCAGCGGCCGTCGTGTTGAACGGCCATCCAGGTGCCGCCTGCCTGCCGGTCCCGCCCGCCGAGTATTTCCGGGGCATCCGACCAGAATCCGGCCGGCTCGGTTGGCCGATCAAAAAATTCATCGCGATTGGCGGCCAATATCAGCGAGTAGCGCGGGTGGGTCCGGTGGGAAAAAAGGATCAGGCACATGACTCGGAAAAACATTCCAACTTACGGCTGGCCTTCGGTGCCAGGACAGAACTGAAATCGATCTCGCCCAGACATGAACTCAGCTCGCGCTCGAACGCCGGCGCATGCTCGACTCCTTCGTAAACTTCCATCCACATATCGGGCTCCGTTCGGCCGACCAGTAATCGCCCACGAATTCCGGTGCGGCGGCAGACCTCATCCAGCAAGTGCATCACCTGGATTTTTGCCGGCGCGGATTCGCGAACCCGGTAATACACGTAGTAGGAAAATCCCTTGCCCTTCACGGGCCACCCGGTGCAGGGAATGGCAGGGCCGGGTTCCATGTCAGATGGGGCCCGCTCATGGAGCCGATATGCATGGGGTCGACGGCCTCCGATTCCTGAACAACCGCCAGAAGGTCCCAGCCCCCGTTGGGCGCTGGCGCGGCGTTAAGAACCATGCCGCAGTTTTTCCCCGCGGCCAGCACCGGGTCCCCTGGGCTGGCGGGACCGAAAGCGTGCCCGGAGCGCAGGCGGCGCTTGATGTTGCCCAGATATTGGCTGCGCGCGACGATTTCCTGGCCGGGGTAGCAGCCTTTTTGAAATCCCACGCCACCCAACAAATCCAGTCCAATCATCTGAGGAATGAACTGGTCGCGGGTGGGCGGCAGAATCCAGGGAATCCCGGCTTGAATTTGCAGCCAGTCCCAGCACTGTGAGGTTGCGGGCACGGCATCCCTCAGGGACTGCTGCCGATGCGCTTCAATGCCAGCGGAAGGCCCCATGAGCAAGAAGAGCCCGCCTGGCAGTGTTATTGCAAAGCTTTGATCGGCGCGAATCACGTGCAAGGGCCGGGCAGGCAGGGTGCCAAAAATTTGGTTCAGACCTTGCGCCGCCTTTGGCCCCGCCAAGCCTACGGCAAACAAGTCGGGTGCGTGTTCGATATGAACACGGGCTCGCAGCACGAACTTGCGCAGCCGTTCCACGAACGAGGCGGTAATCGCCGAGGGCAGGTGCAACAGGTAAGCTTCGGGTGTGCTGATCAGCAAAAAGTTGGCGAGAAGCCTTCCGTTCGGGGAACAATAACCGCCAAACTGCGCCCGATCCTGGGTGGTTTGAAGAGTATCGTTGGTCAGTTGGCCCTGTAAAAAGGCCTGGGCATCTTCCCCATGAATCAACAGGAGATCGTAGTGCTCAAGCGAGCAGGCAACGGCCGACTCAAGGGCCGCGCGCAGTTCTCTTTGCGGCAGGTCGGGATGTGTTGCCTCCCCATTCTGATCAGCATGGGGGGCGGGCTTTCGATCGATCGGAGTTTTCATGGGGTGCCGGATGACGGCCCAATTATAGGGCCATGACAGCGGGTGCCCCATCCTCGTTAGCCATGGATATTGCCCGATCGCGGATACTCGGCGGGCTGCTGGTAACCATTCATGGCGTCTCTGGAGGGCTGGCCGTGGCCTATCTCGAGCCGATATGGTTCGGGATATTGGCTGCCCTGACCCTGTCGGCAAGCCTGGTTTTTTACCTGCGCCGGGACGTCTTTTTGCAGGCTCGCCAGTCGGTGGTGAAACTAAGAATGGAGGAGGGGGGACGCTGTGTTCTTGGACTTTACGGCGATAAATCCTTGCCCGCCACGCTGCTTCCCTCCAGCTTTGTGTCGCCTTTGTTGATTGTTCTGAGAGTCAAGAGCGATACCGGTAATGGGGTGCGAGCCGTTGTCCTGCTGCCGGACAGCGCGCCCGCGGAAGAGCTACGCCGACTGCGAGTCTGGCTGCGCTGTGCGAAGTCTCGCTCCAAGCCGCCGGATGCCGGGCAAACCTAATTGTTCGGCGCATTGAACCAAATCGGGGTCGGGACGGTCTTTGCATTAACACTCGATGGCGCGTTTCCCGGAGAGGATTCGACAGGTATACTTAGGCGCCTTTTTTTGGCGCGCTGGTGCGTCGAACAATCATTCGGGAAAATTGGTGAGATGGGAGACCGTGAAGTCGACCAAGTGCTGGTCGAGCGGGCCCAGCGCGGAGAGAAACAGGCTTTTGAACTGCTGGTCGTTAAATATCAGCGCAAGCTTGTGCGTCTTCTGTCCCGCTTTATACGGGATTCCGCCGAGGTGGAGGACGTCGCGCAGGAGGCATTTATCAAGGCCTACCGCGCCTTGCCGTCATTTCGCGGCGACAGCGCGTTTTATACCTGGCTCTACCGGATCGGGATCAATACCGCGAAGAACCATCTGGTGTCGATGGGCCGGCGCGCGCCGACCACGACCAGTTTAGATAACGAGGAGGCCGAAGGCCTCGAAGATGGCGATCAGCTGCGGGAAATGAATACGCCGGAAGCGGAGCTGATGACCCGGGAGATTGCCGCCACGGTCAATCGGACAATGGACGAACTGCCCGAAGAATTGCGCACCGCGATTACGTTAAGGGAAATCGAAGGCATGAGTTATGAAGATATCGCCAAGATCATGAACTGTCCCATCGGGACCGTACGTTCGCGAATTTTCAGGGCCCGGGAGACCATAGCGGAACGGCTGCGGCCGCTGCTTGATACGAGCAAGGACAAGAGGTGGTAGACATGGAGCGCTTATCGGAGTTCATGGATGGGGAAGCGGATGAGGCCAGGGCATTGGACCAAGTGCGACGTCTGAAAGACGATCCGGAGTCCAGTCGAGCCTGGGCCACCTACCATCTGATCGGCGATACATTAAGAGGGCAAACCGGGGTATCCCCGCAATTCGGCGAACGAATCGCCCAGCGATTGGCGCAGGAGCCTACGGTTTTGGCACCCAGGCGCCCCAGCGCGGCGCGTTATGTTCGCCGTCATGCGGTCGCCCTTGCGGCATCGTTTGCCGGCGTGGCGCTGGTGGGATGGATCGGTCTGTTCAACAATCCTTTTGTTAGGCAACCGAGTCTTGACAATCTTGCACTTACCCAGGGCACCCCGGCAACGTCGGTTCGCCTCCCGGGTAGCGCTGAAGCTGTAGACGGCGATGTCAACGAATATCTTCTGGCACACCAGCAGTTTTCGCCGAGAACCTCGATGCAAGGGGTGGCGTCTTATGTCAGAACGGTCTCCGGAGAAGACGGCGCGTCGCGATGAATCGAACTCACTGGTTGCCGGCCGGGCTATTTGCCGCAGCATTGATCGCACCGCCGATATGGGCGGATACGCTGGATCGCGACGAGGCCTTGACCATGCTGCAACGCATTGCCGACGCCGCTCGCCAACTCAATTATGCCGGGACGTTCATTTTTCAGCATGGCGACAGGGTACAAACCTCGCGCATCGTGCATTTTGTCGATGAACGCGGCGAACACGAAAAGCTTGAAACCCTCGACGGACCGCGCCGCGAAGTGATTCGCAACAACGACGAAGTCCTGTGTTATTACCCGGAACTGAAGATGGTGCGCAGCGATCCCCGCATGGGGCGCCGCAGTTTTCCCGCCTTGCTGCCCGAGCAACTGTCCGGACTGGCGGAGAATTACCAGATCCGCATGGGTGAAGCGGAGCGTGTCGCCGGCTACGATGCCCAGGCGTTAGTGCTGGAACCCCGGGACGGGCTGCGTTACGGCCACAAAATCTGGGCGGATTCCGTTTCCGGGCTGCTGCTCAAATCCCGCATGCTGAATGAAGCCCACGAGGTGGTTGAACAATTCAGCTTTACCCAGCTATCCATTGGCGCCGGGGTTACCAGGGAGATGATCCGTCCCTCGTTCGATGTCCGGACCCCGCAATGGCGATTGAACCGCTTTGGCAACAGCCAGGCAACTAACAGCGCGTCCGGTTGGGTAATGAAGAATTTCCCCACCGGCTTTCGCAAGATTCTGGAAATGCAGCGCGTCAAACCTGGACAAAACAGCGAAGTGACCCATATCGTTTTTTCGGATGGCTTGGCGGCCATATCGATTTTTATCGAGCCAGCGGCCAATCGCCGCCAGGTCAGCGAAGGCTTGTTCCGTCAAGGTGCAATCAACATTTATACTCGCACGCTCAACAACCAGGTGATTACCGTTCTGGGCGAAACGCCGGCCCCAACGGTGGTACAAATGGCCAATTCGATTTCCCAGCGCGGCCAGTAAGCGGCGCTGGAGCATCGCGGATTCTCAAATTTTTGGAAACGAGTCTTCCCAATGATTAGAACGTTATTTGGCATTTTTGCGCTGTGCTTCCCCGTCCTTGCCTTCGCCCAGGTGCAGGGTCTGCCGGACTTTACGGAGTTGGTCGAAAAAAATGGCGCGGCGGTTGTCAACGTGAGCACCACGTCGACCCAGCAAGCCGCCCCGGGGCCTCAGTCGCCCGATGAAGATCCTTTCCAGGATTTCTTCCGCCGCTTCGGACCGCCGCAGCCCCGCGAGGCGCGTTCGATGGGTTCGGGGTTTATCGTCAGCGCCGATGGCGTCATCCTGACCAATGCCCATGTGGTGGACGGCACGGATGAGGTCATCGTCAAACTCAGCGACAAGCGCGAATTCAAAGCCAAGGTCATCGGGGCGGACAAGCGCTCCGACGTCGCGGTCATCAAAATCGAGGCGACCGGCCTGCCTACGGTCAAGGTGGGCGACCCGGAAAAACTCAAGGTGGGCGAATGGGTGCTGGCGATCGGCTCGCCGTTTGGCTTCGAAAGCTCGGTCACCGCCGGCATTGTCAGCGCCAAAGGGCGTTCGCTGCCGCAGGAAAATTATGTCCCGTTTATCCAGACTGACGTAGCCATCAATCCCGGCAATTCCGGGGGGCCACTGTTTAATCTCAGGGGCGAGGTGGTCGGCATCAATTCGCAGATTTACAGCCGGACTGGCGGCTTCATGGGATTGTCCTTTGCCATACCGATCGACGTGGCGATGGATATCGCTAACCAACTGAGAACCGTCGGCCGTATCAGCCGCGGGCGCATCGGTGTGGTCATCCAGGAGGTCACCCGGGAACTGGCCGAGTCGTTTGGGCTGCCCAAACCCTCGGGCGCCTTGGTCAACTCGGTGGAAAAGGGCGGTCCGGCAGACAAGGCCGGGCTGGAAGTCTCCGACGTGATCCTGAAGTTTGATGGCAAAACGGTGAACTCTTCCTCGGATCTGCCAAGAATCGTGGCCCAAACCCGGCCGGGGTCGCGGGTCAGCGCCCAGATCTGGCGCAAGGGCGCGGCGAAGGATGTGACGGTCACCGTTGGCGAAATGCCGGAAGAAAAGGTATCCCAGCGCGGCCAGCGCAAGGAAGGCAAGCCCGGTAACATGGTTGCCCGGCTGGGGCTGGTCGTGAGTGAACTGAGCCCTGAACAACGCAAGGAAATCAATGCCAACGGCGGCCTGCTGGTGGAGGACGTTCAGGGGCAGGCGGCCAAGGCGGGGATCCGGCGTGGCGACATTCTGCTGGCGCTGAACAATCAGGACGTGAAATCGGTGGAGCAGTTGAACCAGCTGATTGGCCAATTCGATAAGGCACGCAGCGTGGCGTTGCTGATTCGGCGGGGTGAATCGTCGCTGTACGTGCCCCTGCGCCTGGACGGCAACTGAAGATTTCCGGCGGGGTGGGCGTTGTTCTGGCAGGCAGGTTCGGGAAGTGGATAGGTCGCCAGCGGGGAAAATCCGCTACAATCCGCCGTTTTGAAATCCACCTCAAAGGGCACGTCAAGTGCCCTTTTTTCTGATGCAGCAGATCCGCAATTTTTCCATCATTGCCCATATCGATCACGGCAAATCCACGCTTGCGGATCGCATCATCCATCTGTGCGGCGGACTTTCCGACCGCGAGATGGAAGAACAAGTGCTCGATTCCATGGATCTGGAGCGCGAGCGCGGCATTACCATCAAAGCCCAGACGGCCGCCCTGCGCTACAAGGCGCGCGATGGCCAGGTCTATTTCCTCAATCTGATCGACACACCCGGACACGTCGATTTTTCCTATGAAGTCAGCCGCTCGCTGGCCGCCTGCGAAGGGGCGCTGCTGGTGGTGGACGCTTCCCAGGGCGTGGAAGCTCAAACCGTGGCCAACTGTTATACGGCCATCGAGCAAGGCGTGGAAGTGGTCCCGGTGCTTAACAAAATCGACCTGCCTTCGGCCGAGCCGGACCGGGTGATCGCCGAAATCGAAGACATTATCGGCATTGTTGCTGACGATGCGGTTAGGGCGAGCGCCAAGACAGGCGAAGGCGTCGAGGATATTCTGGATGCGGTCATCGCCCGCATACCCGCCCCACGCGGCAATCCGGACGGGCCGCTCAAGGCTCTGATCATCGACTCCTGGTTCGATAACTACGTTGGTGTGGTCATGCTGGTTCGCGTGGTGGACGGCGCCCTTCGGCCCAAAGAGCGGATCCTGCTGATGTCGAGCAAAGCCAACTACCTGTGCGAGCAGGTGGGCGTGTTCACGCCAAAATCCTCGGCACGCACCGAATTGCTGGCCGGCGAGGTTGGCTTCGTGATCGCCGGCATCAAGGAACTCAAGGCAGCCCAAGTGGGCGACACAATAACGTTGCTCGGCAGACCTGCAACCGAAGCGCTGCCAGGCTTCAAGGAAATCAAGCCCCAGGTATTCGCGGGCTTGTATCCGGTGGAATCCAATCAATACGAATCCTTGCGCGATGCCCTGGAAAAACTGCAATTGAACGATTCGTCGCTGCGCTACGAGCCGGAAACGTCCCAGGCGCTGGGCTTCGGCTTCCGATGTGGGTTCCTTGGCCTGCTGCACATGGATATCGTGCAGGAACGCCTGGAGCGCGAATACGACATGGATCTGATTACCACCGCGCCCACGGTTGTCTACCAGATCCTGATGCGCGATGGCAGCGTCGTGGAAATCGAGAACCCCTCGAAACTCCCCGATGCGTCAAAAATAGAGGAAATCCGCGAACCCATTATCACGGCGACCATTTTGATGCCGCAGGATTATGTCGGCCCGGTCATGACCCTGTGCAACAACAAACGCGGTGCCCAGCGCAACATGCAGTATATGGGCCGCCAGGTCATGCTGACCTACGAATTGCCCTTGAACGAAGTGGTCATGGATTTTTTCGACAAATTGAAATCGGTGAGCCGCGGATATGCTTCCCTGGATTACGATTTCAAGGAATTTCGCGCGGCCGATCTGGTCAAGCTGGATATTCTGATCAACGGCGAACGCGTCGATGCGTTGTCCTTGATCGTACATCGCGCGACCAGTCAGTACCGCGGACGGGAATTGGCCACCAAGATGCGGGAACTGATTCCGCGCCAGATGTTCGATGTGGCGGTGCAGGCGGCCATCGGCTCGAATATTATCGCGCGCGAATCGGTGAAGGCTCTTCGCAAAAACGTGCTGGCAAAATGTTACGGCGGGGACATTTCCCGCAAACGCAAGCTGCTGGAAAAACAGAAGGCCGGCAAGAAGCGCATGAAACAGGTGGGCACGGTGGAGATACCCCAGGAGGCATTTCTCGCCATCTTGCAGGTAGACAACAAATGAAAAGATTAGCAATCAAGTCGGGTAGAACAGGACAATCATGAATTTTGCGCTATTGATGTTGACGTTGTTGTTGGTCACTGGCGGAATCTGGCTGTTGGATCATTTCTGGCTTGGCAAACGCCGCCAGTCCTCCGCCAAGGAACCCTGGTGGGTCGAATATCCCAAGAGTTTTTTCCCGATCATCCTGATCGTGTTTGTGTTGCGCTCATTCCTGGTGGAGCCTTTCAAGATTCCCTCGGGCTCCATGATTCCGACCCTGCTGATCGGAGACTTCATCCTTGTGAACAAGTTTACCTACGGCATTCGAATTCCGGTGGTCAATCGCAAGATCATGGATGTGAATCTTCCCCAGCGCGGCGAGGTAATGGTGTTTCGTTATCCGGAGAATCCCACCCTCGATTACATCAAGCGCGTCGTAGGCGTGCCAGGCGACAAGATCGAATACCGGGATAATAAGCGCCTGAGCATCAACGGCGAATTCGTTCCCACCGAGATCGGTCAGGATATGCCTTACAAAGAAGGGGGCGTGACGTTCTCGAATGCAGCCGGCTTTCTTGAGTCGCTTGGCGGACATGCCCATGCCATACTCATCAATCCGGATGCCCCGCCCCTGCAACTGGCAGGCGTCAAGCAGTTCCCGTATCGGGAAAACTGCGTTTACAATGAACAAGGCTTTAGCTGTGTGGTGCCGCCGGGGCACTACTTCATGATGGGCGATAATCGCGATTCGAGCTCGGACAGCCGTTACTGGGGTTTCGTGCCTGAACAGAATATCGTCGGCAAGGCGTTTCTCGTGTGGTGGAATTTCAAAGACCTCAAACGTATCGGAAACCGCATCAAATAGTGAGGGTCAACATGACAAACCAGAAGGGAGTGACGGTTGTTGGCATGATCATGATTGCCGCCATGATCATATTCGTGGCGATCATCGGCATAAGAATGGTTCCCGCATACATTGAATATGCGACCATCGTCAATCATTTGCGGGAAATTGCCCGGTCTCCGGAGGCGCGCGGCGCCTCCGTGCGCGATATCCAGACCATGTTCAGCAAGCGTGCCCAAATCGATGACATCAAATCTGTCGACGCCCGAGATATCGATGTGGAAAAGGAAGGGGAATCCGTGATACTGCGGACCACGTATTCCAGCAGGGTTCCATTGATGGGAAACGTCAGCGCCTGCATCGATTTTCAGGCATCCAGCGAGTGACATTCGGCCGGCCGTCATTCGAGTCCAATGTCTTGTGAGGCTGTAGAGCACGCCATCGGGTACACATTCAAGAACACGGGATTACTTGAGCAGGCGTTGACCCATCGCAGTTTTGGCGCATCCCACAACGAGCGTCTCGAGTTCCTCGGGGATGGGCTGCTGAATTTCGTGATCGCCCGTCAGCTTTTCGAACAGTTCTCGGATATGCCCGAAGGTGATTTATCCCGGCTGCGGGCAAATCTGGTCAATCAGCAGGCGCTCGCCGATCTGGCTACTTCGCTGACGCTTGGAAAGCATCTGCGCATGGGCGAAGGTGAGCTCAGGAGCGGCGGATTTCGCCGCCCGTCGATTCTTGCCGATGCGTTCGAAGCGCTCGTCGGCGCAATATTTCTGGATGGTGGATTCAATCAGGCGGAATTGGTGCTGGAGCGGGTGTATCGCCCGCTCTTGAGCCGCCAGGATTTGGCGAGCGTGACCAAGGATTCCAAAACACGCTTGCAGGAATTTCTCCAGGCCCGGCGTCTGGCCTTGCCTCACTATGAGATTGTGGAAATTCGCGGCGAGTCCCATGCCCAGTTGTTTCGGGTGATGTGCCGGATTGCGGAACTGAACATCGAGGCCACGGGTGAAGGTGCCAGCCGACGCGCCGCCGAACAGGCAGCGGCACAGAGCGCCATCGAATTGACAACCCGTCCCGAATGAACGATTCGGACATCTCACTTTACCGCTGTGGATTGGTTGCCATTGTTGGCCGCCCGAACGTCGGAAAATCGACCTTGATCAATCGCCTGGTCGGAACCAAGATCAGCATCACGTCCAATCGACCGCAGACTACGCGCCATCGCATCACTGGCGTGGTGTCCTCTGTTGATGCGCAAATCGTCCTGGTAGACACGCCGGGCTTTCAGATGGCTCACGGTGGCGCACTCAACAAGATCATGAATCACACCGTCACGGACAGCCTCGCCGGCACGGATGTTGTGCTGTTCATGGTGGAAGCGCTGAAGTTTGGCCCGGAAGACAGCCGGGTCGTGGCATTGCTTCCGGATGCGATCCCGGTGGTACTGGTCATCAACAAAGTGGACAAGGTGCGCGAAAAATCCAGGCTGCTGCCGTTTATCGAGAAAGTCAGTCAGACTTTCGCGTTCACGGCTGTGGTTCCGGTAAGCGCCGCCAAGGGTTCGCAAACCGATCGATTGATCGAGGTGCTGAAGAGCCATCTGCCCCTGGCGCCGGCCATGTTTGACGATGACACGTTGACCGATCGTTCCGAGCGGTTCCTGGCAGCGGAGTTCCTGCGGGAAAAACTGTTCCGCCTGCTTGGCGAAGAGCTTCCTTATGCGGCAACGGTGGTGGTGGAGGCGTTCGAACTCCGGGGAGAAGTTCGACACATTCAAGCCTCGATCGTGGTCGCCAAGGAAAATCACAAAGCCATGGTGATCGGCGCCAAAGGCGAAAAGCTCAAGGCTATTGCTTCCCAGGCGCGCGTGGACATGGAGAAATTATTCGGAGGCAAGGTTTTCCTGGAAGTCTGGGTCCGCGTAAAAAGCGGCTGGAGCGAAAACTTGAAAACGCTCAAGAGCCTTGGATACGAGTGAAGCCAGACCGATGAGCAGCGGGCGCGATGCTGCGCAGCAGACGCAGTCGGGATTTGTGTTGCACACCTATCCGTATAAGGAAACCAGCCTGGTGATTGAAGTATTTGCCCGGGAAGCAGGGCGCGTCGGCTTGGTGGCGCGAGGGGCTCGACGTCCGAAGTCGGCGCTACGAGGTTTGTTGATGCCCTTTCAGCCCTTGTTGTTTTCCTGGTTCGGCAAGACGGAACTGGGAACCTTGCGCGGCGCGGAATGGCAGGGCGGTATCCGCCAGCTTGAGGGGCTTGCACTGATGTGCGGGTTTTATCTCAACGAATTGTTACTCAAGTTTCTGGCCCGTGAAGATCCCCATGAAGTATTGTTTGACGGCTATCGGCAGGCGGTGGCCGAGCTGGCGGCTCAGGCGGAGCCATCCGCCACGTTGCGAAAATTCGAAAAACGCTTGCTGGAAGAACTGGGTTACGCGTTGACACTGGATCACGACGTGGCGAGCGGCCGGCCCATCGAACCCGGGCTGCGCTATATCTACCTGGTGGACAAAGGGCCAGTCGTGTCGAGCGAGAGTACTTCCGACGGAGTCGCGATATCCGGCAAGGCTCTGCATGACCTGGCTCGCGAGCGTTATGACGAGCCCGAAACGCAGGCACAAATCAAATTGCTGATGCGGCACCTGGTCAATCACCATCTGGGACATCAGGAGTTGTATACCCGACAGTTTCTGCGCGAGCTGCAGCAGCTATGACCCGCCTGAGCGTGAATGTCAACAAGGTGGCTCTGCTGAGAAACAGCCGGCCACTGGATATTCCAAGCGTTTCTGCGATTTCCTGCCTGGCACTCAAGGCAGGTGCCCAGGGTCTTACCGTTCATCCCCGGCCGGACCAACGACATATCCGGCCCGATGACGTCCGCGTGCTGCGGCGATTGGCGGCGGACCATGCGGCGGAATTCAATATCGAGGGCAATCCTTTTCACGCCTTGATGGATCTGGTGCGCGAGGTACGTCCTGATCAATGTACCCTGGTTCCCGACGCGCCCGGCGCGTTGACATCGGATCATGGCTGGGACTTGGATCGGGACGCTCAAAGATTGCGCCCGATCATCCAGGAGCTGAAATCCCTCAAGCTCCGGGTGAGTCTGTTCATGGATCCTGCGGAAAATGGCATGCGCGAAGCGCGCGAAATCGGCGCGGACCGCGTGGAGTTGTACACCGAACCCTACGCCCGCGCTTTTGGAACCGCAGCAGAGGAAAAAGTGCTGTCGGGTTATGCCGCCGCGGCAAGCGCTGCGCGTGCGCAAGGACTGGAAGTGAATGCCGGGCACGATTTGAATGTGGAAAATCTGCCTGGTTTTCTGCGTCGTGTGCCGGGAGTTCAGGAAGTCTCCATAGGACACGCGTTGATTGCGGAAGCGCTGGAATTTGGCATGGAAACCAGCATACGCCGCTATCTCGCCGCGATTCAGGAAGGCACGTCGAGATGATTCTCGGCATTGGCGTCGATATGGTGGAAATCGCACGCATCGAGCGCCTGTATTCCGAGCGCGGCAGTCAATTCGCCAGCCGTATTTTGTCCGCGCCGGAAATAACCCTACTCGATGCCAGTTCGCGGCCGGAATTATTTCTTGCCAATCGCTTTGCCGCCAAGGAGGCGCTTTCCAAGGCGATTGGCACCGGCCTGCGCTTTCCGGTGACATTTCATGCCATCAGTATCATCAACACTGCCATTGGAAAACCCGGATTTGAATTTCACGGTGCCTTGCCGGATTTTCTTGCGGAACGCGGCATTGGCCGACATCATTTGAGTTTGACTCACGAGAAGGGGATCGCGTGTGCCATGGTTGTGATCGAGGATTGACATTATGAGCGCGCACCTGTTGCCCGGGCCGGTGATGGTCGATTTGGAAGGACGCAGTCTGACGGCCAGCGACCGGCGCCGGCTGTTGCACCCCCTGACCGGCGGGGTGATTCTTTTCACCCGAAATTACGAATCCCCCGAACAGATCGCCGCGTTGACCAGCGAAATTCGCGCCTTGCGCGATCCGCCGCTGTTAATCACCGTGGACCATGAAGGTGGGCGGGTACAAAGATTCCGCACTGGATTTACCCGTCTGTCCCCCATGCGATTGCTGGGCGAAATCTGGGACACCGATCCCGCACGGGCAAGGCGCCTGGCCCGTGATGCGGGATATGTTCTGGCCGCCGAGTTACTGGCTTGCGGGGTCGATTTAAGCTTCACGCCGGTGCTGGACCTGGATTATGGCAAAAGCGAAGTCATCGGCGATCGTGCATTGCACTCGCGGCCTGCTGGGATTTGCGATCTGGCTGCCGCTCTGCTGGACGGTTTGAGGGAAGCCGGAATGTCGGCTTGCGGCAAACATTTTCCCGGCCACGGTTACGTCGCCGCGGATTCCCACGTGGACGTGCCAGTGGATCATCGCAGTTTTACCGAACTGGCGGCGGCCGATCTGGTGCCGTTTCGCAACCTGATCCAACATGGGCTGTCTTCCATCATGCCGGCCCATGTCATCTATCCCAGCATCGATCCCCATCCCGCAGGCTTCTCGCCGTTCTGGCTGGGCAAGGTCTTGCGCGGCGACTTGGGATTCCAGGGGCTGATTTTTAGCGACGACCTGTCCATGGAAGGGGCCAGTGTGGCCGGTGGCATTCTCGATCGAGCCTATGCCGCGCTCAACGCAGGATGCGACGTTGTTCTGGTCTGCAATCGCCCCGATTCGGCGGACGAATTGTTATCCGGGCTGAAGCATCGAACATCGGACGCCAGCCTCGCCAGATTGACCAATCTCCGCGGGCGCCCCTCGGCCTCCTTGAGCGCCGCACGCGCCTCGGAAAGGCACGCGATGGCCATTCAATCCATTATGAGCATCGGGCAAACCAGTCAATCCCTGCTCGCGCAGGAAAAACAAGTGGGCGAACGTGGCTAGTCATTTCGGCCACAGCCACGATCATGTCCATGGTCATGTGCCAACGGCGACGAACGGTCTGCACATGCTCATAGTGGCCTTGCTGGCGACGCTGGCTTTCGGTTTGATAGAGATCGCAACAGGGCGTCTGTTTGGCTCGCTGGCCCTCATCAGCGATGGGGGCCATATGTTGTCCGACGGCATGGCCCTTGCCCTTGCGGTGTTGGCTGCCTGGATTTCGGCCCGACCGGCGGGAGCCCGGCATTCTTATGGATTTGCGCGCGCCGAGGTCATTGCCGGATTTGTCAACGGACTGGCGATGTTGCTGGTGGTGATCTGGATTGTGGTCGAGGCAGTGGAACGCCTGCTGGCGCCCCCGGCTGTCGCAGGGCTGGGTGTGATGCTGGTTGCGCTTGCCGGATTGCTGTTGAATCTGGCGGTAGCGTATCTCATCGGGCGCGGTGGCCAAAGTCTGAATCGCCGAGCCATCCTGCTGCATGTCATGGCCGATGCCATTGCCTCGGTGGCGGCATTGCTTTCCGGTGCGGTCATCTACTTTACCGGCTGGCGGCCCATCGATGCCTTGCTTTCCATTGTTATTGCCTTGTTGATTTTATTTTCGACCCTGCGGCTGCTGCGCGATGCCTTGCATGTGTTGATGGAAGGCGTGCCATCGGGTCTGGATCTGCCGGAGATCGGCCGCGCACTCAGTGGCATCGGAGGGGTGCACTCGGTTCACGATTTGCACGTCTGGAATATTGCAAGCGGGCAGGTGGCACTCTCAGCCCATATGGAGGTCGGGGATTTTTCGCGCTGGGAAATTATTCTCGAGTCCGCGCGCAGCCTGTTGGGCAATCGATATAGCATTCACCATGTGACGCTCCAGCCGGAGTTAATTGGCGGCATCAATCGGCGTTTTACGGCGCGGATCAAAATCGTTCCCAGCGAAACATCGCCGCCTGCACATGGCGCCCATTCCGAATGAGCGGGTTCTCCACCTCATGCAGAAAATGCGAGCGATTGGCGAAATTTCTCGATGAAGTTCGCCTCAACCACGCGGATTATTACGCCAGGCCGGTAGCCCCATTCGGAGATGCCGATCCCGGACTGCTGATCGTCGGCCTGGCGCCGGGCATGCACGGCGCCAATCGCACCGGACGGCCTTTCACCGGCGACCATGCCGGCATACTGCTTTACCGTACGCTGCACAAATTCGGTTTTTCGAGTGCTCCGCATTCCACGGATCGCGATGACGGTTTGCAGCTTATCGCGGCGCGTATCACCAATGCAGTGAAATGCCTGCCGCCGCAGAACAAGCCGGAAACTGAGGAAATTGGCCGCTGCAATGCTTATTTGCGCACCGAACTTGGTTTGTTGCGCCAGGGGGCTGTGATACTCGCCCTGGGGGCGATTGCGCACAAGGCAACACTCATGGCATTAGAGCTGCGGCCGTCCGATTTCAAATTCGTGCACGCTGCCCGTCATGTGCTGCCCAATGGCTTGACGCTTTTCGACAGTTATCATTGCAGCCGATATAACACTCAAACGCGGCGCCTGACCGAAGAGATGTTTGAAGCGGTCTTTCGCACTATTTCGACATATCTTCCGCAGCCAAGTCGCTAAAGTTTCCGTTTGCCTGAACCATGACTGCGAAGAAAGAGGGGCAGCTCAAAAACCCATTGCCAGCAGGGATTTCGAATGCGGCCGAACCCTCGATCGAATTGACCTCGCGTTCACCCGAATTCGACGCCGCACTCGACCACTTGCCATCACTGCCCGGGGTCTATCGCATGCTGGGGGCGGACGATCAGGTGCTGTATGTCGGCAAGGCCGCCAATCTGAAAAAACGGGTGGTGTCTTATTTTCAGAAATCGGCATCGCTGGCGCCACGCGTTCAGCTTATGGTTGCGCAGGTCCACAGAATTGAAACCACCGTCACCCGTTCCGAAGCCGAGGCCCTGCTGCTCGAAAACAACCTCATCAAATCCTTGACGCCCCGCTACAACATCTTGTACCGGGACGACAAGAGCTACCCGTACATCGTTTTAACGGGCGATACCTTTCCACGGCTGGGCATACATCGCGGCACCCTGGACAAGGCGCATCACTACTTTGGGCCATTTCCCAATGCCGGCGCGGTGCGTGAAAGCATTCAGCTCATGCAAAAAATTTTCCGCTTGCGCACTTGCGAAAATACGGTATTTGCCAATCGTTCGCGACCCTGTTTGCTTTATCAGATCAAGCGCTGCACGGGGCCGTGCGCGGAATTGATCGGCCAACCCGATTATGCCGAGGACGTGAAAAGCGCCGAATTGTTCTTGCAGGGCAGGGAAGACGAGGCGGTAAATCGTCTGGAAGCGCGCATGCACAGGGCGTCGGCGCTTCAGGCTTATGAACAGGCGGCCGCTTACAGGGATCAGATTCGTTCCTTATCCAAGGTTCGCGAAACCCAGTTTGTCACCAGCAACCACGATGTGGATGCGGATATCGTCGCATTGTCGGCGGCAAGCGGAATCATCTGCGTGAACCTGGCCATGGTCCGGGGCGGAGTGCATCGCGGGGACCGCAGTTTCTTTCCTCAAAACGCCCAGGATCAGGACGAGCAACAGGCCCTCGAAGCTTTTCTGACGCAGCACTATGTCAATCGCGATGTGCCCTCCAGCGTTGTCGTGAATCGACCGGTCGAAACGCAGGCGCTGGAAGAGTTATTGTGCAAGCAGGCTGGCAGGCGAATTCAAATTAACACCAGCCCTGCCGGCGAACGCCGGGTGTGGCTGCGCATGGCGGAAAAAAATGCCGAACTGGCGATTGCGCAACGATTGGCGGCCCACGCCACCCAGGAGACCCGGCTGGCCGCGCTTCAGCAGGCGCTGGAATTAAGCGAAAACCTGCGGCGCATCGAATGTTTCGATGTCAGCCATACGATGGGCGAGGCCACGGTGGCGTCTTGTGTGGTGTACGATAACTCTGCCATGCAGACTGGAGAATATCGCCGCTACAACATCAATGGCATCGAGCCGGGAGATGACTATGCGGCCATGCGCCAGGTGCTGGACCGGCGCTATCGAAAAATAGTCGAAGGGGAGGGCAAGCTCCCGGATCTGATCCTGATCGACGGAGGCAAGGGACAGGTAGGCACGGCCTACGAAGTCCTTGCCGAGCTGGGTCTGAGCGAACTGCCCATGATCGGTATTGCCAAGGGTGAAGAACGAAAGGCAGGGCTGGAGCAACTGATATTCCCCGATGGCAGACCAGCGCTACGGCTTGGCTCGGATCATCCCGGTTTGCACCTTGTGCAACAGATCCGCGACGAAGCCCATCGATTCGCCATCTCCGGTCACAGAAACCGCCGTGGCAAGGCGCGCAATCGCTCGACACTGGAAGACATTGGCGGAATAGGCGCCAAACGCAGGCAGCGACTGCTGTCGCGCTTTGGGGGGCTGAAAGAGGTGGCCGCGGCAAGTATCGAAGATCTGGCGCAAGTCGAAGGAATCAGCCGGGAACTGGCCGAAAGAATCTATCAGCGGCTACACTGACGTCCGAGATGACCAACAACGTTCCCAATCTTCTAACCTGGCTGCGGATTCTGATGATTCCGCTGCTGGTGGGCGTGTATTACGCGCCGCATGACTGGATTGCCCCGCATAACAGAAATCTGACCGCAACTACGATTTTTGCCATTGCCGCATTGACGGACTGGCTGGACGGGTTCCTGGCGCGATCGCTGAATCAAACCTCCTCTTTTGGCGCTTTCCTCGATCCCGTGGCCGACAAATTGATGGTCGCCACCGCGCTCATCATGCTGGTTCAATTTAACGATCTGCAAGGATTCATCGCCGTCATCATCATTGGCCGGGAGATCGCAATTTCGGCGCTTCGCGAATGGATGGCAAGACTCGGCAACAGCAAGAGTGTCGCGGTATCTTTTCTGGGAAAAATCAAAACCGTTTCGCAAATGGTGGCGATTGTCCTGCTGCTCTATCACGACCCGTTACTGAGCTTGAGTATGCAGGCGATCGGTACCCTGCTGATCTACGTGGCAGCGTTTCTGACCCTGTGGTCCATGTTCTACTACTTGAAAATGGCAATTCCGCAGGTGATGAAAGACGGATAAATCCCTGGTTTGGGCCGGTAGGTACCAAGCTCTAGACTAGCTTCGCCTTGACAATCGTGGCGCGCGACCTATAATTTCGTCTCGTTTTTTGCGGGAATAGCTCAGTTGGTAGAGCGCAACCTTGCCAAGGTTGAGGTCGCGAGTTCGAGCCTCGTTTCCCGCTCCAGATGCCTGAAGGGAAAGTTCTAGTTCGGTATAACCCGAGGGTTATGCCCCCACTGAAACGGTTAATTTGGGTTCGCAGGAATCCGGGTTAGCCGTTTTCCCTTTTTGATCGGGTGAGGCTGAGTCCAGGTTTCCAGGCCGGTCATCACGAGATGCGTCAACGAGCTACCGGCGGGGTGGCAGAGTGGTCATGCAGCGGCCTGCAAAGCCGTGTACGCCGGTTCGATTCCGACCCCCGCCTCCAGTCTCTCTCTAAGCAATTTCCAGAACGCCTCGTCTTCATAGCGGAAATATGTGTTTGTGTGTGCTTGACTGTCCGCCTGTATCCGCGTATTTTGGTGGTAAGGGCAAAGCGTTACCACCATTTCCATACACCCTGGCGGCAATGCTCCCCGGAATCCGTTACCACCGAGGACGCTATGGCAAAGCACATACTGACGAACGAGACGGTCAAGGCGGCAAAGAAGAAGGCAAACCCCTACCGGCTTGCCGATGGCGGCAACCTGTATTTGTTCGTCACCACGACCGGGGTTAAGTCGTGGCAGTTTCGATACCGGCTCGACGGCCGGCCCTTGACCGCTACACTTGGCAAATACCCTGCGGTATCGCTTGATGCGGCGCGCACAGATGCCGACAAAGCCGCCCGAGACAGCAAGGCAGGGGAACATCTAACGCAAAACAAGCGAGTCGCCAAGCTGACCGCAATCGCGAAGGGCTCGGCGACATTCGAGCGCGTGGCGAAGGACTGGATCGAGGACGAGGGGCGGCGCAAGAAATGGACGCCTGATTATCGCGCCGAGGTTGAGGCCAGCCTGAGAAATCACCTATCGGCACTCAACCCCCTTGCCATATCCACGATTTACGCCCCGCTGATTGTGCCTATGCGGCGCAGGATCGAGCGCACCGCCCCGCAGATGGCTGACAAGGTGGACCGCCGGCTGCGCGGGATTCTGGACTTCGCGGTAGAGGAGGGACTTATCCTCGCAAACCCGCTACCGAGGCGACGTGCCCGTACTGAACGCAGACACTATCCCGCTGTAACCGACCTGGACGGCGTCGGGAAAATCCTGAGGGCGGCGAGGGCGGCCGATCCCTGCAAGGGCATCATGCGCGCACATGTAATGCTGGCATTCACCGCGATGCGCGTGTCGGAGGTTGTCGGCGCACGGTGGGATGAATTCGAGCTGGACGGCGTGAAGATCGAGGAGGATCACAAAAAGCGTTTCGTCCCCGAGGCTGGGAACTGGTCGATACCCCGCGAACGGATGAAACGCAAAGACCCCGAACGCGGGCCGCACATTGTCCCGCTTGCGCCTGCGCTCCTGAATTTGTTGCGTGAGTGGCGAAAAGCTGATGGCGAAGCCGCGCTTTATTTGTGCCCAGCTCCGCGCGATCCCGCCGATCACATCACTCCCGAGGGCATCGAAAAACTTTACCGCCGCGGTCTTGACCTTGCAGGGAAGCATTCACCGCACTCCTGGAGAAGCGCATTCAGCACGATCTGCCGGGAGGATGGCAAGAGCGGGGAAGTCATAGAGTCGCAACTGGACCACGTCGTCGGAAACAAGACCGAAAGCGCATACGACCGGGCCGCGCGGCTGGAACTACGCCGCAAACTCATGCGGTGGTATGAGGAAAAATTGATTGCGGCGCGTGACGGTGCGGACGTGCTGCCACTGCACTCAAAGGCGGCAAAATGAAGAAGCCGCGATTCGGTTCGAAGAGGCTGACCGATGAAGAGGCGAAGAGGCTGCTCGACGAGGGGAAGACGCTGACCGACAATGAGCTGGCCGATCTTCAGAGGATTTGCAAGACGAATTTGTTCCTTCTTCATGCAGACCGGCTCGCCAAAGATTGCCGCTGGGAAATTGAAGCTGAAGGCCTGGCGCCGCCTCAGGGGGTTGTTGTCAAAAGGTTGCAGAAGATTATTGAACTCGCGCTGGTGGTTCAAGATGCCGCAACCTGTCTGGCCAACCATGTGGGAAGCCTGGATGAATTGACAAGGGCCGCACTACATGTCGGTCGGCGCAACTGCGCGGAAATACCACACGCGGTGCTCAACGAAGCGACGGCGCTGCATGCCCTTATCGACGGTGCGAAAAATACCATTGCCGAGCGCAAGGGCCTTCCCCGCGGACCCAGATCCTCGGTGGCCATGCAGCGAGCGGGGGTTGCCGTTCGTGCGCTCTTTCTCAAACATCGGTTGGAGTGGGCCGTTTCCGCCGCGAGAGAGAACAGCATAGAAAGTACGGCAGTCCGTGTTTTTCACATTGTGACTGGCAAGGACGGGCGCATCGAGCGGTACTTGCCGCACGCATAATTCCTCAAGCGTGGCACCAATTACGCGGTTATCTTTCGCGTTTTAGCTTGCCTAGAATCGCCCCTGTCCACTAAAGACACGAGGCGGCGATGCAAGACGATAGAAAATTACTCAGCCCGAACAACGCAGCGCGAGTTCTAGATATTTCCCGAAGTAAGCTCTACGCGCTCATGAAGACGGGGGAGTTGAAATGGGTGCCGTTCGGCGCGGACCGGCGAATACCAGTTGATGAGATCGATCGGATCGTAAAAAACGGGATCGCTGAATGATGCCGCCCCGAATGAAGCGTCGGCCAAGCGGCGCAGCGAGAGTCGATCATGCTTGACGTCTCTGCCGTTCCAGGGCACTTCACATCGCTTTGGGCGATCCAGGAATTTATGGCGCAACGACTCGGCGGAGACGCGGCCGATTTTTTCCACGGCCGCCCCGAGACAAAAGCCGCAGCCGAGAAACTCGGAATTCTTTCGCAGTTTGAAATCGCTGTCGCGCAAACTGTTGCGCTCAGCCCAACCATCAACGCGTCCATCGCCCGCGCCGCGCGCGCTTCGAAGAGCAAAGCCGCGGAACCCGGAGAAAACGCGGGCGATCCCTCGGGCACTGAATCGCCGACACCCGGCAAGGACGATAGGCCGACTACGGCCAAGACACTGATCGACATCGCAGTGAAGAATTGCGAACTCTTCCACGACGAGCGCAACGATGGGTATGCCGTGATCGTCCACAAAGACATTCGGCGCACAGTGAAACTGCGTGGCCGCGAGTTTCGACGCTGGCTCGCCGGATCATATTATTCGGTCACCGCCAAGGCCGCGAACAGTGAGGCGATATCGGCCGCGCTGTCGGTACTGGAGGCCAAGGCCACGTTCGACGGTAAGCAATGGGAACTCTCGAACCGCTTCGCCATGCGTGATGGCGTCATCTACATCGACATGGCTGACCCCAAATGTCGCGTAGTAAAGATCACGGCCGATGGCTGGGAGATCATGACCAAGCCGCCAGTATTATTCAGGCGTTATTCACATCAACAGGCACTTCCCGATCCGGTTCGTGGCGGCAGACTCGCTGATCTACACCGGCATCTTGCCATTAAGTCCGACGACGACAAATTGCTGGTGGAAGCATTTTT
>CAMDKM010000041.1 GCA_945900965.1 Bordetella parapertussis | reverse complement strand
TCAACGAGTTGATACAGCAGCGTCTGCTCGGGCCGGTGACGCGCATATTCGCCCGCACGCGCGGCCCCAGCGCTGGCGTCCTTGCCGGCCAATAACGGCGTCATGCATCGCGTCCTTGCGACACCTTACGAGCCGATAGTCTAGCTCGTCCGCCAGGTCTACCGACCTAGTTGAAGTTTGGCTGCTGTGGAGGTGCAGGTCCCGGCCTGTGCTCGCTCAAGCGCGACACCTGCTCAGCTTCTTGCGTTGATTTGCGCTCAGCGATGGCTCTAATCTCAACGGTGCGTGCGCGAACACGGGCCCGAAGGGGTTGCTTGCTATCCCCGCCCTCTTTCAGTGACTATTTTGCCGATTGCGCACCCGTCACCATTCGTCCGCGTTAGGTTTATGGCCGAGATTGTCATCACCGAAAAAGCCAGTCAGGCGAAAGACGTCCGCGCTGCCGTCGGCGGGCGCTATGGCGAGATCCTTCCGGCCGAGGGTCATTTGTTCGACTTGCTTGAACCGCAAGACGTTGTGCCGGCATGGAAGCACTGGTCGGCAATTCTTCTTCGGCCTGACGGCCTCTACGGCACGCGGCCTGCAGCCGGTGGTCACAAGGCCGCCAAGCTGAGCGCCATTCGCGAGGCATTGCGCACCGCTAAGCGGGTCTGGCTCGCCACCGATTGCGATCGCGAGGGTCAACTCATCGGCCAGGAGATCCTGGAGCATTACGGCTATCGCGGCGAGGTCATGCGGGTGCTTTTCACGGCCCAAGATCAGCAGACTATTCGCGACGCTTTCAGTCGAGCAAAACCCAATACCGAATATGCTCATCTCTACGCCGCCGCCGTCGCGCGCCGGCAGGCCGACCAGATCTACAACCTATCGCTGACGCGCACGGCAACGGTCATTCTGGGACGAGGCGCGCGGGGCGTCATCGGGATCGGCCGAGTGAAGACGCCCACCTTAGCCATCGTGTGCAAGCGCGAGTTGGAGATCCGGGACTTCGAGCCGGTTGCCTATTACGAGGTTGTCGTCACTGCGAACGTTGCGGGTGGCTGCTTTCAGATCTGCCACCGACCGCAGGAGCGCATCGTTCGTCGCGAGCTTGCGCAGGACGTCGCCCATGCGGCCGACGGTTTCGAGGGCGCGCTCGGGGTACGTGTCGAGGACAAGCGGCAAGGGCCACCGAAGCTGCACGATCTGCCTTCGTTGCAGAAATTTTGCGGCTCGCGGTTCGGCTGGACGGCGGCCAAGACGCTTGAGGTGGCGCAGGCGCTCTATGACGGCCCCGGCAAGAAAATCATCACCTATCCGCGTGCCGAGGTGCGTTACCTGCCGGAGATCCTGATCGCCGATGTGCACAAAATCGTGGCGGGCTTGCGCGTCGGGCAATCGTTCAGCAACTTTCCATTACCTGGACCACCCGTGATCCGCAAAGGTGCGAGCGGCACCTTCCACGACAAGGCGCTGCAGGGCGCGAGCCATCACGCGATCATTCCTAACGTCAACACTGTCCAGGACCTCGGCGCACTCTGGCCGCGATTGTCGTCCGACGAGAAGAAACTGTTCGACGTTGTCGCGCGGGCCTATCTGGCCGCTGTCATGCCCGACTTTCAATACAGGCAGACGACCGTGACGCTCGACGTTTGTGGCTTCGCATTCCGCGCCGCGGGTCGCCAGCCCATCGAACTGGGCTGGCGCGCGGCATTTCCGGACTGGCAGCCGGACGCCGAAAAGGGCGACGAGATGCAATTGCTGCCGACGCTCAGTGACGGCGAGCGCGTACAACTGAAGGATCCATCTGTCGAGCGAAAAGAGACTCGCGCACCGGTGCGTTACAACGAAGGGACGCTGATCGAGGCGATGCAAAATGCCTGGCGTTTTGTTGACGATGGCGCGTTACGCGAGCGGCTGAAGGAAGCGAAGGGCATCGGCACGCCGGCGACTCGGGCAGAAATAATAAGCGGGTTGAAGACACAGCATTTTCTGATCGCCCAAGGGAAAAACATCGTGCCTACCGAGACCGGCTTGGCGCTGTTCGACATTCTAAAGCGGGCCGATCCGGCGTTAGTCGATCCCGGCGTGACGGCGCAGCTGGAATGCTTGCTCGACGAGGTCGCGATCGGTCGGCAGGAGATGGTCGAGGTGATTGATGCGGTCTGCACTGTTGCCCTACGCATTATTGACAATCTCAAGAACGGCGCCGCTGCCGGGGAACGTCCCCTCCCTAGCGTCGCTGCAGGCGACGGCGATAGCGGACGCGCGCCTACGACCGCGATGAAGCGTTTTGCAGACAGCATCGCCCGGCAGTTGGGCGTTACGCCGCCGCGTGGCTACACGAAATCGGGCGCCATCTGTCGCACCGCCTCAGCCGTTTTGCGACAATTCGCTTAGATAAGATGGCCGCTGGGCCAATGAACAATTCCCTTGAAGTCATCGACGAAAAAAGTAGCCCACTATATGCCAGCGGACAGGCAGGATAGCCGCCCTATCTGCAGAAATCGGACCGCAATCGAGCCAGACTGTCGTTGGCCATAGTTGAATTTCAGCCCTGCCCGCATGACCGCCCGCGGCGAATCGCGGGTGCGGCGCCGGAAATTCGCCGGACCCTCACGCCACCGTTATGCCGGGGGCGGCCGATCTCACCGATCGCGAGATCGCGACGTCTGTCGGCGCGTCCCGTTCGACAGTTCAGGAGTGCCTGCGCCGGGCCCGTGAGGCCTGGCTCGGCTGGCCGGCACCCGACGAGTTGGACGAGGCCGCGCTGTGGGCGCGGCCGTACTGGCGGGCGCCAGCGCCGGTTACGGGGCCGCTGCCGGATTGTGCCCACGTCCGTCGCGAGGTGAGCCAGCGCGGCGGCACCCGCGAGTTGCTCTGGCACGAGTACAAGACGGCCCATCGCGATGGCCTGCAGTACACCGCGTTCTGCAATAATTACCGGTGCTGGCGGGCCAGCTAGGAAGTGGTCTTCCGCCAGGTCCACGTCCCCGGCGACAAGCTCTTTGTCGATTACGCCGGCCACACCATCCCAGTCGTCGACGCCATCACCGGCGCGGTGGGTCACGCACAACTGTTCGTCGCTGTGCTCGGCTGCTCAAACTACACCTACGCTGAGGCAATCTGGTCACAGACCTTGCCCGACTGGCTCGGCAGCCACACCCGCGCGGCCCTACTTCGGCGGCGTAGCGCGCGCCATCGAGCCTCAGAACTCGGAGTTGGCGTCGGCGTAGTCTAGCGGGTCGTCGCTGAAGCACCGTGACCCAAGGCCACTGTTGTTCGACCCTTCCCAAAGAAGATCGATTCACGTCGCGACACTCGACTTCCTTTTGCGCGCAGGGAGGATCGTAACGACTTTGATCAATGCACATTTTAGAAGTCGCGCGTTTCGGGCTACACCTTCCAAAGTGAAGTCACCGATTCACATTCGGCGACCGATATTCACAATTGCACGTCCAAGTTTCGAACGTCCATGGAGCCCGCCAATGGCACGATTACAGGTGATTTTCGGATTACTACTCACCGTCCTCTGCACGGGCGCCGTTGCCGCGAGTTGCACTCTGGATACTTCTACAGCCACGAAGACCAAGTCAAGCCTCGTCTGCCTGCAAAAACGCATTGCCAAACTTGAGTCCGTGAAGACCTTGGGGACGCCGGTAACTTACTACGATGACGATTTCGTGCGAATCGATCTAATCGGCAAGTCCAGACTCTCCGGACCCGTAATCCAGCTCGCTGTACGGATAAAAAACAAGACCGCCGCCCCTCTGCGGATTGCAGTGAGCGGAGACGCGGAGCTGTTCGATGACCAGGGAGTCAGTAATCTTGTCTACCCCTTGTCCGGCATCAACCAGATGAACTTTGCGTCGAGTTCGATCGATGGCTATTCACTTATCGCCGCCAAGAAAACGCGGACGCTCTCGCTCAAGTTCAGCTCGACGTTCGGTGCCAAGTTCACCGGCAGCTTTTTCGATCTGAATATCGATTTTTTTCGCTTTGATGAAGACACGACCACGGCCACGCAATTTTCGGCACCATTCACCGACATCCCCGTCCCCTGAAGAACGAGACCCACGGCAGAAGGATTCCGTCATCGCACAAACGGAACTGGCGTAGCGGCTTATCGGTGGCGGATACATCGTATGAAGAGTTTCTTCAACCAGCGATCTATACTGGTCGTGACCTTATAGAACGAGCTACAATAATTTTTCTCTCGACAATAATGATGCGTGCGGAATGCGCGCGGAAAAAATCGCGCGGTGACGGCACCACGTATGTCGTGTTCGAGCCCCTCGACTTTATGGCCTACTTTGCCGCCTTGGTACTGACACTACCCGTCAACCTGGCGCGCTATCATGCTGAATTCGTGCCGCATCATCGACTGCGCGACCAAGTGACGCCCAACAAGCGCTAGTCGTACCCGAAAGGTGCGAAGATCACCAAAGGTTCCCTCGAAGCGCCCCCACTCACGCGCGACGAATTCCAAACCGATTAGAGCCGTGCATTGCATCCGCGTACTACGTGCCCAACGAGCACCGGATCTCACCCGTAGAATTTGAGAGCGGATATCGCTGATATCGGTCAGCGTCCTTAGTAGCTGTAGCCATCATTAAACTGCGGGCCATACTCGTAATATTGTGGCGCATATTCGTAATAAGTTGTCGGCGAGCAGGTATCTAGCAACGTACAATTCTCGATTAGAGATTGAGCGACAGAATCGATCTGTCCGGTTTGTACATTTATTAGTTCTAACAACACTCTTTGCTTATTAACCGAGTCTATAATTGAGCCATGCAGAATTGCGTCGGCGTTAACAAGCGAGCCGACTCTCTTTATTGTTTCCTTGGAGATATAACCAAGATTTTGCAGCTCCGCGTCAATATTTAGCTGCTTTAATGCCCTCCCCATATCGTTGTCTGCCACAATTTGAAACTTGTGCATATTGAATAGTTCCGCCTTTAACGCGTCTGGCAAGGTCTCAGCAAGCCGGAGTCCATATATGGAGTTACTCTTGGAATTCATTGGAAGAACGGCAATTCGTTGCGCGGCAGATCCTGTTTTAACAGAATTCGATAACTGCCCTGCCAAAGACCTGGCCACATCGTCAATCTGTTTGGCGGGGTCGGCACTTTGCGCAGGTGTCACACTTTGCACTGGCTTTTGATTGCCATATTGAGGAGCGTACCGTAGATCGCTATAACCAGCGCACCCTGCGGATAACGCTGATGTAGCAGCGAGACACAGCAGTGCGAAGTGAGCAAGTGAAGCGCGCATCTCAGTGTCCCGTTAATCTAGCTTGGAATTCTGCGAATATTGAGTCGAAAGCTTGGATCGCAGCCTGAGTGGACGCGTCTTCGTAGTTGTAGCCTCCTGCCGTTTCAGTAGAGCGTAGTGTTCGACTATCTGCGGGATGGGCTGTAGATATAATTTGGACGTCAATCGATGATCTGATGCTCTTAATAGAGGCGTACCTGCCGGACGGCAGCTCGGTCTCGCCAATCCGAACGAGCACAAGGTAATCGATACGTTGGTCTAACTTCAGTTCAGGGACTGCCGTATCGTCGCCACTCATAATGCGCGCCGGGAGGCCGTCTATCAGGAAGGCATCCGTGAATAGCTCTAGCGGAGCTGAGATTCCAGCCTTGGATGCTGCGACCCCCACATAGTTCGAAAGGCTGGGAAAGCTCCCATGAGAATTCCACGCAACGATAGACCAGCGAGGTCGACCTGAATTGGAATATGCCGCGCGGAATGAACTACGTATGTAACGGTCTTCGGAATATATTTGAGCTTCCGAGACCTCGTGAGGAACTGGAACAGATTTTATTGGCACCTTATCTTCAAGCGCGGGTAGATCGGGAACCGGCCGGATTGGGCGTTGAGTTATTGGGGGGGGCGATAATGGTGACGGCACGTTGGCAATAGGTGCCGATACGGGATTTGAGCTCTTCGCCGAGGAAGGAGCAGAAGCGCCTTCCCGAACGGGACCGTTATGTATCGGCTCTGATGGAGATGGAACCTGCGGCAAAATCGCAGTGCTTTTCTCCGGCCCTGATTTCTGCGACACCGAAGATGACGGCGTTTGTAAATTCGCGCCGGCTGTGTACGGCTGCGAAGCTGTTAATAGATCGGGAGCGTTCCATGATCGGATCATGAAGGCTACAACGCCTACGATCGCAATCGTTGTTACAGGAATTGCGTAGGGCGCTAGTCGTTGCGGTATTGTTTTAGCTGGCTTGATCAGGTTCATCGTCGGAGCTTGACTGGTCTTTCCGAGTTACTTCGGGCGACGGCTTTCCTTGGTCCCCTAGACGTTCGTCCTGAACGTCACTGTTGTACAAGGTGCGAAAGGTCATATTGCGGTCACGAGCAAGGACGTCTTCTAGGGCGCCCATCCTGCCGGTCACGACCGCACCGGTGACAGCCATCTGTAGGATCTTGTTGTCGACACGCAAACGCTCTTTCGCGAGTTCCGTTTCGGATCGTATCTTCTCAAGCGTAATTAGTTTGGCGGCCTCGACGTCGACGGCCCATATGGCGTTGGGATCGGTGGCCAACGATGCTACGTGTGTACTTCGTTGTTTCTCAAGTTCAAAGCGTAGCATTTCTCTCTCATAGTCAAACTGAACCCTAGCGGCGTCTATTTCTAGAGTGGCAGCAGCCGTCTGTTGCTTGAGACGTAGCTCTGCGTCATTTCGTGCGGCGTCTAATGTTGCTTCAAGGTTTGCCTGCCGTTTCTGCTGTTCGGCATTGAACTCCTGTTCAATAGTCTTGAGCTGCTGGCCTATGCGCATTTGCTCGATCTGGGCGTTTGCCTTCATCAAGGAAAAATTGTCATTGCGTATCGCTGGATCGGTCGCTGTGATTTCGGAAACTAGTACGTTGTTTATCTGGAAACTGCAGATGGACGGGAGTTCACGTAACGCTTGACGCTTTATACTGTCGGCAAGACTTACTTTGTCGGAACGTAATTCGTCATATTCCATTAGTCCGATCACTTCTTGGGCGGCGCGGATTACACAGAAGATTGCGAGCTGCTGCTGGGTTTTGTCGTCGATTGCGACTCTCTCGATTGCTACTGTTTCGTCTGTTACGGAAAGGATCACGGCTAATCGAAGATCTATCTTGATTCCCTCGCGACTGACGATTTCCCCAACTGATGAAAGGGGAATTTCTGCGGGAAGCATCGTAACGACGCCAATGCCGGTCACGGGCTCGGAAGTGAAGAGCCAGGGAACTACGTGTTCTCCTATTGGCTTGACGAATACTCCGGAGCCGCGGAAAAATACCAACCGCTCATGCTCGGTGGAGTAGAACGCACGCCCCTTTATTTTAGTTGTCTGGATCTTTACCCACGTGACACTTGACGTAGGTTCCATACGTCGTCTCTTGTTGGAATTTATCGGGTCGGATAGTTTTGCGTCGCGGTCGGACAGGTCATTCTGGTTTTGGCGCTGAAGTTCACGAAGGACATCATTACAGAGATCCCTGATCTCGAATTCATTTCCATCAAATTTAAAATTAGGGATATGTGCGTACTTGTTTCGCACGGCAGCGATTAGTTGAATCCTGGCGAATAGATCGTCAGATAGTGAGGAGCGAACGCTTTCGGAAAGTGCTCGGATTCCGAGGCCTTGTGCCCCCCGGCTGGTGAGCTGCTGCTCAATCATGGTGCCAGTTCTTATAACGTCCTCAAGTAATGACATAACGGCTACTGGCTTGGCGTTAGGAAAAACAGGAACGCGTCTGATTTGTGGCCGCAAACGACGAGACTTGCCATCTTGGCTCTTTTATTCCTTCGTTGAGACTATCTCACCCCACGATTCGCGAGCAATAGAACTTATTGGAACCGACGCGATTTTGAGAGCAATGCGCCGACGCAGTGGCTCAATCTGAGGCCGACGCCAACACGTGAGATCATGAACCTATCTCGATGTTGGGGTGGATTATTGACGAAGCAATCAGTGCACACTGCTGCCCGATTGCCTGGAGGGTCGACTTACTGATCTGCTGTGTAATGAACAAAACAGACGTGTTCACTCGCGATTGCGCCTTCCTTAGAGAGGCAAATTTGGCCGCCCGAATGCGTCGGCACGAAGCCCTGGGGAGGTCGTTAGCAATGGTATTCGGCGGATTTACGCCCCTATCTTGAGTCAATCGGTTCCCAGATTCGCCGTGAATAGGATCGGGGGCACACGTGGGGGTACAATTAAAAATGGGAACGAAAAATTAATTCGTATAATTAATTGGTTGCGAATATTTGGCGATTTCTCTTTCCGTTGTGGCAAGGGTCACCGGCCGGCCGGGTACCACGGTGGAAATGGCATGTTTGTACACCATCTGGGTCACCGTATTCTTCAGCAACACCACGTACTGGTCGAAGGATTCTATCTGCCCCTGCAGTTTGATACCGTTGACGAGGTAGATCGACACGGGGACGTGCTCCTTGCGCAAGGTATTCAAAAAGGGGTCTTGTAACAATTGCCCTTTTCCGCTCATGGCTGCTCCTTTTTTGTAGTTCTGGACGCGGAATCACTCTACTGGAATTCGCCGCAGAATACCATCGGCCGCAAGTTTGCGGGGGGTTAGCCGCGTCTTGCGATGTAGGGATTGCGACCGTACTTGAAAATGACCTGAACCGGCGTGCCCTTCAAGCCAAATGCCTCGACAAACGTATGTTCGAGATATCGACGGTAACTATCCGGCACTTTGTCCAGGGAATTGCCGTGGATCATGATGATTGGCGGATTCATGCCGCCTTGATGGGCATAACGCAGCTTGGGCCGCGATAGCCCGGAGCGCGGGGGCGACTGCTGTTCGACCGCGGCGTGCAATATCCGCGTCAATTTCGGGGTCGATAGCTTGGTCATGGCGGACGCATAGGCGAGCTTCACCGATTGGAGCAAGGCCTCCAGCCCGGTACCCGAGCGGGCCGATATCTGGTGGGCCTCGGCAAAGCCCAGGAAATTCAACTTGCGCGCGTAATCGCGTCTGGCCTGGTCGCGCTCCGCATCGGCCGCCGCATCCCCCTTGTTGATAGCCACTACCATCGCCCGGCCCGCTTCCAGAATAAAACCCGCGAGGTGGGCATCCTGGTCTGTGATCTGCTGGGTAATATCCAGCACCAGTACCACCACATTGGCATCTTCGATGGCCTGCAGCGTCTTGATCACCGAGTATTTTTCGGCAACCCCCTCGACATTACCCTGCCTGCGAACTCCCGCAGTATCGATGAGCGTGTAACGAGACCCTCCACGTTCGAAGTCGATGTAGATGCTGTCCCGGGTCGTCCCCGGTTGGTCAAAAGCAATGACGCGCTCTTCGCCCAGAAGGGAGTTGACCAGGGTGGATTTGCCAACGTTAGGCCGGCCCACCACTGCGATTTTCGGCTGTTTTGCCGGCTCTTCGTCTGCCACCGCCTCGGGAAAACCCTCCAATACCAGGTCGACCAGGTCATGAACGCCCTCCCCGTGTGCGGCAGCGATGCACAGCGGCTCGCCCATGCCCAGTTCGTGAAAATCCGCAGCCGCCGTTGCATACGCAAGCCCCTCGGCCTTGTTGACCACCAGCCAAATCTTTCGTCCGGACTTGCGAAGTTCCAAAGCAATCTGGTGATCCTGCGGTTGCAGGCCCTCGCGGGCATCCACCAGCCACAACACGATATCCGCTTCGTCGATGGCCTGCTTGGTCTGACGCGCCATTTCCCGCAACAAACCCTCTCGCGCAACGGGTTCAAAACCCCCGGTGTCCACCACCAGAAACGGTCGCGTTCCCACCACGCCACGGCCGTAGTGCCGATCGCGCGTCAAGCCTGGAATATCGGCAACCAGGGCCTGACGCGAACGCGTCAGACGATTGAACAACGTCGATTTGCCCACGTTCGGGCGACCGACAATAACAAGCGTTGGGATCATGGACATTTTTGTACTTTGTTCTTACATCGTGCGATTGACTTGCCACTGCCGTCCGCGCCCAACACCGGTACGAATGTCAGTCACTTGCGGATTTCGAAGGCATACAGCCCCCCGCGTCGAGTCTGGACGAGAATCTTCCCGCCGCTTGCGACCGGAGCCGCGGAAATCGCGCTCCCGTCAGTTGCCATGCGAGCGGCAAACCCGCCGTCGTCGCTGCGCAGAAAATGCACCTGACCCTCGAAATCGCCCACCACGACCTGGGATTCATACGGAACCGGCGCGCTCAAAAATCGATAGCCCAGACGATCCTGGCGCCACACGCTGGTCCCGGTGTTTTTCTCCAGTGCCTGCACCGCGCCCTCCGCCTCCGACACGTAGACCGCAAGACCATCGGCACCCAGACTTGCCGCGCTGGAAAGGGCGCGCGCCCAAATCTGTCCGCCTTGTTGGGTTTCGTAGCAGGCCGCCCGACCCTGGAAGGTCACGGCACATATCCGGCCGGGTTCGACCAGGGGTTGCCCCGCGATATCGGTGATCCGCTCGATTTCGTTGTCGCCCTTGGGAATGCCCACTGCGGCTTCCCAGACCAGCCCGCCATTGGCCAGATCGAGGGCCACCAGCCTGCCGGCCGGCATGCCCGCGATGACTAGTTTGTCGGCCAGCGCAAAACTCTGGCTGGCCCGCAAGGTCAACGCCGGCTGATTGGCCTGGTACACCCAGCGTCGCGCGCCATCCCGGGCATCCAGTCCAAATATTCGGTTGTCGCCGCTGCGCACCACCACCAGTTCCCCGGTGACCACCGGCGTACTTAACACCTGGCTCGACACCTGCGAATGCCAAAGCGCTTTGCCGTCCAGATCGAATGCCAGCACCGCGCCCTTGGCGGTGCCCACCAGGATCAGGTTATTGCCGGCCCCTACCCCGCCGGACAAACGGGTCTTGGATTTAACCTTCCAAATCAACTTGCCGTCGACAGACCGAATGCGGAACAGATTGCCCGCGGCGCTCGCCGCATACACACTATCGCCGAGTATGCCGGGCGAAAAAATGTAGGGGCCGGAATCGCCGATTTCCGCACGCCAAACCTGGGCCACGCGCAGGCTCGGCTTGAAGGTTTCCAGCGACGCCGGCTTGGGCCCCGGGCTTCCGCAACCAGCGACCCATATGGCCACCAACGCGGCAAAAAAAATCTCCTGCCAGATTCTGACCCGTTTCACTTCTCCGATCCCAGGGCATCCAATTTGATCTGAACGACATTTCGATAACTGCTATTGGGCAAACTCTTGTCGATGGCCAACTTGTAGGCGGCCCTGGCCTCGGCAATCTTGCCTTGGGCAAACAAGACGTCGCCACGCATATCGGCGATCAGAGTTTGCACAGCAGCACCATGCGGTGCATCGAGCAACTTCAACGCTTCGTCGTATTTTTTTTCATCCAGAAAAATACCGGCAAGCCGCACTCGCGCCAGGGCCGCGGTGTCTCCATCGCGCGCCTTGTCGATCGCCCAGCGCAGACGCTGTGTCGCCGCCGCCGCATCGCTGTTTTCGTATTCGGATTTTGCCAATACCAGCGCTGCCATGGGGCCGTACGCGGTAGAGCCGTATTTGTCCACCAGTTCCGCGCCCAGCTTGCGAATTTCGGCGACGTCGTTCTTGCGCACGCCTTCCTCAAATTTCGCGAATACCGCGGAGGCCTCGCCAGCCAATGTGGCCTGGTAATACCGCCAGCCTTTTACCCCGCCAAACGTTGCCAGGGCGAGAATCACACAAGTGATAATCAACTTGCCGTACTCCGCCCAAAACTGCTTCAAGGACGCTATCTGTTCCTGTTCTTCAAGGTCGAATGCCATGTTCAATCACAATCCCAAAGTTGATGATTCAAGAAGCCGTGCCGGAGCGAATGAGATTCGCTGCCTGGCTGGCGCTGATCCGGACCTGTTCGCCCGGCATACGTAAGGGTTTGAGCGAGAGTTTGCCTTCGGCCGCTTCGTTGTCGCCGATTATGACCGCAAACCGCGCCCCGCTGGCATCGGCGCGTTTCATCTGCGACTTGAAACTGCCCCCGCCAAAGTTCATGACCACGCTCAATCCCTGGTCGCGCAATTCTTCCGCCGCTCTCCAGGCAAAGGGACCCGCAAGCTCTCCCTCGTGCACCAGATACAAATCGGCCGGCCGGGTCGCGGCGCTCAGAGCGGGTTCGGCCAGCAAGGCCAGCAATCGTTCCACACCCATGGCAAACCCGCAGGCCGGCGCAGCCCGGCCGCCCACCTGTTCGATCAATCCATCGTAGCGTCCGCCGGCACATACGGTCCCCTGTGCGCCCAGGCGCGTGGTCGTCCATTCGTACACCACGTCATTGTAGTAGTCGAGCCCGCGCACCAGCCGATCATTGACGCTAAATTGCACCTCAGCCGCATTCAACAGGGCTTGCAGCCGTGCAAAATGGCGCTGCGATTCTTCGTCGAGATCGTCGACGAGGCGTGGCGCGCCGGCAATTACCGGCGCCATGGCCGGATTCTTGGAATCCAGCACCCGTAGCGGATTGCTGTGCAGGCGGCGGCGCGCGTCTTCGTCCAGAACGTCGACATGGGTTTCCAGATACCCGATCAAGCGTTCGCGGAAGCGGGCACGCGAGGCGCCGTTTCCCAGCGAGTTGATTTCCAGCGCAACATCGGTAATGCCCAGCCGGCGCCACAGGCGCGCCCCCATGATCATGTGTTCGGCGTCCACATCCGGACCGGCAAACCCCAGCGCCTCCACGCCCACCTGATGAAACTGCCGGTAGCGTCCCTTTTGCGGGCGTTCGTGCCGGAACATCGGCCCCATGTAGGACACTCGCTGGGGGCCGTTATAGAGCAGGTTATGCTGAATTGCCGCCCGTACGCAGGAAGCCGTACCTTCAGGCCGCAGGCTCAGATTTTCGCCGTTCAGGTGATCGACAAAACTGTACATCTCCTTTTCGACGATATCGGTGGCCGAGCCGATCGAACGCACGAACAAATCCGTTTTTTCCAGAATCGGCATGCGGATATTGCGATAGCCGTATTGGGCCAGCCACTCGCGCACGATCTGCTCGAAAAATTCCCAAAGCGGCGTCTGGTCGGGAAGAATGTCGTTCATTCCCCTGACCGCTTGTATTGTCTGCGACATGAATAGTGAATCTCGAAATTATTCGGAACGCGCCAGACAATCAGTCAAGCACGTACTGCAGGTGTTTTTTCTGCCTTATTTCTCGCTTGACCGGTCCCGTAGCGATTTTCCACGTATCGATTGACCAGCGACTGAAATTCTTCGGCTATTCGCTCGCCTTTGAGCGTCACGGTTTTTTCTCCATCGACAAACACCGGCGCCACCGGAACTTCGCCCGACCCGGGCAGACTGATGCCAATGTCGGCGTGTTTGCTCTCGCCCGGACCATTGACCACGCAACCCATCACTGCCACCCGCATCGTTTCGACACCGGGATACAAGCTTCGCCATACCGGCATTTGCTGTCGCAGATAGCTCTGAATCTTGTCGGCCAGTTCCTGAAAATAAGTACTCGACGTCCGCCCGCAACCCGGACAGGCGGCCACCATCGGCGCAAATGCGCGTAATCCCATCGTCTGCAGGATCTCCTGAGCGACGATCACTTCGCGCGCCCGATCGCCACCCGGGTCCGGTGTCAGGGAAACGCGAATCGTATCGCCGATCCCCTGTTGCAGCAGCACAGCCAGCGCTGCCGTCGAGGCAACAATGCCCTTGGAACCCATGCCAGCTTCGGTCAATCCCAGATGCAAGGGATAATCGCTTTGCGCCGCCAGTTCGCCGTAAACTGCAATCAGATCCTGCACACCGCTGACCTTGCAGGACAAAACAATGTGCTCGCCGGGCAAACCAATCTCTTCAGCCTTGGCGGCACTTTCCAGTGCCGACGCAATCAAGGCCTCGCGCATCACCACCGAGGCATCCCGCGGCTGGGCCAGGCGCGCATTGTTGTCCATCATGCGGCCCAGCAATTCCGGATCGAGACTTCCCCAATTGACCCCGATGCGTACCGGCTTGTGGTAGCGGCACGCGGTCTCGATCATGGCGGCGAATTGCTCATCGCGTTTTGCGCCACGACCCACATTGCCCGGGTTGATCCGATACTTATCGAGCGCCTGGGCGCAGGCAGGATAGTCCGCCAGCAGTTTATGGCCGTTAAAATGAAAGTCGCCGATCAACGGCACTCTGCAAGCCTTGCGTTCCAACTGCTCGCGAATTTTCGGCACTGCTGCTGCGGCCTCGGCGGAATTAACGGTGATGCGCACCAATTCCGATCCGGCCTCGGCCAGTTCGCGGACCTGCCGCGCGGTGGCGTCCACGTCCGCAGTATCGGTGTTGGTCATCGATTGCACGACAACCGGCGCCCCACCGCCGATTCTCACCCCCGCCACCACGACCTGTCGGGTGTGGCGCCGGGACATCGGAATCACCAAAGCCGCGCGATCCATCGCCAAATTACTCCAGGGTGAACCGGGCCACATCCACCGGCGTGTGGGGTACCAGATCCACAGGCTCGCCCCCCTTGAAGAAGCGCACTCCGGCGGCGTTGCCAATGACCACAGACAGTGGCGGTTCCCCGGATGCTCTAACCGTCCCTCCGGGAAGATTAATCCGGCTTAACACTATGTCGCCATGGCGATTCTTGATTTCGACCCAGGATTCATCGTCAAACTCCATGCGAACCGATATTTTGGGCACCGGTGGCTCGCGCACCACACCGGCCGTCTCGGCCTTCGCGGGAACGCGAGCGCTTCCGGTGGCTGATAATGCAGGAGTCGTTCCGCTTGCCCCATCCGACTTGGAAACTTGCGCAGCCGGCTCGGCCTTGGCCGGATCCACGGACTTCGCTGCTTCGGGTACCGACTCCGATTCAGTTTTCGAATTCGGGGCGGGAGCAGGCTGCCAGCCCCAGAAGACCAGGCCCCCGGCAACGACCAGGAGCGCCCCGATCATTAATATCAGTCTTCCGGATTTTTCCGATGGCCCCGATCTGGAAACCGATGCCCTGGCCTGCGGCGAAACGCCGGCGGTACCCAAGGGCTTGAGAACGGCATCCACTCGGCGAATCAAAGGCTCGGGCTCAAGGTGCAGCAACTTCGCATAATTTCTCAGAAAACCGTGCACGAACACGGCACCCCCAAGCCACGCGAAGTCGTCGCGCTCTATCGCCTCGATCTGGCGCACCGACAGCTTGAGCTGACGCGACACATCGCCCAGGCTCATACCTTGCCGGCGACGCTCCTCGAGCAAGATCGTCCCCGCACTCGCCGCGGGTGAAAAAGCATTTTCGCTGCTCGGCTCCGTCACTGAAATCGTCCTTCGTTGAATGCCCGGGTCTGTGGCGACCCCGGATACCGGTTGTTTAACAGGACGCCGTAGCTGGCCAACGCATTACGGTCGCCCGTTTGATGTTCTATCCGCGCGGCCAGCCAGAGCGCTTCGGCCGCCGGGACGGTTTTCTGCAAATGTCGCGTGATCAGGCTGCGCGCATTGCCCAATTCGCCGCGCTGGAACGACAGGTCGGCCAGATGATAAAGCGCCTGGGGTTGATCGGGTTGCAGGCTCAAGGCCTTGCGCAACCACTCTTCGGCCTTGACCTCATCGCCCAGCGTGCGGGCGCAAATTCCCGCGTTGGCATAGGCGACTTGCGGTGCGGCGTACAAGGGATTCTGCAAAGCGGTCATGAAATGCTTTAAGCCGGCCTTGTCGCCTTTTTTCATACAAAGGTACATGCCGTAATTGTTATTGGTCGCGGAATCTTCCGGATCGATTCTCAGCGCCTGTCGAAATGCTTGTTCGGCTTCCGCACCCTCATTAAGCGCCATATGTACCAGCCCAAGGTAGTTGTACGCGGGAGCATGCTTCGGGTCCGACTCAATGGCAATCTTCAGTTCCTCGCGCGCAACCCCGTATTGCTGGCTATCGAAGTAGGCAACTCCAAGTTCGGTATGAGCGCGCGCACGACTCTGGGCATCCGTCTTGGCATCGATCGCGTCCAGTTTTGCCTGCTGGCTGACGCAGCCGACGAGTAGCACGAGTCCAAGAGCGCTCAAAACAATTCTGCTCATGCCGGGGCTTCCATCAGTCGGCGCTGCCGGCGCCGGGTGCGATCCTGAACCTGGCCGGCAAGTTGTCCGCAGGCGCCATCGATATCGCCGCCCCGGGTTCTTCGGGTGGTGGTCACCAGTCCGGACTGCATAAGCTCATCGCGAAACGCTGCGATTCGTTGCGGCGAGGAACGCTCAAATCCGGAATCCGGAAACGGGTTAAACGGTATCAAGTTGAATTTGCATGGCACGCCCTTGACCCGTTTGACCAGTTGTCGAGCCTGCTCGACGCTGTCGTTCACGCCCTCGAGCATGACATATTCGAACGTCACAAAATCGCGTGGCGCGACTTTCACGTAACGCTTGCAGGCCGCCATCAGTTCGTCCAGCGGATATTTGCGATTGATCGGCACCAACCGATTGCGCAGTTCATCTTCGGGCGCATGCAGCGAGACCGCCAGTGCCACCGGCAATTGCTCCGCCAGTCGGTCCATGGCCGGCACCAGACCCGAGGTCGACAAGGTTACTCTGCGTCGAGACAATCCGTACCCGTAGTCGTCGAGCATGATTCGCATCGCCGACACCACGTTATCGAAATTGGCAAGTGGCTCGCCCATGCCCATCATGACGACATTGCTGATGGCACGTTCGCCGGCGGTTCCGGTGCTCAGCGCACGACTGGCCCACCATAATTGCCCGATGATCTCGGCCACCGAAAGATTGCGGTTGAAGCCCTGACGTCCCGTCGAGCAAAACGCGCACTCGAGCGCACAACCGACCTGCGAGGAGATACACAGTGTGCCGCGGTGAGTTTCCGGGATGTAGACGGTTTCGATACCGTTGCCGGTACCTGCCGACAAGAGCCATTTGCAAGTGCCATCCGCTGCCTGCGATTCCCCCATCAACCCCGGCGCCGTCACGTTTGCCACGGCACCCAGCTTGTCTCGAAGACTGCGCGACAGATCGCTCATCTGCTCAAAGTCGGCCACGCCAAAGCGGTGAATCCAGCGCATCACCTGCTTGGCGCGAAACGGTTTCTCGCCGATATTCAGAAAAAAATCGGCAAGTCCTTTCCCATCGAAGTCGAGAAGATTTACGGCTGTCACCGCGGGAAAATTCCCATGGAGGGGAAAAAATAGGCGATTTCGGCCGCTGCCGTGTCGGAGCCATCGGAACCATGCACCGCGTTGGCATCGATGCTGTCGGCAAAATCCGCGCGGATGCTGCCCTTTGCGGCCTTTTTCGGATCCGTGGCCCCCATCAGGTCGCGATTCTTCTGGATGGCACTATCGCCTTCCAGCACCTGGACCATGATCGGCCCGGATATCATGAAGTTCACCAGATCCCTGAAAAAAGGACGCTGCCTGTGCACGGCATAAAATCCCTCGGCCTGTGCCGGCGACAGATGCAGCATCTTTGCGGCAATAATCTTTAATCCCGCATTTTCGAAGCGGGAATATATTTGCCCAATCACGTTCTTGGCGACCGCGTCTGGTTTGATAATCGACAGGGTACGTTCAACAGCCATTAAATTTCTCCGGAGGTTATGTTTTTTAAATACAATTCATAAGGATAGCATGAGCCCAGAGGCAATGACAGGCTTTACATCCGAATCCGCAGCGTCATGGCTGTTCTTCCACCTCCTGCCATTCCGGCGTCACCCCCACTTCGCCACCGGCTGCTCGAAACTCGATGGCCACCCCGATGCCGGGCACCCACGCCAGTCGTTCGCCAAAAAAAACCAGCGGCATCTGCTGCCTCTCCCAGGGTGGAATTGCGTGCTCCTGAAACAGATTCTTGAGGGTGCGGCTTGGGCGATTGTGGGCCGATTGCATGCGTTCGCCTCCGGTACGGCCACGCACCGTTGCCGCTTGTGCTTTGAAATGCCGCAAGGCGATTCCATCACCGATCGCCGTTCGGGCGCTTAGCCGACCCAAGCCGCCCGGCAAAGCCAACAACTGCTGGCCATCCCAGGCAGAGTGCCAGTCCACAGGCATCTCCGCATTCTGTGCAAGCAACTCTACCAAGCCGCGATGACAGCGCAGAACATGATCGTCAAATTCCACCCTCACGCTGGCATCCCGCGCTGCCTCGCGGCACTGACGCAATGCCTCTTCCAGCCTCACCCGCGGCGGCATGCTGAGATGTTGCGAATCGAATAGATGTCTCAGCAGATTCAGCGCGCGTGCATCTGGAAGGCTCCTCAGCCTGTCAACCGGGATCGCACCGTTTTTCGCCTCCCCCGCATCGACGAACGCCATGGCTTCCGCAACGCGGGCGTAGTCCGCCAGGTTGCGCGCGCTACGAGTCAGAGTCTCGCGATAGGCGGGAAAGCGGGTTTCCAGCCGCGGCAGAATTTCAATACGCACGAAGTTCCGATCGTAGCGGGCATCGCTGTTGCTGTCGTCCTCGACCCAGCTTAGTTGACGTAGCGCCGCATAGCTCCTGATTTGGGCTCTGGAAACATCGAGCAGCGGCCTGAGCAGCCACTGCGCCTTGCCTGCGATCGAAGCCTCGCGCAAAGGGCGCGCTACCGGCATGGCCGCCAGGCCTTTGGGCCCGGCGCCTCGAAGCAACTGCAGCAGGAATGTTTCGACTTGATCATCGGCGTGATGCGCGAGCGCAATGGCATCGCAGGCGATACCTTCCAACACTTCGTAACGCAATCGGCGGGCTGCTGCTTCGATCCCCTCCCCCGCCGCAATAACCCTGACACGATGCGCCTCGAAATCTACCTGCCTGTCCCGGCACAGGGATCCGCAGAATTCTTCCCAGGCTCCGGAATGAACACTGATTTGGTGATTGACATGAACCGCGCGCAGCCGAAAATCGCCCGTGGCCCGCAAGCGATCAAGTACATCGAGCAGCACAACGGAATCCATGCCGCCGCTCAAACCCAAGGCAATGGTTCCACCGTGAAGGCCAACTTCCTTCAGGACTTTTCCCACCACTTCGGACAACGGATCGTTCATCTGATAAACCTAAATACCGCACCACAGAGGCACAGAGACACTGAGAAGAACAATATATCAATCAGTTGTCATGCCAGCAGTGTTTACCATCTTGGTGAGTGCACCGGAAGACGCAACAATTAGCTTTTTTCCCGGTGCTCTCTGTGCTCAGTGGTTCAACTGCTTTTCTGGCATAAAAACTATTGCACCACAGACACCGAGAACATAGAGCAAAACCGACTTCTGCCGTCCCTTCTGCTGTCCACGCCCGTACTCACCAGAACCGTAAGTACGGTTGGCATGGCAACTGGTTGAAATACCGTTGTTCTCTGTGTCTCCGTGTCTCTGTGGTGAGATTTTTGGATTCATTTGGACGCGCAGATGGGTTGCCAAAAACGAGATACCCCGCTACGGCGGGGTATCGATTTTCTTCGACCGCCAGAGCGCATTGGTCAGCGAGTCGTGTTTTCCTTGAATTTCCCGTAGGCCATAAGTCGCTTGAATCGAGCTTCAAGCAATTGCTCGATAGACTGGTCCTGCAGCGCGGACAGCGCCTCTTGCAGGGACTTTCGCAAGCTTTGCCCCATAGCGGCCGGATCGCGATGTGCTCCGCCCAGCGGTTCGGGGATGATCTGATCCACCAAGCCCAGCGTCTTGAGTCGATTGGCTGTAATACCCAGGGTCTCGGCGGCATCCGACGCCTTGTCGGCGCTTTTCCAAAGAATCGACGCACAACCTTCAGGAGAAATGACGGAGTAGATGGAATATTGCAGCATCAAGGTCACGTCTCCCACGGCGATCGCCAGCGCGCCGCCGGATCCACCTTCTCCGATAATGGTGACCACCACGGGCACCCGCAGCTCGGACAAGGCAAACAAATTGCGGCCGATTGCTTCGGATTGCCCGCGCTCTTCCGCCCCAACTCCCGGGTAAGCGCCTGGCGTATCGATGAACGTCAGCACGGGAATCGCAAATTTCTCGGCGAGTTTCATCAATCGCAGCGCCTTTCGATAACCTTCCGGCTTGGGCATGCCGAAATTGCGAAACAACTTGTCCTTGGTGTCGCGCCCCTTCTGAGTACCGATGACCATGACGGTCTGGTTTCCAAAGCGTGCCAGACCACCTACGATGGACGGGTCTTCCGCAAAATTCCGGTCACCATGCAATTCCTCGAAATCGCCGAACAGCGTGTGAAAATAATCCAGTGAATAGGGGCGCTGAGGATGACGCGCCACTTGCGAGATTTGCCAGGCGGAAAGCTTGGAATAGATGTCGCGGGTCAGGGTGCCGCTTTTCTTCTGCAGCCGCGAAATCTCTTCCGAAATATCCACGGCGGAGTCGTCCTGCACATATCGCAATTCCTCGATTTTGGTCTCGAGATCCGCGATCGGTTGTTCAAAATCCAGAAATGTCGTTTTCATGGCCCCCTTACTTGTTTCTAACCGTGCCGCCAACCCTTTATCAGAACAACACCCCGGCCAAGCCTCGAGGGTCGTTGGCGATTGTCATCCGTCCATTCTTCTTGTCGCGATGGACAATTTGCATGTTACCCCACTTGCGCCGTCCGGCTTCAAGCACATGCCCGCGCGCCTGCAAATCCGCCACCCATTTTTCGCCATAACCTCCGGGTTCGTACTCGATCCTGTCCGGCAGATACTGGTGGTGATAACGTGGCGCACTCACCAATTGTTCCAGCGCGGGGCTCAAGCCATCCACGTAACCAACAATGGCCTGCAGCACCATCGAAATGATACGCGACCCGCCCGGCGTACCCAGGACCAATACCCCACGCTCGTTTTCCACAAAAGTCGGCGACATCGAAGACAACGGACGTTTGCCGGGCTCGATGCGGTTGGCCGCCCCGCCGGTCAGGCGATACTGGTTGGGCGCCTTGTCCAGCAGCACGAAATCGTTCATGTGGTTGTTGAGCAGAACACCGGTATCGCCGGCAATGAATCCGGCGCCAAATGGTCCATTGACCGATAAGGTTGCCGCGACCCGGTTGCCGTCCGCGTCGATAACCGAAAAATGCGTCGTATCTGTACCTTCCGACATGGCGGCACTCAGTTCGTCCAGCGTGCTGCTGGGTGTCGCCCGCTCGCTTCGGATCGACGATCCGCGCGCCGACGCGTAGCGTCTCGACAGGAGTCGCTCTACCGGAACCGTTACGAAATCCGGGTCCCCCATGTAACGCGCCCGGTCGTGATAACCGCGTCGCATGGCTTCCACCATCCAATGCACCCGCTCGATGTCGGTCAATTCCGCCATTTTCCGGGACTCCAGAATGAACAGGCACTGGGCCAGGACCAGTCCCCCGGAAGACGGCAGAGGCGCGGTGGTAATCGAAGCGTCCCGATAACGGAATTTCAAGGGCTCACGCTCGACCACTCGATAAGCTTCCAGATCGGCGAGCTCCCATAGGCCGCCTGCCGCCTGTACCGCTTTTACCATCTCCCGGGCAAGCGCTCCCTTGTAAAACCCCTCCGCTCCCGCTTTGGCCAAAGTCCGCAAGGTCATTGCCAACTCCGGCTGAATGACCCGGAAACCGGGCGCAACCGCCGCGCCATCGTTGAGAAAGGCGCGTCTTGCTCTCGCATCCGATTGCAGTTGCGCTTCCCGATACTTTGCTGCCCAGGCATAACGGCTATCGGCCTCGAAACCCTGTTCGGCCAGACCAATTGCCGGGAGCAGGGAAATCCCAAGCGGCAATTTTCCATAACCTTTTGCCAGCCAATCCAACGCTGCCGGCTCGCCCGGAATGCCCGCCGCGCTCGCCCCGTCAAGCGACGCTTTCTGTCTGGCTTCGCCTTTTTCATCGGTGAAAAATGCCGCATTCGCGCGCTGAGGCGCCGTCTCGCGCGCATCGACAAAAACATCTTTGCTGTCGGCGGCTCGATGCAGCAGGAAAAATCCGCCACCGCCGAGCCCCGAGGCGAAGGGCTCCACCACCGCCAGCGCCGCCGCCACTCCCACCGCGGCATCAAACGCATTGCCACCGGATGCCAGAATTTCGCAGCCTGCCCGGGTCGCCAGCGGATGCGCCGAGGCAATGCCGCACTCCAGAGCCAGCGCGTGGCGCCCGGCCACGGAAATAAACAGCGCGAGAACCCAGCAGCGGGCTTTGGTCGAAAACAGATTGAATTTCATGCGTACATTGTACGAGATAGATTTCGAAGGCCGGACATCAAAACTGGTGCCGGATTCAATCCACCTTCTTCACCCGGAACCATGCGGCATAAAGCGCGGGAACAAATAACAAGGTCAAAACCGTTGCGGACACCAAGCCCCCCATGATCGCCACCGCCATCGGCCCCCAAAACGTGCTGCGCGAGAGCGGAATCATCGCCAGCACCGCAGCAAGAGCGGTCAGTACGATGGGCCGGAAACGGCGCACGGTGGCTTCCACAATGGCCTGCCATTGGGATTGCCCGGACTGGATATCCTGCTCGATTTGATCCACCAGGATCACGGAATTGCGCATGATCATGCCGAACAACGCGATCACCCCGAGGTTGGCAACGAACCCGAAGGGCACGTTCCAGGTGAGCAGGATAAACGCCACACCGATCAGCCCGAGAGGCGCGGTAAGCAGCACCATCAGCGTCTTCTGGAAACTCTGCAATTGAATCATCAGCAAGGTCAACACAAAAATCAGCATCACCGGCATGACAGCGATGATGGATTGCTCGCCCTTGGCACTTTCCTCGATCGCTCCCGCCATCTCGATTCGGTAATTTGGCGGCAGCGACTCGCGCAACTTGTCTAGTCCCGGGTCAATGCGATTGGACACCACCGGCGCCTGTACGTCGCCGCGAATATCCGCCCGCACGGTGACACTCGGCTGCCGGTTGCGCCGCCAGACGATGCCTTCTTCGAAACCGTATTCAATGTGGGCAATCTGCGCCAGAGGTATCCATTTGCCCGATTGCGTCGGAACATTGATTTCGGCCAGATGCCCCGGGTCCAACCGCTCGCCGGCCTCTGCGCGGGCCAGCACTTCGATCAACTCATCGCGTTCCCGGTAGTGGGTAATGCTGAATCCGGCCAGTACCGAATTGAGCAAGGTAGACAAGGCTTGAGAATTAACGCCGATGACGCGTGCCTTGTTCTGGTCGATCTCGAGGCGCACGGTTTTGACCTGTTCATTCCAGTCCACATGCACATTCTGGGTATTCGGGTCCGCCCGCATGCGCTCTGCCACGCTGCCCGCAATTTTGCGCAGCGTCGCAATATCGTCGCCCATAATGCGAAATTGCACCGGGTATCCCACCGGCGGGCCGTTTTCCAGTCGATTTACCCGCCCGCGCAACATCGTGAATTCTTCGCCGAGGACGCGTTCGAGTTTGGCAAACACCACCTCCCGCGATTTATTATCGCGCGTGACAATCACAAATTGTGCAAAATTCACATGGGCCAACTGCTGGTCAAGCGGAAGATAGAAGCGCGGACTGCCGTTGCCAACGTAGGCCACGAAGTTCACCACGTTGGGATCACTTTTCAGTTTCTCTTCCAGACGCTTGACCTGCGTTTCGGTCGCCATGAATGAACTGCCTTGTGGCAACCAAAGATCCACCACCAGTTCCGGCCGGTTGGACGAGGGGAAAAACTGCTGTTGCACGAACCGGAAACCGAATATCGATAGCGCGAACATCGACACCGTGATCAAAATCACGGTCTTGCGCCAGGTGACGCACCAGGTCACCAGCGAGCGAAATTTCCGGTAAAAGCGCCCCTGGTAAACATCATGCTCATGACCGGATTTGGATGGGTAATCCGGCAGCAGTTTGTAGCCAAGGTATGGCGTAAACAACACAGCCACCACCCAGGACACCACAAGCGCAATGGTAACCACCGCAAAAATCGAAAACGTGTATTCACCCGCCGATGACTTGGCGAAACCCACCGGCATAAATCCAGCCGCCGTAATCAGGGTTCCGGTGAGCATTGGAAACGCGGTAGAGCTATAGGCAAAGCTGGCCGCTTTGGCGCGTTCCATGCCTTGCTCCATTTTGGTCGCCATCATTTCGACGGAAATGATGGCATCGTCCACCAGCAGGCCCAGAGAAATAATCAGTGCACCGAGCGAAATGCGTTGCAAGTCGATGCCATACAGACGCATCGCCAGAAAGGTGACCGCCAGCACCAGCGGTATCGACAGCGCCACCACCAATCCGGTGCGGAATCCAAGACTGAAAAAACTCACTGCCAGCACGATCACCACGGCTTCCAGCAGCGTGGACATGAATTCATCCACCGATCGCTTCACGACCTGCGGCTGGTCCGAGTACTGGTGCATTTCGATACCGAGCGGCAGATCGCGCTTGATGCGGGAGAAAGTCTTCTCCAGATCCCGGCCCAGTTCCAGAATGTCGCCACCCTTGGCCATGGACACCGCCAGGGCAATGGCTTCCTTGCCCGTGTAGCGCACCTTCTGCAACGGCGGATCCGCATAGCCGCGATATACCCGCGCGATATCTCCCAGACGGAACAGACGGCCCTCGGCCTGAATGCCGATTTCACGGACACTGTCGACCGAATCGAAGCTGCCCGAGACGCGGATAAACATCCGATCCGAACGCGTATCGATCGAACCGGCGGGCGTCATCGCGTTCTGGGTCTGCAGCACATCGAAAATCGCCAGGGGATTGATCCCCAGATTGGCGAGCTTTCGGTGGGAGATCTCCACGAAGATTTTTTCTTCCTGATCTCCAATGAGTTCGGCCTTCGCCACGTTCGGTACGCGTAACACTTCCCTGCGGATTTCCTCCACCTGCTTCTTGAGTTCGGCATAGGAAAATCCGTCGCCCACGAACGCATAAATGTTGCCGAACACGTCGCCGAATTCGTCATTGAAAAACGGGCCAAAAGACCCGCTCGGAAGGGTGTGCCGAACATCGCCGATTTTCTTGCGAACCTGGTACCAGACTCCGGATACTTCGTGCGGCGGTGTGGAATCCTTTAACGCCACGAATATGGTGGTTTCTCCGGATTTGGTGAACGAGCGTACGTTGTCGAGATAAGGCGTCTCCTGGAGTTTTTTCTCCAGCCTTTCTGTGACCTGCCGCTCCATTTCCGCGGGTGACGCCCCTGGCCAGAAGGCTCGGACCACCATTACCTTGAAAGTGAATTCGGGATCTTCCGCCTGCCCCAGCCGGAAATAGGAATAAATCCCGGCGGCAAACAGCGCCAACATAAAAAAAAGCACCACTGACTGGTGCTCGATGGCCCATTCCGAAAGATTGAAGCGCTTCACCGGGCCGCCTCGGCCGCCGATTGCTCCTGCACTCGAACCTTCTCGCCGGCAAACAATTTGTGTACACCGGCGCGAACCACAATGTCGCCCGATTGCAAGCCGCTCAATACCGTAATTTGATCCTCCGCATACTCTCCGACATTCACCTGTACCAGATTAACTTGACGGCTGGACGGATCGATCACCCAGACCGCGGGCTTGCCGTTATCCTGAAACAAGGCCGTCGCAGGTAAGATGGCTGCGCCGCCCCGCGTAATTCCCTTGAGAAAGACATTCGCGGTCATACCCAGTTTCATCGCGGGGTCGGCATCGAGGACGGATATTTTTCCGGCATAGGTGCGTGTCACCGCATCGGCCGTGGGACTGATTTCGCGCACCTTGCCACGATAGAATTTGGAGGGATTGGCCCACAGGGTAACGGCAATATCTTTGGCGTCGCCCAGTTCTGCAAGCCGGTTCTCAGGCACATTGATGACCACCTCGCGCTCATCGGTCCGGGCAATCCTGACGATCCCCTGGCCTGCGGCAACCACCTGACCGACTTCGAACTGGATCGCAGTCACCACACCGGGCCCATCGGCCGCCAATTCGGTGTAGGCAGCCTGATTCCTGGTCACGGCAAGCTGCGCCTGCGCCTGTTCCAGGCGCGCTTTGGCGACGTCAAGGCCGCTCACGCGACGGTCATACTCGGTCTTGCTGATGAACTGCTGCTTGAAAAGGTCGGCATACCGTTCGACTTCGGCCTTGATCTGTTCGTATTCCGATTGGGCGGCCGCCAACTGGGATTGCGCGCTTCGGGTATTGAGGTGCTGATCTTCCGGATCCAGACGCGCCAGCACGTCCCCCTTGCGAACCAGCCCGCCGACTTCGACCTGGCGGGCCACGATCTTGCCTGGCAAGCGAAAACTCAGGCTGGTTTCATAGCGTGCCCGGACTTCCCCCGAATAGGAGCGCTCGCCGCTGATGTCTCCCATGCTCACCTTGACCACGGTCACCAATCGCGGCTCGGCAACAGCTTCGGGTTGTTTACCGCACCCTGACGTAACGGCCGCCAGTACCCCGGCCACAACGGTAATTTTCGCTTTCGACGCGTAGCCCATCCTGCTCTCCGCAGCCAAAATTGTTAATTAAAGATGAACGGTCACGGGCTGACCCGGCTCGAACCTCGCCGCCTCGCCAGGATCCGGGCGCACTTCCACGCGGTATCGCAGCGAATCGCTCCCAAGGCGCGAAGAATCTTCGGTGGCAAACGAGGACACATGTGTCACCGTGCCATTCATCGGCTCCGCGCATCCGGCACATTCGAATTTGACTCGCCGTCCACTTTGCAATCCATTGGCCACCGACAGCGGGACTTCAAATCGGACCCGAATTTTTTCCACCGCGAGGATGGTCAATACGGGCGCACCGGCGGGAACCCAATCGCCACGCTGAAAAAGAGTTTCGGTCACCACGCCGCTCACCGGCGCCTGAGACGACTGGAGTTCCGAGCGCCAATCGGATTGGGCCGCCTGAATTTTCCGCTGATCGAGATCTCCATGGTCGGCACCAGCGGCGCCGGCCAAGTTGTTCCCCGCAGCTTTCGGCAAAGCATTATCGGATTCGCCACGAAGGCTCTCCTTGCCGGGGTCGGTTAACGCGAAGAGCCGGGACCCCGCCTGGACCGAGGCCCCCGGGGCCACGGCCAGCGTCCTTAAATGGCCTGCCACCGGCGCCGCCATCCGCACCACTTCGCCCTCGGCCACTCCCTCATAAGTGCGAAGTGTCTCCTGTTTGCAGCCCGCCAGGACGATCAGGCTCGCAAATGCGACCCGGATCAGCAACTTTCCGGTAATCTTTCCCATACTCAGTTTGGATCTTCCTTGAGCAGACGGTTCACCGCGGCCAAATCGGGTTCGGCCAGTTTGCCTACCGCCGCCTTGAGTTGAAGCTGGCTGACGATGGACTTGTAAAGGGATTCGGCAAGACTGCGCTGCGCCACGGCCAGTTGCCGATCGGCATCCAATACGTCTACCGCCGTGCGCACACCAACCTCCTGACCCAGCTTGGTGGATTCGCGCTGCAGGCGCGTCGAGGAAACGGCCTGTTCAAATGCCTTCACCTGCGCCAGACCCGAAGTCACGCCCAAATAGGCCGTCCGGGTGGCCAGTGCCACGCTACGCCGTACGTTCTCAAGTTCCTGTCGCGCGCGCTCCTGGTTTGCCAATGCCTCGCGCACCTTGGAAGTAATAGCGCCTCCCTGATAGAGCGGAATATTCAATCTCACGCCGACAACCAGCGACTGCACTTCGCTGCCGATGCCCTGCGCCGACGAATCGGAGTAGTTGTAGTTCAGGGAACCCACCGCATCGACGGTTGGTCCGTGACCGGCTGACGCTCGCTTCACTTCCTGGGAAAACAAGTCCAGGGACTGCTGGGCCACCGCCACTTGCAGGCTGCTCTGATAGGCCTGCTCGACCCAGGCGTTCATATCGGCGGGATCGGGAGGAGCCAGACTGACCGGCAAGCGTAATCCGGCAGGTTCAACTACTGTAATGCCGACGATTTGCTCCAGACCGCGCAAGCTGACTTCCAGATCGTTTTGCGCTACCAACTCCTGAGCCACCACCAAATCGTATCGCGCCTGCGCTTCGCGCGAATCGGTGATCGTGGCCGTGCCCACGGTGAAATTGCGCTTGGCTTGTTCCAACTGCTCGGCGACAGCTCGCTTCTCGGCCCTGACAGTGTCGAGATTGGTCCGTGCCTGCAATACCCTGAAATAAGCCTCCGCCACCCGGGTCATGAGCTCCTGCGAAGCGAAGGTCAACTGGTTCTCCGCCTGCCGCACTGCCGTCCGCGCTTGATCATAAGTCAGGTTCACGACCCGGTTGTAAAGCGGCTGAACCACTCTGACCCCCGCGTTGTAGTCGTAATAGTCGCGTTTTCCGGGGGGAAAGGCATTGTTTTCGTATTCGGAATCCAGGGTGTTGTAGTTCGCACCGGCCTCGAAATTCACGTTCGGCAACCGCGCGGCGTTTGCCTGCACCAGCCTCTCCTGGGCAGCGAGGTATTGGGCCTTCGCGCCGGCATACACCGCATCATTCTTTTGCGCCACGCGATAGACCGACAACAAGTCCGCCGCCTGCCCGAACGTCGAGGCCAGCAGCAACAGAACGAACAACTTTGCACGTATCATTTCTTTCTCCCGTTTTTTCCCATCGCGATAATTTTTCCGGATTTTCCTGCTTTCGCCTGCTGCACGGTACGCGGCACCAGTCCATTAATCACCATGTCCAGATGCTGATCCAGGTATTTCTCAGGCTCGATGCGTTCGGTGTCGCAAAAATCGAACGAATATCGCCACAATAGCAAAAACACCAGGGGCGCCAGAACAATGCGCATGGCCTGTTTGGAATCCATCTGCCTGAACTCGCCGCTTTCCATGCCCGAGGCCAGCACGCTTTGAATCAACTGATGCCCGCGGCTGATGACTTCGTCAAAATAAAATTTGCCGATTTCGGGGAAATTACGGCATTCCGAAAACATCAGTTTCGGTATGCCGCCGAGTTTCGTGGTCCCCACCGATTGCCACCAGCCGAACACAATGGCGCGCAGCAGGTCGGCGGCAGGCCCCTGGTGTTCCTCCAGTTGCCGCTCGCCGCGCTCGATCAGGGGCACGATGCCGGAGCGAATAACCGCCTTGAACAATTCTTCCTTGCTGGAAAAATACAAATACAAGGTACCTTTGCTCACGCCAGCCTGGGCCGCCACATCGTCGAGCCGGGTCGCGGCAAATCCCCGCTCGACAAACAAATCCAGTGCCGCGGCCATCAATTCCGCCGGTCGCGCCTGCTTGCGACGCGTCCAGCGCCGGTCCTGCCTAGTTGTTGAAATTTGTAGTGAAGTCACTATCGTCAGGGGTTAATGACTGGCGGGTCAGCAATATACACCGGGAACCCCCTCTGTTAATAGCTTTTCTGCATTGAAAAATACCCGGCTTTACCGTGCCGACACCTAATAGGGGGATACAATTCTCTTGATATATGAATATTTATCGACCGGTCCGATGATGACCTTTCGCCCCGCCGCAGTCGCCGGCACGTTTTATCCCGACGATCCCGTAACGCTCAATGCCGAACTGGGCCGCTTGCTGACCTTCACCGGCGCGCCGCGGACAGAAATACCGAAGGCGCTCATCGCGCCGCACGCGGGATACATTTATTCGGGCCCCACCGCCGCCCATGCGTACGCCGGACTTGATCCCTACCAAGAGCGGATCAAGCGCGTGGTTCTATTGGGGCCGGCACACCGGGTTGCGATTCGCGGGCTCGCGGCCCCCACCGTGGCCGAGTTCGCGACGCCCCTTGGCCGGGTGCCGATCGATCTGCCTGCCCTAGCGAGTCTTACCGATCTCCCGCAGTTCAGCCTCAGCGATGCCGCGCACGCCCATGAGCACTCGATTGAAGTTCATCTGCCGTTTCTTCAACATGCATTGGGGAACTTTGCTCTGGTACCGATCGTTGTCGGTGACGCCTCGCCTGCCGAGGTTGCGCAAGTGCTGGAACGCCTCTGGGGTGGCGACGAAACGCTGATTGTGGTCAGCTCCGACCTTTCCCACTACCTTCCCTACGACGCAGCGTCGAAGATTGACCGCGAAACCACCCACCGTATTCTGGCATGCGACACCAGCCTGACCCATCACCAGGCTTGTGGCGCCACCCCGATCAACGGCTTGCTGGAAGTTGCCCGGTGTCGCGGTCTGCAACCCAAGCTGCTGGACCTGCGCAACTCCGGCGATACGGCAGGCGATAAGCGACGGGTGGTCGGGTATGCCTCGTTTGCCTTTTACCCCTCTTCAAGCGCGGACGCAGAGAAGGACGATGCCATCGACGGGCAACATTTGCTGTTGATCGCCCGTTCCTCGATCAAGGAACAATTCGGCCTGCATTTCCCGGTAAATGTCGACGCCGGTTATCTGCATCAGTCGGCCGCAACGTTCGTCACTCTGAAGACTCATGGTCGCCTGCGAGGTTGCATCGGCAGTCTGGTCGCGCATCGAAGTTTGCTGGCAGACGTACGCGCCAACGCGCAAGCCGCCGCTTTTCGCGACCCGCGTTTTCCCGCTTTACGCCTCGAAGAATTGGCGGCGCTTAACGTCGAAGTCTCTGTCTTGTCGGCACTGACGCCACTGTCGTTTCAGAGTGAAAGTGACGCCCTTGCCCAACTGCGGCCGGGTAAGGATGGTCTGGTACTGGAGTTCGGCAAACATCGCGGGACTTTTCTGCCTCAAGTTTGGGAAAGCCTCCCCGAGCCCGCCGATTTCCTGGGCGAACTCAAACGCAAGGCCGGCCTTGCCCGCGATTTCTGGGATGACGCGATTCGTTTATCGCGCTACAGCGTCGCCAAATGGGCCGAATCGCAGTCCCGTTGATGAACGCCCCCGATCCCTCGCCTTACCCCGGCCGCTGGTGGCACATGCTCGCGGATGGCCGCATGCAGTGCGACCTGTGCCCGCGCGACTGCAAGCTGCATGAGGGCCAGCGTGGGGCCTGTTTCGTGCGCCAGCGAGTGGGCGACCATATGGTGTTGACCACCTATGGACGCTCTTCCGGATTTTGCCTCGACCCGATCGAGAAGAAACCCTTGAATCATTTCTACCCTGGATCAAGCGTTCTGTCCTTCGGCACCGCTGGCTGCAATCTGGCCTGCAAGTTTTGTCAAAACTGGGACATCTCCAAATCGCGCGACATGGATCGCCTGATGGATCGGGCCGGCCCGGAAGATATTGCCGACGCCGCCGAACGCACCAGCGCTAAAAGTATTGCTTTTACTTACAACGACCCAGTCATCTTTGCCGAATATGCCATGGACGTCGCCGATGCCTGCCGCGCCCGCGGCATCAAGACTGTCGCGGTGACCGCCGGTTATATGCACGATGCACCGCGCCGGGAGTTCTATTCCCGGATGGATGCCGCCAACGTTGACCTGAAGGCTTTCACCGATACGTTTTACGTCAAACAGACAGGCTCACATTTGCAACCGGTACTCGACACGCTCAAGTACCTGCGCCACGAGACCAACGTGTGGTTCGAAATCACCACGCTGCTAATCCCGACGCTGAACGATTCCGACGAGGAGTTGTACCAGTTGTCGAAATGGGTGGCCGCGGAACTGGGGCCGGACGTCCCATTGCACTTCACCGCCTTTCACCCGGACTATAAACTCAATGGCCTGCCGCCGACGCCGCCGGCAACGCTAACCCGGGCGCGCGAAATCGCCATTGGCGAAGGCCTGCACTTCGTGTACACCGGCAATGTTCATGACACCGAAGGCGGCACCACATTCTGCACAAGCTGCAAATCCGCGCTGATCGTGCGCGACTGGCATCGCATTTTGCTTTATCGACTGACAGCCGATGGGCGTTGCGTGGAGTGCCGTACTCCAGTGCCCGGCCGGTTCGAGAAATTCGAAAAAGCCTTCGGCCCGCGGCGGGTTCCGATTAGGATTGGCGCCTGAGTTTGCGACCCTTGCGCGAAGAGGATCGATCATAAACATCCTGCTCGTCGACGATCACGGCATATTTCGCGAGGGCACGGCGTTGTTGATCAAGTCCCTTGATCCGGCAATCGAGGTGACACAGGCGCGAACGGCACGCGAATGTCTGGACAAAGCCGCCACTCACAAATTTGATTTGGTGCTGCTGGACCTTGGCTTGCCGGACAAACCCGGCCTTGACGCCTTGACCGATCTCAAGCACGCACATCCAGACTTGCCGGTCGTCGTGTTGTCCGGGCAGGAAGAACGCGACATTGTCCTGGAGTCGATCAAACGTGGCGCCATGGGTTTCATCCCGAAATCCTCGGATGAACCTTCCGTGCTCTGGCACGCTCTTAAAATGGCCGTCTCCGGTGCGGTGACGGTGCCCATGTCCTTGACCGTATCCCACGCCGGGCCGCGGTATGACGAAGAAATGGATCAGCCCAAACGTCTGGAAGACCTTGGCCTGACACCCCGGCAATTGGAGGTGCTGCGTCTACTCGTCCACGGGCTGCCGAACAAGAGCATCGCACGCCGGCTCGATATCGCCGAAACCACCGCGCGTGGCTACGTCAGCGACTTACTGGCAGCATTTCGGGTAAAGAATCGAACGCAACTCGTTTTCGAAGTCGCCAGGCGTGGATTGGTGATCGGCGCATCCACACTGCCAGCGGCTTAGCCTGAATATTTCACCATAGAGCGCAAAAGAAATCGGCGTTTCCACTGATCTCTCCTATGATGTTGGTGTCAATGCAACCACACGGAAGAGGAGAAACGCCGATGCCAAATTGTACTCAAGATTCTTCATCAGAGCGGCTCGAATTTGG
>CAMDKM010000040.1 GCA_945900965.1 Bordetella parapertussis | reverse complement strand
TGGTGGAGGCGGCGGGAATCGAACCCGCGTCCGCAAGTCCTCTACAGATAGCCCTACATGCTTAGTCTGGTCATTTGATTTAACCGCTTCCACGTCGACTGACAGACTGGGAAGCGGCGAGTCACCTTCGTTTTAATACCGCAGCAAGTAACCCGCTACAGCACGATCTCACGTATATGACTCCACCGCTGGTTGCCCAGCCCGGCCCGTGAGAGAACCGGTGTGGAGTCCAGCCGGTATTAAGCGGCTAGAGCGTAACGTTCGTCGTTTGCGACTATACGTTTTCCAGATGGATTAACAAGGTAACTGGGCCTTGGCATGCACTACACTGCTTTGCAACCCACGTCGAAACCAGGTCGCCCCCGTGTGTGACTGAATATGGGGCCAATCGCGTACAACACAACGGCCTCATGGCTACATCTTACCAGAACGACCTGTCACTCTTGACTCAAAGACGTGCAATAAGTTCCGTTGGCGAATCGATCAGGAAATCGGCATGCCAGGAATCCGGCGGGCTGCCGCCGAGATAACCATAACGGGCCACCGCGACGGCCATGCCGGCGGCGCGGCTGGCTTGTACATCTCGAAGATCATCTCCGACATACAGACACTCACCGGGCGGCACGCCAATTTTTTCCGCGGCGGCGAATAGCGGCGCCGGATGTGGCTTGGCGTGTGCGGTGCTGTCGCCGCTGATGACGCAGCCGGCGCGCTCCCAGAGCCCGAGAAATTTCACAAGCGGAACGGTGAAGCGCGCGGCTTTATTGGTCACCACACCCCACGGAATCCGGCGGGTCTCGATGGCTTCCAGCAATTCACCCACGCTTGGGAAAAGCCGGCTGCTCCGGGACAGATGGCGTTCGTATTGATTAAGGAATTCCTCGCGCATCGACTCGTAGTCCGGACTCTCGGGACTTATGCCGAATCCGGCGGCGAGCAAGCCTCGCGCACCGGAGGAGGCGTGTATTCTAAGTGCCGACTCCGGCAGATCATCCAGTCCGCGGTCATGGCGCAAGCGGTTCAGGGCGTAAGCGAGATCGGGCGCGGTATCGGCCAGCGTCCCGTCCAAGTCGAACAGGACGCCGTTCCATGCGGATTTCACGCGCGATCCGGCGGCGCAATTTATTGGGCGAGCACCGCAAGAACCTGATCGTCGACCACCAGGTCATTCAGCGCCTGGGAGATGGCATCGTTGACAAGCACATTGCTGTCTTTCTCATAGGGAGGTATGGCGCCTTCCTTCCGGGTGCGTACGTTGAACTGACGGTCATGTCGGGTGCCACCGTTTACCGCGTGGGCGGTGACTTCCGCGCGCAGTTCGGTATCGAATATCAGCGGCTTTTTAATCGAGGTCAAGGTCAGGTTGCGAATCTCGATGTGCAAAGTGCGCGTCTGGCCAGACACATAAGGAACGACCCCGAATCCCTGGCGCATCAGAGCGTCCTTGATCCGCGCGTACATGGCCGGAGAGGGATCTTTGTCCAGTCGCACTTCAACCAGTTCCTTGTTCGGATCGCCCACGTCGCCGAGTTTTCTATCCGGGCGAAGGTCGGCGACGCTTAATCCCACTTCGAACCCATTGCCGACGCTGGAATCCTTCACTTGGATCGTGGGGTCGATCAAGAGATATTGAGGCTTCAGCGCACAACCCTGGAAGATTGTCATGGCAATCGCAATTGCTGAATAGAGCCAGATCCGGAATTTCATATTGCCCTCCTGTCGGTGAATCAAGTGTGAGAAAAATGTATCGCTGAAGCTAGTTTTTGCGGGCGCTGATTATGTAGTTTACCGAGGCATCCCTGCCCAGGGAATACGCTCTCGATATCGGGTTGTAGCTCATTCCCGTTACTTCCATCGGGTCAAGACGGGTGCGCCGGCAGAATCCGCCCAGTTCCGAAGGTGTAATGAAGCGGGCGTAGTCGTGAGTACCCTTGGGAAGCAGACCCAGAATGTACTCGGCGCCAACCACCGCCATTAGATAAGCCTTGAGATTGCGGTTGATAGTCGAGAAAAAACACTGTCCTCCGGGCTTGAGCAATGCGGCACAAGATGCCACCGTGCTCGCCGGGTCGGGAACGTGTTCCAGCAATTCCATGCAGGTGACAATATCGAACTGGCCAGGGGATTCCTCGGCGAGGACTTCGGTGGCAACCTCGCGATAGTTGACCGGGATTCGACTTTCCAGCAAATGGAGCTGGGCGACTTTCAGCGCCTTGGCGGATAAATCGATGCCCGTCACTGTTGCGCCACGGGCCGCCATGGATTCGGCGAGAATGCCGCCGCCGCAGCCTACGTCGAGCACGTTTTTGCCGCGCAGGCCGGCTATTCGGTCGATATAGTTCAAACGCAGCGGATTGATGTCGTGCAGGGGCTTGAATTCGCCATGCGGATCCCACCAGCGGTGAGCCAGTTGGCTGAATTTTTCGACTTCGATGGGGTCGGCATTAATTGTCATGGTTTGCAGGCGAATCCGCCCGTCAGTTGACACCTTTTATGCGAGCGCGCCAAGCGCTGGCTCGGGACTTCAAGTCCGTTTCGTTTAGTGTGGCCAAGGCGCCATTGACCAGCCGCGGCTCGCCGTGTACCCAGACGTCGCTCACATGTTCGCGTCCGGCGGCATAGACCAGATGGGATACCGGGTCGTAGCAGGGGGCAAGCTCGACGGCAGCCAATTTTACCGCGCAAAGGTCGGCCGATTTGCCGGGCTCGATCGATCCGATCATTTTGTCCAGGCCAAGTGCCCGGGCCGAATTCAGGGTTGCCATCCGCAGGCTCTGGTAAGCAGATAATGTTTCCGCGTTACCCGAAGCGGCTTTGGCGAGCAGGGCGCCCAAGCGCATTTCGGACAATATGTCCAGACGGTTGTTGCTCGCCGCGCCATCGGTGCCAAAGCCGATGTTGATCCCGGCGGCGGCCAACCTGGCAACCGGTGCGATGCCGCTCGAGAGTTTCAGGTTCGATGCCGGACAATGGGCGACAGTACATCCCAATTGGGCAAGCAACGCAATTTCCGCATCCTCAAGATGCACCGCGTGTACCGCAATCAAACCCGGGCCGAGCAGGCCCAATTTCTCCAATCGCGCAATCGGGCGCATGCCGAAATCGCGCAGGCTGTCGCGAATCTCGCCCGCCGTTTCGTGCAGATGGGTGTGAATCGGGATCTGTAACTGCTCCGAGAGCGTGAGGATATTCTCGAAGCTCTTGTCGCTGACCGTATAGGGCGCGTGCGGCGCCATACAAAACGAAAGCAGGGGTTCGCTCTTGAACTGATCGCGAATCGCCAAACCTTTGCGCAAGTAATCCTGAGCATCGCTGGCATAGGCGGTGGGGAATTCGATCAAGATGATTCCCAGAGCCGCCCGCATTCCGGACTCTAGGGCGGCTTGGCCGGCCATCTCCGGGAAAAAATACATGTCATTAAAACACGTGATGCCGGCCTTGAGCATCTCGGCGCAGGCCAAAAGGGTTCCGTCGTACACAAACTGCCCGGAGACGTGTTTCTCCTCGGCGGGCCAGATGTGTCGGGTCAGCCATTCCATGAGGCTCTTGTCATCGGCCAAGCCCCTCATCAGCGTCATGGCGGCATGGGTGTGCAGATTGATGAGCCCGGGAATGACGACATGCTCTTCCAGCTTGCGGATTTGCCCGGCAATACAGCGCGTGCGCATTTCCGGGCTTGGCAGTACTGCCACAATCTCGCCATCACAAATTGCAATGGCGGAATCTTCGAGTACGCTGCCGAAGGGCTCCATCGGAATGACCCAGCGAGCTTCGATCACCAGGTCGGCCTTAAAACGGGGTGGCAATGTTTTCATCTGACTCCAAAAAAAAGCCCTGCGGGCGCAGGGCTTTGGTAGAACACGGACACTTCAGGGTCAATTTGTGTGCTTGGTGGCGCTCACCTTGACTTCCACGCGGCGATCCGGCTGTAGACACGTAATCAGCTCTTTGGCTTTTTTATCATCGCACATGGTGCCTGTTTGAGGTTCATTCTCGCCGCGGCCCGAGGTCATGATTTTTTTTGCCGGAATGCCTCGGCCAACCATGTAAGCCTTGACCGCGCGGGCGCGCCTTTCGGAAAGACTTTGGTTGTATTTGCTTGAACCAATCCGGTCGGCATGCCCGATCACTTCGATCGTCTCGAATTTGGCGCCTTTCAGACCGGCAACCAGATCGTTGAGTTCGCCGCGTTGATCCGAACGCACGATGGCTTGATTGAAACCAAACAGCGGCTCTGCTTCAGCGGATACGGTGATGACTTGCGTCGGGGCGCCGACCACTTGAGCTTTCTTGCGTGATTCTTCCGGAAACTGTACGGTGCCCGAGGTGTCCGCTTGTTTACCGACATCCGCCACTTCTTCGGCATCTTCGCCAGGTGCTACGGGGGCGCCCACCAGATTCTGCTTGGCCAGCCGCTGTTCCTCCGCATGCTGCACAGTGCCTGATTCGTCCGGCTGAGTGCCGACGTCAGCTACATCATCGGATTCTTCAGCGGCTGCGTTGGGATCGGCAACCAGATTTTGCCTGGCAAGTCTTTCTTCTTCGCTGTACTGCTCGGTGCCCGATTCGTCAGCCTGTGTGCCGACATCCTCTACCTCGTCGGCATCATCATTGGCGGTACCGGGAGCCCCGACCACGTTTTGCCTGGCGAGTCTTTGCTCTTCATCGTATTGCTCGGTGCCCGATTCGTCTGCCTGTGTGCCGACGTCCTCTACCTCGTCGGCATCATCATTGGCGGTACCAGGAGACCCGACCAGGTTTTGTCTGGCCAGCCTTTCTTCCTCGTCGTACTGTTCGGTGCCGGATTCGTCCGGCTGACTCCCAGCATCCGCGACCTCATCAGATTCGTCGCCAGAACCCGACGGTCCGCTGACCAAGTCCGCTTTGGCGCGGGCTTGTTCATCCGTGGGGCCAGAGATGGATGGGTCGGGCAGAGCACCAATGTCTTGTACCGGGGGGGCGGGTACTGGATCAAGCGCCCGATCAACCATTTGGACATTATCAGCTTCTGCCTGGACATCAGTCGCCGGTGCCGGGGTTTGAGTCTGGGTAGACCCACTGCCCGAACCGCTACGCTCGGTCTGGCCGGCGCATCCCGCGAGCATGGCGCCAACAAGCAACATCAATAAGTGGTTTGTTCCTGGTCGCATTGCGGATTCTCCCGTAGACCCAATGAATGGATGGAAGCCATATTATTACCTAAATATCCAACTAATTCCAACCTTTGAAGAGGAAATTTCTAGGAAATTCTAGCCTCCGCCAACTTTGCTCAGCGACCCCCGGTCGGCCGCCTTGGCGCCCATTAAACCACGATGCATCGGATTCGATCAGCGTGTCTTGGCTGGGAGTGGCGTGCTAAAATCCGCGACTTTTCTGCCCTGCTTGCCAACAATAATCCTCGTCCAGCGCGGGAGTCTGTCGCCGATCCCGAACCCGGAGTGTCCGTGCATGAATGATGCCCGGTGCGTCCCCGCCTACAACGAGAACCTCACTTTGTCTTGATGGATCAATTCGCGAAAGAAACTCTTCCGATCAGCTTGGAAGAAGAAATGCGCCGCTCCTATCTCGATTACGCGATGAGCGTAATTGTAGGCAGGGCGTTACCGGACGTGCGCGACGGCCTCAAGCCGGTGCACAGACGAATCTTGTTCGCCATGCATGAGGCCAATAATGTCTGGAACCGGCCTTATGTGAAATGCGCGCGCGTGGTGGGAGATGTGCTGGGTAAATACCATCCCCATGGCGACTCGGCCACCTACGAAGCCCTGGTCCGTATGGCCCAGGATTTTTCGATGCGTTATGTGCTGATCGACGGGCAGGGGAATTTCGGTTCCGTCGACGGCGATTCCGCCGCGGCTTACCGTTATACGGAATGCCGGCTGCAAAGAATTTCCTCGGAACTGCTGGCCGACATCGACAAGGAAACGGTCGATTTTGTGCCGAACTACGACGGCAAGGAGCGGGAGCCGAGCGTATTGCCGACGCGCGTTCCGAATTTGCTGATCAATGGTTCTTCCGGAATCGCGGTGGGCATGGCCACCAACGTGCCGCCGCACAATCTGCGTGAGGTGATCGATGCCTGTTTGCGCTTGCTCGAACGGCCTGAGACCACCGTTGATGAATTGATCGACATTATTCCCGGACCGGATTTTCCGACCAAGGGAATCATTTATGGCACCTCAGGCGTTAAAGAGGGCTACCGGACCGGGCGCGGGAGGGTGGTCATTCGGGCCAGAACCCATGTCGAAGATCTTGAAAAAGGCAACCGTCAGGCGATCATCGTCGACGAACTGCCCTACCAGGTAAACAAGGCGTCCCTGCTGATCAAGATCGGCGAGCTGGTGCGCGAAAAACGCCTGGACGGCTTGTCGGAAATCCGCGACGAATCGGATAAGTCCGGCATGCGGATCGTGCTGGAACTCAAACGCGGCGAAGTTCCCGAAGTCATTCTGAACAATCTGTACAAGGAAACGCAGATGCAGGATACCTTCGGCATGAACATGGTGGCCCTGGTGGAAGGCCAGCCGCGCCTGCTCAATCTGAAGGAAATTCTTACCGCCTTCCTGCGGCACCGCCGGGAAATCATTACGCGGCGCACGGTTTTCGAACTGCGTCAGGCCAGAAATCGTGGACATATTCTGGAAGGCCTGGCCGTCGCGTTGTCGAACGTCGATGAGATCATCGCGTTGATCAAGGCGGCGCCGGCGCCGGCGGAAGCAAAACGTGTCCTGATTTCGCGCGCCTGGCGCTCGGAGCTGGTCGAATCGATGCTGGCCCGCGCCAATGTGACGGCTTCGCGTCCCGACGATCTGGCGCCGGAGTTTGGCTTGAAACCGGATGGTTACCACCTGTCGGAAATACAGGCACAACGCATTCTCGAGATGCAGTTACAGCGCCTGACGGGGCTCGAGCGCGACAAGATCGTCGCCGAATATAAAGAAGTGATGGACACCATCGCCGATCTTCTGGATCTGCTCGCCAGACCCGAACGTATTACTGCCGTGATTGTTGAGGAACTGGGCCGTACCCGCGAGCAATTCGGGGATGAGCGGCGCAGCGAAATTGTCATGGATGCGCAGGATCTGAGCATGGAGGATTTGATCACCCCGGAAGATGTGGTGGTGACCCTTTCCCATAGTGGTTATTTCAAGGCGCAGCCCCTGGCGGACTACCGGGCGCAAAAACGCGGCGGGCGCGGCAAACAGGCCACGGCGACCAAGGAAGACGATTTCATCGACAACCTGTTTATCGCCAATACCCACGATTATGTCCTGTGTTTCTCGAATCGTGGCAGGTTGTACTGGCTCAAGGTCTACAACGTACCGCAAGGCGGGCGCGCCAGCCGTGGCAAACCGATTGTCAATCTGCTGCCCCTGGTGGAAGGCGAAAAAATCACCGCGGTGCTGCCAGTCAAGGAATTCGACGAGAACAAATTTGTCTTCATGGCCACCACCAACGGCACGGTCAAGAAGACGCCGCTGTCCGACTTCTCGCGACCACGGCCTTCCGGAATCATCGCGGTGGACCTCGACGACGGCGATTATCTGATTGGTGTGGCGTTAACCGAAGGGCGACATGACATCATGCTGTTCTCCGATGCCGGCAAGGCCGTGCGTTTCGATGAGCAGGATGTGCGTCCGATGGGACGGGGAGCCCGCGGCGTGCGTGGCATGCGCCTGGCCAGCGGCCAGAATGTGATTTCCCTGTTGGTGTCGGACAATGAAAATGTGTCGGTGTTGACGGCCACGGAAAATGGCTATGGCAAGCGCACGCCGATGGCGGAATACACCCGGCACGGCAGGGGCTCGCAGGGCATGATTGCAATTCAGACCAGTGCGCGTAATGGCAACGTGGTGGCGGCGACCCTGGCGGAAGATGGCGATGGCGTCATGTTGATTACCACTGGCGGCGTTTTGATACGCACCCGTGTGCGCGAAATCCGCCAGATGAGTCGCGCGACACAAGGCGTGACTTTGATCAATCTGGGAGAGGACGAGAAACTGGCCGGATTGCAGAAAATCATCGATACGGACGACGAAGCGGGCGCTGAAACGCCCGATGTCGATGCGGCAACCGTGGAAGACACCGGTCTGGGCAAAGATGATCATACGGTGACGGATTCCTCCATTGCAGCGGACGAGGAGGCCTCCGGCGAGATGCCGGACGATCCGCAAGCCAATGGCGAAGATTCGGACAAGTAAACCAGGCTGCAGCGCGCGGCAATGAAGAGGGGCATCAATTTGGGGAAAATATTCAATTTCAGCGCCGGACCGGCGGTTCTTCCCAAGCCGGTTCTGGAGCAGGCTCGCGATGAAATGCTGGACTGGCGCGGCTCCGGCATGTCGGTCATGGAGATGAGCCATCGCGGCAAGGAGTTCATTTCGATCCATGCCGAGGCCGAGGCCGACCTCCGGCACTTGCTGGCGATTCCGGCGCAGTACAAAGTGCTGTTCCTGCAGGGCGGCGCGAGCGCGCAAAACGCATTCGTGCCCATGAATCTCTTGCGGGGGCACTCCGGCGCGGATTACGTGAATACCGGCGAATGGTCCAAGAAGTCGATCAAGGAAGCCAGGCAATACTGTGCCGTCAACATCGCTGCCTCGAGCGAGGACAGAAATTTCACCTATGTTCCGGAACAAAGTGCCTGGAAACTGTCCGGGCAGGCCGCCTACGTCCATATTTGTTCGAATGAAACCATTGGCGGTGTCGAATATCATTGGATCCCCGATACCGGAAATGTGCCTCTGGTGGCGGACATGTCTTCGAATCTCTTGTCGCGACCGGTGGACGTCAAACGTTACGGCTTGATCTATGCGGGCGCGCAGAAGAACATCGGCCCGGCCGGATTGACCATAGTCATTGTGCGCGATGACTTGGTCGGACATGCCTCGCCGGCAACACCCTCGGTGTTTGACTATAAGGCACAGGCGGAAGCCGATTCGATGTTGAACACCCCGCCAACCTATGCCATCTATATTGCAGGACTGGTATTCAAATGGCTGCGCAAGCAGGGCGGCCTGGCGGAAATTGAAAAGCGCAATATCGCCAAGGCGGATATGTTGTACGAGTATCTGGATCGCAGCGCGACGTTCGGCAGTCCGGTAGACAAGCGCGACCGCTCGCGAATGAATATTCCCTTCAAGCTGCGCGAGGCCTCCCTGGACGAGGTTTTTCTCAAAGGGGCCGCCGAACGCGGCATGCTCCAGTTGAAAGGCCATCGTTCGGTGGGCGGTATGCGCGCTTCTCTCTACAATGCCATGCCGCCGGAAGGTGTCGCCGCGCTGGTGAGTTATCTGCGGGAATTCGAACAAAAACATGGCTGATGGCCCTGATGCATCCACTTCACAATGACTGATCCGATCCGCATCCTCACTCTGAATTCGATCTCCTCCGTTGGCCTCAAGCGTCTGCCAACGGAGCGGTACTCGGTGGGCGCACACCTGGAGCTGCCCGACGCCATTCTGGTGCGTTCCCAGGACATGCACGCGATGCAGATTCCCCTGTCGGTACGGGCGATCGGCAGGGCTGGCGCCGGCACCAATAACATACCCGTGGCTGCTCTGAGCCAGCGCGGTGTGCCGGTATTTAATACTCCTGGCGCCAATGCCAATGCCGTGAAGGAACTGGTGATTGGCGCGATGTTGTTGGCGGCACGCAATCTGATTCCGTCCATCCAGTTTGTCGAACGCCTGTCCGGTTCGGACGAAGACATGCATCGGGCGGTTGAGGAAGGCAAGAAACATTTTGCCGGTATCGAGTTGCCACACCATGTTTTGGGTGTGATCGGCTTGGGCAGGATAGGCAGTCTGGTCGCCGATGCGGCCATCAAGCTGGGCATGAACGTGATTGGGCACGATCCGGAGATTACCGTCGATGCCGCATGGAGCCTGCCTTCTCAAGTGAAGAAGGCCCATAACATTGACGAGGTCTTGCGGACCGCCGATTTCGTCAGCATTCATGTGCCTTTGCTGGATTCCACACGCGGATTGATCGACGAAAAGCGCCTGGCGGTGATGAAACATGGCGCAGTCTTATTGAACTTTTCCCGGGAGGGCATCGTGGACAACGATGCCCTGGTGGCGGCGCTGGCGGCCAAGCGGCTCAAGGGTTATGTTTGCGATTTTCCGAGCGGCAAATTCAAGGGTGTGCCGGGTGTGGTGGCGATGCCGCATCTGGGCGCTTCCACGCGGGAGGCGGAAGACAATTGCGCGGTGATGGTGGTGGACCAGGTGCGCGACTATCTGGAAAACGGCGGGGTGCGTAATGCCGTCAATTTTCCGGACGTGGTCATGCCGCGCGAATCGCCTTACCGCCTGGGGATCGCCAATGCCAACGTGCCGAATATGGTGGGGCAGATTTCCACCGCGATGGCGCAGGCCGGGCTTAATATTCACAACATGCTCAACAAGTCCAAAAAAGACATGGCTTACACCCTGGTCGACGTGGATAGTCCGGTGTCGGCGGCCGTGCTCGAAAAAATTGCCGCGATCGCGGGTGTGCTGGCGGTACGCTACCTTCCCGCAGGCGCCTGAGTCATGTCCGAAGACATCCAGGCGCTGCGGGGGCGCATCGATGCGCTGGACCTGGAAATACTGCGTCTGGTCAATGAACGCGCCGCCGCCGCGCACGCGATCGGCAATCTGAAAAGCGACGGTATCGCCTATCGCCCGGAGCGCGAGGCGCAGATTCTGCGGCGCCTGAGCGAGGTTAATCCTGGTCCGCTGGCCAATCCTGCCGTCACTCGCCTGTTCACCGAAATTGTGTCCGCCTGCCGGGGCCTCGAGGATGTTTTTGTGGTGGCCAGCCTTGGGCCAAAAGGCACCTTCAGCGAGGAAGCCGTGGCCAAACACTTTGGCAGCCAGGTGTCCGCGCTGTTGTTCGCGTCGATCGACGAGGTGTTCCGCGCCGTCGAATCCGGCGCCGCAGGGTATGCCGTCGTGCCAATCGAAAACTCCACCGAAGGGGCGGTGGGGCGGACCTTGGATCTGCTGCTGGCAAGTCCACTCAAAATATGTGGAGAAGTGATTCTTCCGGTGCACCAGAATCTGCTTTCTCGGGAAAGTGATCCGGCAAAGATTCAGAGGGTGTTTTCCCACGCCCAGAGTTTGGCTCAGTGCCATCGTTGGCTGGGCCAGAACGCTCCTCAGCTTGAGCGTATCCCGGTGGCCAGCAATGCCGAGGCAGCGCGCCTGGCCAGCGAGACGCCGGGTGCCGCCGCCATCGCGGGGCGCGCGGCGGCGACTCACTATGGTCTAAATATCCTGGCTGCCAACATCGAGGACGAGCCGAATAACACCACACGCTTTGTGGTGTTGTCGCGTCAGGACGTGGCTCCTTCGGGACTGGACAAAACATCGCTTGTCATGTCCATCCGCAATCGGCCGGGCGCCATTCACGAACTGTTGGCGCCGCTGGCGCGCGCCGGCGTGAGCATGACCCGCCTCGAATCCCGCCCCTCTCGTACCGGCTTGTGGGAGTACGTGTTTTTTGTCGATGTCGAAGGCCACCAGCGCGATGACAAGGTCCACCAGGCACTGGAAGAGATGCGCGGCCTGGCAGCTTTTCTGAAGATACTGGGTTCGTATCCACAGGCCCATTCATGATGCAGGCTCACGCATGAATCGGGGCATTGACGAGCGGCGGATGGCGGACCTCTGCGAACGCGCGCCAAGTTATGTACGCGGCATTGCGCCTTATCAACCGGGCAAACCGGTATCCGAACTGGCGCGCGAAATGGGCCTGGAAGAAAGCAGCATCATCAAGCTTGCCTCCAACGAAAATCCGCTGGGTCCCAGCGCCGCCGCTGTCGCCGCGATGCGCAAGGCCCTGGACGATGCGGCGCGTTATCCGGACGGCAACGCCTTTGAATTGAAGGCGGCCTTGTCGGTCAAATTCGGGGTCGGGCCGAATCAGCTTGTGCTTGGCAATGGCTCAAACGATGTGTTGGAACTGGCGGCGCGTGCCTTTCTGGCACCTGGGCGTTCCGCGGTGTATTCGCAATATGCCTTCGCGGTCTATCCGCTTGCGGTGCAGGCAAGCGGCGCCACCGCTATCGAAGTGCCGGCCCGCGAGTTCGGCCACGATCTGGCCGCGATGGCCGCGGCGATCCGCGGCGATACCCGCTTGGTGTTTGTTGCCAACCCCAATAATCCCACGGGAACCTGGCATGCGCCCGAACCAATGCTGGCGTTCTTGCGGCGTGTCCCGGCCAATGTGCTGGTGGTGCTGGATGAGGCGTATTTCGAGTACCTTGATCCGCAGCTGCGCGGCAACGCCATTGACTGGATCGGTGAGTTTCCCAATCTGCTTGTGACCCGCACTTTTTCCAAGGCCTATGGGCTGGCGGCGATGCGAGTCGGTTACGGGATTGCAAGCGCGCCGGTGGCGGAATTGATCAATCGGGTACGTCAGCCATTTAACGTCAACAGCGTGGCCCAGGCCGGCGCGGTGGCGGCCCTGGCGGACGAAGATTTTGTCGCGGCTGGCCGCAGCCTGAATCGGCAAGGCATGGACAGTCTGACGCGGGGCTTTGAACGGCTCGGTCTATCCTGGATTCCCTCCCAGGCAAATTTTGTCAGCGTGCGAGTCGGTCGCGGGATGGAGGTGTTTCAAGGATTGTTGAAACGCGGCGTGATCGTTCGACCGACCGGTGGCTACGCCATGCCGGAATATCTGCGCGTCACCATCGGCACGGTCGCGGAAAACCAGCGCTTCCTCGAAACGCTGGAGGCCGTGCTGAAGTAGTTTGTCGTTTCTCCGTTACCCGTACCTGGTACCCCAACTTGATCGACTTCCATAGCGACCGCTTTGTCATCCTGGGCGTCGGGCTGATCGGAGGATCGGTCGCCGCGGCATTGCGGCGTGCGGGGAGGGTCAGGCAGATCGTCGGGGTTGGCCGCAGTCGCGCGAATATGGAGCGTGCCCTGGCCTTGGGCGTGGTGGACTCGGTGGCCCAAGATGCCGCCGAGGCGGTGCTTGGCGCCGATCTGGTATTGCTCTCGGTGCCGGTGCAGCAGAATGCCCGAGTACTCGCGCAGATTGCAGCAAGCCTGCCGCCGGACTGTCTGCTCACCGATGCCGGCAGCACCAAGCGCGATGTGGTCGCCAATCTGCGTGAATTTCTTCCTGACCGGCTCGCCCAGTGCGTGCCGGCTCATCCCATCGCGGGAGCGGAACTCAGCGGCGTGGAAGCCGCGAATGCCGGCCTGTTCGTGGGGAAAAATGCCGTGGTGACGCCTTTGCCGGAAAATCGCCCGGACGCCGTGGAGCGCACCGAAGCCATGTGGACGGCCTGCGGTGCCGTGGTCAGCCGCATGGCGCCTGAGCACCACGACCGGATTTTTTCCGCGATCAGCCACCTGCCGCATGTGCTCGCGTTTGTCCTGGTCAATGCCATGTCGCAGCGTGAAGATGCCGCCGAACTGTTCCGGTTTGCCGCCGGCGGGTTCAGGGATTTCACCCGCATCGCCGGTAGTTCCCCCGAGATGTGGCGCGACATCGCGCTGGCCAATCGCGATGCATTGCTCGCCGACATCGAAGCCTATCGCGAGCAACTCGCCCAATTGGCCGGCATGATCGCAGATGCCGATGGGTCCGCCATCGAGGCGGTATTCTCCCGGGCGCGGCAGGCCCGCGAGCAGTGGTTGCGCGGAACTAAAACGTGAAAACTTTCCCGGAATGGCTGGACCTGGGGCCCTTCGATCATGCCGAAGGCCGGATCCGGCTGCCGGGTTCCAAGAGCATTTCCAATCGCGCGCTGCTGCTGGCTGCCCTGTCCGAAGGGCGCACGATAATAGAGGGGCTGCTCGACTCCGACGATGTACAAAGGATGCTGGACGCCTTGCGCATGCTCGGCGTCGAGGTTCAGTCCGACGGCAATAGCCAGACGAGCGTCGAGGGATGCGGCGGACGATTTCCGGTGACCAGGGCCGACCTCTACCTGGGAAATGCCGGGACGGCATTTCGTCCGCTGACCGCAGCCCTGGCCTTGGGTGGGGGACACTACAGGTTGTCGGGCGTGGCGCGTATGCACGAGCGGCCGATCGGCGATCTGGTCGATGCCCTGCGCACATTGGGCGCGGATATTCGCTACCTCGGAGCGCAAGGTTTCCCACCCTTGGAAATCCACCCTGGAAATCTGGGCAATACCCGGCAGGTGAACGTCAAGGGCGACGTGTCGAGTCAATTTCTGACCGGGTTGCTGATGGCATTGCCGCTGACCGGGCGGGAAACCTCGATCGAAGTGCAAGGCGAATTGATTTCCAAGCCCTACGTGGACATTACCCTGAATCTGATGGCCCGATTCGGCGTCCAGGTGCGGCGCAGCGGGAGCGGATCCTTCGTCGTCCCGGCAGGAGCGCGATATCAAAGCCCGGGCACTTATCGGGTGGAAGGGGACGCATCCGGCGCCTCGTACTTTCTTGCAGCGGGTGCGATTGCCGGCGGGCCGGTCAGGGTCGAAGGCGTTGGCCGGCACAGCATTCAAGGGGATGTGCGCTTTGCCGATGCGCTCGAACAACTGGGCGCCGGAATCGAACGGGGCGAAGACTGGATCGAAGCCCGGGCGCCAGCCTCCAGGCGGCTCAAGGCGTTTGATCTCGATTTGAATCATATTCCCGATGCCGCCATGACTCTGGCCATCGTGGCGCTGTTTGCCGATGGGCCCTGCCGGCTGCGCAATATCGGCAGTTGGCGGGTCAAGGAAACCGACCGGATCGCCGCCATGGCCACCGAACTGCAAAAGCTTGGGGCAGGTGTCGAGGCAGGCGCGGACTTTCTGGTAGTCACCCCGCCTCAGGCCTCGCGCCTCACGCCTCACGCCCGCATCGATACCTACGATGACCACCGGATGGCCATGTGTTTTTCTCTGGCAGCATTGGGGGACACCGTTGTCCGCGTGACGGATCCGAAGTGTGTTGCCAAGACCTTTCCCGATTATTTCGAATGTTTTGACGATCTGGCGTGGAACAGCCGTATTCCCGTGGTGGCGATCGACGGGCCTTCGGCCTCGGGCAAAGGCGCGGTTGCCCAGCGGGTGGCCGAGAAGCTGGGGTTTCATTACCTGGATAGCGGCGCTCTTTACCGGCTAACGGCCTTGAGTGCCCTGGATCAAGGGCTCGATCTCGATGACCAGGAAGCCCTTGGCCGCTTGGCGGCGCAACTGCCAGTGGAATTTCACGACGGCAGGATCGACCTGGATGGCCGCGATGCGACGGATCTTATTCGGGCAGAAGACGTGTCCAGGGCGGCTTCCAAAATTGCGGCATTTGTACCGGTTCGTCAGGGGCTTATGCGATTTCAGCGGGCATTTTGCCGGGCGCCGGGGCTGGTTGCCGAAGGCCGCGACATGGGTAGCGTTATTTTTCCCCACGCGACGCTCAAGATATTTCTCACCGCCTCACTCGACGAGCGTGCGCAACGGCGGCATAAACAGTTGATAGAGAAAGGATTCGATGCTAATCTAGCCGCCCTTTTGCAGGACATACGCCAACGCGACGAGCGTGATAGCGCTCGATCCGCGGCACCTCTGCATAGGAGCGCCGACGCGCGGGTACTTGATACCACCGGAGTTTCCATAGAGGACGCAGTGTCCCGTGTGCTTCAGTGGCTCGAAACCGCGCTGCGCCAAGCGCCATCCTGATAACGTGAAGCTGGTTATGTCGGTCGCCCAGCGGCCAACAGGAATAGTTTCCGTGCCGGGATGGTTATTTCAACCCAACCGTTTTTTGTAACGGACATTCCGAACCCTATCCATTTTCATGAAAACAGCTCCCCAGACCCCGGCTTCCGGCATCGACGAAAATAATTTTTCTGCCCTGTTCGAGGAAAGTCTTTCCCGGCAGGAAATGCGTGCCGGCGAAGTCATCACCGCGGAAGTCGTGCGCGTCGACCAGAATTTCGTGGTCGTCAACGCCGGACTCAAGTCGGAAAGTTTTATTGCCGCCGAGGAATTCAAGAACGACAAAGGCGAGGTCGAGGTCAAGGCCGGCGATTATGTTGCGGTTGCCATCGAAATGCTCGAGGACGGTTACGGTGAAACCCGGCTGTCGAGGGAAAAAGCCAAACGGCTGGCCGCTTGGCATGGCCTGGAAAAGGCGATGGAAGAGGGCACGCTGGTCCAAGGCCTGGTGAACGGCAAGGTGAAAGGCGGATTGACCGTGATGATTCACGGAATACGTGCGTTTCTTCCCGGTTCACTGGTGGATGTGCGCCCGGTGAAAGACACCAACCCTTACGAGGGCAAACAACTCGAATTCAAGGTCATCAAACTCGATCGGAAGAGAAATAATGTCGTGGTTTCCCGCCGTGCGGTGCTCGAGCAGACCCAAGGTGTGGAGCGAGAGGCCCTGCTGGCCAGTTTGCAGGAGGGGGCAGTCGTCAAGGGCGTGGTCAAGAACATTACCGATTACGGCGCGTTTGTCGACCTGGGCGGCATCGACGGTCTGTTGCATATCACCGATCTGGCCTGGCGCCGGGTCAAACATCCTTCCGAAGTGCTCAATGTCGGCGACGAAGTCACCGCCAAGATTCTCAAATTTGATCAGGAAAAAAACCGGGTGTCGCTTGGCCTCAAACAGCTGGGCGAAGATCCCTGGGTGGGCCTGTCGCGCCGCTATCCGACGGGAACGCGTTTGTTCGGCAAGGTTTCAAACCTGACGGACTACGGTGCATTTGTCGAAATCGAGCAGGGCATAGAAGGCCTGGTCCACGTCTCTGAAATGGACTGGACGAACAAGAACGTTCATCCGTCGCGGGTGGTTCAGTTGGGCGACGAAGTGGAAGTGATGATTCTGGAAATCGACGAGGAGCGCCGGCGGATTGCCCTGGGCATGAAGCAATGCAAGCCCAACCCGTGGGAGGAATTTTCCTCCGGCTTCAAGAAGGGCGACAAGGTGCGCGGCCAGATCAAATCGATTACCGACTTCGGTATTTTCATCGGTTTGGCGGGCGGGATCGACGGGCTGGTGCATTTGTCGGACTTGTCCTGGAGCATTCCGGGAGAAGAGGCGGTTCGCAACTACAAGAAGGGCGACGAAGTCGAGGCCATGGTGGTTGCGATCGACGTCGAGCGCGAGCGCATTTCGCTCGGCATCAAGCAATTGGAGGGCGACCCCTTCAACAATTTTGTCGCTACCCATGACAAAGGCGCCGTGGTGGAGGGCACCGTCAAGCTTATCGACCCGAAGGGGGCGGTGATACAGCTTGATATCGACGTGGAAGGTTATTTGCGGGCGTCGGAAGTGTCGCGCGACCGGGTCGAGGACATCCGCACTCATCTCAAGGAAGGTGACAAGGTGAGCGCCATGATCATCAATATCGATCGCAAGAATCGAAATATCAATCTGTCCGTCAAGGCCAGAGATGCCGCCGAAGAAACCGATGCCGTGCAAAAACATGCAGTGGACACCTCGGCCAACGCGGGCACCACCAATCTGGGCGCTTTGCTCAAGGCGAAGCTGGATAACAAAAATACTGCGCAATAGGACGTGCCATGACCAAGTCCGAGTTAATAGCCAAGCTTGGGGTGCATTTTCCCCAGCTGGGGGCCAGTGATGCCGAGTTGGCCGTGAAGATGATTCTCGATGCCATGGCCAAAAGTCTGGCGCAAGGGCATCGGATCGAGATTCGCGGATTCGGCAGTTTTGGTCTGAATTACCGTCCGCCGCGCGTCGGGCGTAATCCGAAATCCGGCGACAAGGTACATGTCCCCGCGAAATACGTGCCGCATTTCAAGGCGGGCAAGGAATTGCGTGAACGCGTAGACTTCAAGGGTCAATAAGGCTGCATGTTGCGTGGTGGAACCCCTATCAGCGGCACTATCGAGAGATCGTGCCGTTTTTTTTCGCCGATGTGCCGGCTTGATGGCTTGTTTCGAGTGGCCAAGCCCGCATGAAAAGTCTGGTTTGGTTGCTAAGAGGTCTGCTGTTCCTGCTGTTGCTTGCGTTTGTCATGAAAAATGCCGACCCGGTCATTTTTCGCATGTACGGAACCGAGGGCTGGGAAGTGCCGTTAGCGGTCGCGGTGTTAGTCGCATTTGTGGCGGGCATGGCCATCGGCGTGGTCTTTTGCCTGCCTGCGCAGTTCCGGCTGCGCAGGGAAATCCTCGGGCTGCGCAAGGAAATTCGGACTCGACCGGATCACACCCAGGTCGAAGGAACGGATCATCCCAGAAACGGCGATTGAATCACGGAGGGCACGGTGTACACGGAGAAAATTCAAGAACTTATATTGCTCTGGCCTCTCACCCAGAAGGTAAACGTACAAAAGGAACTATCTCGTTGTTCTACCCCGTGGTCTCCGTGTTCTCCGTGATTCAACTGCTTTATTTAGGATCATTGAAGACGGCAAGAGACCACGCCAAAGGGGCAGGCTGAACCATGGAGTTCGAGTTCTGGTGGCTGTTGGGATTTCCGCTTTTTTTCGGCCTGGGTTGGTTGGCCGCGAGAGTGGACATCAAACAGCTGGTCACCGAGTCCCGGGCATTGCCCCTGTCGTATTTCAAGGGTCTCAATTTCCTGCTCAATGAACAGCCGGACAAGGCGATCGAGGCCTTTATCGAGGTGGTCAAGGTCGATCCGCAAACAGTCGAGTTGCATTTTGCACTCGGCAGTCTGTTCAGGCGGCGCGGGGAGGTCGAGCGGGCCATCCGCATGCATGAAAATCTGCTCAGCCGGCAGGATCTCGCCGCCGATCAGAAGACTCTGGCTTTATACGAACTGGCGCAGGATTATCTTAAAGCCGGGTTGCTGGATCGGGCCGAGGAGATGTTCGGAAAACTTCAGGGGACCGCTTACGAACAGCGCGCGCTGAAATTCCTGCTGGAGATCTACGAACAGGAAAAGGACTGGAACAAGGCGATCGAAGCCTCGCGCCGCATGGATGCCGTGACCGGAGACTCCAGTGCCCGCGATATTGCACATTTCTACTGTGAACTGGCGGTGGTCGAAATCAGGCATTCCCGCTGGGATGCAGCGGCGGCGTATCTGGGCGAGGCACTGGCGACCAATCGAAAATGCACACGAGCGAGTATTCTTCTGGGCGACATCGCTGTCGCTCAAGGCCGGCAGGCAGAGGCAATCGAACACTGGAAAGCGATAGAAAGTCAGGGACCCTTGTACCTGACGCTGGTCGCCGAAAAAATGCTGCTGGCCTATCGGGCGCTTGGGCGCGACGAGGAGGGGCTTCAGCTACTCAAGGGGTATCTGGCGAGTTATCCTTCCCTGGATCTGCTCAACGCCATCTTTCAGGAAGAAAGCGAGCGGCACGGAACCCAATTGGCCTATCGGCTGTTGCGCGACGAGCTGTCGCGCAACCCCACCTTGCTGGGGCTGGACAAGTTGCTGGAGGCCCAGTTGATCGAGGCGCCGGCCGAGCGCCGCCAGGATCTGCAGATGATCAAAAACCTGGTGCATCAGCATACCCGCAGCCTGGCCTTGTATCGCTGCGAAAAATGCGGCTTCAAGGCACGCCAGTTCTACTGGCATTGCCCGGCTTGCAATGGCTGGGAGACTTACCCTCCCCGGCGCACCGAGGAAGGGGAGTTGGCGCAATAACTTTCCAGGACTATTTCCAATGAACCCAATAACCGCAGCACAGCACAGAGGCACCGAGAAAAACAATATATCAGTCAGTTGTCATGTCAACAGTGTTCACCTCTTTGGTAAGTGCAAGGATGGAAACAACAATTTGTTTTTTCTCGGTGTTCTCAGTGCCTCTGTGGTTCAACTGCTTTTTCCAGGATGAATAAACTGACAGGAGCTGCATGAAAATTACGATTATCGGTACGGGTTACGTCGGCCTGGTATCCGGAGCCTGTTTCGCCGATCTGGGCAACGATGTGCTGTGCCTGGATCTCGATGAAGCCAAGGTGAAGATGCTCGACAGCGGCGGAATTCCGATCTACGAGCCCGGGCTTGAGCAACTGGTGAAGCACAACGTCGCGGCCAGGCGTTTGCGGTTCACCACCAACTTGGATGAAAGTGTGGCCCATGGCAGCGTGCAATTTATCGCAGTGGGTACGCCCTCGGATCAGGATGGTTCGGCCGATCTGCGCTACGTGATGGCGGCGGCGCGCAACATCGGCCGCAGAATGACCGAATACAAGGTGGTGGTCGACAAATCCACGGTGCCCGTTGGCACTGCGGATCGTGTCCGGGCGGTGATTGCGGAGGAACTGAAGACTCGCGGGATGGACACCGCTTTTAGTGTGGTCTCGAATCCGGAGTTTCTGAAGGAAGGTGCCGCAATCGGGGATTTCATGAGGCCGGATCGGGTGGTGATAGGTTCTTCGGACGACAAGGCGACGCAGATCATGCGGCAGTTGTATTCGCCGATCTTGCGCAATCACGACCGGATCATGATCATGGATCCGCGTTCGGCCGAACTCACCAAATACGCTGCCAATGCCATGCTGGCCACCCGTATTTCCTTCATGAACGAACTGGCCAACCTGGCTGAAAAAGTGGGGGCGAATATCGAGTCGGTCCGCCACGGCATCGGCTCCGATCAGCGCATCGGATACCATTTTCTCTATGCGGGTGTGGGTTACGGTGGCTCCTGTTTTCCCAAGGACATCCAGGCCTTGCAACACACGGCGGGCGAATATGGCATGCAGATGACCATCGTGGACGCGGTGGAGAAGGTCAATCGCACCCAGAAGCAGCGCCTGCTGGAGAAGGTGCGCCATCGTTTCGGCGAACAACTCGATGGCCGGACATTCGCGATATGGGGGCTGTCGTTCAAACCCAATACCGATGACCTGCGCGATGCGCCGAGCAAGGTTGTCATCAACGGATTGCTGTCGCGTGGCGCTCGGGTATGCGTCTACGATCCGGTGGCCATGCCCGAGGCTCGACATATCTATGCGAAGGAGTCCGCGGTGGCTTTCGCGCCATCCACCACGGCGGCATTGGACGGGGCTGACGCCTTGATTATCGTGACCGAATGGAAAGAGTTTCGCAGTCCGGATTTCGAAGACATGAAGCGGCGGCTGAAATCACCGGTGGTGCTGGACGGACGTAATTTGTATGATCCCGTAGCAATGCGCGAGGCGGGCATCGAATATGTTTCGGTGGGCAGACCCTAAAAGCGGTGACGGGTGACGAGTGACAAGTGACGAATGGCGACTGAGGGAATATGCGGGTAGCGGCGGAGAATCTCAAAAGAGCGCGGGTGCTGGTGGTCGGGGATGTCATGCTCGACCGTTACTGGTTCGGCGATGTGAGTCGAATTTCCCCGGAAGCGCCGGTACCGGTGGTGCGAATCGGGCGTCGGGAGGAGCGATTGGGCGGCGCGGCCAACGTCGCGCGCAATGTCGCCTCGATAGGCGCGCAGGCACGATTGTTATCGGTGGTGGGTCAGGATGAAGCCGGGGATCGCGTGGAACAGCTTCTGAAGGCCGATGGCATACGCGCGCAATTGCATCGGGATCCGGGATTGTCCACCACGATCAAGCTGCGCGTGATCGGCAGGCAGCAGCAGTTGCTGCGCATCGATTTCGAGACTGAACCTGGCCAGAAAGTGTTGAGCTCCAAGCTGGCCGATTTCGAGTCCAGCCTTCCCGACGTCGACCTGGTGATCATGTCCGACTATGGCAAGGGCGGCCTGAAACACGTCGAACGCATGATCGAGCAGGCGAGGGCGGCGGGCAAACCGGTTCTGGTGGACCCCAAGGGCGATGACTATTCCCGTTACCGGGGGGCCACTGCGATCACGCCGAACCGGGCGGAATTTCGCGAAGTGGCCGGCCGCTGGAAAAGCGAAGACGATCTGACCGAACGAGCACAAAAGCTGCGAAGGGAACTGTCCCTGGAGGCCTTGTTGGTGACGCGCAGCGAAGAGGGAATGACGTTGTATCAGGAAGGGCACCGGGTGCATGTTGGCACCGTCGCCAAGGAAGTCTTCGACGTAAGCGGCGCAGGCGATACGGTCATCGCGGTGTTGGGCGCCTTGCTTGCCGCTGGCACCGATTTATCCGAGGCCGTCCAATATGCCAACCGTGCGGCCGGCATCGTGGTGGGCAAGCTTGGCACGGCCGTTGTACATCCCGACGAACTCTTTGACTGATCGCATGGACGCACAAAAATATATCGTTGTCACCGGCGCGGCCGGCTTTATCGGCTCCAATCTGGTCAAGGCCTTGAACCGCCGTGGGCTGAACAATATTCTGGCGGTGGACAATATGTCCTCGGCCGACAAGTTCATAAATCTGGTCGATTGCGAGATTGCCGATTTCCTCGACAAGGAACATTTTCGCGCGGCGCTCGGATCGGGTACTTTCGACGACGAGGTGGGCGCGGTGCTGCATCAGGGCGCTTGTTCGGACACCATGCAAACCGACGGGCGCTACATGATGGAAAACAATTATCGCTACTCGATGGATTTGCTGGCCTTCTGTCAGGAACTCGATGTGCCGTTTATTTATGCTTCCTCGGCGGCGGTCTACGGCCCGGGACCCAAGTTCAAGGAGGAGCATGCCAACGAGAATCCGCTGAATGTCTACGGCTATTCGAAATTATTGTTCGATCGGATGGTGCGGCGGCGGGCCGAAGAGCGGACCGCACAGGTGGTGGGTCTGCGGTACTTCAACGTGTACGGCCCGCGGGAACAACACAAAAACCGCATGGCATCCGTAGCATTTCACTGCTTCAATCAGTATCGCGAACAGGGCCGGGTACGGCTTTTCGAAGGCAGCTCCGGGTATGAGGGCGGAGAGCATCGACGCGATTTTGTGTCGGTCGAAGACGTCGTCAAGGTGAATCTGTATTTTCTCGACAACCCTCGAAAATCCGGTATTTTTAATTGCGGTACCGGGGCATCGCAGCCGTTTAACGATGTGGCGACGGCAACGGTCAACACGCTGCGGGAATCCGAAGGCAAGCCGGCGCTGTCACTGGCCGAAATGAAATCCCAACACCTGATCGAATACGTGCCGTTTCCGGAAGGATTGAAGCAGAAGTATCAAAGTTTCACCGAAGCCGATTTGACGCAATTGCGCGCCAGTGGTTATGCGGCGCCATTTCACAATGTGCAGGCTGGCGTCAGCCAATACGTGGGTTGGTTGCTGCAACAAAATCGGTAGCCATTCCGGAAATCCAAAAACACTCTCTTTCAAGAGCCCGGGTAATCCTAGAAACGGCGATTGAATCACGGAGGACACGGTGTACACGGAGAAAATTCAAGAACTTATACTGCTCTGGCCTCTCACCCAGAAGTTGAACGTACAAAGAGAACTATCGCATTGTTCTACCCCGTGATCTCCGTGTTCTCCGTGATTCAACTGCTTTTTTTAGGGTAATTCTTACAACATGGACCGCAATCCCATCAGCACCTACCGGACCCTGGATGACTTTGTTGGCAATACGCCACTGGTGCGTTTGAAGCGAATTCCCGGTGACAGGCGCAATGTAATTCTGGCCAAACTGGAAGGAAATAATCCCGCCGGGTCGGTCAAGGACAGGCCGGCTTTGTCGATGATTCGTCGTGCCGAGGAACGGGGACGCATCCGACCCGGCGATACCTTGATCGAAGCGACCAGCGGCAACACCGGTATTGCCCTGGCCATGGTGGCTGCCATGCGGGGATATCGGATGATTCTGGTGATGCCCGAGCATCTATCGATCGAACGTCGGCAGAGCATGGCGGCCTTCGGCGCGAAATTTGTCCTGACGCCCCGCGAAGGGGGCATGGAAAAGGCGCGCGACGTGGCCGAACAGATGCAGGTGCGCGGGGAGGGAGTGATCCTCGATCAATTCGCCAATCCGGACAATCCGCTGTCGCACTATGAAGGAACCGGCCCCGAAATCTGGCGCGACACCAATGGTCAGATCACTCATTTTGTCAGCAGCATGGGGACCACCGGCACCATCATGGGCTGCTCGCGATATCTGAAAGAAAAAAATCCCGCGATCCAGATTATCGGCTGCCAGCCTACCGAGGGTTCGCAGATTCCCGGCATCAGGAAATGGCCGGAGGCTTATCTGCCGAAAATTTTCGATCGCACCCGGGTGGATCGGGTGATCGAAGTCAGTCAGAACGACGCGGAAAACATGACGCGGCGCCTGGCCACGGAAGAGGGTATTTTTGCCGGTATATCTTCCGGGGGCGCGTTGTGGGCAGCGTTGCAGTTGTCCGGGGAGGTGGAAAACGCGACGATTGTCACCATCGTCTGCGATCGCGGCGACCGTTATTTATCCACGGGAGTGTTTCCCGCGGAATAATCCGGCGATGTTCCAGTACGGCGACACGGGCAAATAGCAAATAGGGATTTCAAACGCCCTTTTTCGCGAACCGCCAATCTGTTGCCTGTGCGCATGCCGCGTAGACCAATACCGGGGCAAGCCCACAAAATTGGGTGGTGCGTAAGGAAAATGTCAAAGCGCTCGGCGCGCGTGATTTTTTCGTCCCGTCGGAGGAAGCATGGAGTGCGGCGATACCCATCGATTAAAGCGCAATCCGGCGGCGCTATTGGCCTTCTTGTGCGGTGGCGATCACCCACCGATTCCGGCCGTCGGCTTTCGCTTTGTAGAGGGCGTCGTCCGCGAAGCGCGCCACAGCCCGCCAATCGGCTGCCGCAGGCGCAAGCTCCGATCCGGAGATTCCCGCCGACACCGTCAGAACACCCAACGGCGAACCCAGGTGCTCAATCCGTTCCGCAGCGACGGATTCCACGGCGCGCCGAGCAAACCCGGCAGCACCCGCCACATCTGTTTCAGTCAAAACCGCCATGAGTTCCTCGCCACCATATCGGTAGAGATGGTCGGACGTTCGCGTGCATCGGCCGATGGCACCGGATACGCGCCGTAAGGCATCGTCTCCAGCCAAATGACCGTAGCGGTCGTTGTATTTCTTGAAGTGATCAACGTCGATGAGGACCACCGCCCACGGGCGATGGTAGCGCACGCCCAGTGCGTGTGCGTGACCGAGCGCCTCTTCCAGCGCGCGGCGATTGCCGATGCCGAGCAGGCCGTCTTCTCGCGCAAGCGCCTCGAGCCGGGCGTTGGCTCGCGAGAGCTGCTCCGTGGCCAGCTGCACCTTATGAGAGAGGCGCTGCTGTTCGCTTTCGAGTCGCCCGAGCGCACCTCGTAGCAGGTCGGTCTGCGTCACGATACCGACATGACGACCGGCGTCGTCGATCACCAGCAACCTCCTGACACGCACCCGCTGGAGCTCAGCGATCGCCTCGTCGAGTGGCGTCGTTGTGACGACGGAAAGAACAGGGCTCGACATTATGTCCCGTACGGAACAAGCCGCGAGTGCATGGCCACCGTGATCTGCGATAGCCCGCACAGCGTCTCGCTCCGTGATGATACCGATGATGTTGGGTGTCTCGTCCACGACAAAGAGCGACGAGTATCTGCGCTTCGCCATTTCGCGCGCGGCATCTTCCACCGAACAGCTCTGCGGGATCGTGACCGGATCCCGCTGCATGACGTCGCTGACAGTTGGCAGCGGACTCGACGTGTGGCTCGCGGGATCCACGTCCTATGCGCACGGCGCTATGCGAAATCGCTGTGGGGCTGCGATCAGCAAGATCGCGGGTCGTAGGTTCGATCGACACATGCTCTGCGCCCGGTTGTAGTGATGCTGCATTAATTACGGCTCGCCCGACCCGTTCTTAAGCGCGGCGCACGCCCTTCGCCGTTAACCGTGACGATGCTCTCATCCAGACAGAGCAACGGCCCCAAGCTTCCGGTAGCGAGTGTGATCGAGCGCTACATCCGTCAGCAGTTCGGTCGCTGTCATTCACGGGCGACTGCCACGATTGCCCACGCGACCGCAAATAGAGATTTCAAACGCCCTTTTTCGCGAACCGACAATCTATCGCCGTATCGGCGCATGGTTAATCGCTATTTCATTGGGCGCCGGGGCACGCCAGAAGACAGAGGACAGAAGACGGAAGAGAAGCGTTGTCGAAGACCCGTTTGGGTAAGCGCGCCCAACTCATCCGTGCCGGGGCATGCCTGCAGGTGACGTTGAAGGCGAAGCTCAAACCGCTCGCCAGTGGCTTGACGCCCAGATCAGTGCTGGAGAAATTCGCTGCCGTGCAGATGCTCGATGTACATCTGGCCACCACTGATTATCGCGAACTGGTGCTCATGCGCCGCACCGAACCGGAGAAGGATCTGCAGATCTTGCTCATACGCATGAAGCTCGCGTGGCCCGATCAACCCCCACGGAAGATACGCGCACTTCATCCTGAAAACAGCGCCACCGCCACTGTGGTGTAGTGAAGACTTTTGGGGGGGCCTTGTAAATGAATCAACGATTTGGCTCGAAAAAAGTGGCGAATAGCGGAAGTCGGGCTAGGCCGGAATGCTCCAGAGATCCGGCGCCCGGGCAAGACGCTCAATCAGAAGTGCGCGACTCTTGACCATGGCATCGGGCAATCGGTCCCGCAGCTTGCTGAACAATTCGTCGTGAAGATGTAATTCCCGGCTCCAGTCCTCGCGCTTGAGCGTCATCAACTCCTGGTACTGGAGTGTTGTCAGGTTCAGTCCCAGCCATTCCAGATCAGTCTGTCGTGGCATCCAGCCGAGCGGACTCTCGGCGCCCTGCGCGCGCCCTCGGCAGCGATCCACAATCCACTTGAGAACCCGCATGTTTTCCCCGTAGCCGGGCCAGAGGAATTTACCATGGGCACCCTGACGGAACCAGTTGACATTGAATACCTTTGGCGTGTGTTTGACGGACTGACCCATCGTCAGCCAGTGGTCGAAATATTGCCCCATGTGGTAACCGCAAAAAGGCAGCATCGCCATGGGATCGCGGCGCACTTCTCCCACTTTTGCCGTTGCCGCGGCAGTGGTTTCGGAGCCTAATGTGGCGGCCATGTAAACGCCGTCCGTCCATTCGAAACTTTCGGAAACCAGCGGCACGGTATTGCTGCGACGGCCGCCAAAAATGAAGGCCGAAATCGGCACACCGTTGGGATCTTCCCAGCTGGCATCCATGGAAGGGCATTGCGCGGCCGGAACCGTAAAGCGCGCATTGGGGTGTGCGGCTTTGCGTCCACAATCCGGTGTCCAGGGCTGACCCTGCCAGTCGGTGAGCCTAGGGGGCGGAGTTTCGGTCATGCCCTCCCACCACACGTCGCCTTCGGGAGTCAGCGCGACATTGGTGAACAAACAATTTCGCCTCAGCGTGGCCATGGCATTGGGATTGGAGCGCTCCGAGGTGCCGGGGGCTACGCCGAAAAATCCATACTCGGGATTGATGGCATATAGCCTTCCGTCCGGACCGGGTTTGATCCAGGCAATGTCATCACCCACGGTGGTGACTTTCCAGCCCTTGAATGCGGCGGGCGGAATCATCATGGCGAAGTTGGTTTTTCCGCAAGCGCTGGGAAACGCCGCGGCGACGTAAGTTTTTTCCCCTTGCGGCGATTCCACACCAAGAATCAGCATGTGTTCGGCCAGCCAGCCTTGCCGGCGTCCCATGTTGGAGGCGATGCGCAAGGCGAAACATTTTTTGCCCAGCAAGGCATTGCCGCCGTAACCGCTGCCGAAAGACCAGATGGCATTCTCTTCCGGAAAGTGCACGATATATTTGTGATCCTTGTTGCACGGCCATGGTACGTCCGGTTGACCGCTTGTCAGCGGCATGCCAACCGAATGCAGGCAGGGCACAAAATCTCCCTCCGATCCGAGTGCATTGAGCACGGCACTGCCCATACGCGTCATGATGCGCATGCTGATCGCCACGTAAGCCGAATCGGTCAGTTGCACGCCGATGTGTGATATCGGCGAACCCAGCGGGCCCATGGAAAAAGGCACGACATACAGCGTGCGGCCGCGCATGCAGCCATCGAACAATCCGCGCAGGGTTTGTTTCATTGCCTCCGGCGCCACCCAGTTGTTGGTGGGGCCGGCATCCTCGCGCTCCAGGCTGCAAATGAAGGTCCGGTCTTCAACCCGCGCCACGTCGGAAGGGTCCGACAGAGCAAGATAACTGTTTGGCCGAAGGGCCGGATCGAGTTTTCGCAGGGTGCCGGCGGCAACCAGCTCCGTGCAGAGGGAATCGTATTCAGCTTGTGAGCCGTCGCACCAGTGGATCTTCGCCGGCTTGGCGAGATGAACCACGTCGTCGATCCATTGATTGAGCTTGCGGTTGCCGATAGGTTCGTGTTGGCGCATTGAAAAAATCCGGAGGGCGGTTGAGTTCTTTTCTGCCGGGCGTTATTGCCAAATGCCTATGTGGATAGTGACAGTCTATCATCGGAAATTCGGTCGCGGAACCGGGGGCCGTCAGTGGTCGAAAGCGATCCCGTGCGAATCGGCGGTGGATCGACGAGTTTCGGGTATGCTGCGGGCCGCGTCATGGTCGTTCCGCTCCCAGCGGTTTATTGCGAGGTGGATTTGTCCCCTGTTCTGGTTTTCGACATAGAAACGGTGCCGGATGTGGCCGGCCTGAGAAAGTTGTTCCCCATGCCGGCGGAGGTCAGCGATGCGGAGGTGGCACATGCCGCATTCGAGCGCCGGCGCGAAGCAACCGGTTCCGATTTTCTGCCCTTGCACCTGCATCGGGTGGTGGCCATTTCCTGCGCGCTGCGCGAGCGCGATAGTTTTAGAGTCTGGTCGCTTGGCGAGCCCACGCAGCCCGAGGGTGAATTGCTGCGGCGTTTCTACGATGGCATCGATAAATACACGCCGCAACTGGTGTCCTGGAACGGCAGCGGCTTCGATCTGCCGGTCCTGAACTATCGGGCCATGGTCCATGGTGTGCGCGCTGCGCGATTCTGGGAAATGGGCGACGAGGACCGCGACTTCAAATGGAATAACTACATCAGCCGCTATCACAGTCGCCATCTGGATCTGATGGACGTGCTGGCGATGTATCAGGGCCGGGGCAATGCACCGCTGGACCAGATGGCCCAACTGGTCGGTTTGCCGGGCAAGCTGGGCATGGACGGATCGAAAGTCTGGGAAGCATTTCAGTCGGGGAAAATTGCGGACATCCGCAATTACTGCGAAACCGACGTGGCCAATACCTATCTGCTTTTCCTGCGCTTTCAACTGGTGCGCGGCGTGTTTGATGAAGGGCAATATCGCAAGGAATGTGAACTGTTACGCAGCACGCTGTCGAAAGCCGGCGAAAATCACTGGCGGGAGTTCCTCGCCGGCTGGCAGTCCTAACGTGAAATTGGGGCCGGTCAGTCCGCCGGTACGGGTCGAGTCGCTCGATCAGGAAGGGCGGGGCGTTGCCCATGTTGAAGGCAAAGCCATTTTTATCGACGGGGCGCTGGCTGGGGAAACGGTCGAATATGTTTCTTTCCAGCGCAAACCGAATTACGAACTCGCGGAAGCGATTCGCATCATCCAGCCCTCGGCGTCCAGGGTTGAACCGCGCTGCCCGCACTTTGGGGTGTGTGGCGGGTGCAGCATGCAACATCTCGAGCCGCGTGCTCAGGTGGCGGCGAAACAACGGGTGCTCGAGGAGAATCTGGCGCGCATCGGCAAGGTGGCCCCGGAAGTCGTGCTGTCACCGATCCACGGCCCAAGCTGGGGCTACCGTTATCGGGCACGCTTCTCTGCCCGGCATGTGGTCAAGAAAGGCACTCTGGTCGGGTTTCGGGAGCGGCGCAGCAGTTTTGTCGTGGATATGCGATCCTGCGCGGTGGTACCGGCGCGTATTTCCGCACTGCTGATGCCGTTGCGCGATTTGATCGCATCGTTATCCATCCGCGAGCGCCTGCCGCAAGTAGAGCTGGCGATCGGCGACGCGGTTGACGTGCTGGTGCTGCGTGTGATGGAAGCGCCGAGCGAATCCGACGTCGAGAAACTCAAACAGTTTTCCGAGCACTATCGCGTGCAACTCCTGTTGCAGCCCGCCGGTCCGGATTCGGCCTATCCGTTGATGCCGGAGAAGGTCATTCCGCTGGAATATCGCATTCCGGATTTCGATCTGACTTTTCCCTTTAACGCGACGGACTTTACCCAGGTCAATGACCAGATAAACCGCGTACTGGTGCGGCGGGCGATTACGCTGCTCGATCCACAACCCGGGGAACACGTTGCGGATTTATTCTGCGGTCTGGGAAATTTCTCGCTGGCGATTGCGCGGCAGGGCGCCCGGGTTCTCGGCGTCGAAGGCAATGCGAGGCTTGTCGAGCGGGCCAACGGCAACGCACTGCTCAACGACTTGCAGGACCATTGCCACTTTCTGGAGCAGGATCTTTTCAAAATAACGGCGGATGATTGGAAGGGTTTGCCAGCATTCGACCGGATACTCATCGATCCGCCACGCGACGGTGCCATGGAGCTTATCAAGGCGCTCGGCGGACGACTGCCGGCGCGGATTGTGTATGTCTCGTGCAATCCCGCCACGCTGGCACGCGATGCGGGAGTGCTGGTCAATGTGCACGGATACCGGCTCTCCTCAGCCGGGGTGATCAACATGTTTCCGCACACCTCACACGTGGAGTCGATCGCGCTGTTCGAGCATTAAACCAGAATTTTCTAAAACGCGCTCAACACGAAGGGGCACGAAGGTCTTCACGAAGGACACGAAGGAGAGCAAGTACAAATGACTCCTCTCTTGAGTTGCACGGAAGAGGCTTCCTTCGTGAGCCTTCGCGTTGAAGAGTTTTCGTTCTTGCGGGCGAAAAAAAAGGCGGCTTCAGCCGCCTTTTTTTGTGGCGATGCCAGGTCAATCTCGCTCGCCGGTAAATGCCATCAGCAAATGCAGGAGGTTGGAAAAGATGTTGAACAGACTCATGTATACGCCGGTTGCCGCCATGATGTAATTGGTTTCTCCGCCGGTAACGATGCGGCTCACGTCGTGCAACAGGAAGAGCGAAAACACCACGATCACCAATGCGGAAATCGTCAGTGCCAGGGCTGGAATCTGGAAAAACATGTTCGCGAACATCGCGATCAGCAGCACGATCATGCCAACAAACAGGAATTTCCCCATAAAGCTGAAGTCCCTCTTGGTGGTCGTTGCAATCGCGCTCATCGCCAGCAGAATTCCGCCAGTGCCAGCGGCAGCCAGGCCGATCAGTTGCGGACCATTACGCAGCGACAAGGCGGCGTTTAACAGCGGCCCCAGCCACCAGCCCAGAACGAAGGTCATGCCCAGCAGCAATACGACGCCCAGGCCGCTGTTGCGGTTGGCGGCGATGGCGAACTGCAGTCCTATGACCACGCCGAGCATCACCAGGGAGGTAATGATCGGGTGTTGCATGATGATCCCGCCCGTGGCCATGCCCACCATCGCGCCGATGACAGTAGGTACCATCGTCAGCGATAGCAGCAGGTAGGTGTTGCGTAACACTTTGTTTTGCGCCGATGCCAGTTGCCCGGATCGTGCGCCGTACTGAAGTTCGGGTTGCATAAAGTTTCCCCTCCTTGAGGCGATGTTTGCCTGGCTAAGACTACTAGACTACCAATAAAGTTTCAATCAGCAGTCGGCAGTTGGTGGGGAAACGCCGAATTGCTCGCGCAACGTCATTCCCGTGGAGCTTGTTCTCGAAATACTTTGTCGGGGAACAGGAATCCAGGGGTTTTTTAAGGGAAATTGGTTCCCTGCGGGAACTTGCCCTCCAATTTTTCACATGGGGGGGCGGGGAAGGCGCTTTTCCAGATGTTTTCGTAGGTACTTCGCTCAGGGTATCATTCCGCCCTTGCTGCGGCTTGGACTCGTCAGATCTGATCCTCCGCGAAGTCGGAGCTGAAACCGGCAAAGTGTCATGAGGAGGAAGGGTGGCAGAGCGGTTAAATGCACCGGTCTTGGCGCCCGCGAAGCTGGCGCTAGCGCAGGCTAACCTTCAGGTTAGCCGGAGCTAAAACCGGCAGAGAGTCATGCAGCGAATGATGGAAGGGTGGCAGAGTGGTTAAATGCACCGGTCTTGAAAACCGGCAGAGGCGCAAGTCTCTCGTGGGTTCGAATCCCACCCCTTCCGCCAATAGAAGACGCCGCCTTGCGCGGCGTTTTCTATTGGGGCAGTGGGTGGGTGGACGAGCCCACTGGTTCGACTAAGCGAGCACTGCTCGCTTGGACGCAAACGCGCTTGAGCGCGTTTGCGGTCCTGAGGCGCATGCGCCTGTTCATGGTGCAGATTGTCGTCGGAGTCGCGTACGGGGAGGGTCTGCTTCAGGCGGCCAGCCGCAGTTCCGGCTCCAGGCCGGCGCGTGCAGCCAGTGTCAGCAGCATGTCGAGGCTAAAATCCTGCCACTGGCCCTTAATTAGCCGTGACACGCGTGGCTGCGTTATACCAAGGCGCTTGGCTGCCTCTGCCTGACTCCAGCCCTGTGCCTTCAGGTGCTGCTCCATGCGAATCATTACTTCGGCACGCAGCGCCATGATCTTGGCCTCAGCCGGATCGAAGCCAAGATCGAGGAACACATTGCCGCTGCCTTTGATCCGGCGGGTATCAGAGAGGCGAGGGTCGGTCTTCTTGCTCATGGCTTTCCTCCAATCATCCTGTAACGGACTTTGGCCAGTTCAATATCTGCCTTTGCTGTCTGCTGCGTCTTCTTCTGGAAGGCATGCAGCACATAGACAGAGGCTTCGAACTTGGCCACATAAATCGCCCGATAGGCGCCTGACGCATCGCGGACCCGAATCTCATAGGCGCCCGCGCCCACCGTGGACATCGGCTTGAAGTCCGTGGGTTGACCACCGAACTGCACCCGCATCAGTTCCACACCGATGTCATGTCGGACGCCCGCCGGCATGGCCGCCAGGTCGTCCCGGCTGGAGCCGAGAAACTCCAGCGGCTTTGTTGGCGGCGCCGTGGGCTTCTTTGGCTTCACGCTGCGCAATATATCAATACCTGCATAGTCATGCAAGTATTTGCATAACGGACTGTTTGCATTCCTGGGTTACAGTCCACAAGGAGCCGAGGGCAGTCTCGGCCGGCAGGGGCGGGTAAATCTTAGGGCGTGCGGTGAGGGTAATTCTGTGGCTACCTGAAGCCACAGTGAGGATTTTTCACCCCGAGAACGGAAGGTTGCGGATGGGTTCGAATCCCACCCCTTCCGCAAATAGAAAACGCCGCCTTGCGCGGCGTTTTCTATTGGGGCAGTGGGTGGGTGGACGAGCCCACTGGTTCGACTAAGCGAGCACTGCTCGCTTGGACGCCAAAGCGCGTGAGCGCGGTT
>CAMDKM010000039.1 GCA_945900965.1 Bordetella parapertussis | reverse complement strand
CCCGGCATTCATTAGTTTAAAGTCGTCGTGCGTGGCCAGAAAATCATTGACGATCTGCTGATTCTCTTCTTGCAACACACTGCAAGTTGCATAGACAAGGCGCCCGCCGGGCTTGGGCAGCCTGGCCGCCGCATTCAGGATCGACCGCTGCTTGGTTGCCAGTTCGGCGACCGATTCCGGAGATTGCCGCCATTTGAGATCCGGATTGCGCCGCAGTGTCCCCAGCCCGCTGCACGGTGAGTCTACCAGCACGCGGTCGATTTTTCCCGCCAGGCGTTTTATTTTCGTATCGTTCTCGCTTTCAATGTACTCCGGATGCACATTCGACAAGCCAGAGCGCTTGAGTCGCAAGCGCAAATTGTTCAGCCGTTTCGCCGAGATATCCAGGGCATAGAGGCGACCCTGCGAGTGCATCATGGCGCCCATCATCAAGGTTTTTCCGCCGGCCCCGGCGCAGAAATCCGCCACCATCTCGCGGCGTTTCGGGGCGACCAGGAAACCCAGTAACTGGCTGCCTTCGTCCTGGACTTCCACCGCCCCTTGAAGAAAAAGTGGATGGCGGTTGACCGCCGGTTTACCGGCCATCCTGATGCCAATGGGCGAAAGAGCGGTGGCGCGCGCATCGAATCCGCCCTTCAGCAATTCGGCCAACACCTTTTCCCGGCTCATGACGAGGGTATTCACACGCAGATCCAGCGGCGCAGGATTGAGCATGGCGCGCCCAAACTCCGTGGTATTTACCTCGGAAGTTTGCGTACTCAGTCTCTGGTAGAGCCAGTCGGGAAGACTCAAACGCGTGGCGGCATCCAGAGCCTCGATATCCGTGGCCTTGAGCCGCACTGCCCAGTCTTTGTCTTCGGGTTGCAGCAATACATCGAGCTGGCCCAGGCCGATGCCTTGTATTTTGATCAAAGCGCCCAGCGCGAGTTTGCGAGGGGACGGATGTTCGAGCAGATGTTCGAGCAAGCGTTTATGGCGAATGACGCAAAAGACCGTCTCGGCGACAAACGAACGGTCGCGCCCGCCCAGTTGCGGATTTTGTTGAAAATACTCTCGCAGCACCGCGTCGGCCGGGTGGCGCATCGGCAGAATCTGCTCGAGCGCGAGAGTCGCGGAGTTCAGCAGTGCGGCACCGATCTGCACTAGCGGTATTCGATCCGGGTCGCGGTGGAATCGACAACGGTCCCGTTTTTTTCCACGTAACGGATGCGCACCGGAAGATGGTGATGGGCAAGCGAGAACCAGAGTTCCAAACCGCGTTTTTCGTCGCCTTCCAGGACTTTTCGATAATGAAGGGTTGCCAGCTTTCCCAGCTCGGTCTTGAGTTGCTCTGTGCCGACTTTCTGAAACTGGTACTCGGTCACGCGCCGTCCGTCGGTCATGGGCAGCGCAATCAAATCGCCAAGTTTTGTGCCAAAAGCAAAGGTGTACGTGAAACTGGTCTGGTCCTGACTGGCGGGCGGTAAGACCGCCGTGCTCGAATTTTCACCGTCGATGAAGCGAATTTGCATTGCACTCCAGTCGAACTCCGCCGCACGCCGGGGTTTGCGGGTGCGGATTTCCTCGAAGGTTTCGGGGCGCATGCCGCTGTCAAGAAGCTGCCCCCGGCTTTGTCTGCGGATGCTGGTGTTGGAAAACAGTTTGGCGATGCCGGCGGTCCGGGATTCGCTGACGATCGAATAGTGTTGACCGTCATGCTCCAGGATGTCGCTGCCCTCGCCGATATGGGCGGGGCCCGAGGTAACGACGAAGTCGATCTGCACCACGTTGGGAGGCGCCGCGAAGCCCATCGACAGGTGGCTCAGAGCCAGCAGCAGCAGCGCGGCACGCATCAGGCGATTCCGGGAAAAATCATCGCGGCTGGCGGCGCGAGATTGGAATCCACCGTTACCGTGCGGCCATTGACATGTGCCTTGCCCTCCAGCAGCCAGCGGATGGCGGCCGGATAAAGGCGGTGCTCCTGCTCCAGAACCCGGGCCGCCAGTTTCGCTTCGTCATCGCCGGGCAATATCGGCACGGCGGCCTGCGCGAGGATCGGGCCCCGGTCCAGTTCCGGAGTGACCAGATGGACGGTGCAGCCATGCAACTTGACGCCTTCCGCGAGGGCGCGGCGATGGGTATCGGTGCCGGAAAACGCCGGTAGAAGCGAAGGATGAATGTTCACGATGCGCCCGCCAAAGCGCTGCACAAAAGTGTCGGTCAGTATTCTCATGAAGCCGGCCAGCACGACCCAGTCGGCGGCAAAATCGTGGATGCGGCCGGCCAGCGCCGCATCGAATGCTGCACGGTCAGCGAACTCCCGATGATTCACGATGGCTGTTTCCACCCCGCACTGTCGGGCGATCTCCAAGCCCGGTGCCGAGGGATTGTTGCTGATCACGCAAAAACGCGCCGGCAGTCCGGCTTCGAGCACCGCCTTCATGTTGCTGCCACGGCCCGAAATCAGGATAGCGATGCGTTTCATTTCGACTATTGGTGGTTTTCACACGACCTGCGTCTGGGGTTCGTCTCCGCGCCGGGGACGGATCTGGCCGATGTAATAGGCCGCCTCGCCGTGCCGTCTTAATACCTTCAACGCCTGCTCGACGTTTTCCGACGACACCACGGCCACCATGCCGATGCCGCAATTGAATACCCGATACATTTCGTTTTCGTCCACCCGGCCGTTTTTTTGCAGCCAGTCGAACAGCGGGGCACGTGGCCAGCGGGATTTTTCGAGCACGGCCACCACATTGGCGGGCAATACGCGCGGCACGTTCTCCAACAGTCCGCCGCCGGTGATGTGTGCCAGCCCCTTGAAGTCCACTTCGCGCATCGCGGCCAGAACGGCTTTGACGTAAATGCGCGTGGGAGCAAGCAAGGCATCGCCCAGCGTGCGTCCGTCGAAGCTGGCCGACAGGTCGGCTGCGCTGGCCTCGATGATTTTGCGAATCAGTGAATAGCCATTGGAGTGGGCGCCACTGCTGGCCAGCCCGATCATCGCATCGCCCGGGCCGATGGTCTCGCCGGAGATGATGCGGGATTTTTCCACCACGCCCACGGCAAATCCCGCCAGATCGTATTCGCCTGCCGGATACATGCCCGGCATTTCGGCCGTCTCGCCACCAATCAGGGCACAACCGGCCTGTTCGCAACCCGCAGCAATGCCTTTCACAACCTGGGTGGCGACCTCCACTTGCAGTTTTCCGCAGGCGAAATAATCGAGAAAGAACAGCGGCTCGGCGCCCTGTACCAGAATATCGTTGACGCTCATCGCAACCAGATCGATACCCACCGTGTCATGGCGATCGAGGGCGAAGGCCAATTTGAGCTTGGTGCCCACACCGTCGGTGCCAGACACCAGCACCGGCTGGCGATATTTTCCCGACAGTTCGAACAATGCTCCGAAACCGCCGATTCCGGCGAGCACTCCCTCGCGCAGGGTTTTGCGCGCGAAGGGCTTGATATTTTCAACCAGTTGATCGCCGGCATCGATGTCTACGCCGGCGTCACGATAAGAAAGCGGGGATTGAATCGGCGGGGTGTTCTTCAAGTTGAGTTGCCGGGATGTTCAAGATAAAGTGGCGCCGCCATGAAGGTCTGCACACTTGTGTCAGCCACTTTGGCGCCGCGATTTTACTCCAAACACACATGGAATTTTCCACGCGAATGTTCTGGTACGCCGCCGTCGCGGCGAGCGCAGCCTACCTGCTGTATCTGATCGCCCCGATTCTGAGTCCGTTTCTGTTTGCCGGCATACTTGCCTACATATGCCTGCCGCCGGTGGATCGATTGGCCCGGCGCCTGCCGCGCTGGCTGGCGGCGGCCATTGTGCTGGTGGTGCTGTTCCTCGCACTGGGACTGCTGGCCTTGATCGTATTGCCAATGGTCGAAAACCAATTTGCCGCCTTCCTGCAACGGGTGCCCGACTATCTCGATTGGGCGCGCACGCTGGTTTTGCCCTGGATTTCGGCGAACTTCGGCCTGGACCTTAATCTGAATCTGGAACATGCAAAACAGATGCTGGCAGAAAGTTTGCGGGCGGACAGCGAGGTGCTGAAAAAAATCCTGCCCAAAATCACCACCGGGGGCGCTGCACTGGTGGGATTTTTCACCGCGGTCTTGCTGGTGCCGCTGGTGCTGTTTTATTTTCTACGCGACTGGCACAGCATTGTCCGCCACATCGACGAGATCATCCCCCGGCGTTTTTACCGGGGAACCGTCGATACCGTGGTGGAGATCGACCGCGTGCTGGGGGAATTCCTGCGCGGACAAATCTCGGTGATGCTGATCATGGCGGTCTATTACCCCGTGGCTCTGTGGTTGGCCGGCCTCGAATATGCCTTGCCTATCGGCATTCTTGCCGGTCTGCTGGTTTTTGTGCCGTATCTGGGGGCGCTGGTTGGCCTGCTGCTGGGCACCCTGGCCGGGGTCAATCAATTCTCCAGTGCGTTCGACCTGCTGGGCGTGTGGGCGGCATTTGGCATCGGGCAATTGATCGAGGGCATGCTGGTGACGCCCTGGCTGGTGGGCGATCGCATCGGTCTGCATCCGGTGGCGGTGATTTTTTCCTTGCTGGTATGTGCCCATCTATTCGGGTTTTTCGGTGTGCTGCTAGCCCTGCCGGCAAGTGCCGCGCTGCTGGTGGCATTGCGCCGTGTGCGTGCCAGGTACTTTGAAAGCGACCTGTACAAGGCCTGATGAAACAACTGGTCCTGGCGCTGGTCCCTACGCCGGAAGCGTCGTTCGAGAATTTTCGAGCCGGCCGCAACGCGGAATTGCGCGATGCCCTGCGTGCGGCGGCCTCGGGCGCCAGCTCGGAACATTGCATTTATCTGTGGGGTGAGCCTGGCAGCGGGCGTACGCACCTGCTGAAGGCCATGCAGGCCGCCTTGGCGGCGCGTGGTGTACCGGCTTGCTACGTTGCAGGAAGCGAGCCCTGGCCGGACATCCCAAGCGATGTGGCAGCCTTGCTGGTCGATGACGTCGAGCTTTTGGATGCTGCCACCCAGACGGCATTTTTTGTCCGCTACAACCACCTGCGCGAGCACCACGGTTTGGTCGTGGCGGCAGGGCCCCTGCCTCCTGCCCGGCTTTCTCTGCGTCCCGATCTGGTCACCCGGCTGAGCTGGGGTTTGACGTACCAGGTGTACGCGCTCTCGGACGCCGAAAAGGGGCTGGCCCTCAAAGATCACGCGCTGGCCCGGGCGTTTGAACTGCCGGACGAGGTAATCGAATACCTGCTGCGCCATCTGCGGCGGGACCTGCCCAGCTTGATCGGGGTGCTGGAGGCCCTGGACCAGCACTCTCTGGAAACACACCGCGCCATTACCGTGCCGCTGCTTCGCGAGTTGTTGCAAGCCGTCGATGTGCCGAACCGGGCAACCTGAGGGGCGAGGGGCGGAAAGGCAGGATTGGGGATTGAGGATCGGGGATCGAGGATTGCGGGGCGAGGCAAGGCATTTCACTCTTTCACCCATTCACCCGTCACCCGTCACCCGTCACCCATCACTCAATCACTCAATCACTCAATCACTCAATCACTCAATCACTCAATCACTCAATCACTCAATCACTCAATCCCCCCCTCCTGCACGGCTTTGGTGTGCCGGGATAGGTCATCGGGATAAGTTATACTCGGCAAGTCGTGTTCAATTATTGCGGAATCTCGTCCGCTGTCCGATTTCATGCGTCTGGCCCTGTTTGACCTCGATAACACCTTGTTGGCCGGCGACAGCGACTTCGAGTGGGCGCAATTTCTCATTGAGAAGGGCGTGCTGGATCGCGAAGTCCAGGAAGCCCGCAATCAGCAGTTTTACGAGGCTTACAAAGCCGGGACCCTGAATATTCACGAATTCCTCGATTTCCAGTTGCTGCCCCTGTCACGGCATCCGCGCAGCGTGCTGGATGAATGGCATGTGGAATTTATGCGTGAGCGAATCCTTCCGATCATTACCCAAAAGGCGCGCGATCTCGTCGAAAGCCATCGCGCCGATGCCCGGGCCATTGTCACTGCCACCAATAGTTTTGTTACCTGGCCCATTGCACGTGAACTGGGCATCGACAATCTGATTGCCACGGAGCCCGAGCAAATCAACGGCGAGTTCACCGGCCGGTTGTCCGGAGTGCCGGCCTTCCGCGAAGGCAAGGTCACTCGCGTCAAAGCGTGGATGGTCGAACACGGCACCAGTTGGGATGCCCTTGAGCAGACCTGGTTCTACAGCGACTCGCTAAACGATTTGCCGCTGTTGTCCATTGTCAGCCATCCGGTGGCGGTGGATCCCGACGAAACCTTGAAAGATCACGCACTCCGGCGCGGTTGGCGAGTCATCAGCCTGCGCTAGATTTATCCCGCCTGTCTCCAACGGGCAGGCGGCCATTAACCCGCATGTATAATCGCCGCTTGCGCGCCGCTCTGGAATTCCCTTCTCCCCGATGATTCGGAAACTGCTGCGCCGGGTGTTTTCCCGGTCGTCGGATACCCCCACGCCCCAGGTTATTCCGCGGAGCCGGCACGGGTTATCCCGGGATCGCATCAGTGCCAGCGCCCGACGCGTCACCACCACCTTGCAGGAACATGGCTATGCCGCGTACGTGGTGGGTGGGGCGGTCCGCGACCTGCTGCTGGGTCTTGAACCCAAGGATTACGACATAGCGACCAGCGCCACGCCCGAACAGGTGCGCGCGGTATTCCGCCGCTCCCGCATCATAGGGCGGCGCTTTCGCCTGGTGCATGTCATGTTCGGCGCCGACACCGTCGAGGTGTCCACATTCCGAGCCGGGCAAAATGGGGAAACCGACCAGCAGGTAGCCGATGAGCATGGGCGGATTCTGCGCGATAACGCCTTTGGCTCCCAGGAAGAAGATGCCACGCGTCGGGACTTTAGCGTCAACGCCCTGTTTTACAATCCCACCAGCGAAGAAATTCTGGATTTCTGCGGGGGCATGAAAGACCTGACGGCCCGCCGGCTGCGCATGATTGGCGACCCGGAAACACGTTATCGCGAAGATCCCGTCCGCATGCTTCGTGCGGTGCGCCTGGCCGCAAAACTGGGGCTTAAGATCGAGACCGATACGCGCACGCCGATCAGCAAAATGGCGCCCCTGTTGGCCAACGTGCCCTCCGCGCGTTTGTTCGAGGAAATGATGAAATTGCTGTTTTCGGGCCACGCCACTGCCTGCCTGTTGCAGTTGCGTCACGAGGGCTTGCATCACGGTCTGCTGCCGATGCTGGACGTGATCCTCGAACAACCGATGGGCGAGCGTTTCGTAATGATGGCGCTGCAACGCACCGACGAGCGTATCCGCGAGGGCAAAGCGGTGTCGCCCGGATTCCTGTTTGCGGCATTGCTTTGGCATGAAGTGCTGGCGGCGTGGAAACTGGCCGAAGAAAAAGGTTTGCGACCGATGCCCGCCTTGTTTCAGGCCATGGACCAGGTGATTCAGGTGCAGGCGGAAAAGCTGTCGATCCCGCGGCGTTTTGGCGCCGACATGAAAGACATCTGGGCGCTTCAGCCGCGTTTCCTCAATCGCTCGGGTCGCCGGCCCTCCGGCATACTGGCGCATCCGCGATTTCGCGCCGGCTTCGATTTTCTGGTCCTGCGCTGCGACAGCGGCGAAGTCGATGCCGAATTGGCGGAGTGGTGGGAAAATTTCCAGAAGGCCGACGAGGTCACCCGCGACCAGATGCTGCTGCCGGACAAAACTCCGCGTCGTCGCAAGCGCCGCCGCAAACCGGGGCCGGAAAGCGACACGGGTGCAGCGCCGGAACCCACGGCGTGAGAGAGTTGGCGAGGCGGCCGCAGGTGGCCTATGTGGGTCTGGGCGCCAATCTGGGCGATCCCGTCCGGCAGGTGCGGCAGGCCTTGCGAGAATTGGGTGACCTGCCTGCTACCAAGCTCGTAAAGCAATCTTCCCTCTACCGTACCGCACCCGTCGGGTATGCGGACCAGCCGCCCTTCGTTAATGCGGTCGCGCAACTGGAAACGTCGCTGGCGCCGCGCGCCTTGTTCGACGAACTGAAAAAAATCGAACACCGGCACGGCAGGCTGCGTGGTATTCCGAACGGACCCAGGACGCTCGATCTGGACCTGCTGATGTTCGCGGACCAGAGGTCGCGCGACGAAAATCTGATCCTTCCGCATCCGCGCCTGCACGAGCGCGCCTTTGTCCTGGTACCGCTGGCAGAGATTGCCCCGGAACTCGAGGTGCCGGGGCGGGGGCGGGTGGATGATCTTCTGCAAAACCTGGATCGGCGGGGGGTGGAAAAAGTCAGCACCGTGGAGAAGTGTGGTGCAGCCTGAGAAGTACCGTTATATCGTTGTCGAAGGGCCCATAGGGGCCGGCAAAACCAGTCTGGCACGGCGATTAGCCGCCCATCTGGGCAAAGATTTGCTGCTCGAAGATCCGGATTCGAATCCTTTTCTTGCCAAGTTTTATGGCGACCCGCGCCGTCATGCTCTGGCCACGCAATTGTTTTTCCTGTTTCAGCGGGCGCATCAACTCAGCGAAATCAAGCAAATCGACCTGTTCGAGCGCGGCCGCGTCGCCGATTTCATTCTCGACAAGGATCCCTTGTTTGCGCGGCTGACCTTGTCCGACGACGAGTTGGCGCTATACCAGCAAATTTATGCTCATCTCGCGCCCCAGGCGCCACCGCCCGACCTGGTGGTCTATCTTCAGGCCTCGCCCTCGAAACTGGTGGAAAGAGTTCGTCGGCGTGCCATGCCCTATGAGCGGCAATTGTCCGAGCAATATCTGGTGCGCCTGGCCGATGCCTACCGGAGCTATTTTTATCAATTCAGTGCCGCGCCCCTGCTCATCGTGAACAGCGACCGTCTGAATTTTGTTGATAACGCGGCCGATTTTGATTTATTGTTGAGTCGCATCACCGCCATGCGAGGGCCGCGGGAGTTTTTCAGCCGTGGGGAATAACGACAACCCATCCGACGACCATGAAAGTTACCACGAGCACTCTGCAAAAAATGCGGCAGGAGAACGACCGCATCACAATGTTAACCTGCACCGACGCGAGTTTCGCGGCGCTGCTCGATGCCGCCGGCATCGATATTTTTCTGATCGGTGATTCACTGGGCATGACGGTGCAAGGTCACGATTCGACCCTGCCGGTCACCATGGACGACATGGTGTATCACACGCGGGTCGTGGCGCGGAAAACCCAGCGCGCACTGATCCTTGGCGATCTGCCCTTCGGCAGTTACCAGAAGGGCGTCGAACAGGCCTTCGACAATGCCGCGCGCCTGATGAGCGCAGGTTCGCACATGGTTAAACTCGAAGGCGGCGAGATCATGGCGCCGCAGGTCGAATTTCTCGCCGCCCGTGGCATTCCGGTCTGCGGTCATATCGGTCTCACGCCGCAATCGGTCCACGCATTGGGAGGCTGGAAAATTCAAGGCAAAACCGAAGATGCCGCGCAGGCCTTGGTGCGATCGGCCAAAGCTCTGGAAAATGCCGGCGCGAGTCTGATGGTGATGGAGCTGGTACCTGCGGCGGTAGGCCGGCAGATTACCGAGGCGCTGCGCATTCCGACCATCGGCATCGGCGCCGGAGTGCATTGTTCGGGCCAGATTCTCAACCTCTACGACATGCTCGACATCTATCCTGGCAAGAAACCGCGGTTCGTGAAAAACTTCATGCAGGGTGCCGCGTCCATATCGGGGGCAATCGAATCCTATGTGAAGGAAGTGAAAGCGGGAACTTTCCCCGGCCCCGAACACAGTTTTTAGGAGATACCAGGCGGTAATTCTTGGCTTTCCCCTCACTCCTCACCCCTGACTCCTCACGCTTTCACACAATGGAAGTTATCAGAACCGTCAAAGAACTGCGGGCGCGGCTGAAAAACGAGCCGCAAGTGGCCTGCGTGCCCACCATGGGAAACATTCATGAAGGCCACTTGAGTCTGGTGAAGCTTGCCCTCGGCCAGGCACCGGTAAGCGTGACGACGATTTTCGTCAACCGTCTGCAATTTGGTCAGGGCGAAGACTTCGATAAATATCCGAGAACCCTGGAAGAAGACTGCGAAAAGCTCAAGGCGGCCGGCAACACGATCGTATTTGCGCCGGACGAAGCGCAAATGTATCCCGAGCCGCAGTTGTACTACGTGGATCTGCCCAAGGTTGCCAACAAACTCGAAGGGCGGTTTCGGCCCGGGCATTTTCGCGGCATGGCAACCGTGGTCCTGAAACTGCTCAATATGGTGCAGCCGCAAATTGCCGTGTTCGGCAAGAAAGATTACCAGCAACTGGCCATTGTGCGCCATCTCGTGGCTCAGTTGTCGCTGCCGGTGACCATCGTTCCGGCCGAGACGGTACGTGCCGGGGACGGGCTGGCGCTCTCATCGCGTAATCGTTTTCTTTCGAACGAAGAACGCAAGGAGGCAATCCGGCTTCGGCAGGCGATACTGCAGATCCGCGACACCATTGCGACGGGAGATCGGAATTTTATTGCCATGGAATATGCTGCCGGTGCACTGCTGGCGCGGCACAACTGGAAGGTTGACTATGTGGTGGTGCGTGCGCAGCGCGGCATCCTAAGGCCCGAGGCGCAGGATAAGGAATTGGTGGTGCTGGGCGCGGCCAAACTGGGTCAGACTCGATTGATCGACAATCTGGAAGTCACCTCGCCGTGATACGGAACCACGAGCCTGCTTGTCGCAATGAAATTGGAGATATCGAGGATGAATAGTTGCCTGCGGAAAATTTTGGGCATTTCCGCTCTATTCACCCTGTTTGCCGGCATGAGCTTCGCGCAATCGATGCATGTCGGCATCGGTGCGGGTTTTTCGCATTGGAATGTCCAGTGGGAGAACACCGCGGTCAGCGATTCCCGCGATCCCGGTTTCAAGGCCTATATGGGTTACGACTTCACTGACAGGTGGGGTGCGGAAGTTTTCTTCATGGATATGGGCAAAACTTACGGTGGTGGCGTTTCGCAAATCGAAGGGATCGGCTACGGGTTGTCCGGCGTATTGAATCTGCGACTTGGAAAAGACACGCCCTGGCTGTTGTTTGCGCGTGCCGGTGTTGCCAATATGCGAGGCACCGGATCCGAATCCGTCAGCGCAAGCGGCAGCCAGACTTCCATTCGGCCGACCTTGGGTGCCGGAGTGGGATTCGAGGTGACGAAGAAGCTCGTATTGCGCGGCGATATCGATGCGCTCGAGATCGAGACCACCGATGGCAAGCGCCCCGATGTCGTGCTGTTCTCGGGGGGGCTGTCCATCCGGTTCTGATGCGTTGCCGCCAACGCAAAACTCTTCAACACGAAGAGTACACGAATACCCTCGCGTAAGCGTGGAGTACCCTTTTAGGTTTTCACGAAGGACACGAAGGAAACCAAGTACAAGTGAATCCTGTTCGCGTTTTCCTGATACAGACTTCTTTCGTGAACCTTCGTGTTAAGCGCGTTTTTTCGTTCTCTATTGCAAAATTCGGGTTGAAATCCGCGCCTGTCGCAGTGCGCGATAAAATCGATGAGCATCCTTTTTTGTAGCGCAGCCGAAGCGCCGGAGCCTTGGCGCGAGGCACTTTCCGAGGCGTTTCCCGGGCTTGAATTTCAGGTCTATTCGGAAATCGCCAGGCTGGATGAAGTACGTTACCTTCTGGCTTGGAATCCGCCATCGGGACTATGGCAAAGGATGCCCAGGCTGCGTGCAGTGCTTTGGCTGGGCGCCGGGGTGGATCGCCTGCTGTCCGACCCGTCGTTACCGCCAGATCTACCCATTGTCAGATTGATGGATGCCGGCTTCGCGCAACAGATGTCCGAATACGCCCTCTACGCGGTATTGCATTTTCAGCGGCGCATGGGCGAATACGCAGCAATGCAAAAGGCTTGTGTGTGGCGCCCTCTGTCCGAACCCATTGCGCGCGACTGGCCGGTGGGTGTGCTGGGCCTGGGCGCGATTGGCGCCGCAGTCGCAAAGCGCATGGCGCAGATGGGTTTTCCGGTCTTTGGCTGGAGCGCGCGCGGCGCGCCGATCGAAGGCGTGGAAGTGTTTTCGGGGAAGCGCGGTTTGCAGGAAGTTCTGGCACGCTCGCAAGTGCTCGTTAACGTATTGCCGCTTACTGTCCGAACCGCGAATTGTTTCGATGCCGGTGTTTTTTCGCAGATGCGACGCGGCGCCTGTCTGGTCAATATCGCGCGCGGCGGCCATGTGGTCGAGGACGACTTGCTGGCCGCTTTGGATTCGGGCCGATTGTCCGGTGCCATGCTGGATGTGTTTCGCGACGAACCGCTGCCGGACTCACATCCCTTCTGGCGACACCCGAAAATTATCGTCACACCCCATGTGGCCGCGCAGACCAACGTACTGCTGGCGCGGACACAGATCATTGACAATATTGGACGGCTGCAACGCGGCGAAATGCCGCACGGCCTGGTAGATCGCGGTCGCGGTTATTGAGGGTGATTGAGTGAAGGCGTGAATGAGTGAATGAGTGAAGGGTGTAGACCCTCAATCCCCAATCCCCAATCCTGCCGTCCCGCCCCTCGTTCCTCGTCCCTATACTACTTTCGGCGGCACTCGAACCGCGACAATCGGTATCGTACGTCGAGCAGAAAACGCTGGCTTGAAGCTTGGACATTGGTAGAGCTCGATATCGACTTGGCTCTTGGGATAGTCCGCGCAGGCCAGCGCCTTCCATACGGAACCCCCGTAGATCTGGCAGGAAGACTGGCCGCCGGCATCGAATTGCAAAAAAACGCAGCGTCTGTCGAGACAACAATTTCCGCAATGGGTGCAGGTTCCCACCGGCTTGGGTCCCGTACGGGCGTGGCGGCCGTTTACCACAAAGCGCTCGATGGCATGACTGCGGTGCAAAGCCCGGATGTGCAAATAAATGCGCGACACCGATTTGAAATACTGAAGCACAAAACGCCTGTCGCGCGCGATCAACGCGGCCAAAAAAGGCAACATCGGCAGAATCAGAAAGCCGCCGGCGAGGATCAGTAATTCCGCGCTCTGGCCGACGCGTCGTGGAACCTGGCGACGGCGCCATCCCGATAGTCTCCACGATACCGTCTGAGCCAGGGATCGATTCATAGGTGGCTACTCCTTCCTGCTGTTAAATGGTGCCGGGTTCGGGAAAGGTCTGCATGCGTTCGATGGTGAGAGGCGCAGGGTCCGGGCCGCATGGGGCGCCGCATCATAGGTAATGTCCAAAGCGAAATTTGTGCCCTCATGCGGTGGGTAGCCGGTAGTTCTTGAAGTCGTCTCGAAGTTTGGTTTTGAGCAGCTTGCCGGTTGCGGTGTGCGGCAATTGATCGACAAACACCACGTCATCCGGCATCCACCATTTTGCCACTTTACCTTCGAGATATTTCAGCATGGCTTCACGTTCAAGCGACGCGTCTTTTTTTCTTACCACGATCAGCAAAGGCCGCTCGTCCCACTTGGGGTGAAATACGCCAATCACCGCCGCTTCGGCCACCGCGGGGTGACCCACTGCCGCGTTTTCCAGGTCGATCGAACTGATCCATTCGCCGCCGGACTTGATGACGTCTTTGGATCGATCGGTGATCTGCATGAATCCGTCGGCGTCGATGGTCGCCACGTCCCCGGTGGGAAACCAGCCATCGCGTAACACGGAGCCGCCTTCGCCTTTCATGTAAGCGGACGTAATCCAGGGTCCGCGCACCAGCAGGTCGCCGAAGGCCTTGCCATTCCAGGGCAGCTCCTTGCCTTCGCCATCGACGATCTTCATGTCCACACCGTAAATCGTGCGCCCTTGTTTGTTCTGCAAGGCAAGCTTGCTTTCCTTGTCCCACTCGCCATGTTTGGCGAGGAAAGTGTTCACCGTCCCGAGCGGGCTCATTTCGGTCATGCCCCAGGCGTGTAATACCTGTACCCCATAATCTTCCTGAAAGCTGCGAATCATGGCGGGTGGGCAGGCCGAGCCGCCAATCACGGTGCGCTTCATGGTGCCGAATTTGAGATTGCCTTGCGCCATGAATTGCAGCAAGGCCAACCATACGGTCGGCACACCAGCCGACACTGTGACCTTTTCGGATTCGAACAATTCGTACAGACTTTTCCCATCGAGCTGAGAACCCGGGAAAACCATTTTGGCACCGGTCATGGCGCAGGCATAAGGCAGGCTCCAGGCATTGGCGTGAAACATCGGCACCACCGGCAGCACCACATCGCGAGCGGAAACGTTGAGCGCATCGGGCAGTGCCGCCGCGTAAGCATGAATTACCGTCGAGCGGTGCGAAAACAACACACCTTTCGGATTACCCGTGGTGCCCGAGGTATAACACAGGGACGAGGCGGTGTTTTCATCGAGCTGTGGCCATTCGAAATCCCCGGCTTCGGCGCTCACCAACTCTTCATAGCACAATAGATTGGGGATGTTTGCCTGCGGCAGGGTGGCACGCGCCGACATCGCCACCCAGCCCTTGACGCCCTTGCACAGGGGCGCGATTTTTTCGATCAGCGGGGCAAAATTGAGGTCGAACAGAACATACTTGTCTTCGGCATGGTTGATAATGTAGACAATCTGCTCGGGAAACAGCCGTGGATTGACGGTGTGCAGCACCGCGCCCATGCAGGACACGCCATAAAAAATTTCGAAATGGCGGAAACCGTTCCACGCCAGCGTCCCGACGCGGTCGCCTTGTTTGATGCCCAGCCGTGTGAGCGCCTGGGCGATCTTGCGCGCGCGCAGATGGGCCTCGCGATAGGTGTAGCGGTGAATAGGGCCTTCCACCGTGCGCGAGACGATTTCGGTCGCGCCATGAAAACGATCCGCATGCCGGATCAGGGACGAGATCAGCAGCGGCGTATTCATCATCAGGCCAAGCATTGCAAACTCCATTTTCGGTTAATGGGGGCGATTCTAGCAGTTGGCGCGGAAATGCTTTGTGGCAACGCGGCCGCCAGCCGTTCTTGGTTTACAGGGGCGCGGCATTGCGACTAGAATCCGCCCAAGTTCCGGAATGCTGCGTTGCCGACAAGTGCTTGCTTAAGGCAGGGTTGAGCTGGCAAATTCCGGGGCGGTACAAGAAGTCCGACAACGGGCGCCGATTCGGAATCAAGAATAAAGGTTTGCCAATGGCGATTGCTCGCCGGTGAGCCGCTGTGGGGGAGGAAACTGGATGTCAGAAATTTCGCCGCGCCAGAGCGCGTCAGCGGTAATGCGGACCATGGCATTAGAGGTACCGCGCGCGCGCCGCGAGGACCAGTGCGAGCCCGCGTTCCCTGGCGCCTAGCGCCTCGCCCCTGCCCACTATGGAATTTTTCCTGGTCACCTTGTTGAACAGCTTGTCCTATGGGCTGCTGTTGTTCATGTTGTCGTCCGGGCTGACCCTTATTTTCAGCATGATGGGCGTGCTCAATTTCGCCCATGCGAGCTTCTATATGCTCGGGGCGTATTTTGCCTATCAGACCGGGCTGTACATCGGGTTCTGGCCGGCGCTGTTTATTGCGCCCCTGATCGTCGGCGGGCTGGGCGCGTTGACCGAACGCTTCGGGTTGCGCACGGTACACAAGTTTGGGCATGTGGCGGAGCTGTTATTTACCTTCGGGCTCGCTTACGTCATCGAGGAAATCGTGCATCTGCTCTGGGGACGCGCACCGGTGGATTACCGGATTCCGGCCGAACTTGACTTCACCCTCTTCACCTTGTTCACAACCCAATATCCTGCTTATCGGGGCTTCATGATGCTGGTGTCGGTGGGCATGCTGGTGTCGCTGTACCTGGTGTTGACGCGAACCCGAATCGGACTGGTGATTCAGGCGTCCCTTACCCACCCCGACATGGTGGAGGCGCTTGGCCACAATGTGCCGAGAGTATTCATGCTGGTGTTCGCCGGGGGGGCGGCACTGGCGGGGCTGTCGGGCGTCATCGGCGGCAATGCTTTTATCACCGAGCCCGGAATGGCAATCGCGGTGGGCAGCATCGTATTCGTGGTGGTGGTGTTCGGCGGGATGGGATCGCTTGCCGGGGCGTTTATCGCCTCGCTGATCATCGGCGCCTTGCAGACCTTTTCGGTCGCGCTGGATTTCTCCATGCTCGACGTGTTGGCCAAAATCGGTATCAGTGTCGCGCCGGATTCTGTGTGGCGCGGCCTGTGGACCATTACGGTATCTCAGACGGCGCCGGTATTGCCCTACTTGCTGATGGTGCTGATCCTGATCGTTCGGCCAAGAGGTCTGATGGGTACGCGCGAAACATGAGCCCATTCCGGCCGAGCGAATAGCCATGAATCCAAACCTGACACGCAACAGGCTGCTGCTTTGGGGCGGTATTGCGGTGCTGATAATCATTCTGCCTTTTGCGTTTCGCCAAAGCTTCGCGCTTTCAATGTTGTCGCAAATGGGCATTGCGATTATTTTCGCGCTCTCCTACAACATGTTGCTCGGGCAGACCGGGTTGCTGTCCTTCGGACACGCGGTGTATTTCGGGCTCGGCGCATTCTTCTGTGCCCATGCGCTGAATATGATGGGCGCCGGAAAATTCTGGTTTCCCGTTACCCTGGTGCCGCTTATCGGAGGTCTGGCCGGACTGGTGTTCGGGTTATTGTTCGGCTTTGTGACCACGCGTCGGGCCGGCACGCCGTTCGCGATGATCTCGCTGGGCATAGCAGAAATGGTGGCGGCCAGCGCGCTCATGTTCACCGCATTTTTCGGTGGCGAAGGCGGCATCAGCACCACACGGACAGTGGGTAAAGCGGTGCTCGGCATCAGTTACGGTCCGCAAATCCAGGTCTATTACCTTATTGCAGGCTGGTGTCTGGTGTGTGCGATGGCCATGTACGCTTTGACCCAGACACCGCTGGGGCGCATGGCCAACGCCGTGCGCGATAACCCCGAGCGCGCCCAGTTCGTCGGTTACAGCCCAACGCGGGTGCGCTGGCTGATGATGGCGCTGGCGGGATTTTTTGCCGGCATTGGCGGAGGCCTCGCCGCCATCAATTACGAAATCGTCACGGCCGAAACCCTGGGGGTGATGGCGTCCGGCAATGTGGTCCTGATGGCATTCATCGGAGGTGTCGGCCATTTCTGGGGCCCGATCGTTGGGGCCATGCTGGTGACACTGCTGCAATCGGCGCTGTCCAATTACACCCAAGCCTGGCTACTCTACTTCGGTCTGTTTTTCCTGGCAATCATCATGTTTTCGCCAGGCGGTATTGCCAATCTGATTACCCTGCACAAACCCGCCTGGAGTGCCGGATTGCTGCGCAAGTTACTTCCCTCCTATCTGGTTGCGGGCGCCGCGGGCGTGGTGATGCTCGCGGGATTTTTCGCTCTGATTGAAATGATTTACCACGTCGAATCGACCGGCAGTTCGGGCAAGGCCTTCTCGTATTTCGGTGTGCTGCTCGATCCGACTCGTTCGGGCATGTGGGCCGGCGTGTTGATCGTTCTGGCCGTGGGATTTGCGGCTCTGAGGGTCGCATCGCGCCGGGTGCGGTGCGCCTGGGAAGAACTGACACCGACCTTGCAAGCCAGGGCTGCGCTATGAATGCCCCGGCACTGCGGCTAGACGGGCTACACAAAAGTTTCGGACGTACCGCCATTATCAATGGCGTGAATTTGGCGATAGGCGATGGCGAGCGGCATGCGATCATCGGTCCGAATGGGGCGGGCAAATCCACGTTGTTCAATTTGATCAGTGGCCGTTTTCCTGTGAGCGCCGGGCGGATCGAGCTGCATGGCGAAGACATCACCGGACTTGAGCCAAATCTGATCAATCGCAGGGGCTTGGCCCGCAGTTTTCAGATCACCAATATTTTCCCGAAACTGTCGGTGTATGAAAACGTGCGTTGCGCGGTGCTCTGGTCGCTCGGTCACAAATATTCATTCTGGAAGAGCGTGGGTGCACTCCAGGATGTCCGCGATCGGAGCGCCGAAATTGTCGGGCTCATCGGCATGGAAAAACGCAGCGAGCGATTGGCGGGCGTGCTCACCTATGCGGAACAACGCGCGCTGGAAATCGGAGTCACCATTGCCAGCGGCGCAAAAGTCATCCTGCTCGACGAACCCACCGCCGGCATGAGCCGCAGCGAGACCGGCGAGGCGGTGGCCTTGATCCGCAAAGTCACCGAAGGGCGTACCCTGGTCATGGTGGAGCACGACATGAGCGTGGTGTTCGATCTGGCCGACCGGATTTCCGTGCTGGTCTACGGCGAAATCATCGCCAGCGGCACGCCGGAAGAAATTCGCGCCAACAAAGCGGTACAGGAAGCTTATCTGGGCACCGAGCAACATTGAATCGACCGACGAATCACGGAGGACACGGAGAGCACGGAGAACAACATCCAGAGAGAGCGGATATTCAAGCCTTTGCGCGCGATTGCGGAGGTACGAATGTTTTGGGCGCCCCGGCTTTGCTAAAGCAGGGATTTCACCGTGTTCTCCGTGTCCTCCGTGATTCAAAGTTATTTGCTAATGCTTGAAGTCAAAGACCTCCACGCTTATTACGGCAAGAGCCACATCCTGCATGGTGTACATCTGGACGTCGGTCAGGGAGAGATTGTCAGTCTTTTGGGACGCAACGGCGTGGGCCGCTCCACCACCATCAAGGCGATCATGGGGCAGGTGGCGTCCACCGGATCGGTGCGCTTCAAGAATTCGGATATTCAAGGTCTGAAGACCTTTGTCATTGCCCGCAAGGGTCTGGGCTATGTGCCGGAGAGCCGGGACATTTTTCCCTCGCTGACCGTGCAGCAGAACTTGCAGCTTGGCATGAAGGGAACACGGTCTGAAGGGCGTTGGAAAATCGACGACATGTACGGCATGTTTCCGCAGTTGAAAGATCGCCGCGATGCGCCGGCCGGCGTCATGTCCGGCGGCGAACAGCAGATGCTGACCTTGTGCCGTACCCTGATGGGCGACCCGGATCTGGTGATGATCGACGAGCCGACCGAAGGGCTGGCGCCGAAAATTGTCGAGCAGGTAGCCAGGCTGTTCGAGGAGATCAAGAATCGCGGCGTGTCGATTTTGCTGGTCGAGCAGAAATTGACCATCGCGCTGAAAATTTCCCAGCGACTCTACGTCATGGGCCACGGACAGATTGTGTTCGAAGGCACACCCGATGCGCTGCGGTCCAACGACGGGGTGCGCAGGGAGTGGCTGGAAATCTGAATAATTCCTTTGCCTCAGAGGACACCGAGAACACAGAGAAAATCTCGAAATCTGTTTTCGCTCGGGGTTTCCTTCCATCGGCAATCTGAGTTGGGTATTTCGTCCAATCGATGACAATCAATGATCGAGTAAGAATTTTCCGTTCTCTGTGATCTCTGTGCCCTCTGTGGCCGAAAGGGTCTTATGTCTTTAGTCGAATATCAGAAGCAAGGAAGTATTGGTGTCATCACGCTGAACAATCCGCCGGTGAATGCCTTGTCGGTGAACAAGGGGCTTCTCCAAGGCGTGCTGGATGCCCTCAAGGAAGGCGATCACGATCATCATATTCGCGCGTTCGTGATCATCGGTGCGGGGCGCAATTTCTCCGGCGGGGCCGACATCAGCGAATTCGGCAGACCCTACGAACACGGCAAAGCCACGCTGCCCGACGTGCTCGCCTATATGGATACCGTCACCAAGCCCATCGTGGCGGCGATATCCGGGCCGACCATGGGTGGCGGACTGGAACTGGCTCTGGGCTGTCACTACCGGATTGCGATCACCGGCGGGCAGATTGCACTGCCGGAGGTAAAGCTTGGCATTCTTCCGGGTGCGGGCGGCACTCAACGTTCGCCGCGCATCATGGGGGTGGAGAAGGCCATCGACTTCATGATCGGCGGCGACCCGGTCTCCACCGAAAGGGCCAAGGAGCTGGGCCTGGTGGACGAGATCGTCAGCGGCGATCTGCGCGCCGCGGCGATGACTTATACCAATCGCCTCCTGCGCGATGGTCAGGGTGTGCGGCGCGCCAGTCAATTGACGGCCACGGTCGAGGGCGCGCCGGAGGCGTTTTTTCCCGGCGTGCGTGAACGTACGGCAAAAGCCTGGCGCGGCTACCCCGCGCCATTGGCGATCGTGGATTGTGTCGAGGCGGCGGTGACGCAGCCCTTTGCCAAGGGTGTGACGTTTGAGCGCCAGCAATTCCTGAAACTGGTGAAGACCGACGAGTCGCGCTCCTTGCGCCACCTGTTTTTTGCCGAGCGCGAGGCGGCCAAGATTCCCGACGTGCCGGCGGATACCGCTGTGACGGAGATCAAGTCCGCGGCAGTTATTGGCGCGGGCACCATGGGTGGCGGCATCGCGATGAATTTCGTCAACGCCGGCATTCCGGTGAAACTGCTGGAGATGAAGCAGGAGGCACTGGACCGCGGCCTGGGCATCATTCGCAAGAATTACGCGGCAACGGTGGCCAAGGGCCGTTTGTCGCAGGAGGCTATGGACAAACGCCTGGCGCTTATTCAGCCCACGCTGGCGTTCGAAGATTTGAAGCAGGCGGATATCGTGGTGGAGGCGGTGTTCGAGGAAATGGAGATCAAGAAACAAGTCTTCGCCCAGATAGACAAAGTCGCCAAGCCCTCCGCCATTCTCGCCACCAATACCTCCACGCTGGATGTCAACGAAATTGCCGCTGTCACCAAGCGGCCGGAGAAAGTGATCGGCACGCATTTTTTCAGCCCCGCCAACGTCATGAAGTTGCTGGAAGTGGTGCGCGCCTCGCGGACCGCGAAGGATGTGCTGGCCACTGCCATGAAGCTGGGCAAGACCATCAAGAAGGTGCCGGTGTGTGTCGGGGTGTGCGATGGTTTCGTGGGCAACCGAATGCTGCACAAATATTTTCGCGAGGCTGGATATCTGCTGGAAGAAGGCGCTTTGCCCTGGCAGGTGGATCGTGCGATCGAAGCGTTTGGATTCGCGATGGGCCCGTTCCGGGTCGGCGATCTGGCCGGCCTGGACATTGGCTGGGCGATTCGAAAACGTCAGGCGGCCACCCGCGATCCGAATGAACGCTATTGCCGGATTCCGGACAAAGTGTGCGAGCTGGGCCGCTTCGGTCAGAAGACCGGCGCCGGTTACTACCGTTACGAGGACGGGCGCAAGGCCGTTCCCGACCCCGTGATCGAAGATTTGATCGTCAAGGCGTCCGCCGAAAAAGGCATCAGACGCCGCGAAATTTCCGATCAGGAAATTGTCGAACGCTGCGTGTATCAACTGGTGAACGAGGGCGCCAGAATTCTCGAAGAAGGCATCGCCCAGCGTGCCTCGGACATCGACATCGTGTACGCCTTCGGCTACGGCTTTCCACGCTATCGTGGCGGGCCGATGTTCCATGCCGACATCGTGGGGCTGGATAAGGTGTTTGAGGCGGTAAAGCGTTATCACTCGGAGCAAGGCGCCGGGTGGGAGCCGGCGCCGCTGCTGGAGAAACTTGCCGCCTCCGGCGGCAAGTTCAACAACTGAATTAACCACAGAGACACAGATACCCTCGCGCAGCGTGGAGTACCCTTTTAGGCACAGAGAAAAAGCGAAGCTTGTCGAATACTGCGATAAGAATTTATGTCAGCGGAGTTGTCGACCAGGGAGTTGACGCAGTTTTTTCTTCTATTTCGATCTTCTCTGTGTTTCTGTGGTGGATCTTGACCTTTGGAGGGAAAAATGACTGAACCAGTGATCGTTTCCACCGCCCGCACGCCGCTGTGCAAAAGCTGGCGCGGCGCATTCAACATGACTCACGGTGCGACTTTGGGCGGCCATGCCGTGAAAGCGGCGCTGGAACGCGCCAGGCTGGATCCGGCGGAAGTCGAGGACGTGATCATGGGCTGCGCCAATCCGGAAGGCGCAACCGGATTCAACATCGCGCGCCAGATCGCCATGCGCGCCGGCATGCCGGTCACCGTGTCGGGCATGACGGTGAATCGTTTCTGTTCTTCCGGCTTGCAGACCGTGGCATTGGCTTCGCAGCGGATTCTGGCCGGCGAGGCGGATATTTTCGTCGCGGGCGGGGTCGAGTCCATCTCCTGCGTGCAGAACGAAATGAACAAACACATGGAAAAAGAAGACTGGCTCACCCAGCACAAGCCGGAAATCTACTGGCCGATGCTGGCGACAGCGGAAAACGTCGCCAAACGCTACAAGATCGGCCGCGAGGCTCAGGACCGCTACGGGGCGCGCAGCCAGCAACGCGCCGCGGCCGCGCGTGCCGCCGGGAAATTCAAGGACGAAATCATCGCCGTGTCCACCCGCATGAAATTCGTGGACAAAAACACCGGCCAGGAATCGCACAAGGACATCAGCGTTTCTGAAGACGAAGGCATTCGCGCCGACACCACTTATGAAGGGGTATCGCAGATCAAGCCTGCGGTCGAAGGCGGCGTTATCGCCGCCGGCAACGCCAGCCAGTTTTCCGACGGGGCATCAGCACAGGTGGTGATGAGCGACAAGGCTGCCGCCCGCAAGGGGCTCAAGCCGCTGGGCATCTTCCGCGGCTTCGCGGTGGCGGGCTGCGAGCCGGACGAGATGGGTATCGGTCCGGTGTTCGCCATCCCTAAACTGCTCAAGCAGACCGGAAAGAAAATCGAAGACATCGGCCTGTGGGAATTGAACGAAGCGTTTGCGGTGCAGGTGATTTATTGCCGCGACAAGCTGGGCATTCCCGATGAACGGCTCAACGTCAATGGCGGCGCCATCGCGCTCGGGCATCCCTACGGCGTGAGCGGCAGCCGCCTGCTCGGGCACGCCCTGATCGAAGGCAAACGCCGGGGCGTCAAATTCATCGTGGTTACCATGTGTGTCGGCGGTGGCATGGGCGCGGCGGGCTTGTTCGAAGTTGTTTGAAAGCGGTATCACCAAAGAGACACGGATACCCTCGCGTAGCGTGGAGTACCCTTTTAGGCACGGAGAAATCGCATGACTCCAAGAGGACTATGGGTTCTTTGCGACCGGTACTGACGATTTCTGGCGTTCAGTCCATTGGCCACCCTTTTAATTCTCTGATGTTAGGGAATCCCGAGTATCTCCGTGTCTCTGTGGTGAAGGGTTCGTATGCAATCGAAGCTGCTGAATCGTCGTGACCTGGAGTTTCTGCTCTACGAGCTGCTCGATGTCGTGGCATTGACGCGACGGCCGCGGTTTCTGGAGCACACTCGACATACCTTCGATGCGGCGCTGGATACGGCGGCGAAAATTGCCGAAGAGCAGTTTGCGCCGCATAACCGGAAATCCGATCTGAACGAGCCGCGGTTCGAAGGCGGGCGGGTCCATATCATTCCGGAAGTGAAAGTGGCGCTCGATGCCTTTTGCGAGGCAGGTTTCATGGCGGCCACGCAGGATGGCGAATATGGTGGCATGCAGTTGCCTTGGACGGTGGCGCAGGCCTGTTTTGCGTGGTTCAGCGCCGCCAACATAGCCACCACGGGTTACGCATTTCTCACCATCGCCAATGCGAACCTGATTCGTACATTCGGCTCCGAGGCGCAAAAGGCGCGTTATCTGCCGCCGCTGCTCTCGGGGCGCTTCTTCGGCACCATGTGCCTGTCGGAGCCGCAGGCCGGTTCCTCGCTTTCCGATATTCGCACCACCGCGCGCAAGCAAGCCGACGGAAATTATCGTCTGACCGGCAACAAGATGTGGATTTCCGGGGGCGATCATGAGTTGTCAGAAAACATCGTGCACATGGTGCTCGCCCGCATCGAGGGCGCGCCGGCCGGGGTGAAAGGTATTTCGCTGTTCATCGTGCCGAAAATCCGCTTGAACGAGGATGGCGCGCCCGGCCCGCGTAACGACGTGGCGCTGGCCGGGTTGAACCACAAGATGGGTTATCGCGGTACCACCAATTGCGTGCTCAACTTCGGCGAAAAAGGCGGGGCCTGGGGGGAATTGTTCGGCGAACCGAACCAGGGCTTGTCCTACATGTTCCGGATGATGAACGAGGCGCGCATCGGCGTGGGTCTCGGGGCCACGGTTCTGGGCTACACCGGATATCTCCACGCGCTGTCCTATGCGCGGGAGCGGCCGCAGGGCAGGCTGCCCGGCGCCAAGGACCCCGCGACGCCGCAGGTAAAAATCATCGAACACGCCGACGTGCGGCGCATGCTGCTGGCGCAAAAAGCCTATGTGGAAGGGGCGCTGGCGCTGTGTCTGTATTGCGCCAGATTGGTGGATGAATTGCAGTCATCCGCCAGTGAGAAAATTCGCACCGAAGCCAATCTGCTGCTTGAAATCCTCACCCCGATCGCCAAGGCCTGGCCGTCGCAGTATTGTCTGGAGGCCAATAGTCTGGCAATCCAGGTGCACGGCGGCTATGGCTATACGCGGGAATATCCGGTCGAACAGTTTTTCCGCGACAATCGCCTCAATCCGATCCACGAGGGCACCAACGGCATCCAGGCGCTGGATATCCTTGGCCGCAAGGTCGCCATGCAGGACGGCGCGGCCATTCAGTTGCTGGCCCGTGAGATTTCAGGCACCGCCCGCGCCGCGATGGCCTGCGATTCGGAGGAATTGCGGCGCAGCGGCAAGGCGCTGAACGAGGCGCTGGACCGGATGATGGAAGTCACCCGCAATCTGCTCTGTGTCACGGCGCGCGGCGAAACCGACCTGGGGTTGGCCAACGCCTCGGTGTACCTCGACCTGGCTGGACATACGGTGGTGGCCTGGATCTGGCTGAGACAAGCCCTGGTGGCGGTTGCCCGTGTCGGCAACGCCTCCGGCCAGGATCGCGACTTCTATCAGGGCAAGCTGCAAACCTGCGCCTGGTTCTTCCGCTGGGAACTGCCCAAGACCCACCAGTGGTTCGATTTGCTCAATAGTCTGGACAGAACCACACTGGAGATGCAGGATTCGTGGTTCTGAAGTGCTGATTGGGCCACAGAGGACACAGCAACTTCGGCCGTAAGTGCTGCGCCTTAAGAACACAGAGAAAAACCGACAAACATTGTTGTCCGGTAAGACATCTGGAATACCCGAATAAAATTGCGTAACGATTGAGGAATTTTGTCTTACTCTGTGATCTCTGTGACCTCTGTGGCAAGAAAGGATTGTGATGAAAGTAAAACAACTGTTCGATTTGAGCGGCAAGACGGCGCTCATTACGGGAGGCTCACGCGGGCTTGGCTTGCAGATTGCCGAAGCACTAGGCGAGATGGGTGCGAAGGTGGCCATTATCGCGCGGCGGGCAGGCGAGCTTGAGGAAGCCAAGACTCACCTGAAGGGCATGGGCATCAACGCGCTGACGGTCGTGAACGACCTGCAGAACACTGCGGGTGTGCAGCCCATGGTGGAGCAACTCCTGAAAAGCTTCGGGCAGATTGACATCCTGGTCAACAACGCGGGTGCCGCATGGGGCGCGCCGGCGGAGGATCATCCGCTGGATGCCTGGTACAAGATCATCAACCTTAATTTGACCGCGATGTTTCTGGTCAGCCAGGCGGTTGGCAAACTGTCGATGATCCCGCGCAAATACGGGCGCATCATCAATATTGCCTCCATTGCCGGGCTGGTTGGCACCGATCCGCGCATGATGCCGACCATTGCCTACAACACCAGCAAGGGCGGCGTGGTGAATTTCACCCGCTCGCTGGCGGTGGAGTGGGCGCATCATGGCATCAGCGTCAATGCCATTGCGCCGGGCGTATTTCCGTCCAAGATGGCCCAGGGCATGATCGACAAATCCGAGGAAGTCATCCTGTCCATGACGCCAATGAAGCGCTTGGGCTCGAATCACGACCTCAAGGGATTGTCGGTGCTGCTTGCGTCCGACGCCTCGGCTTACATTACCGGGCAGATAGTTGCCGTCGATGGCGGGATGGTGGCGCTTTGAGCAGCGTGGCGCGCACGCCCACCGGCTTCGACATTCACATTCCCTTTGTCGAGCACATTGGCCTGCACCTGCTGGAAAAGCGCGATGGCCTTGCGCGTATGCGCCTGGAACCGAGGCCGGAATTCGAAAACAGTTGGGGCGCCATTCACGGCGGTGTCCTGCTGTCCGTGCTTGACGTGGTTCTGTCCAGTTCCAGCCGCTCGCTCGACGAAACCTGTATCGGTGCGACCACGGTGGAAATCAAAACCAACTTCATCTCGGCTTCACGGGGCGCCATGCTGGCCGAAGGCCGCGCACAACGGGCCGGCCGTTCGCTCATTTATGCCGAAGGCGAATTGCGCGATGAGGGTGGCACGCTGCTGGCAAAGGCGACGGGAACCTTTAAGCTCGTTTATCCGAAGCTGGATACGTCAGTGAATGGTGAACTGTGAATGGTGAATGGTGAACAGTAAACGGTGAACGGTGAAGGTGTGAATGAGTGAATGAGTGAAGGGTGTATATCCTCAGTCCTCAGTCCTCAGTCCTCAGTCCTCAATCCTCAATCCTCGCCCCGCACCCCTCACACCAATCAGAAATAACCAAGGACCCCACATGCCCCTCGACCCACAAATTGAAGTCATCATCGCATTGGTAAAAAAGGCCAATGCCCCGGAATTCTGGCAGCTCACGCCCGACCAGGCGCGCGAGCAGTATCAGTTGCGGGTAGACAAACTCGCGCTCAAGGAGGATATTTTTCGCAGCGAGGAGCGTCGCGTTCCCGGTCCGGCCAGCGACATCCCGGTGAGAATCTACACGCCGCGGCCACCCAAGGCGGGCGAAAAATTTCCGATTCTGGTCTGGTATCACGGCGGAGGGTTTGTCATCGGCTCGCTTGACACCCATGATTCGGCGTGCCGCTTGCTCGCCAACCGCAGCGAATGCATCGTGGTGTCGGTGGATTACCGACTGGCGCCCGAGCACAAGTATCCGGCGGCGGTGGATGATTGCATGGCGGCATTGAATTGGGTCGCCCGACATGCGTCCGAGTTCGATGGCGACCCGAATTGCCTGGCGGTTGGGGGCGACAGCGCCGGGGCGAATCTGGCCACGGTGGTGGCCATCCTGGCACGCGATGCCGGCAATCCGAAACTGGCCATGCAATTGCTGTTGTATCCCTGCGTGGCCCCCGAGCCGGAAACGCCCTCGCACCGAAAATTCGCCGAAGGCTACCTGCTCACCCGCAAGACCATGACCTGGTTTTATCAGCTATACCTGCGTACGAAGGCCGATATGAAGGATTTCCGTTTCGCGCCGCTGGTGGCGGATGATCTGTCGAACCTGCCCCCGGCATTGGTCATTGTGGCGGGTTACGATCCTTTGCGGGATGAGGGCGTGGACTACGCTCGGCGACTGATCGAGGCCGGCAATGCGGTGAATCTGGTGAATTACGAAGGCATGATCCACGGTTTCTTCCTGATGGGTGGCGCGGTGGATGCGGCGAAGCGGGCGGTTGCCGAATCCTCACAGGCGCTGCGCAATGCCTTTACTGCTGTACGGGATAAACGATAATACGAGATCAAGACACTCTCACCGCGGAGGACGCAGAGGACGCAGAGGAAAATCGGTAACAAGAGATTTAAAGGGTTATAGGCAACAGGGACCGGCTGCGTTTCCAAAATCTCGCTAAGCACGCTACCCTGCAAGTATTATTTCTGATTTTCCTCCGCGTCCTCCGCGTCCTCTGCGGTGAGAAAGTTTATTTTTGCATTAAGGGAGAAATAAATGTCGAAACTAAAAGGCAAAGTTGCGTGGATCACCGGTGCGGGAACCGGCATCGGGTTGGCGGCAGCGCAGGCGCTGGCCGAATCGGGTGCCACGGTGGTGATGTCCGGCCGGCGCAGGGAAGTGCTGGCGCCGGAGGCGGAAAAAATCCGCGGCAAGGGCGGCCTCGCGGAAGTGGAAGCGCTCGATGTGTCCGATGCCAAAGCCGTGAAAAAAGTGGCCGACGCCATTCTTTCCCGTCACGGCCATGTGGATATTCTGGTCAATAGCGCCGGACTGAACACGCCAACCCGCTACTGGAAGAATCAGACGCTCGAGAGCTGGAACGAAGTCATCCGCATCAATCTCGACGGCTCGTTTTATACCATTCATGCCGTATTGCCTTCGATGCGCGCCAGGCTAGACGGCGTGATCATCAATGTTTCCTCCTGGGCCGGTGTGCATCACCCCAAGCTCACCGGCGCGGCCTACAACGGCAGCAAACATGCCGTCACCGCCATGACCGAAACCCTCAACATGGAAGAGTGCCAGAACGGCATTCGTGCCTGCGCCATTTGTCCCGCCGAAGTTGCAACGCCGATCATGGACAGGCGGCCGGTGCCGCCCACCGCGGAGGACAAGGCCCGCATGTTACAGCCGCAGGATATGGGTGACGCGATTCGCTACGTTGCGGAACTGCCGGCCCATGTTTGCATCAATCAACTGATCATCAGTCCGACCTGGAATCGGATGTACGTCGGCGGCGTGTAGCGCGCGCCATGGCGGCGGCGATAAAAGCGGTGCTCATCACCAACGTTCGCGTTCTGGACGCGAGCGGCGCGCAGCCTTTTGCTGGAGAAGTGCGTATCGAAGGCGAGCAAATCTTCGCGGTCGGGCGTGCGCCCTCGGCACTGCCGAGCGAGGGGGCCGTGGTGCTGGACGGGGGTGGTGCCACCCTGATGCCGGGACTGATCGAACCGCACGCGCATTTGTCCTTCACCGATTTTGTGCAGTCAGTGGAGCTGGGGCAAATCCCGCCGGAGGATCACACGCTCATGACCGCGCGCAATGCGCTGCGTCTGCTGGATGCCGGCTTCACCAGTTGTTTCAGCGCCGCAGCGTCAAAGCCGCGGCTCGATGTGGCGGTGCGCGATGCCATCGCGCGCGGCGATATTCCCGGGCCGCGCCTGCTGGCCGCCAGTCCGGAAATGACCGTGACCGCCGGCCTGGGTGATGTGCGACTGTCGCACTTGTACCGGGAAAATTTTGCACTTATCTGCGACGGCCCCGACGAATTCCGCCGCATGGCCAGAACCCTGTGCCGCGAAGGCGTCGATACTCTGAAGATCAATGTCTCGGGCGATTCGGGAGTGCCTGCGTCGCCGGCCGATGCCACCGTGATGACCGATGCCGAGGTCGCCGCCGTGTGTGAAGTGGCGCGTATTCACGGCAAGCGGCTGGCGGCGCATGCGCGCAGCGCGGAGTCGGTAAAGATGTGCCTGAAGCACGGCGTGGATGTGATTTACCACGCCACCCTGTTGGACAACGAAGCCAAGGATCAACTCGACGCCGCCCGCGATCGGGTGTTCGTCGCGCCGGTGATCGGCCATCTGGTCGCGACACTGCACGATGCGCCCAAGTTTGGCATCCGCCGCTCCGCCACACATCAGCGGGCGCTGGAGCGCGAGATCGAGATGGGCATCGAAACCATGCGCGAGCTCAAGCGTCGGGGCGTGCGTATCCTGCCCGGTGGTGACTATGGGTTTGCCTGGAATCCGAATGGAACCAATGCGCGCGATATCGAGCATTTCGTCAAGTTGTTCGACTTCTCGCCTATGGACGCCATCGTGGCCGCGACCCGGCTGGGCGGTGAGATCATGGGCATGGGAGACAGGCTGGGGCAGATTCAGCCGGGTTATCTGGCGGACCTGATCCTGATCGATGGCGACCCGCTGAACGATACAAGCCTGTTGGTGGATAAGTCCCGCATCAAGGCCATTTGCCAAAACGGAAAATTCCACAAATCGCCCGCCGAGTGGTGGGTGCCGCTTACCCTCAAACAAAAGCAGTTGAATCACGGAGAACACGGAGGTCACGGGGTAGAACAATGAGACGGTTCTCTTTGTACGTTTACCTTCGAGATGTGAGGCAACTGTAAAATAAGTTCTTGGTTTTTCTCCGTGTACACCGTGTGCTCCGTGATTCAATCGCTGTTTCAAGGTTTAATTTGTACGCTGTTGCCGCCGCTGCGGTCCGTGTTCCACCAGAAACACCGAAGCCACCAGCCCTGCCACCGCGCCAGCCATCACGTAATAGGCGGGCGCGATGGGTGAGCCGGTTTCCCGGATCAGCCAGGTAACAATGAACTGCGCGAAGCCGCCAAACATCATCACCGCGAAGTTGTAGGCGATGGCCAGCCCCGTGGAGCGCATGCGCACCGGAAACTGCTCCGCCAGCGCCGTGGAAATCGGCCCGAAATACATCCCCACCATACTACACAGGATGGCCTGGACAATGGTCAGATGGATCAGCGTCGGATTCGCGTGCAGCCAACTGAAGAGCGGATAAAGGCCCACCAGATACAGCATCAGCGCGGTGACCAGAATGGGCTTGCGGCCGATGCGGTCGGACAACGCGCCGAAGGTCGGTATCACCGCCGTGAGGCATAACAGCCCGATGACCTGCGCGACAAAAGCATCGGCCAGTGGAATATTCAACTGCGTGCGGGCAAAAGTCGGCATGTACACCAGCACCACGTAGTAACTGATGGTGCCGCTGATCACCATGCCGAATGTGGTTAGCACCGCGCGAGTGTTCATCGCCAGCAGTTTGCCCAGAGGGAGTCTTGCCTCGGCCGATTGCCGGGCCTTCACGAACTCCTCGGTTTCATCGAGATAGCGCCGAATCCAGATACCCACTGGCCCGATCAGCAGACCGAACAGAAATGGCAGTCGCCAGCCCCAGGAATCGAGTTGCTCGGGCGCCAGCATGCGCGTGACCAGCGCACCAGCCACCGCGCCGCCGAGCGCGGCCAGGCTCTGCCCCACCATTTGCAGGGAGCCGTAAAACCCTCGTTTTCCGGCGGGCGCCGATTCGACCAGAAAGGACGTGGCGCTGGCGAATTCGCCGCCGGTGGCAAATCCTTGCAGCAGGCGCGCCATCAGGATCAACAATGGTGCCGCGATGCCAATGGCCGCATACGTCGGCGCGAACGCGATCATCGCCATCGACAGGGTCATGAGCCCGATGATGAGTTGCAGCGCCGCCTTGCGGCCTTTGCGGTCGGCATACATGCCGATCAGGATGCCGCCCACCGGCCGCATGAAAAAGCCCACGCCGAAGGTCGCCATCGTAAACAGCAGCGAGGCATATTCGCTGTCGGCTGGGAAGAACAGCCGCGAGATGACGACCGTGAGGAACCCGTACACCACGAAGTCGTACCACTCCAGCGCGTTGCCGATGACCGCTGCGATGATCTGGGTGGTACGCGGCGCCGCGCGGGTGCTCATGCCAGTTTCACCAGTTGTTTGCCCAGATTCTGGCCCTTGAGCATGCCGATAAAAGCCTTGGGGGCGCTTTGAATGCCGTTGGCCACTGTTTCGTGATACTTGATCTTGCCCGACGCGACCCATTTGATCATCTGGGCGACACCTTTTTGATAAAGGTCGGCGCGGTCCGACACGATGAAGCCCTGCACCTTGATGCGATTCACAAGGATCGAGCGGATCATCTTCACGCCGTAGGGATCGGTGGCGTTGTAATCGGCGATCAAGCCGCACAGTGCCATGCGGGAAAACGGATTCAGCACCCGGAAGGCCGCGTCCATCACTTCGCCGCCCACGTTCTCGAAATAATTGTCCACGCCGTTCGGGCAGGCGGCTTTCAGGTCCTCGATCAGCTTGCCGCCCTTGTAGTCCACACAGGCATCGAACCCCAGTTCTTTCACGGCGTAGTCGCATTTCTTGGCGCCACCCGCGATGCCCACCGCATGGCACCCCTGCAATTTCGCCAACTGGCCCACCGCGCTGCCTACCGCCCCGGTGGCTGCCGACACCAGCACCGTCTCCCCGACCTTCGGGGCGCAATGTTCCATCAGTCCGGTCCAGGCCGTTGCGCCGGGCATGCCGCACACTCCCAGGTAGGCCGACAGTGGCACGCGGGACGGATCGACGACCGTCAGTCCGTCGCCGTGAGACGTGGCATAAAGCTGCCAGCCCATCGACCCCACCACGAAATCGCCGACTTTGAACTTCGGGTTGCTCGATTGCATGACTTCGCTTACCGTGCCGCCCACCATCACCTCGCCAATCTCCACCGGCTTGGAATAGGACTTCGCGTCGCTCATCCGACCGCGCATGTACGGATCGAGCGAAAGCCAGAGATTCTTAAGCAGCACCTGCCCGGGCTTAAGTTCGGGGATCGGACATTCGACGATCTTGAAATTCGCGTCCGTAACCCAGCCCGTCGGGCGGCTGGCGAGCTGGACCTGAGTATTGGTTGCCATTGGTTTTTCCTTTTTGTGAGTGGGCGGGTTCGGATGGTATTCTAGATCCGTGAGGCGTGAACGGTGAACAGTGAACGGTGAACAGTGAATGGTGAACAGTGAATGGTGAACAGTAAACGGTGAACAGTGAATGGTGAACAGTAAACGGTGAATGGTGAACAGTGAAGCGTGCGGCGTGAGGAGTCAGGGGTGAAGGGTGAAGGGTGTAGACCCTCGATCCTCAATCCTCAATCCTCAATCCAGCCTTTCGGCCCCTCGATCCTCGATCCTGCCTTTCCGCCCCTCGCCCCTCGCCCCTCGTCCCTCGCCCCTCGCCCCTCGTCCCTCGCCCCTCGTCCCTCGCCCCTGACTCCCATGATCTATGCCCTCAATCTTTTCAACCTGAAACCCGGCAGGGAAAACGAATACCGGGACTACAGCGTCAAGGCCGGGAAAATCATTTACCGCTACGGCGGGCGGGTAGTCAGCGCTGGCACCGGTCCGCTTCGCGAAATGCATGGCGACACCACGCGCCGGCAACTGATCGTCGTGGAGTTCCCGAGCCTGGAGATTTTCGAGAACTTCATCGCCGAGGCCGACAAGCAGGATTTGCATCGCATGCGCGAAGATTCCACCACCGATTACATCTGGACGCTCTACGAGCCCTGGGATATGAAGAAGTGGGTAAAGGGGGAAGGGGTGAATGAGTGAATGAGTGAATGAGTGAAGGGTGAGCCCCCTAACCCCAAGTCCCTAGCCCCTCGATCCTCAATCTATCGTAGAGGGGATGACGGGAAAAATGCCACTGGCCCCGGTTGGAGCCAACGTACACCGATGAACACGCCGATGATTCAATCTGCAAATATGCTGCGCAGTATTCTTCCCCTCTCCCTTGACGGGACAAGGGCACACTTGAAGCGCAGTATTCTCCCCCTCTCTCTTGACGGGAGAGGGCAGGGGAGAGGGTGACAGATGACCTCCGTGGCGCGGTATCTATTACCTTCTGTGCTGGGTGCGGCTAACAAGCGAAATGTTCGAGGGCCGTTCACCATAATCGCTGTGTGTTTATCAAATGCCACAAGATTAGCGGCGTATGCACTGCTGTTCGCAACCGCATCCCACGCCGCCAAACTCCGCGACATCGACATCCCTGCATTACTCGCCCAATCCCCCAATTATGCCGATTGCGCAACGGATGGATTACCGCCCATTGCGGAATCTTCCCTTTCCTACTATGACTTCGACGGCGACGGCAACGAAGAAGCGATTTTCGTCGGCGCCTCCTGCCTCGCCGGTACAGGCGGGCCGGATATCCACGGCGTCTTTCGATTGGATGCCTTTGGTCGATTGATCGAAATAAAACTTCCCGAATCTCCCCCACCTCTGCCGCTGGCGGGCAATCGCAATTATCTTCTTTACGAACAGGCGGGCCTGCTGGTGCGTGAGTACTACGACAGCTCCGAGCGCAAAAACCCCCTGACTGAATACTTCCGCTGGCGTAACGGCAGATTCCAACTGGAGCGTTCGGAGACAGCGCCGACCTACGAAGCCGGATTCGATTGCCGCAAAGCCAGATCCGACGCCGAAGTCACGATTTGCGGCCATGAAGACCTGGCCGCCACAGACCGGGAACTGGGCGAGCGCTATCAGGACATACTCAAAACCATTTCC
>CAMDKM010000038.1 GCA_945900965.1 Bordetella parapertussis | reverse complement strand
GCCCGGGGACTTCTGGTTACTGACCGCCTTGGCCGACAGCCGATTGATCTTGCGCGCCATATCTACCCCCATTCATACCCACGTTATGAACCTGGATAGTGCTGGATTGCGTTGGACGTGTCAAGACAACGAAATCTATTTCTCCTATGAAATTAGCTATGAGAATGGACGAAGCTGGATTTTCTCGGACAATGGTTGGGCGGACGCCCTCTCCGCCAAATTAAAAAAGGCCCGCAGGGGTCCTTTTTTATTTGGAAGAAATGGAAAGTTAACTGGTTTGAGATGACGGTGTATCTGAGGACACCTGTGGATACCATTACGGGTTCAAAAAAGCGATACGGCTGCGTGCTTGGCCACCTATGGAAGTAAAGAGGCCGCCTGCAACGATCCTGCCATTGGAGACGGCAATCGAGTGGATATTCCCGTCGGCATTCGGATTGAAGCCGGGTATAGCGGCGCCAGACGCATTGAGCGAGGCAATGCGATTGCGCGATGCTCCACCGATGGAAGTGAAGTCGCCACCCGCATAAATCGTTCCATCGGAAACCGCGAGAGTACGGACGATGCCATTTGCGCTGGGGTTGAATTCCGCAACGGCCACACCAGTCGCACCGAGCGCGGCAATGCGATTGCGCACTGCGCCGCCTATGAAGCCAAATTCCCCGCCCACGTACAAGGTACTTCCCGATACGGCCAGTGTTCGTACGATGTCGTCCGCAATTGGATCGAAGTCAGCGATGACGAGACCATCCGAGTCAAGCGCTGCGATGTTGTTGCGCGACTGCCCGCCGATTGCGCTGAATTGACCGCCTGCGTACACGATGTTGCCGGAGACGGCAAGGGCGTGAACTATGCCGTCCGGAGATGGATTGAAGGCAAGCAATGTTCCACCAACATCGAGCCCGGCGATGTAGTTGCGTGTTGTGCCGCCCAGGGAGGTGAAATCGCCTCCGATGTAAACGGTATTGCCGCGGATGGCAATTGTTCGAACCAAACCATCCGTGTTCGGATTGAAGCTCGCCAGAGCATTGTTGCTCGTGTCGATGGCGGCAATGCGATTGCGTAACGCCCCACCGATGGAACTGAAATTCCCGCCAACATACAGCGTTTCTCCGGACACGGCGAGCGTCTGAACGAAACTGCCGGGATTCGGGATGAATCCACTCAAGGGTTGGCCGTTCGAATCCAGTGCGGCGAGATGATTTCGGGGTAATCCACCAACAGAGGTAAACTGACCGCCTGCAAAAACAGTGTTCCCGAATACGCTGAGAGTGTAGATCGAACTATTTGCGTTGGGATCGAAATCCGGTACGGCCATGCCGCTCGCATCGAGCGCAGCTACGTTATTTCTGAATTGTCCACCGATTTGACCGAATTGACCCCCTGCATACACAACGTTTCCGGAGATGGCGAGCGAGCTCACGGTGCTGCTGGCATTGGGATTGAATCCCGAGACTACCCCATTCAGATCAAGAGCCGCGATGCGATTGCGGGTTTGTCCACCGATAAGGGTAAATTCGCCACCTGCAAAAATCGTGCTGCCTGATACGGCAATGGCGTGGACTATCGCGTTTGCATTAGGAACAAATCCGGACAGGGCCACGCCGGTCGTCGGATCAAGGGCCGCGATATTCGTACGATTCTGTCCGCCAAGATTGCTGAATTGACCGCCCACGTAGACAGCTCCGGCAGTGACAACAAGCGTTTTAATTGAAGTGACTCCGCCGCCTTGCCCTGGATCGAAGCCTAGAACCTGGCCCGCCAAGTCGAGAGCAGCAATGCGCTCTCGCACTACTCCGTGAATTGAAGGGAAATCGCCCCCTACATAAATTGTATTGCCTGATACAGCAAGGGTACGGACTATGCCGCCAGCAATGGGATCAAACTCGGTTATCGCCAGACTTGCCGTATTGAGTGCGGCGATGTTGTTGCGAGTCATTCCGCCGATGGAACTGAAACTTCCCCCTATGTACAACGTGCTGCCGGAAACTGCGAGCGCGCGAATCGGGCCGTTGGGATTCGGATTGAATGCCGGATCAACGTCACCATTTGCCAGGATATGAGCCATGTTGGCGCGAGCGGCGGTGCCCACCAGGGAAAATTTTCCACCGATGTACCATCCGCCAGATCCATCCGGTGCGCTTGCATAGACCTCGCCATCCACCTTCGAAGACGTGGAAGAGGTTTGCCCGGTGACGCCGTCTATCGCCACGAAGCTGCCGGTACGTGGGCCGATTTGAGTAAAGTTGCCGCCGACATAAATTGTATTGCCATCGGTAGAGAACGCCACGGCGTTGACAGGCCCATTGGCGACCCAATTTTCTGGTGACGGTGCTGCCGGCGTGGGCGCAGGGCTGCTTGCACCGGTGCTTCCACCGCCTCCGCCTCCGCAAGCGGTCAACGCGATCAAAATAAAGCTCATCAAAATGGCGTGGATGCTGCGCGAGGTGCTCATGGGGTGTCCTTGTTGAGCTGCAATAAGGTGGTCAATTTGACGGGTAATCTCAGTGGAAATGGACCTGACACGATCGAGTGCTTTCAGAATCAGCCGTATATATCGTCGAACACAATGGTCAGCAGGATGATGAGGCAGCAACCTAAAAGCGGCAGCATCACCGGCATTGACAAATTCAGCATGAGCATAGCCATAACAACTGTGAACGCCATTGGTAAGCTCCTTCGTCGAATCAACGATCCCCCGATTGGGTGACGGCCTAAGAACTCACGTCAGATGCGCGACCGCCCATAAACGTTGTTTCCAGGTGGTCTGCTTGTGTTTTGCACCCATGTGCACGTGCCAAGAATGCGGCACTCGAATGGGATTCAGGATAGAGATAATCCCGACAAAAAATTGCCGGGAAACCCGCAAATTGATGTGGGGTCTGGCTGAAATGAGTGAAGGGATAGAGGAGACCGGGCCGTCGGTTTTTCCCTACAAGCGGGACGTACGTGCTTGATCGGTCCCGTACGCCAATAGGTATTTCAACTTTAAAACCGCACGACAGAGCAACTGTTTTCTTCCAGGGTTATTCGCAGGTTCTGAACTTTCCTATTGCCTCTCCCACGTCACCCCCTATGGTCTGAACGAGATGCGCGGCCCTTTTATGTCCTTATGTCCGTGGGGAACTTCAGCATCAAGTCGCCTGTTTAAGCTGTTCGAGGATCGCCGGATTCTCAAGGGTCGAGATGTCCTGGGTAATCACTTCACCCTTTGCGATCGATCTGAGCAAGCGCCGCATGATTTTTCCGGAGCGGGTTTTGGGGAGATTGTCGCCAAAACGGATTTCGTCAGGCTTGGCGATGGGCCCGATTTCCTGCGCCACCCAGTCGCGTAGTTCCTTGGAAATATTTTTCGCCACATCCCCCGTGGGTCGTGCCGCTTTCAGCACCACGAAGGCGACCACCGCTTCACCCTTGATGTCGTGTGGTTTACCGACCACCGCGGCTTCCGCGACCATCGAGTTGGCTACCAGCGCCGATTCGATCTCCATGGTACCCAGGCGATGGCCTGACACGTTCAGGACGTCGTCGATGCGGCCCATGATCCAGAAATAGCCGTCCTGGTCGCGATTGGCGCCGTCACCGGCCAGGTAGTAGCGCCCTTGAAAATCGTCCGGGTAGTAACTTTTCTTGAAGCGCTCCGGATCGCCCCAGATGGTGCGGATCATCGAGGGCCAGGGTTTCTTGATGATCAGAATGCCGCCTTTGCCCTTATCCACGTCGTGTCCGGTTTCGTCAACGATGGCCGTCATGATGCCGGGCAGGGGCAGGGTGCAGGAACCGGGCTTTAAGGGCGTTGCGCCGGGCAGAGGCGTTATCATGTGCCCGCCGGTTTCAGTCTGCCACCAGGTATCCACGATGGGGCAGCGACCCTGACCGACCGTGGTGTGGTACCACATCCAGGCCTCGGGGTTGATCGGTTCACCCACCGAGCCCAGCAAGCGCAGGCTGCTCAGATCGTATTTCTTCGGCAGATCCGCGCCGGCCTTGATCAGGGAGCGGATCGCGGTGGGCGCGGTATAAAACACATTGACCTTGTGGTCCTGGATCATTTTCCAGAACCGTCCGGCATCAGGGTAGGTGGGTATCCCTTCAAAAATGATTTCGGTTGCCCCCACGGCCAGCGGGCCGTAGGTGATATAACTGTGTCCTGTCACCCAACCGACGTCGGCGGTACACCAAAATATGTCCGACGCCTGGTTGTCGAACACCCACTTCATGGTGAGGATGGTTTGCAGCAGGTAACCAGCGCTGGAATGCTGCACGCCTTTGGGCTTGCCGGTCGAACCCGAGGTGTAGAGGATGAACAAGGGGTGCTCGGCATTCACCCAGGTCGGCTCGCATGTCTCCGGCTGGCCTTTTACCAAATCGTGCCACCAACAATTGCGTGGTGCCTGCATGGTGACCGCGCTGCCGGTGCGGCGGTACACGATGACATGGCGAATGTTTTCGCATCCGCCCAGGGTCAGAGCTTCATCCACGGCAGCCTTCAAGGCTACTTCCTTGCCACCACGCATCTGTCCGTCGGCGGTGATGACCGCCACCGCGCCGGCATCGATGATGCGTTCCTGCAAACTTTTTGCCGAGAAACCGCCAAACACCACCGAGTGGGTGGCGCCGATGCGTGCACAGGCCTGCATGGCAACGACCGCTTCGATCGACATGGGCATGTAAACGATCACGCGCTCACCGGTCTTGATGCCGAGGGATTTCAGCCCATTGGCAAATTGGCACACCCGGTGGTAAAGATTCTTGTAAGTGATTCGGGTGACCGTGCCATCGTCGGCTTCGAAGATAATCGCCACCTTGTCTGGCTGGGTGGCGAGATGGCGGTCGAGACAGTTGTAGGAAACATTCAGTTCGCCGTCGTGAAACCACCTGAAGAAGGGCGACTTGCTCTGGTCAAGTACCTTCGTAAAGGGTTTTTGCCAGAGCAGGTGCTCGCGGGCAAGCCGGGCCCAAAATCCTTCGTAGTCTTTTTCAGCCTCGGCGCACAACGCGTGATAAGCCGCCATTCCCGACACATTGGCCTGACGGACAAACTCCACCGGCGGGGGAAATATCCGGGTTTCTTTAAGGACGGATTCGATGTCGCTCATGCCTGTCTCCTGAAAATTGTTCTTGTTGGATGCGCCAACGGCTTGCGGCGGATTATAAACACAACGATTGCCATTGACCGCAGGGATCGCGTCGCATGGCGGCTAGTGTAAAATTCGCCCCTTATTTTTCAGCTTTTCTTCGAGACAGGCATGATGAAACACGCTCGCAACGATAGCCGCTCGCAGGTCGCCCTGGCGGGATTGATTTTCTGGAGCCGCTGGCTGCAGGCGCCACTTTATCTGGGGCTAATCATCGCCCAGACTGTCTACGTCTATCACTTCATGGAGGAACTCTGGCAACTGGTCTCCAGGGTTCACGGGCTGTCCGCGACGGACATCATGCTGCTGGTGCTGGGACTGATCGACGTGGTCATGATTGCCAATCTGTTGATTATGGTGATTGTCGGTGGTTACGAAACCTTTGTCTCCAAGCTCAATCTGGAAGGGCACCCCGATGAGCCGGAATGGCTCTCCCACGTCAATGCCGGGGTATTGAAGGTCAAACTGGCGATGGCGCTGATCGGCATTTCCTCCATCCACCTTCTGAAAACCTTTATCAATGCCTCGCAAATCGCGAGCGACACGATCATGTGGCAGGTTGTCATTCACCTGACTTTCGTGTTCTCCGCATTGGCCATGGCGTATACTGACCGCATGGCCGCTACGGCGCCCGCGGCACATTAACCCGCCGCTTATTCCGCAATGCCTCCAATGACCGTTATCCGCCAACAAGATCTGATCGACAGCGTGGCCGACGCGCTGCAGTACATTTCCTACTATCACCCGATGGATTACATCAAGGCGCTCGCGCGCGCCTATGAGCAGGAGCAATCCGCACCGGCACGCGATGCCATTGCGCAGATTCTGACCAACTCGCGCATGTCGGCCGAGGGCAAACGTCCGATGTGCCAGGATACCGGGATCGTGGTGGCTTTCCTTCGTATCGGCATGGACGTGCGGTGGGGCGGTGCGACCATGAGCCTGACGGACATGGTGAACGAAGGTGTACGCCGCGCCTACCAGCACCCGGATAATAAATTGCGCGCCTCGATTGTTGCCGACCCGGCTGGCGGCCGAAAGAATACCCGGGACAACACCCCGGCCGTGATCCACATGGAGCTGGTTCCTGGCGATGGTATCGATGTCCGGATTGCCGCCAAAGGCGGGGGCTCGGAAAATAAGGCGAAGTTCGTGATGCTCAATCCCTCGGACAGCATCGTGGATTGGGTGGTTAAAATCGTTCCTTCGATGGGGGCCGGCTGGTGCCCGCCTGGCATGCTCGGCATCGGCATTGGCGGCAGTGCCGAGAAGGCTATGGTGCTGGCCAAGGAATCGCTGATGGATCCGATCGACATGGCGGATCTGAAACAGCGCGGCCCGAAGAATCGAATCGAGGAACTGCGCATCGAAATCTGCGACAAGGTCAATGCGCTGGGCATCGGCGCGCAGGGGTTGGGTGGGCTCACCACCGTGCTCGACGTCAAGATTCTGGACTATCCGACCCACGCAGCTTCGCTGCCCATCGCAATTATTCCCAATTGCGCGGCAACCCGGCATGTTCATTTCAAGCTGGACGGCAGCGGTCCGGCACGCTTGGAACCGCCACGGCTGGATGAGTGGCCGGATGTGCGCTGGGCGCCGGCGGCAGGCTCGCGACGGGTGGAGTTGTCCAAGGTCACGCGCGAAGAAATTGCCGGCTGGAAACCCGGCGAGACACTGTTGCTCAATGGCAAGATCCTGACCGGGCGCGACGCGGCACACAAGCGCATTCAGGATCTGTTTGCCAAAGGCGAAGCACTGCCGGACGGGGTGGATTTTCGCAATCGATTCATCTATTACGTGGGCCCGGTCGATCCCGTGCGCGATGAAGTGGTCGGCCCGGCCGGTCCAACGACCGCGACGCGAATGGATAAGTTTACCGAGATGATGCTCTCCAAGACCGGACTGCTCGGCATGATCGGCAAGGCCGAACGCGGGCCGGCGGGAATCGAGGCGATTCGCAAACACCGGGCCGTCTATCTGATGGCGGTGGGTGGCGCGGCCTATCTGGTGTCCAAGGCCATTAAATCTTCGCGTGTGGTGGCCTTCGCCGATCTGGGCATGGAAGCCATTTATGAATTCGAAGTGCGGGACATGCCGGTGACGGTTGCTGTGGATGCCAATGGAACCTCGGTGCATCAGACCGGGCCTCGTGAATGGCAGGCAAAGATCGGCAAGATTCCAGTTACAACGGCGTGAGGAGTCAAGAGTGAGAAGGCAGGAGAGGGCATTCGCCGCATCGCGACGCGATTTCCCCTCGTCCCTCGTCCCTCGCCCCTCGTCCCTAGATTTTCAATGGCGGGCCTCCCCGCATTGCATGGTAGTGAATCTGGTCAGGTCCGGAAGGAAGCAGCCACAGCTATTCTCTGCAAGTGCCGGGGGCAAGGCTCGCCACCCTTATACATGGTGAGGCACGAGGCGATAGGCGTGAGGCGTGAGGCGATAGGCGTAAGGGGTACCGCGTCTCCCGCCGATCTTTCGCTCTGCATCCGCGCGGTCCCTCCACCGACCATCTTTGGGTCCCAAGGCTAAAGTGACACTCGCACTGGCACGCAAATGGCGCCCCAGGACGTTTGGCGAACTGGTCGGCCAGGAACATGTGGTCAAGGCGCTAACCAATGCGCTGACCCAGAATCGCCTGCATCACGCCTATCTGTTTACCGGTACTCGCGGCGTGGGAAAGACCACGCTTGCACGAATTGTCGCCAAGGCACTTAACTGCGAAACCGGTGTGTCGGCCACACCTTGCGGCAAATGTTCTGCCTGCACACAAATCGATGCTGGCCGCTTCGTCGACCTGCTGGAACTGGACGCGGCATCCAATACCCAGGTCGATGCCATGCGCGAATTGTTGGAAGGCGCGTTGTATGCGCCCAGTGCCGGGCGCTTCAAGGTCTACATCATCGACGAAGTGCATATGCTCTCGCGCTCGGCGTTTAATGCCATGCTCAAAACCCTGGAAGAACCGCCAGGCCATGTGAAATTTATTCTGGCCACCACCGATCCGCAAAAAGTGCCGGTGACCGTGTTGTCGCGTTGCCTGCAATTCAATCTCAAACAGATTCCACCGGGCCAGATCCGCACCCAACTGGAGCATATTCTCGCAGCCGAAGGCGTCAATTTCGAAGCGGCGGCCCTGGCCCTGCTGGCGAGGGCCGCCGAAGGCAGCCTGCGCGATGCCTTGTCATTGCTTGACCAGGCGATTGCCCATGGTGCCGGCAAAGTCGAAGAGATTCCGGTTCGCGACATGCTGGGCGTAGTGGATCGGCGATATCTGTTCGAGATCCTCAAGGCGCTGGCGCGCGGCGATGGCCGGGCCATGTTCAACGAGGCTGAAAACATGGCCGCAAGGAGCCTGTCTTTCGACGCCGCCCTGCAAGAGCTGGCAACGCTTGTTCACCGCATTGCGCTCCTGCAGTCCGTGCCTGAAGCGCTGGCGGAGGATGACCCGGAACGCGAGGTGTTGCGGGAGTTGTCTGGAATTTTTACTCCGGAAGACGTGCAGCTTTATTACCAGATTGCCATTCTTGGTCGTCGCGACATGGGCCTGGCCCCGGATGAATTCGCCGGATTCACCATGACGCTGATGCGCATGCTGACTTTTCGACTCGAGGAGCCGCAGGGTGATGCCCCGACACGTCCGAGCCCGGCGCGCAGCGCACCCGTGCCGCAGACGCAAGAACCAAAGGAATCGCGAGCTGCACCGATGCAGACTCAGACCGGGTCCGTCGAAACCCAATTGTCCAACTGGCGGGATCTGATGATGCGTTTGAAAATCGGCGGCATGGCGCGCATGCTGGCCGATCATTGCCAGTTTCAGGAATTGCAGGGCGAGCGCCTGGCGTTGACCATTTCCGATGCCCATAAGCATCTGGTCGAAAAAAATTATGTCGATAAACTTCAAGCCGCGCTCGAGGAACATTTCGGCAGTCGCTTGCGCTTGTCGGTTTCGATCGGAGCGGTGCTGAACAGCCCGGCAAAACTGAACGACAGGGACAAGCAGGTGCAAATGGCGGCGGCCATCGAGTCCATAGACGCCGATCCTTTTGTGCGTGAACTGGTGGAAACCTTCGACGCCAGGATCAAGGATTCTTCGATTAAGCCGCATGGAATAGGGGGAGAGCAGCTATGATGAAGGGACAGTTGGCCGGGCTGATGAAGCAAGCCCAGCAGATGCAGGACAACCTGAAAAAAGCGCAGGAAGAAATTGCCCTCATGGAAGTTGAGGGCCAGTCCGGCGCCGGGATGGTGAAGGTGACGATGACGGGACGCCATGACGTCAAACGGGTCATCATCGACCCCAGCTTGATGACCGACGACAAGGACATGCTCGAAGACCTTATCGCGGCGGCGGTGAATGACGCAGTGCGGCGCGTCGAATCAGCCACTCAGGAGAAAATGGGCGGACTGACCTCCGGTTTCGGTTTGCCGCCTGGAATGAAATTACCGTTTTGAAAATCGATGACGAGTGACTAGCAACAAGTGACGTGTGACGAGTGACGGGACGCTACAGACTAGCGGGCTTTTCCACTCGTCGCTTGTCACTCGTAACTCGTCACTGTATTTATGAAGACCGCTTCCAGCCTAGAAGAACTGATTGAATCCTTACGCTGCCTGCCGGGCGTGGGCCCCAAGTCGGCCCAAAGAATGGCCTATCACCTCTTGCAGCGTGATCGGACTGGGGCGGGACGGTTGCAGCGCGCCTTGGATCATGCTCTGGAAAAAATTCACCACTGTGAACGCTGCAACAATTTCACCGAGCAGGCGGTGTGCGAGTTATGCCGCTCCGCCCGTCGCGATCCGGCTTTGCTCTGCGTGGTGGAGTCTCCGGCGGATTTGCTGATGATGGAACAATCCCAGTCCTATTCCGGGCTGTATTTTGTACTGATGGGAAAACTCTCGCCCTTGGATGGTATTGGGCCCAAGGACATTCACCTGGACCGTTTGGTCAAACGCGCGATCGACGGCGTCGTAAAGGAAACTATTTTGGCAACCAACTTTACCGCCGAAGGCGCGGCAACCGCGCATTACGTTGGCGAACTGCTCGGCGCACGCGGTATGAAGGTCAGCCGCATCGCCCGCGGCCTTCCTGTCGGCGGCGAGCTTGAACACGTGGACAGCGGCACACTCGCCCAGGCGATGATCGAACGGAGACCGGCCTGATGGCGGATTCTCCGGCCGAATCCACCAAGCGACGCATGTCGCCGCGCCGGATGCCCAAGAGTGCGCCGGGCGTGGCAAAAAAAGTGCGCAAGAAACCGGTTGCCGTCCGCCTGCCTGGAGAGCCGGCCCGTGCCAGCGCCAGTACTACGGCGCCCAGATCGCAGAAACTGCAGAAGGTGTTGGCCCAAGCCGGACTGGGCTCGCGCCGTGTCATGGAAGAATACATCAAGGCCGGCAAGGTAAAGGTCAACGGCGAGCCGGCCACCATCGGTACGCGTGTGACAACCGACGATCTGATTCAGGTCGGCCGTCGCCAGATCAAATTTCAAGTAACGACTCGGCTGCCGCGAGTCATTCTGTATCACAAACCGGAAGGCGAAATCGTCAGTCGTGACGATCCCCAGGGGCGGCCGAGCGTGTTTGAGAAATTGCCGGTGATCCGCAGCGCGAAGTGGCTGGCAGTGGGAAGGCTGGATTTCAACACGGGAGGGCTGTTGCTTTTCACGACTTCCGGAGAATTGGCGAACCGTTTGATGCATCCGCGTTTCGAAGTGGAACGAGAGTACGCGGTACGTCTGTTCGGTGTGCTTTCTCCCGCCCATATGGCCGAGTTGAAAAAAGGCGTGGTGCTTTCCGACGGCGAAGCGAAATTCGAGGCTCTGGAAGAACGCGGCGGCGAAGGGCGCAATCGCTGGTATCACCTGATCCTCAAGGAGGGCCGCAACCGGATCGTGCGACGCATGTTCGAAGCACTCGGGATACAGGTCAGTCGTCTGATGAGGGTGCGCTTTGGCATGATTACGCTGCCACCGCGGCTCAAGCGTGGAACCTGGATAGAACTCAAGGAATCGGAAATAGGTGAACTGCTGGAATGGGCAGGCGGCGTTCCGGCGCCCGAACCGGAAGAACCTAGCGAGGAAGGTCGGAAGCCTGCAGCAAAAAAACGTGACCGGCCTGCGGCGCGGTCTCCAACCAGATAAACGGAATATCCGGGAAAGCCGTTTCGAGCACGTGGCGGTTGTGTCCCACTTCCACCACTAAACAGCCTTCCGGCTTCAGGTGCGCAGGTGCTTCTCGAAGGATTCTGCGCACGATGTCCAGTCCATCGGCGCCGCCTGCCAGCGCCAAAGCCGGCTCGGCACGATATTCGGCCGGCAGGGCCTGCATGGAATCCAGGTTGACGTACGGCGGGTTGGCCACGATTAAGTCGTAGCGGGTTTTCAGATCGCCGAACAGATCGCCTTTTCTCACGCTGACCCGATCCGCGACCCCATGATCGTCGATGTTGCGGCGTGCGACTTCGATTGCCTGGGGCGAAAGTTCGGTTGCATCAACTTGTGCCTCTGAAAAAACATGCGCGGCCAAAATCGCCAGACAGCCGGAGCCGGTGCACAAATCGAGCACACGTCGGATCGAATCGAAATCCTCGATCCATGGCGCCAGGGTTTCGTCCAGCAGCATGTGGGCGATGGGCGAGCGCGGCACGATGACCCGTTCATCAACATAGAAGCGATAGTCCCCCAGCCAGGCTTCGCGCGTGAGATACGCGGCGGGCACTCTCTGCTCAATGCGCCGGGACAACAGGCTGCTTAAGCTGGCGATTTCGCCCGAGGTCAATCGGGCCTCCAGAAAAGGTTCCAGCCGATCCAGCGGAAGATGCAAGGTATGCAATATCAGATAGGCTGCTTCGTCGTAGGCGTCGGCATTACCGTGGCCGAAGAATAATTGCGCTTCGTTGAAGCGGCTCACTGCAAACCGCAGCCAGTCGCGTACTGTGGCGAGTTGGGAAGCGGCCTCAGCGAACATTCAACACGTGGCCGATGACTCGCCGGTAAATGGACGATAGGGCATCCAGATCGGCCACAAGAATGTTTTCATTCAACTTGTGAATCGTCTGATTGATCGGGCCGAACTCCGCCACTTCGGGACAAATGGCAGCGATAAACCGGCCATCCGAGGTGCCGCCGGACGTGGATAATTCAGGTGTTTTCCCTGTCACCTCGTGAATTGCCCGCGACAGGCAATCCACCAGATGTCCGCGAGGCGTCAGAAACGGCATGCCCGACAGCGACCATTGCAGCGAATACTCCAGGCCGTGCCGATCCAGGATCTCGTGTACTTTTTTCTTCAGGCCCTCGATGGTGCTCGCGGTGGAGAACCGAAAATTGAACAGGACGTTCAACTCTCCGGGAATAACATTGGTGGCACCAGTACCGGCACGAATGTTGGAGACTTGCCAGGTAGTAGGCGGAAAATATTCGTTACCCTGATCCCAGACGACGTCCGTAAGTTCCGACAGCGCCGGTGCAAATTCGAGGATGGGGTTGCGCGACTGCTGAGGGTAGGCAATGTGGCCTTGAATCCCGCGTACCGACAGATCCCCGGATAGCGATCCGCGACGCCCAACCTTGATGGTGTCACCCAAGGCGCCGGATGAAGAAGGTTCGCCAACAATACAGTAATCGATGTGCTCCCCGCGCTCCCGCAGGCGTTGCACAACTTTCGCCGTGCCGTTCAGGGCGACCCCTTCTTCGTCGGAGGTCAGCAGCAGGGCAATGGAGCCTGGATGGTCGGGGTGCTCGGAGATAAAACCCTCTAGCGCGGTGACAAACGCGGCGAGCGAAGATTTCATGTCCGCCGCACCGCGGCCATATAACACTCCGTCCCGAAGTGTCGGAACAAAAGGGTCGCTATGCCACTGATCGAGCGGGCCGGTGGGCACGACATCGGTGTGCCCTGCGAAACACAACAACGGACCGGACTTGCCCCGCCGCAGCCACAAATTGTCCACGTCCTCGAATCGCATCGGCTCCGACTCGAACCCCAGACGCACCAGCCTCTGGCGCAGGATTTCCTGGCAGCCGGCATCGTTGGGCGTGACCGATGGACGCGAAATCAATTCGTGTACGAGCTCAAACGTGTTGGATGTCATCGAGTCCGATAGCGCAGGGCCGCGTGTGTCGGTTCAGCTCTTTTCCGAACCGACGTTTAATTTTATCTCGTCAAAGGAATAACTGCCGCCGGGTTTGACCATGACCCGGCCGGTGGGGCTTTCGCCGATTTTGCCTGAGGCTTTTTGCTCGTAATTATTGATCAGCCAGGAAAGATTGGTGGACGAGTCGGAGTTCTTCAGCGCTTCGTCCTTGGATACCATGCCGGCCATGTAAAGGTCGAACAAGGCCTGTTCGAAAGTCTTGGACCCGGGTGAGAGGCTCTGCTCCATGGCCTCGCGTATCTGTTCGACTTCCCCGGACTTGATCAGCTCGGAGACGTGTTTGGTGTTGAGCATCACTTCGACGGCCGCCACCTGTGTTCCGTCGTTGGCCTTGACCAGGCGCTGCGAAATAATGGCGCGCAGGCTGATCGCGAGATCGGAAAGCAGGGACGTGCGCGCATCGTGGGGGAAAAAATTGATGATACGGTTCAGTGCGTGGTAGCTGTTATTGGCGTGCAGAGTGGATATGCAGAGGTGTCCGGTCTGAGCATAGAGCATGGCATGTTGCAGGGTTTCCTTGTCGCGGATTTCGCCGATCATCATCATATCCGGCGCCTCGCGCATGGCATTGACCAGGGCGTTACCATAGCTTCGGGTATCGGTGCCGACTTCGCGCTGGTTGATGATGCATTTGTCGGGACGAAATACAAATTCCATCGGGTCTTCGATGGTGAGGATATGACCAGGCTTGAACGCATTGCGGTGCTCGATCATGGCAGCCAGGGTGGTGGACTTGCCGGAGCCGGTGGAGCCGACAACCAGTACAAATCCGCGTTTTTCCATGACCAGATCCTTGAGGATCAGGGGCAGCTTGAGTTTTTCGATACCGGGAGTACCGATGCGCAAATGGCGAACCACCATGGCCACCGCGCCTTTCTGGCGAAAAATATTGACCCGGAAACGCCCCGCGTCGGGCACCACGTAGGAGAAATTCATCTCCAGGGTTTCCTCGAATTCCCTGATCTGCTTGTCGTTCATCAATTCATAGGCGACCTTGCGGGAGGTATCCTGATCGATGATCTGCTGGTTCACCGGCATGATGGTGCCGAGAATCTTGATCGATACCGGAGCGCCGGCCGATATGAACAAATCGGATGCCTGCTTATCCGCCATCAGCTTGAACAAGGGAGTCAGGAACATGATGACCTCGAAAGATTCGATTGAAGGAGTGCCGCCGCTGCGACCTGGCGCGGCACGTTAGATACCACGGAGCAGCTCATTGATGCTGGTCTTGGCCCGGGTCTTGGCATCGACTTGTTTGACGATCACTGCGCAATACAGGCTGTAGCGCCCATCGGCCGAGGGCAGATTGCCCGACACCACAACTGACCCTGGCGGAATTTTTCCGTAAATCGTTTCGCCAGTTTCCCGATTGTAGATGCGGGTGCTTTGGCCGATATACACACCCATCGAGATTACCGAGCCTTCACCCACAACAACGCCCTCGACAACCTCGGAGCGCGCGCCAATGAAGCAGTTATCTTCGATGATGGTCGGGTTGGCCTGAATCGGCTCCAGTACCCCGCCAATACCCACGCCACCCGACAAGTGCACGTTTTTGCCGATCTGAGCGCACGAGCCAACTGTTGCCCAGGTATCGACCATGGTGCCTTCGTCCACATAAGCACCGATATTCACGAACGAAGGCATCAACACCACGTTCTTGCCGATGAAGGAGCCGGCCCGCACCGCCGCCGGCGGCACCACGCGGAACCCGCCCGCCGCGAAATCCGCCGCGCCGTAGTCAGCGAATTTTGCCGGGACCTTGTCGAAATAATTGGTATAGCCATCGCGGATAACGTCATTGTCTTCCAGACGGAAGGACAGCAGGACGGCCTTCTTGATCCACTGATGAGTGACCCATTCGCCGCTAATTTTCTCCGCGACCCGAAGCTTGCCCGAATCGAGCTCGCGAATTACCTGAGCTACGGCTTCCTTCACCGCTGGATCCGTGGATCGCGGCGAAATTTTGGCGCGTTCCTCGAATGCCTTGTCGATAATGCTCTGCGGGTCCGTCATGTTTTCCTCAAAGTAAGTTGCCGAATGTAATCGCGTAGACGTTGCCCGGCTTCGATACATTCCTCTACAGACGCCACCAGGGCAATACGAACGAAATTTTGACCGGGGTTCACCCCGCGCGCTTCCCGGGCCAGAAAGCTGCCCGGCAAAACAGTCACATTATATTGGTTAAACAAACCTTTAGCGAATTCGGTGTCGGGGATTGGAGTGGGCAGCCAAAGGTAAAACGCGGCCTGCGGCATGGTAACTTCGGTCACTTCGCCAAGTATCGCCACAACCCGTTCGAATTTTTTCCGGTAAAGCCGGCGATTTTCCACGACATGCGACTCGTCGCGCCATGCGGTTTCGCTGGCTGCCTGTATAGCGGGATTCATCGCGCAGCCGTGATAGGTACGGTACAGAAGAAATTTGGCAATAATTTCCGCGTCGCCAGCAACGAATCCCGAGCGCATGCCCGGAACGTTGGAACGTTTCGACAGACTTGAAAAGCTCACCAGTCGTCGGAAATCCCCTCGGCCCAGGCGCCAGGCCGCATCCAGAGCGCCGAGTGGCGGGGCCGCTTCGTCGAAGTAGATTTCCGAATAACATTCGTCGGAGGCGATGACAAATCCGTACCGGTCGGACAATTCGAACAAGGATTTCCATTCGGACAGCGTCATCACATTGCCGGTGGGATTGGCCGGCGAGCAGACGTAGATCAGTTGCGTGCGCGACCAGACCTCATCGGGCAACTGCGTCCTATCCATGGCGAAATTGTTATCCGGCAGCTGATTGAGGAACTGCGGTTCGGCACCGGCCAGCAGCGCCGCGCCCTCGTAAATCTGATAAAACGGATTGGGCGAAACCACCACCGCGCGCGCGCGCGATGGGTCGATAACGGTTTGAGCAAAAGCAAAGAGCGCTTCCCGGCTGCCGTTAACGGGTAACACCTGGCGCAGGGGATCAATATCACTTACCCCGAAGCGGTTCTTGATCCAGCCGGCGACGGTTCGCCTCAGGCTTTCGCTCCCGGCGGTGGCCGGATAACTGGACAACCCAGACAGATTGGCCGTCAAAGCATCCCGGATAAATGGCGGGGTGGCATGTTTGGGTTCGCCGATCGACAGATTGATCGGCCGCAGCGCCGCCGGGCTCGCGCCAGCGAGCAGGGCCGAAAGTTTCTGAAACGGGTAGGGTTGCAGAGCGGAAAGCTGGGGATTCATGCCGAATTCATAGCACGCTGGCGTTAGACGTTGGACTAATCATATGGGTGGTGCCAGTCGAAAATGGCGCACGAATTATAAAGGCGAGTGGAGGTAAACCAGAACTAGATTTTGGCGATCAACCGGGCGCCGAAGCTGGAGAATCGGGACTGACCCTCATGGCACTGCCTTAAGACCGGATGCCGCGACAACAACGGTATGTAGTCCGGATGGAGCGCAGCGCAATCCTGGTATTGGTGCCGCAACCGTGCATTTCCCCCGTATTCCGCTGCACTGCATATGGGCTACGTACTGCGCCTCTTTTTCCGCAAGCGCCGTATTCTCGGACAAAGGCGCTTAAGGTAGTGCCATGAGGGACAAACCCGATGGCGTCGTCCGCGCTAACACGCAGATGACGGAGCCCCGAGCAATTCTTCAGCGCACGCTCGACTCCGGCACAAACAGGGGTATGGGCAAGTCCGGCGGCGCTGTCCAGCCTTTTTTACGGTGCTCGGCAACGACCGAGGTAAAAATTCCGCCGCGCACAAAGAAGCGCGCGGTCAGGCGCATGAATCGGGGCACGCAGGCGCCGGCCAGATCGTCGAGAATCTGGTTGGTCACCGCCTCGTGAAACGCACCTTCGTTGCGGAACGACCACACATACAGCTTGAGGCTCTTGAGTTCGATGCACAGTTTGTCGGGTATGTAGTCGAGCAAAAGCACGGCGAAGTCCGGCTGCCCGGTCTTGGGGCACAAACAGGTGAACTCCGGAATTTCCATGTGAATTAGATAATCGCGGGATTCCTGAGGGTTCGGAAAGGTCTCCAAAACTTTGCTTGGCTGAGTTGGCATTCTCGTCGATCGATTAGATTGTTAAAATGGCGGCCGGAAAACTCGCGCCTGGTCCTGAAATGAGGTCCAGGCGCTTGTTTTATTTGGCAACTGCCGGAATTCTAAGCGCTAATACCCTCGTCACGTGCGACTTACCCATATAAAACTGGCCGGATTCAAATCCTTTGTCGATCCCACTCATATCGCCGTGCCCGGGCAACTGGTCGGCGTGGTGGGCCCGAATGGCTGCGGCAAGTCGAATGTGATCGATGCCGTGCGCTGGGTGCTTGGCGAGTCCTCGGCCCGCCAGTTGCGCGGGGACAGCATGCAGGACGTGATTTTTAACGGCTCGGGCGAACGTAAACCCGTCGGCAGGGCCAGCGTCGAGCTGATTTTCGACAACAGCCTCGGTAAAGCCGCAGGTGCCTGGTCGCAGTATGCCGAGATTTCCGTCAAGCGGGTTTTGGAGCGCGACGGGGAATCCAGTTTTTTCCTGAACAATCACCATGTGCGGCGGCGCGATGTCTCCGACATTTTCCTCGGCACCGGCCTGGGCGGGCGCGGCTACGCCATTATCGAGCAGGGAATGATTTCCCGGATTATCGAGGCCAAGCCGGAGGATCTGCGCACCTTTCTGGAAGAAGCGGCAGGGGTCTCGAAATACCGCGAGCGTCGACGGGAGACCGAACTCAGACTGGAAGATACCCGGGAAAACCTGTTGCGCGTGGACGATATCCGACAGGAACTAGCCCGGCAGCTCGAGCATCTCGAGGGCCAGGCCGAAAAAGCCGCGCGTTACCGGGAACTGGAAGCCTCGCTTCGGCGCACCCAGCAATTGATGTGGATGCTGCGCCGGCGGGACGCGACGAGTCTGCGTGCCCGCGTGGCCGGCGAAATTGACAGTGCTACCATCGCCCTGGAGGCCGAGTCGGCGCGACTGACGGATGCCCAACGGCGTCTGGAAGAACTGCGTTCGAATCACTATGCCGCATCCGATGCCGTACACGCCACGCAAGGCGCGCTCTACGAAGTCAATGCCGAAATTGCGCGCATCGAGCAACAGATTCAGCATGTGCGGGATGGCCGCCAACGAGCCGAGCAGCAATTGGCTTCGGTGCAGGACCAGCTCGCCGAGCAGGCTGGCCGGGTCGGTTCGCTTACGCAATCTCGTTGCGATAGCGAAAGCGAGCTGGGCGAAGTACGGGAGCAGTTGTTGGCCCTCGAAGAACAATTGCGCGATGCCAGGGAGTCGTTGCCAGCCGCGGAAAGCGCCGACAAATCGGCCCGGGAGCTATATACCGAAGCACAACAGGCACTCGATCTGGCCGAGCAGCAGATGCGCCTCGAAGAAACACGTAAAGGCCATGCCGAGAAACTGCTCCAGCAGCTCGCGCTGCGCGCCGCACGCCTGAATGAAGAACGCGACGGACTCGAAGTGCCGAACCTGAGCGAGTTGGTCGCGCTGGAAAAAGAGATTGTCGATTACGAACAGCAACTAAGTACGCAGAAACTGGCGCTGGAGAACGGTCAGGCCGAGGAGCCCGCGCTGGAGGAGGAATGGCTGGCCGCGCAATCGGCGGCGGAGCAGACACAGCAGCGCCTGAATCAGCTCGATGCGCACATGGCGGCCTTGCAGTCTCTGCAAGACCAGGTTGGCCGGGCGAGCGCGGTGGAGCCCTGGCTGGAGGCCAGGGAACTGCGGCGCAATTCTCATTTGTGGCAGGGCATCCGGATCCGGGATGGCTGGGAAGACGCGCTCGAATCGGTATTGCGCGAACGCCTGAACAGTATCGCCTTGAGCGATTTGCCGCAGGCCATGGAATGGTTCCGCGATCCGCCGCCGGGCAGAGTGTCGTTTCATCTGCACGCGGAGTCCGGCGCGCAGTCCGTTCGGACCGATCCCCCGCCGGGCATGGTGGCACTGACCGACTATGTGACTTGCACGGATTCGCGGCTCATGGCGGTTCTGGGCGACTGGCTGGACCGCGTGTATGTGGTGGAGGACGCCTCTCAAGGACTCGATAAGGCCTGCCTGTTGCCGCCGGGAGCAATGCTGGTCACGCCGCACGGGCACGTATTCACCGCGACCAGCGTGAATTTTCACGGGGCGGATTCCGAGATCCATGGCATTCTTTCCCGGCAAAAGGAAATCGAAAGTCTGTTTACCGATCGTACAGCCGCGGACCAGGAACTAAGTGCGAAGCGCGAAGAGGCCCGGTCCGCCGAAATCCGCCTGGAAGAGCACAAGGCCGAAACCGGCCGGCTGCGCAAGGCAGTGTCCGAGCTTCAGGAGTCGCACCACCAAAAACGGCTGGATCACCTGATGCTGTCCCAGCTTGCCGAGCGGCTTAAAGGGCGCGGTGAACAGATTGCCGGCGAACTGGAGGAAATCGGTCAGGAATCGGCGCGCGAGCAAGAGCAATTTCTGCAGGCGAGTCGTCTGCTGGAAGGCATTGCCGCAACCCTGGGAACACTTGGTAGCGCACTGCACGAAGCGGCGCGGACGCGCACCGGGGCGGAAGCGAATCTGCAAACAGCTCGCGCCAACGTCCAAAAAGCCGAAAGGGCGGTACAGGAGGCACGCTTTCAAGAGAAAACTTTGCTGTCGAAGATCAGCGAGCTGGACAACTCCCTGGAAATCATCAACGAAAACGTGCAGCGCCTCGAAACACGCAGCAAAGAGCTGCGGGCAGAGATTGCGCGCGGCGACGAAACATCGTTTCAGGATCAACTGAGCCAGGGGCTGGCGCAAAGAGTGGAAGGCGAAGCCCGACTCAAACAGGCGCGCGAAGCCTTGGAAGCAGCCGAGCAGGTTTTGCGCGCGACCGAGCAGGAGCGCCTCGCCGCGGAACAAAAACTGGCTCCCGCGCGGGAAAAAATCAGCGAGTTGCGTCTCAAGGAACAAGAGGCGAGATTGGCCGAGGAAAGTTTTACGGCGCAATTGATCGAGTCCGCGGCGGACGAGGCTGCGCTGACCCCATTGCTGGACGATGCTCCGCGTCCAGGAAAATTGCAAAGTGATGTCAACCGCCTGAACGAAGAGATCGCGGCCCTGGGCGCGGTTAATCTGGCTTCGTTGGAAGAGTTGGCAACTTCACGCGAGCGCAAGGGTTATCTGGATGCCCAATCCCAGGATCTTGCCGAAGCCGTCGCAACATTGGAAAATGCCATCCGCAAAATTGACCGGGAGACTCGGGACCGCTTACAGTCCACCTTCGACGTGGTGAACCGGCATTTCGGCGAAATGTTTCCGGCCTTGTTTGGGGGCGGCGAGGCGAAGCTGGTCATGACCGGCGAGGAAATTCTCGATGCGGGCGTGCAGGTGATTGCCAGGCCGCCCGGCAAACGCAATGCGTCAATTCATCTGCTGTCGGGAGGAGAAAAAGCCTTGACGGCGTTGTCTCTGGTATTTTCCATGTTCCAGTTGAATCCCGCGCCCTTTTGCCTGCTGGACGAAGTGGACGCCCCGCTCGATGATTCCAATACTGAGCGGTTCTGCGCGCTGGTTCGAAAAATGGCGGATCATACGCAGTTCATGTTTATCACCCACAACAAGATCACCATGGAAATGGCGCACCAGTTGATCGGGGTCACCATGCAGGAACAAGGTGTGTCCCGGATAGTTGCCGTGGACGTGGAGCAAGCGATGCGCTTGCGCGAGGAAGCCGCCTGATAATAATAATGTGGGGGAAACTGCCATGAGCGACTTGCAAATCGGATTGATGATGTTGGGCGCGGCAATCGTGGCGGCGGTACTGGGCTACAACTGGTGGCAGGAAAAACAGTTTCGCCGTCGCGTCCAGAATAATTTCGGCATTGCGCCTCAGGATGTTCTGCTGGACGTGGCGCGAAAAGCCCCGGAGGGCACCTCGCGAGGGGCGGGGCGGGCCGAGCCCCGGATTGAGCCGAGTCTGGACGACGAGTCGGGCCCGACCCCTGTCGGGCCTTCGGACCACGACGAACGGACCCCGGAACAACTGCTGGATTATGTTGCGGATATCCAATCCACAACGCCCATATCGAGACAGGCCCTGCTTGCGTTGCGCCAGGACTTGTCCGGGTTCGGCAAACCGGTGAGCTTCGATGCCCGGATTGATGCCGAACATGAATGGGAGCCGCTCGCCGCGGGGCAATCGCGCTTTAGCGCCGTGCGTTGCGCGATTCAATTGGTCGATCGAGCCGGCCCCATAGGCATGGAAACCTTGTCGCGATTCAGGGAAAAAGTGGCCGCCGCCGCGCAAAACCTGTCGGCAACGGCGGAAATACCTGAAATCGAGCCAGCGCTGGAGCGCGCGGCCGAATTGGATCGATTCTGCGCCGAAGTGGACGTGCAGCTTGGCATCAATGTGGTGGCTCGCAGCGGGGAGATTTTTGCCGGCAGCAAGATTCGCGCGCTCGCCGAGGCTTCGGGAATGAAATTACAGCTTGAAGGCGAATTCCAGCTTCATGACGCCGGCAAGGCCCTGGTTTATTGTCTGGTCAACCAACAGCCGCCGCCCTTCGGCACGGACAATATCCGCAACCTGACCACGCCCGGGGTGACGTTCCTGTTCGACGTGCCCCGCACCCGGGATGGATTGGAGACCTTTGAACGCATGGTGACGGCCAGTCGGAGTATGGCCGATGCCTTGGACGGATTAATCACGGATGACAACCGGGCAGTGTTGAACGATGCGGGGCTGGACAAGATCCGCGAGCAACTGCGCTCCATCTACTCCACCATGGAAGATTACGGCATTCAGGCGGGCGGATCGCTGGCACTGAGACTATTTTCCTGATGCCAGTGCGGGCGGATCTTGCCGCGCGCGCGGAAAAGCTACGACGCGAAATCGAAAGCGCCAATTTCCAGTACTACGTTGAGGACGCGCCCGGCATGCCGGACGCAGAGTACGACCGCCTGTTCCAGGCGCTTCAAGCCCTGGAAAAAGAACACCCGGAACTGGTCACGTCCGATTCTCCCACCCAGCGGGTCGGGGGAGGGGTACGCCCGGATCTGCCGGCCGTGCAACACAGCGTCCCCATGCTGTCGGTACGCACCGAAACCGATTCGGACGCAAGCGGTGCCCATACCTTCGACCAGCGCGTTCGTCGGGAACTGAAACTTGGAGCGGACGCACCCCCGATCGAATACAACGCCGAACTCAAATTCGACGGTGTGGCCATCAGCCTTCGGTATGAAAATGGCGTGTTGGCCCGCGCCGCGACCCGGGGCGACGGCCAAACGGGCGAAGACGTCACCCCGAATGTCAAAACCATTCGCAGCATTCCTCTGCGACTGCAATCCGACCAGCCCCCCGCCATATTGGAGGTGCGTGGCGAGATATTCATGCGCCGCAAGGATTTTGAACAACTCAACGAGCGGCAGCGTGCCGCGGGAGAAAAAGTGTTCGTCAATCCACGCAATGCGGCGGCGGGATTTGTACGCCAGCTCGATTCCCGTATTACCGCCAGCCGGCCCCTGACGTTTTTTGCCTATGGCCTGGGTGAGGTGCAAGGGTGGCGCCTGCCGCAGACCCAGGCCGAAATTCTGGATGTATTGCGGGACTTCGGCGTGCCGGTCTCGGCCGAACGGCGAGTCGCGCTCGGGGCGGAGGAATTGATGGCGTATCACACGCACATTGCCGCGCAGCGCGACACTCTGCCCTTCGATATTGACGGGGTGATCTACAAGGTCAACCGGCTCGACTTGCAGAGTCAATTGGGCTTTGTTTCCCGCGAACCGCGCTGGGCGGTTGCCCACAAGTTTCCTGCCCAGGAAGAACAGACGCAGGTGTTGGGCATCGAGGTCCAGGTGGGTCGTACCGGCAAGCTCACGCCGGTGGCAAAACTTGCGCCAGTCTTCGTCGGCGGCGTCACTGTCAGCAATGTGACGCTGCATAACGAGGACTACATCAAGAGCCTGGATTTGCGGGTGGGCGACACCCTCATCGTCAGGCGCGCCGGAGACGTGATTCCCCAGGTGGTCGCGGTGCGCCCGGAGTTGCGGCCACAAGGCGCCACGAAGTTTTCGATGCCTGGGCAATGTCCGGTGTGCAAATCGGCTGTGGTGCGCGATGCCGAAGAAAAAAACTTGCGATGTGGCGCTGGCCTGTATTGCCCGGCGCAACGCAAACAGGCCTTGCTGCATTTCGCCGGCCGGCGCGCCATGGATATCGAGGGCCTCGGCGATAAATTGGTCGATCAATTGGTGGATGGCGGCTGGGTGCGCACTCCTGCCGATTTGTACCGCCTTGAAGCCCAGATACTGTCCGACCTGGCGCGTATGGGGGAAAAGTCGGCGGCCAATATTCTGGAGGCGATCCGCCGCAGTGCGGCTACCACTTTACCGCGTTTCATTTTTGCCCTGGGAATTCGCAACGTGGGAGAGACCACCGCGCGGGACATTGCCCGACATTTCGGCACTCTCGAAGCGTTGATGCAGGCCGGTGAGGAACAATTGCAAGCAGCGCCGGATGTGGGCCCGGTGGTGGCGCAAAGCATTGCGCGGTTTTTCGCAGAACCTCACAACCAGCAGATCATTCGCGAGATGCGCGAACTGGGGGTTGGCTGGCCCGAACAAGCGGGCGCCACGCCTCGGGCCCAGCCGCTGGCAGGCAAGACGATTGTGCTGACCGGAACTTTGCCCACCCTGGCCCGGGAAGAGGCCAAGGCGAAAATCGAGGATCTGGGAGGCAAGGTGGCCGGCAGCGTCTCGAAAAAAACTCACTACGTGGTGGCGGGAGCCGAGCCGGGAAACAAATACGACAAGGCGCTCGAGTTGGGTATTCCTGTGCTGGATGAAGATGGGTTGTTAGAATTGCTGAAACATTGAGAGACGATCATCGGCAGCGATAGTCAACAAAAGAGGTTACCCCTTTGAGTAAAGTTACCAAAGCCGTATTTCCCGTGGCCGGCCTCGGCACACGCTTTCTGCCCGCCACCAAGGCCAGTTCCAAGGAAATGTTGCCGGTGGTGGACAAACCGTTGATTCAATATGCAGTGGAAGAAGCGGTAGCGGCCGGCATTACCCAAATGGTGTTTATCACCGGCCGGACCAAACGCGCGATCGAAGATCATTTCGACAAGGCTTATGAGCTGGAAACCGAACTGCAGACCCGCGGCAAACTCAAGATGCTCGAGCAGGTGCAGGACATCGTGCCCAAACACGTAAGCTGCATCTATGTTCGTCAGACCGAAGCGCTGGGTCTGGGTCACGCCATTCTTTGCGCCCGGCCGGTGGTCGGCAACGAGCCGTTTGCCGTCATTCTGGCCGACGATCTGATCGACGGGACTCCCCCGGTAATGAAACAAATGGTGGATATCTACGCGCGGGAGCGCTGTTCTCTGCTGGCAGTTCAGGTGGTGGCGCCCGAGGAAACTTCCAGCTATGGAATTGTCAGCACCGAACGCGGCGAACGCGGCATGCATCGCATCACCGGCATCGTGGAAAAACCCAAACCGCAGGATGCGCCGTCCAATCTGGCCGTAGTGGGGCGTTATGTTCTTTCCCCGGAAATTTTTGGGCACCTGGAGCGTGTCAAACCGGGCAGCGGGGGAGAAATCCAATTGACCGACGGCATCTCCGCGCTGCTTCACGAACAACGGGCGCTTGCTTACGAGTTCAGCGGGGTGCGCTACGACTGCGGGTCCAAGCTGGGCTACTTGCAGGCCAACGTGTTGTACGCCATGAAACATCCGGAGATTGGCAAGGAATTTGGCGAATTTCTGCGCACCATGCAGTCCGGCAAGCCCTGACGAATCCGCCATGCCAGACGTGCAGCAAGCGTGGCAGGTGTTGCATGGCGCGGAGCTGATCTGCACCGAGGCGCAAATTCAACAAGCATTAAAACGCCTTGCCGGGGAAATCACCTCGGAGCTGCAAGAGACCTTTCCCCTGGTTTTGTCCGTAATGGGGGGTGCGGTCGTGTTTACCGGCCAGCTTCTGCCTTTGCTGAAATTTCCACTCGATTTCGACTATTTGCATGTGACCCGTTATCGCGGTGGCACGCGCGGCGGCGAAGTGCAATGGAAGGTTGGACCACATAGCGATATTCGCAAGCGTCTGGTTCTGATTCTGGACGACGTGCTGGATGAGGGCGAGACCCTGGCCGCGATTCGGGAAAAACTCCTGGCGGGCGGGGCAGGTCAGGTCAAGACTGCGGTGTTCGTGGACAAGGCCCTCGGCCGCAAGAAACCGATCGAAGCGGATTTTGTGGGATTAAGTCTTCCCAATCGTTATCTGTTCGGATTCGGCATGGATATCAACGAAGCATGGCGGAATCTTCCCGCTATTTACGCAAACAAGGACTGATTGATGCTGGGTATTATCGGTGGCACCGGGCTGACGCAGTTGGCCAATCTCGAAGTCTCCCGCCGCCAGGTGATTCGCACGCCTTACGGCGAACCCTCAGGGGCATTGACGTTTGGAAAGCTCAATGGACGCGAGATCGTATTCCTGGCGCGGCATGGGTACGGGCATACCATTCCACCCCATGCGGTGAATTACCGGGCCAACATCTGGGCCCTGCATTCCGAAGGTGTCTCGCGGATTGTTTCCGTGGCCTCGGTGGGCGGGATCCGGCCTGACCTGAAACCCGGTACTTTGTCCGTGCCGGCGCAGATTCTCGATTACACCTCGGGCCGCAAACATACTTTTTTTGATGACCCGGATCAGCCCGTAACCCATGTGGACTTTACCCGCCCCTATGACGAGTCCTTGCGCACGCACCTGCTGGCCGCCGCCGCCAGGGCGGGCCAAGTGGTTGTGGACGGTGGAACTTATGCCACCACTCAGGGGCCGAGACTGGAGACGGCGGCGGAAATCGATCGCTTCGAGCGTGACGGAGCCGCCATGGTTGGAATGACCGGCATGCCGGAAGCCGCATTGGCCAGGGAAATGGGTTTGCCCTATGCGGCATTGGCGGTGGTCGTTAATTTTGCCGCCGGGCGCGGTGACAGCCAGGACGAGATTCATCTTGACCGGATCAACGCGGTCCTCAAGGCTGCCATGTCGCGCGTGCGATCCGTGCTGGAAAAATTGGTGGAACGCGATGATTAAACCCGTGCTGAGAATGGGCGACTCTCGGCTGCTGCGGGTCGCCGAACCGGTGCGGCAGTTTGGGACTCCGGAATTGGCGGCCCTGATCGAGGACTTGAACGACACCATGCGTGCAAAAAACGGCGCGGGAATCGCGGCTCCGCAAATCGAGGTCAATCTGCAGGTCGTCATATTTGGTGTCGGGGTAAATCCACGATATCCGGATGCCGAGCAGATTCCGTACACAGTATTGATCAACCCACTGCTGACGCCGATTGGCGAGGACATGGAAGAGGGTTGGGAAGGTTGCTTATCGGTGCCGGGGATGCGAGGGGTGGTTTCCCGATACAAACAATTACGCTACCGCGGTCAGGATCCATTCGGCGCGCCCATTGATCGGACCGTGTCCGGATTTCATGCCCGTGTGGTGCAGCACGAAACCGACCACCTGCTGGGAATTTTGTATCCGATGCGCATCCGGGATCTGCGCCAGTTCGGCTTCAACGAGGAATTATTTCCGGATCAACAAATGCAGGACGAATGAGCCTGAAAAAGCGATTGAACCACAGAGGTACAGAGAAAAGAGAGAAACCAAATTCTTGAACTTATCCGCACATTCCCCAGTAAGGTGAGCCCGGTTGGCAGGACGACTGACTGAAATATTATTTTTCTCTGTGCCTCTGTGTCTCTGTGGTGAGAGTTTTTGGGCGAAAGGAATTCGCCCAGTTGCTAACGCGATTGCAGTTCGTGAACGAGCTCGGTTTCGAGATTGACAACGGTTTTGGTTTCGCGCAACGCGTCGCCAGCTATCAGAAAAGTGTCCTCCGCGCGTTCGCCCAGAGTGTTGATCTTGGCGGTATGCAGATCGATGCCGTATTTATCCAGCACCCGCGCCACCCTGTAGAGCAATCCCGGACGATCTCCGGCCGTTACGTTTAAATAGTAGTAGATGCCTTTTTCATCCGGGCGCAGATGGACCTCCGGAGTCATCGAGACATATTTCACCCGGCGCGACATTCTGCCCCGGGTGGGTTCCGGCAGCGCGGCGTGGGCTCTCAAATGGCCAGCCAGGTCATGCTCGACAAGACTGATCAGGTCCCGATAATGAACGCCGTCATGGGCCGGATTCATGACTTGAAAACTGTCCAGCGCATAGCCATGGCGGGTGGTGTAAATTTTTGCTTCCGCGATGTTGAAATTGGCGCTTTGAAAAAAACCGCATATCCTGGCAAACAGCGATTTTTCGTCGCGCGTATAAATCATCACCTGCAGACCTTCACCTATCGGTGAGAGCCGGGCCTTGACCACCGGCGAAGGGGTCTGCACCCGGTAATTCAGGAGCCGGGTGTGCCAAACGATATCCTGTTCATCATGGCGCAGGAAATAACTGTCGTCGAGTTGCTCCCAGAATTTCAAATGTGCACCAGCCGGGATGGCATAGGCGTTGAGTTTGGACAATATTCGCCCCTGGCGGGCCTGCAATGTAAATTCGCCGGCCGTGAAGGAAGGGTTCAAGACTCTGCGCGCGAGTCGGTACAAATCTTCCAGAAGTTTTGCCTTCCAGGCGTTCCATACTTTCGGGCTGGTGCCCCGGATATCCGCGACGGTCAGCAAATACAAGGCAACCAGCCTTCGTTCATCGACAACCTTGTCGCAAAACGAGCGAACGATTTCGGGATCCGACAGATCCTGTTTCTGCGCGGTGGCGGACATGAACAAATGATTTTCCACCAGCCACACCACCAGGTCGGTGTCCGCGCTGCTCAGACCGTGGCTGCGGCAGAATTTGCGTGCATCGGCCATGCCCAGCGCAGAATGATCGCCGCCGCGGCCCTTGGCAATGTCGTGAAACATACCGGCCAGGTACAGCACTTCGGGACGTTCGAATTCCGCGATCAAGCGGCTGCACAGAGGATATTCATGGGCCATCTCGGGCACGGCAAAGCGGCGCAGGTTACGCACCACCATGAGGATATGTTCGTCAACGGTGTAGACATGAAACAGATCGTGCTGCATCCGGCCGACGATGCGGCCAAAGGCCGGCAGATAACGTCCGAGCACTCCAAACTGATTCATGCGGCGCAAGGTGTGGGTGAGTCCGGCAGGGCGCCGAAACATTGCCATGAACAATGCCCGGTTCGCGGGGTCGCGCCGAAAACGCGCGTCGATTTGCTGACGGGCATGCCATAACGCACGCATGGTCGTCACCGAAAATCCTTTCAGTTCCGGATGATCCTGGAGCAGGAGAAAGGCTTCGAGAATGGCTTCGGGATGGCGTCGAAACAGACCATAGGCGGCTTCCAGGTGTTCGGCATTGATGCGGAAGCGTTCGTTTAACTCCTGCGGAACCGCATCCGTGGCCGGAAATATCCTGTACCGCAGATTTTGCAGCACGATGCTGGTAAGCAATTGCACCGACTTTGCCGTGGCGTAAAACACCTGCATCAGTTGTTCGCTGGCCCGCCGTTCGGCGGTATCGGTGTATCCGTATTCCTTGGCGAGCACGGATTGGTAGTCGAACAACAAACGATCTTCCCGCCGATTTGCCAGGTGATGCAACCTGATCCGCAATTCGGCCAGCGTCATTTCGTGGCGCCTGAGCTGGCGGGCTTCATCGCCGGTGAGAATCTGCTGACGGGTGAGCTCGGCCCAGTTGCGGCCCAAACCGGCAGCGCGACTGATCCACAAAATCGTTTGAAGATCACGCAATCCGCCCGGACTTTCCTTGATATTCGGTTCCAGGTTGAGCGCGGTGTCGTTAAAGCGAGTGTGCCGCTGTTTTTGCTCCAGCAATTTGGCATCGACAAAGTCCGGCACATCTCGGGCTGCGTCCATGGCCGCGAGCAATTGGCCATAGGTTTTCCGGCTGCCGGAGATGAGTCGGGATTCCAGCAAGGTGGTCTGCACGGTGACATCGCGCCGCGCTTCCTCGATACATTCGGCCTGCGTTCGCACGCTGTGCGCCAGTTCGATCCCGATATCCCAGAGGGCTCCCACCAGGGTTTCCATACGGTGACTGGGATCTTCCTTCTGCTCTTCAGGCAGCAACACCAGCACATCCACATCGGAGTAGGGATACAGGTCCCCGCGCCCGAATCCACCGACTGCAACCAGCGACCAATCCGCGGGGCCCGGTTCCCAGAGTCTTTTCAGGACGCCGTCAACCAGAGCACACTGTTTTTGCAGAATTCTCGTTGCGTTGGGCTTGCTGCGGAACTCCTCGCGCAATGCCTTCCTGCCCTCCGCCAGGAGGGCACGACACTCGGCCATCGCGGGCTCGGGAACACCTGCGCGGGCTGTCTGGGCGAGCGCGGCTGACATCGGATTCAGGCCGGCGGCGGGGGCGAGCCCGCGGAACGGGTCAGGACTTCAAAACCGGCTTCCGTCACAAGGACTGTATTTTCCCACTGCGCGGACAGGGAATGATCCTTGGTCACAACCGTCCAGCCGTCGGCCAGTTGACGGATACCGGCCTTGCCGGCGTTGATCATGGGCTCCACGGTAAAAATCATGCCGGCATATAGTTTGATGCCGGTGCCGGGACGGCCGTAATGGAGAATCTGCGGGTCTTCATGAAACTTTCTCCCGATGCCGTGGCCGCAAAATTCACGGACCACGGAAAATCCATGGGCCTCTGCGTGGGATTGGATGGCATGGCCAATATCGCCCAAATAGGCCCCAGGTCCGATGGCCCGGATGCCCCGCCACATACACTCGTAGGTCACGTCGGTGAGGCGTCGCGCCTGAAGGGAGGCCTCGCCGATATAGAACATGCGGCTGGTGTCGCCGTGAAAGCCATCCTTTATCACGGTAATGTCGATGTTCAGCACGTCACCCGATTTGAGTTTTCTGGGGCCGGGAATGCCGTGACACACCACATGGTTGAGCGAGGTGCAGATCGATTTCGGGAAGGGCTGATAACCCGGGGGCGCGTAGTTCAGGGGCGCCGGAACAGTCTTCTGCACCTCCACCATGTATTGATGGCATAGAGCGTCCAGCTCTTCAGTGCTGACGTGAGGCTTGACATAGGGCGCAATGAAATCCAGGACTTCGGACGCCAGACGGCCTGCCAGGCGCATTTTTTCGATTTCTTCAGCAGTTTTGAGGGGTACAGACATAAAAACAAACCGGTATTGGTAATTTGGAGGGCAATCATACGATGTTCGGCGGGGCGAGCACGAGTAGTAGTATGATTTTCTGGGACGCGTCCCGACAATGTCTTCAAGACAGGGCCAGGGCAATCGCCGATTAGAGGGCGAATGACAGCGTCGCCAAGAACAATCCCGAGTGAGGATCTGCCGCGATGACAAACGACATTGACAAGAAATCTAGACTACAAGAAGGTGAAGTTCGACGTCGAGCGTTTCTGGCGCGCGGTGGCGGCTTGGCAATTGCCGCCGCGCTGGGGATGCACGCGCCGTTTGGCCGTCATTTTCCTGCCGGCCTGATGCCTGTCGCCCTGGCAAACGGACTTCTGGACGAGTATGGCAAAGACAAGGAACTGATCATCCTCGGTGACAAACCCTTTGTTGCCGAAACACCGGCTCACCTGCTGGACGAAGAGGTGACGTCAACACGCTTCATGTTTGTTCGTAACAACGGCTTGCTCCCGGATCGAGAGCAGATCGATCCGCGGACCTGGACCCTGACGATCGATGGCGAATCGGCGGCTTCGTCCAAAACTTTTACGCTCGCGCAACTCAAGTCCCAGTTCGAAAGCGTCACCCGGCAACTGACACTGGAGTGCGGAGGTAACGGACGCTCGGAATTTTTTCCGCCGGCCAGGGGCAATCAATGGACCTATGGCGGCGTCGGATTTCCCGCCTGGACCGGCATCCGATTGCGCGATGTGTTGAGCGCGACCGGCGTAAAAGACGACGCGGTGTACATCGGGTATTTCGGGGCAGATATTCACCTGAGCGGCGATCCGGGAAAACAAGTGATTTCGCGCGGCGTACCGATTTTCAAGGCCATGGACAACGAGTCGCTGCTGGTCTGGGGGATGAACGGCGCGGAATTGCCCTTGGCCCACGGTTACCCGCTGCGACTGGTATTTTCCGGCTATCCCGCTTCGGCGTCCGGCAAATGGGTGAAGCGCATTGCCATTCGCAACAAGGTGCACGACGGTCAAAAAATGGGCGGACACGACTACCGGCTCCCCTGCGAAGGCATTGCCCCCGGTGAGACCTCAGACAACTACTGCATCATGGAAAACATGCCGGTCAAGTCGCTGATTACTTTTCCCAAGTCGGGACTTCAGCATACTCATGGCAAGACTTTAAACGTTCGCGGTCAGGCATGGACCGGCACTTCGCGGATACAACGTGTGGATCTGTCTACCGACTTTGGCCAATCGTGGATGCCGGCACGTCTGGGACAGGCCCGAAATCGTTATGCGCCGCAACGCTTCGGCTTGGATGTCGAATTTCCCGCCAAGGGATATTACGAAATCTGGGCGCGCGCCACCGATGAGACCGGACGGATGCAGCCCATGGTGGTACCGGGCTGGAACGCCGGCGGTTACGGCAACAATGCGTGCCACCGGATAGCGGTTCGGGTAGGGTAGGGTGGCGCAGGTGAAATATTTCGTTCGACTGTTGTTATCGATCGCGGCGAGTGCCGCCGTGCCGTGCCACGGTCAGGAAATCGCCAAGGATCCGCAAAGCGGTCTAAAAATCGACACAGGATTCGAGATAGTGAAGGGCTATTGCACCGCCTGTCACAGTGCAAAACTCATTGAGCAAAGCGGTAAAACTCGCGAAGGCTGGATCGATTCCATTCGCTGGATGCAACGCAATCAGGGTTTATGGGATCTGGCCGACAAGGAAGGGGAAATTCTCGATTACCTGGCCAAACACTATGGACTTCCCAAGATCGCGCCGAGAAGAGCGCTTATTCCCGCGCATTTGATGCCTAAATGACATTGCCGTCCGGGAATTGCCCAAACCTGCAAGAAATTGAACTGGCTCCCCGACCTGGGCTCGAACCAGGGACCTGCGGATTAACAGTCCGTAAATATGCATTCCGTGCATATCTTCCCATGTCCTTCAGTGTCTTCGTCTCCCTTGCACTATCATTGACTTAGGGTTATCCTTCGTCCGTAAGTGTCTTTTGACGTGTACCAGTATCCAGCGTCTAACGGGCACGGAACGGGCACGAGAGACCTGCGGATAAAACGCGGGACCTGCGGATAAACGGAGGAAACGACGATGGCAAGCATCACCGACAAGGGCATTGCGAAGGCCGCACGCGAGGCGAAATCGGGCGGCGCCGATATCTGGATCACCGATGAGGCCAAGGCGCGCGGAGTCGGGCGCCTGCGGCTACGTGCGAGCGAGACCGGGCAAACTGCGTTTTACTTCAGGTATTCCGACACCACCGGCAAGCGCGATTCAATTGTGCTCGGCGCCTACGACGGCAAGGGCGCGGCCGGGCTCACCTTGAAAGCTGCACGCACCAAGGCCGGCGAACTCTCGAAACTCTACCAGTCAGGCAAACGCGATCTGCGCGCGCACCTTGAGCATGAATCCGCCGAAGACCGCGCACGGATGGAAACGGCGGCAAGGGCGCGAACGGAAGCCCAACGGCAAGCCACTGCCGGTACTCTGCACAAGCTGCTCGACGGCTACATTGCGCACCTGGAGCGGCAGGGCAAGCAATCGGCGCAGGATGCGCGCAACATCTTCCGGCGAAACGTGCTCGACGAATTCCCGCACCTGGCCGCGATGCGCGCGACCGACATCACGCACCGGGACATCAGCGCCGTGCTCGCGCGTCTGATCGACCGGGGTGCGGGCCGCACGGCGGCGAAGCTGCGCAGTTACCTTCGGGCCGCATTTGCCGAGGCGCTGGCCGCCGAAGGCGAACCGACCGCGCACCCGGATTTGCACGGATTCAACCTGACGGCAAACGCGGCCGCACTTGTCCCGGCGAAGAAACTCTCGGCGTTTAATCGTGCCCGTGTACGCACGCTCAACGATGCGGAAATGCACGTCTTCCTCAAGGCGCTGGAGAAACACTCCGGAATCGCCCGAGATGCGATCTTGCTGTCGTTGTATCTGGGCGGGCAACGCTCCGCGCAACTTGTGAGACTCAAACCCGGCGACGTGGACCTGAACGCACGCGAAGTAACGCTGTATGACGGCAAGGGCGCGCGCCAGAATCCGCGCATTCATCGCCTGCCGCTCACCGAGCGCGCCGCGCAGATCGTCGGGCGCCTGCTCGACGCCAATGGCGACAAACTTTTTCTCATCACACTCAACGGCAAGGTCCACGTGCGCACCGAAACGCTTTCGGCGGTGGTAACGGAAATCAGCGCGGCAATGGTGAAAGAAAAAACCTCGCGCGAGCCCTTCGAGTTGCGCGACCTGCGGCGCACCTGCGAAACCATGATGGCGCGCATGGGCGTATCGAAAGAAACACGCGCGCAGATATTGAGTCACGGGCTGGGCGGCGTACAACAACGGCATTACGACATGCACGACTACGCCGAGGAAAAGCGCCGGGCACTGGAAGCCTGGGACGCGAGACTCGCCGAGATCGCGAGCGGCACACAACGGGAAAACGTGCTGCCGCCGCTTGCAAAGGCGACAAAATGAAACCCGATCCGGCCGAGAGAAAGGCGCCCGTCAAGAAAAAGAAAGTGAAGCGAGAACTCGCCTCATTTTTCAGTCCGCCACGACCCGACGAGGAAATGCAAGCGTGGACCGAGGCACTCGCGTGGGCCAAGAAAGGCGACCCGAAAATACTGGCCCATAAGCTGCGCGATCCGGGCGGACTCAATCCCACTGTGCCCGCATCGGTCAGAGTCTGGCTAGCGGATTTGCTCGAAGGAAAAGCCAGTGTTCCCACGAAGCGAGGAATAAAGTCCAGGCTCGGCTATCACGACCGACAAACAATACAATTTACAGCGCAGTTAATTGAAAGCACCGACCCAAGAAAAAAAGCGAAATTAATTCGCGCATTTGCTGAGCGCTACGCAGCCAGCGAATCGACAATCCGCGATGTAATTGCCCGGCGGAAAACATTTTTTGCGGAGAAATAGCGCCTAATCTCCGCAGACAGATTGCTTTTTCGCGCGTAAGGTTTCTGTGTCTATCAAGACACGAGGCACCTGATGCAAACCGAAGACAAGA
>CAMDKM010000037.1 GCA_945900965.1 Bordetella parapertussis | reverse complement strand
TCGAGCCGCTCTGATGAAGAATCTTGAGTACAATTTGGCATCGGCGTTTCTCCTCTTCCGTGTGGTTGCATTGACACCAACATCATAGGAGAGATCAGTGGAAACGCCGATTTCTTTTGCGCTCTATGGTGAAATATTCAGGCTAGTCTCGGTGGTGCTATCCGCCCAGGCTACCGACAAGAGCGTCAATTTGGCCACGGCGAAATTATTTCCGAAGGCCAATACCCCACAGGCAATTCTCGCGCTGGGCGAGCCCGGCCTGACGGCATTCATCAAGAGTATCGGGCTGTATCGAACCAAGGCCAGGAACCTGATTGCCACCTGCCGGCTGCTGATCGACAATTTCGGAGGCGAAGTTCCGCGGGACCGGGAAGCCCTCGAAAGCCTGCCGGGGGTAGGCAGGAAAACCGCGAACGTCATCCTCAACACCGCCTTCGGAGAACCGACCATTGCGGTGGACACCCATATCTTCCGCGTTGCCAACCGCACCGGCATCGCCCCGGGCAAGAATGTCGTCGAAGTTGAAAAAAAGCTGCTGAAATTCGTCCCGGAGGAATTCCGTCGCGACGCGCATCACTGGCTGATCCTTCACGGCCGCTATGTGTGCAAGGCACGCAAGCCGGATTGCCCGGATTGCCAGATACGGGATTTGTGTGAGTTCAGGGGAAAGACAAAAAGCGCAGGCTGAACCGCGGGTGAGATCAAAAATATCCCACGAGTCGTCCCAGAATAAGTGCTATTGGCCAGGCAAGCAGCGAGACCGTCGCGGCGAGGCGGACTGATCGCGGTAACAGCCAACCGTTCGACAGCCTGGCGGGTGCGACGCGACGCAAGGTGAGCGCGTTCGCAACCGCCACACCGACAACGGCCATCTTGGCGATGAAGAAATCCGACGCGGCGTACTCCGTTGCACGAGCGATAAACAGCAGGGTCCCGCAGGCCACCGCCAGCGCAAGGCCGAAAGCGGCAACACGCGTCAGTACCTGCCAGAGCGGCGCGACGCCCACGGATCGCCAAAACCCCAGCAACCGAAGATCGAGCGGAATGATGGACCCGACCAGCAGTGCAATACCCAAGACATGCCCCGCATTGACCAACGGATAAACCCATACCGAGTCGCGCAGCGCGCGGGCCAGCGTGAGCGCCTCAAGCCCCGCCAGCCAATCGCCGAACATGAGGCGCCCTGTTCAGGACTTTCGATCCGGATATAGGTCGTGGCTCTTGCCGTCGATGATGACGCGCTCGGCCTTGACCAGACGCTCGCTTTCCTTGGCCGATCGATGACCATGGATGGTGATGAGCCGCCCGACACTGAACATGTCCGGCGTCAGGCCGGCCCGTTCATTGCGCCATGGCTGGCCGACTTCGATGACCCATTTTTCACCCTTCACGTTCAGCGTCACTTCTCCGTGCGGATTGCCGAGCCGAACTTGGGTGATCTTGCCGCTAATCTCGAACTCTTCGTCAGTGGCCCAGCCCCAACCGTGATGGGCTCGGGCGCCCGGCATGAGCAAAATGCAGGCACTGAGAGTGAGAACTGCCAACCAGAGTTGATGTACGGAATGTGTACGCATTTTCTGTCCTCCATCGCTTAGAAATCCAATCCACCGTCATTCCCGCGAAAGCGGGAATCTAGAACGAACGGATATAGCACCCGATTTCAAAATCTGGATTCCCGCCTTCGCGGGAATGACACATTATTAGAGGCGCCCTAAACAAATTAGTGCTGCGTTCGTGACACACCAGCCGTGCGCTGCCTATCCACTAATGATCTCGGTATTGTGCAGGATACGCTCACCAGGTACTCATTTGAAAAGCATCCTCTTTTCCGGCGGAACGAGCGACATATTCTTCCCTGTATCATGCGCGCAAGCAGAACAACCTACAGGATGAAACCATGGCAATCACTTTTTACTACGGCTCCGGTTCGCCCTTCGCCTGGCGAGTCTGGTTGGCCTTGGAACACAAGAAAATTCCTTACGAGATGAAAACCATTTCATTCTCCTCGGGCGATCTGGAAAAACCGGAATTTCTGGCCATCAACCCACGCCATAAGGTTCCGGCCATTGTCGATGAAGGTTTTGCCCTGTACGAATCGAATGCCATCGTGGAGTACCTCGAGGAAAAATATCCTTCCGGCGCAAGACTGTTCCCGCAAGACACCCGGCAACGAGCGATTGTCCGCCGCATAATTCAAGAAACCGATCTCTACCTCAATCCGTCGATGCGATTGTTGATCGAGCAGATTTTTTTCCAGCCGGAAGAGAAGTGGGATTCCGCCAAGATCGAGCGTGGCGAAAAAGCATTGACCGAAGAGCTTGCCATGTGGGAGAAAGCGGATATTGGTCAGTTTATGGTGGGCTCGTCCTTGAGCGCCGCCGATTTTGCGGTCTACCCCGTCTTGGCGCTGGCCCTTCGCCTGGAAAAGAAAAAGCGCGATCTCAGTGTTCGCCGAATGATCGGCCGCAAGATGGCGGCGTGGATGCAAAACATGACCGAACAGCCGGTCATTCGCGACACCTGGCCACCTCATTGGAAGTAATCCCGGATATTCCATTAGCGCTCAATTATTAATGGAAAATCCGGGTTCAAATGAAACGAAAAACTCTTCAACACGAAGGGCACGAAGGTTCACGCAGGAAGGCTCTTCTGGGAAATCCAGGGCAGAATACATTATGTACTTGTTTTCCTTCGTGTCATTCATGGAAACCTTCGTGCACCTGCGTGTTAAACGTGTTTTTCATTCACGAATGGAAAATTCTGGCTAATTTCCTGCAAGGCATTCCAGATAACCAACCACCCGGCGCCCAAAGACCGCATTCCCCGCCTCGCCGATACGGTTCTGCCAAAGAAAAAGAGGAGCCGCAGGCTCCTCTTTCGTGATACAGCTACTGTCCGCGGGCCTTATTACTTGTCCGTCAGATCGCCTTTCAGTCTCGCAAAGTAGGCCGCGACGTTTTTGATGTCCTTCTTCGTCAAGCTCTGCGCCATCGGAGCCATTAACGGATTCTTGCGCGCCCCGGATTGGTAGTCGCGCAAGGCTTTGGCTAGATAGTCTGCGGGTTGACCGGCCAGTTTTGGGTAGTCTGGAAGCATCGGCGTATTACCGTCCGGCCCGTGGCAAGCCGCGCACATGGCGGCTTTTTCTTTGCCGGCGGCGATGTCCGCCGCCCCTGCGGCCCCGGCGATCAGACCCGCCGCACTCATCAATACAATCATTGCTTTTTTCATGACTCTCCTCCGAGATTCCGCACCGGGCTATTTGCCCGCGGAGTAATAGGCGGCGAGATCCGCCATGTCTTGTTCGGTCAGGCTCGCCGCAATCGCCGTCATGCTGGGGTGACTGCGATCCCCGGACTTATAGGCTTTGAGCGCATTGACGATATACCCGGCATTTTGTCCGCGGATCTTGGGGACGTGGTAGGTCTCCGGATAAACGGTGCGGAACCCGGCAATGCCGTGGCAACCTGAGCACATCGCGGTTTTATTCTTGCCGGCTGCGGGATCGCCTTCCGCGTGGGCTGAAAAGCTGATCAGCGCCGCGGAAATCGCCAGCAGACCAGCCACTGAAAAGGTTTGAATTTTCATTTTTCGATATTTCCCTGATGGGCGAGCCCAAAAAAACCCGCGCAACTTTAGCCGAAGAGCCCTACCGGGTCAACGCCGGGCAGCAGCCCTCATTAAAATTCTTCAGCCGCCGGGCAATAACACGCCTTCGGACAATGGGATGGAATGCTTGAATTTGAGGTCATGGGTGTCCTCCACCTCGATTTTGAGCTCGCCGCGACGCTCCGGGGTGAAATAGAACCGGAAATTGGGGTTGTCGGAAAGCGAAAAATCCACCTGGGCGTCAAGAACCGTCTGCCCTTCGTAGCTAACCTTGACGCTGCGCACAAACTGCGGCACCTGTTCCGGATCAAAATCCGCCGCCAGGGCGGACTCGTTGGGGTGGCGGATCATCAATTGCACAAGGTTGGGCTTGCTGTAGGACAAATTCTCTTCATCGAAGCGCAGTTTCATTTTCCCCAGCAGGGCAGCGGGCATGCGGTTCTTGCCCATGGGAGCCGAACAGCCGCCGGCGGCCTTGACCCAGCGTTGCGACATGTACAGGCGACCGTCGTTCATTTCGGCAACCGCACGGACAAAACTGAAGTCTTCGAATCGCAGGCGGGTTTCCACCCGTGCACGGCCGCTTGCCGGGGTAAAGTGAAACACCCCGGCCGTCGGCGAGGGATTGCGCTCGACAATGAGGTAGATCGATTTGATGTATTCAGCCTCGGTCTGATCGATCTCAGCCTTGACCATGATGGGCACCGTAGTGGCGTCCTGCGCCCGGGTGTTGAGGTAAACACTGACAATTTTCCGGTCATCCGGATTGATCACCCGGTCGCCGAACATTAGTTGCCGGATCGGCTCCCAATATTGGCTCTTGGCGGGATCGGGCTCCGCTTTTTCGTTGCCAAATACCGGCGCGGCAAGCATCGATGCGCACAATACCCACACTACAAAACGCCAAACGGAATTCATTCGAGACCTCCGGGCAGTTCCGGGAAATTGCCAAAAGTATACTGGATGCTGGCACTCTCCATTGGACACAGGCATCCATTCACCGTTTGGAAAGCGATGCCTGGCTTGGAACGCTACTCCCACTCCAGCTCCGTATACGCCGAAGTCACGTTTCGACGGTGAAACAAGTCGAACAGCGCCCAGTTCGGCGCTTCGGAAAACCCGACTTCCTCGGTCGCGATTTGCAAGCTCTTTCTGGCGCGAAGCGCCCCGCGCGTTTCGTTCAGGATGAGCGTGAAGTAGCGTTCCTGCGCGTCCAGCACCGCTGGCCAATTCAGGCTGCTTTTCCCATGGCCCGGAACATAATGCTTCACCTCCAGGCGCCGCAATTGCCTCATGGCCGACAAAAAGCCGGTGATGGTGCCATCGATTACCGGCGTGTGATCCACAAATAACAGGTCGGACAGCCAAAGTGTGCGAGTGGCAGGGTCGAAGACGGTCAGATCGTCGTCGGTATGCGCGGGAGGCCAGGCATTGACCGTCACCTGCCTACCGCCTAAGTCAAGGACGAGTTCGACTTTGACCAGTAGCGTCGGCTTGACGATTTCGGAGCCCGCGGCGGCATTTCCGAGGTCGCGTGTGAGCGAATTGAGATAATTCCGAGCCCGGGCGGCAATCTGGCCGGGATAATTCTCATGGGTAATGAACGCAGGCTCGTCCAGCGCAAAGGCACTAGCCCCGAAAAAATGATCCGGATGCACGTGGGTGAGAACGACATAACATACCGGCAGTGGCGTCACCCGGCGAATCGCGCCTCGAAGAGCGTCTCCCACGGCTCTCGATCCGCCCGCATCAATAACTGCAACGCAGCGGGTACCTACGATAAATCCGACATTGGCGTTGTCCCCCAGATTGGCAGCCGTGCGCTCGTCGATTGTTCCATAATGGACAAAATTTCCCGGCGCAATTTCGGTCAGCGGAAAATCTCCCGGCGCCGCAGATTGTGCGGCAATGGTGCCGCAAGCGGCCCATAGCGTAACGAGCGCCGTAACTTGCAAGACATTACCAAGCATGGAAATTTATTTTGATCGGGAATCGGTCCATTAAAGCAGAAATTCCCCCGCGTGACTCGTCGAACTCTTCCTTGCCAAAGCTTCGCCCTGACATGAGGCCATGATCCGCATTGCATTTCATTGGGGACGTTGGGCATTGCTCGCCTGCTTCCTTATGCCAGACACGCGCCTACTCGCCGCGGACGAACTTGCTCCTGCCCAAATCGCCACAGGCGTCTATGCATTCATCGGAGCGAATGCTGAGATGACCGTGGAAAATCGGGGATTTGTCGGCAACAGCGGCTTTCTCGTCGGCCCGACCGGTGTAATCGTTATCGATACCGGCGCTTCCCGCCGGCACGCTCAGCGCATGCTTGCTGCCATTGCCAAGATAACCGACAAACCGGTAGTGCTGGTCATCCTGACCCATGCGATTCAGGAATTTCTGTTCGGTAATGCCGCTTTCGAGGAACGGGGTATTCCCATTCTTGCCCATACGGAGACGGCGAAACTCATGCGCGCGCGCTGCGACCAGTGCTTGCAGACCCTGCGGGCGCTGCTGGGCGAAGAACTGGAGGGAACCCGCCTGGTGCTGCCGGGCACTCAAATCGACCGCGGCACCCCTCTTGAAGCCGGCGGACGCCAGATCGAGCTACTGCATTTCGGCTGGGCCAGCACGCCCGGCGATCTGGCGCTGCTGGATCGGCAAAGTGGGGCCCTGTTTACCGGAGGTTTGGTCACCGAGGGACGGGTGCCGGAAATCCGCGATAGCGATTTCGACGGCTGGTTGCGCGCGCTCGACGCGTTGTCTCCCCTCCCCATTCGGCACTTGATTCCCGGACATGGGTCCATTGCCAGCAAGGACGCCATCCTCCGCACCCGCCAGTATCTGGAATCGCTGGACCGCAGCGTGCGGGCCTTGTATCGCGCCAATTCGAGCCTGATCGACTCCTTGAATGCCGCGGAATTACCCGAGTATTCGCGGTGGACGATGTACCCGGTCACCCATCGAAAAAATGTCCAGCATCGTTACCTGCAATTGGAGATCGAAGATCTGGGCGGCGATCCGCGTTCCACCGCCCAGCCATGATCCTCACCGATAAAAACCGTGCGCGCATTGAGCGGCTGGCGATACTCTAAAATACAGGCCGGACTGAAACCATTCACCGCTCATGGGTCATCGACTTTCGAAAATCTACACGCGTACCGGTGACACCGGTACCACCGGCCTGGGAGATGGCGCCCGGGTCGCCAAGGATAGCCCGCGCATCGAGGCCATTGGCTCGGTCGACGAGCTGAACAGCACACTGGGCGTATTGCTGGCGGAACCCTTGTCGCCCGAGATAGCGGCATGTCTGTCCAACATCCAGCATGATTTGTTCGATCTGGGTGGGGAATTGAGCATTCCAGGCTACCAAAGCCTCACCGAGGCGCATATTGCGCGTCTGGAATCGGAACTGGATCGCTGGAACGCCGACTTGCCCCCGCTCAAGGAATTCATTCTTCCGGGTGGGGCGCGTCCGGCGGCGATTTGCCATGTGGCGCGCACTGTGTGTCGACGCGCCGAACGTCATGTGGTCACGCTGGCGGCCGCCGAGACCCTGTCGTCCATTCTTCAGCGCTACTTGAACCGCCTGTCGGACCTGTTGTTTGTGCTCTGCCGGGTACTCAATTGCCAGGCCGGGATCTCCGACGTCTATTGGCAAAAAGGCAAAAATCGCAGCAATGGCTAACGAGCCGGTGGCGGCGCAAGACCTGTCGAATTTGCTGGCACGCAGTGCTTTGCGCGATCAACGGGCCTTCGCCGAGCTTTATCGTTGCGCCGCGGCGAAACTATTTGCCGTTGCCTTACGTATAACTCGACGCAGGGATTGGGCCGAAGAAGTTCTCCAGGAAAGTTTTGTCAACATCTGGAATAACGCCACAGCCTACAGCCCGGCCAAAAGTGCGCCAATGACCTGGATGACGGCAATTGTGCGCAATCGCGCTTTGGACTGGCTGCGCCGGCCGCGGGAAGTCGAACTGGGAGAAGAACAGGAGGCGAGGATGGCCGCGATTGTTGATGACTCTCCCGGCCCCGAAGCAATGATTACCCAGTATCGAGAAGCCGCCGCTTTGGCCGATTGCATGAAGCGGTTGACGCCGGATCAGCAAAAAAGTATCACGCTGGCTTTTTTTCAAGGGCTTTCTCATGGCGAACTGGCAATACAACTGCGCAAACCGCTTGGCACCGTCAAGACTTGGGTTCGGCGGGGATTGGACCAGCTGAAAATATGCCTGGATACCCACCAAGGCTGATTCGACGCATATGAAATTTGCCAACGAACAACTGCGCGAGAAACTGGCTGCCGAATACGTGCTCGGCACTCTGTCGGGACCCGCGCGCCGGCGCTTTGAAACCAAGTTGCGGGAAAATCCTGCCCTGCGTCGCGCCGTTTTGGACTGGGAGGCAAGGCTCTTGCCCATGGCCGCCAGCCTTCCGGAAATTGAACCGCCGGCACGAGTTTGGCGGGCAATCCAGGCGCGCATTCGTCCGGACAAAGAGCCTCGTTCCGGGCTGTTCGCCAACCTGGCGTTTTGGCGTTTCTCCTCGCTGGCTTCCGGGCTGCTTGCTTTGGGCCTGTTGGTGATTTTGGTGCTGCCCAATCGCCAGGTAACAATCGAGCCCGAAAGCCATATGGTCGTCATCATGAATGACGTCCAGACTGCCAGACCCGCGATGACCGCGACCTGGGAACCGGCTCGGCGCGACAAGGAGCGAATCATCCGAATTCGCGTGATCGGTCACGCGGAAATGGCGCAAGGTACCGCGTGGGAATTATGGCTGTTGCCGGGACCCGATCGACAACCGGTATCGCTCGGATTGATTACCACGCATGAAACTCAGACTGTGGTAGTGCCTGCAGCCTTGGCCGCGGCACTCGATTCGGCCGCCGGTCTGGCCATGAGCGTGGAGCCGGGCGGGGGCTCGCCTACCGGCGTGCCGTCCGGACCCATTCTTTACGCCGGAGACTGCATGAAAATCTGATCAGTGCTCCATGTAATGAAGCAGATTGGAGCTGGTCTGCCGCAGCCGCTGGGACAGCAAGGTCACCAGCTTGACCAGTATTTTTGCGCCCAGACTGGGCTCTTCCATGATGATCTGGACCATGGCATCGCGAGAGAGCACCGCGAAAGTCGTCGATTCCAAGGCCACGCAGGTTGCAAATCGCCGTTCGCCATCGATCATCGACATCTCTCCGAGCGTTGCCCCTGACCCGACAACTGTCATGGGCTGCGGATTGCCGCGCGAATCGGCTTTCACGATATCCACCTTGCCCTGGATGATCAGCAGCATGTAATCATCCACGTCGCCCTCGCGAATAATCATCTGGCTCGATTCGGCGCGATAAATCTGCATGAACGCGGTCAGTCGCTGGATATCCTCGCGGGTGAAATCGAGGAAAAATTTCGAGTGGCCGATCATCTCGAAAATCTGCTGCGCCAGCACAGTGCCCTCTCCCAGATGTTCAAGGGACTGCAACAATACATTTTGCGGGGATGCGGTCGCTGTATCGGCCATGAATTAAGAAATTACTATTGGACAAGTTCGTCGGCGCGGACTCACGCCGCAACCCATTATGCGGGAGCGGCTGTAGGCGGTAAACCCCATGCCGCAAAAATTTGAGAGCAGTAGATCGAGTCTAGTTGCGCCCCGCCAAGGCGAGTCGCCTGGTGTAAGCCTCGCGGGCGATGGCCACATCCTCGATGAAGTGGGGCAGTTCGTCCAGACGCAGGGCTTGGGGACCGTCCACCAGTGCTTTGGACGGGTTGGGATGAAAATCCACCAGGATCATGTTGGCGCCCGCCAACACACCCTGTGCGGTGACATGCATCACATCGAGAATGCCGTCGGGTCCGGCCATTCGGGAACCGACCGAATGGCTGGGATCGATACACACCGGCATTCGGGTCAGTCTGCGCACGACCGGAACATGAGAAAAATCCACAAAATTGCGGTGCGGATCGCCGAGGTTGGATTTCATTCCGCGCAAGCCGAATACCACCCGCTGGTTGCCTTCGCTGGCAAGGTACTCGGCGGCATTGAGCGATTCGTCCAACGTAATACCGAACCCGCGCTTGATAAGCACCGGATAATCTTTTTGTTTGCCGACAATTTTCAACAATTCGAAGTTCTGGGTATTGCGGGTGCCGATTTGCAGCATGACGCCGGTCGGCTCTCCGGTTTGCTTGAGCGCGGCGCGGATTTCCTCCAGATGGGACTCATGGGTAATTTCCATGGCAATCACCCGGATGTCGTACTTGCCCGCCAACTCGAACACGTAGGGCAGGCAGCTGCGGCCATGCCCCTGAAACGCATAGGGGCTGGTACGCGGCTTGTAGGCACCCATGCGAGTGCAGCGTTGGCCGTTGGCCTGCAGGGCCCGCATCATGATTTCGACATGTTCCGGCGTATCCACCGCGCACAGGCCGGCGAATATATGCAGCGTGTCCTGCCCGAAGCGCAAGCCCTTGTAGTCGAAATGCGTGGCACGCGTGTCGCCAGGATGCCGTCCCAGAACCCGGTATTCTTCCGACACCCGGATCACTTTTTCGACGCCCGGAAGGGTCGCCATGTCCTCAACACGCAGCGCCTTGGTATTGCCAATCAAATAAATTTCCGTCACCGAACGCTCCGCGCCCTGAATCTGGTGCACGCGAGTACGGATGTCCGGAAGGCCCGCCAGCGTTTCCATCAATTGGCGGTATTCGCCGCTGTCCGGCGTTGCGGTGGCGCTGAGGATGAGAATCATCGTGAATGAGTCAAGGCGTGAATGAGTGAAGGAGAATCGGTGAACAGTGACGGGTGACGGATGACGGGTGTAAGAAAAACCGCGCCGCCCCTGCGGCGCTCCTTCCCTCGCCCCTCGATCCTCGCCTCCTAATCTAGTATCTAGTCTCCAGTCTCTAGTTCCCCGTTCCACCTACAGTAAGCGCATCGATCCGCAGCGTCGGCTGGCCGACGCCGACCGGGACACTCTGTCCATCCTTGCCGCAGGTACCCACACCGGGATCCAGGCTCATGTCATTGCCTATCATCGACACTCGTGTCAGTGCGTCCGGTCCGTTGCCGATCAGGGTAGCCCCCTTCACCGGATGGCCAAGCCTGCCGTTTTCGATCATATAAGCCTCGGCGGCCGAGAATACGAATTTTCCGCTGACGATATCCACCTGCCCACCGCCGAAGTTCACCGCATACAAGCCGTGTTTCACCGAGGCCAGTATCTCGGCCGGATCTTGCTGGCCGTTAAGCATATAGGTATTGGTCATGCGCGGCATCGGAATGTGCGCGTAGGATTCGCGCCGGCCGTTGCCGGTCTCGGCCACGCCCATGAGCCGGGCGTTCAGGCTGTCCTGCATGTAGCTGCGAAGAATGCCGTCTTCGATCAATACATTTTTGCCGGTGCGATTACCCTCATCATCGATATTCAGAGAGCCCCGGCGGCGCTCAAGGGTGCCGTCGTCCACGACCGTCACGCCGGGCGCCGCGACTCTCTCGCCAATACGACCGGAAAAAGCCGAACTGCCCTTGCGGTTGAAGTCGCCTTCCAGGCCGTGTCCGATCGCCTCGTGCAGCAAAATGCCCGGCCATCCCGGGCCCAGGACCACCGTCATGCTGCCGGCCGGCGCGGCCCGTGCGTCCAGATTGACCACCGCCTGGTGAACCGCCCTGGCCGCGTAGTCCTTCAGGACAGCTTCGGTGAAATACCCGTAATCGAAACGCCCCCCGCCGCCGGCGCTGCCCTGCTCCCGGCGACCTCCGTCCTCCACAATAACGTGCAGGGATACCCGGGTGAGCGGTCGAACATCCGCGGCAATCACACCATCCGAACGCACCACCAGTATCACTTCGAATTCGCCCGCCAGTGAGGCCATGACCTGGCTGACACGCGAATCCATCGCTCGCGCCATGCCCTCCAATTGCTCCAGCATCCGCACCTTGGCGGTGTCGGGCACACTGGCCAGCGGGTCCTGTCCCAGATACAACTCGCGCCCGACCACACGTTGCGCCGCCCGGGCGCTTCCGGACTGTCCCTGGCGCCCGATCGCATGAGTCGATTTCGCGGCCGCATCGAGCGCTGGCAGACTGATGTCATCGGAATAGGCAAACGCGGTTTTTTCGCCGCACACCGCCCTGACGCCTACCCCTTGATCGATATTGAAGCTGCCGGTTTTTACGATCCCCTCTTCCAGGCTCCAGCCTTCCGAACGCGAATACTGGAAATACAGGTCCGCATAGTCCACCCCACGCGCCATCACCTGCCCAACTACCCGCAGCAATGCGCCGGTATCCAGGTTGTTGGGCGCAAGCAAAGTCCGCTCGGCGGTCGCGAAGCAGATGTCGTGAGTGGTCATGGGGTCGTTGGGCATGTTGTTTGGGTGAACAGTGAATGGTGATCGGTGATCGGTGATCGGTGAACGGTGAATGAGTAAAGGGTGAAAGAAAATCGCGCTGCCCCGCGGCGCTCCACCCCTCGATCCTTGCCCTTCGATCCTAGCCCCGAGTCCCTAGTCCCTCATATTTTATGTATCGCCCTATGGCTCAGCGCCGGCAGGCTCTTGCGCAGGCTGGCCTGATACGCGGGGTTGACCCAGGCGCTGACAATGCCTGAGCCGCGAGGCAGGCGGTCGAGTACCGTGCCCCAGGGATCGACAATCATGGAATCGCCATGGGTTTCACGTCCGCTCAGATGATAACCCCCCTGCGCCGGCGCCAGCACGTAGGCGAGATTTTCAATGGCGCGGGCACGCACCAGGGCTTCCCAATGCGCCCGCCCGGTCGTTTCGGTAAAGGCCGAAGGCACGAGGATGATATCGACGTCTTTCATGGCCCGATACAACTCCGGGAAGCGCAGGTCATAACAGACCGACAGCCCCAGTCTGCCGAAAGGAGAATCCACCACCTTGACCTGTTTTCCCGGCTCGATGGTGCCTTCCTCGGCGAATTTTTCCTTGCCCAGCGCCAGGCTGAACAGATGGATCTTGTCGTAGCGGGCCACCAGCTTGCCGTTGTCGTCGAATACCTGGCAGGAGTTATAGATCTTGCCTTCCACGGCCGCCATGGGAACCGCTCCGGCCACCAGCCAGATTTTCAAGCGTCTCGCGGTGTCAGACAAGAATGCCTGGATCGGCCCCTCGCCTTCCTTCTCGCCCGCTTTGACCTTGTCGGTCGGGCGCATGCCCATGATGGCGAAATATTCAGGCAGCGCTACCAGCTTGGCGCCTTCCGCAGCGGCCATTTCGACCAGCCGTCCGGCTTCGTTCAAATTTGCCGCAACGCTGGGCCCGGAGGCCATCTGCACGCCGGCAACGCGAAAACTGCCGGGGACCTGCCCGCTGACTCGCGGGCCACTGCTGAGTCGCCGCCGTGCACGCCCGAAACTTGATTTGGAATGATTGGAATGAGAGGCCATGCCTGCAATGAGAAAAAACTGCGATGCCGAATTGTAACCTCGTCGCGGCGAAATTCTCAGCGGCCGCGAGCGGGCTTGTCGGCCGCCGCCGAGTTGACGCGCTCGACAACCGGCTCGGACCAGGTGCCGCTGATTCCATACTCGAATGTCGCCAGGCGGCCCAGAGGGTCTTTCAAGGCCTTTTGTGTGATCAGAGCCGCAAGGCCCACCAATGGATTCACGATGGCGCTGGCGATCGAAACGCTGTCGGACAATGCCGGTGTGATCCTGACATTGAGATTCTGCGTTTCGGCGGCCAGGTTTACCTGCCCCCTCATCAACGCCTTGGCCGCCGGGCCGTCCATTTCAAAATTCTCTGTGCTCGCAACGCCTTGGACAAAATTGACGTTCGCGCCGATCGAATCGAACGAATAGCCCTTGCTGAAAATGTCTCGGAAATCGAGGGTAATCCTGCGGGGAAGGGCTTGCAGGCTGAGAATGCCCAGCAACTTCGCGAACCCCGGATCAATCTGCTCAAATCGACCTTTTTTCGCATCCAGACGAATCTGGCCCGAAAGCGATGGAATATCCAGATGCGTGGGACTACCTGACCAACTGATTGGCCCTTCGACGGTGACCTCGCCGCCGCGAACGGCATCCGGCCACCCTATGCGGCCCAGAAAACTTCCCAGGTTGGACACGTTGAGGCGTGCCCTGATTTCGGTGCGGGATTTTTCGCCAAGCAGCCAATTGCCGTCGAGAACCAGCTTGCTGTCCGGATTGAGAATTTCAAGCCGAGTAAGTTTCCAACCCGCCACCTCGCGTTCGGCCAATATGGTCAAACGTCCAAGGACCCGACCCTCGAACACAAAATCCTCAACACTCAGATCCACGGCAGGAAGCCGATCGTTATTGGGTACTTGTGCCAGACTGCCGAGCCGCACTTCGCTGGTCGGCCGTGGCAACTGCAGCCGGGTTAACAGGGCAGTCACCTTGGGGCGATCGCCCGTCTCCCAATTGACGTTGCCCGCGACGTCCGGGCCTGCAAGAGTGGTCTGCCAGATTGCCGCCTTGCGAATTGCGTCGATTCTTACGTTGTGAAACCGCCGGCGAACGACATCGACATTTTCAATCGCCAGATTGACCCGGCTCAGCACCCAGCCCTCGGCGGCGCCACCTTCCACCAACAGGTTGCGCCAGGTGTCGATATCGAATTCTTCGAGGCGACCTTTGATCCATATCCCTTCGGTGTCCGGCGCCGAAAGATTGCCGAGCGCCTCTTGCCCAAGCGCCAGCGTCGCCCGTCGAGAATTTTGCTCGCCATCGAGCCAAATTTGGGCCGCGGCAAGCGGCCCCAGCCGCAGCAATATCCGGCTTTTTTGGCTCGGACGCTCGTTCCACTCCAGACTCAGCGGCAAAGAAGTGCCGGCTTCCTTGAAAAATGGCGCAGGCAATCTCGATTCCACACCCTGCAATGAGGAGTCCAGTTTCAGGGTCGCGGACTGGTTGCGGATTCGCAATTTTGCGCGCCAATCGGTCTGACCCACCACTCGCGTAAGCTGGGGCAGATTGAAATACCTTCGAAGCGAATCCATATTCGCGCGGCCCGTCACATTTGCCACGACGGTGTCCCTGTCCAGATTCCTGGCGTCGAAGCTCACCGGCTCGCCGAGCAGGCTGGCCTTGCCGTCTTTCAGATCGAAACTCTTGTGCGTAAAGGCCATTCGTGCCGCGAATCCTTCCAATGCCGGCAGCCTCGGATCGAGGGTGACCTGGTTGTCCTGAACATCCAGCGCGCCGGCAATGGTGGACTCCTCCAGCCGATGCAAGGGCAGATCGAGCTGCAGATCGAGCGTCGCCTCGCCGATGGCGGTCACGGTTTCCGTCGGCGCGCCCGTGCGCTTCGCTATTGGCGTGACGGAAAGGTAGCGCAAAATATCGGCGGAGGGTCCCTTGCCGCGGCCTTTCAACAGCAGATGCTCATCGTGCTTACCCAGCCCCGCAATGCTCGCTTCGATTCCGGAAAAACGCACGCCCAGAAGGGCCCCTTTGCTCGGCAGCAATTGCATGCGATCGCCGCGAAAAATCAACTCGCCGCTGCCGGCGGTCAGGGGCGGCCAACCGGCAACATAATCGATCGACACACCTTCGGCTCGAACCGCCACTTCAAACAGTCCGCTGCGCTCGTCGGCAAACGGAAACTCCCCGAGGGGGCCCTTGAGTTGCAATCGCACGTCGCGCGAATGCCCGGCGACGATCGCCCGCTTCAGCCACGCATGGGTCTTGGAAAGAAACGTCGGGAAATACCGCCACACCTCGCGCGCATCGGCCCGCTCCAGCCTGGCCTTCAAGTCGATGGTGCCGCGCGGCGCCGGAGCCGTCGAGTAGGTCCCCGAAAGATGGCCTGCCAAATGGGCATTGGCGAACGCGACTTTGCCGATATTCACCTGCAACAAATCCCCTTCAATGGACCAATTTGCTTCGGCGACGAGTGAATCGAGCGGCAGCGGCCCCGCAAAAACTCGAGGCAACTCAAGTTGCCCGCGGCCGGAATTGAGCGACACCTTTCCCGCCTGGCGGTCGGCATTGAATTCGCCCTTGAGCCCCTGGATTCCCGGAAAAACTCCGTCTGGCCGCAGCGCCAGGGCGCTAAAACGCCCCTGGGCCGTCTGAAGCTGACGGGCCCCGTTGCTCCCCTCCCAGGAGACGCGGGCCTGTTCCAGCATGCCGGAGGGCGCCAGTCGTGCGAGCCGGTCGCGCAGCCCCTCGTCCAAGGCAAAATATCCGGCCAGGGCCATCATCGGCGCCAGGTCGATATTGCCCAACTCAAGCCAGTGCCGTCGCGACGCGGTTTCGCCTCGTGGATAGGTATAGGAGAAACTAATCGGCGACATGCGGGCGCCCGACACCAGCTCGAATTCCAGCCCCTGACCGGACAGTTCCATGACCTCCGGTTCTTCCCGCCAGCCCAGCCGTCCTTGAAGTTTGGCTAATTCGAGCGCCGGCCGTGTTGCCGCCATCTGTACCACCACGTTGACGAGTTGCACGTCGGCCACTGCCGAGACAATTCGAGAACCGGACAACTGGGTGGAAACTCGCAGCGACCCCAACCCACGGCTGACTTCGATCGGCAGGCCGATCCAGATTACAGCCTGGGAAATATCGACGTAATCGACCTCGACATCGAACCGGCCCGCGCCAAGCCGCAGCTCGCGTGAGGAAAACTCTCCACGCAGCTCAAGCCGTGCCGCCAATTCCTGGGGAGGCAATCCAGTCAACTGGAAGCGATGCGAATTTGCCGCGTTTTCGAGCCGGAATTCAACCTGCTCCAATACCAATTCGGGCGCACCACGCAGCTCGTCGTGCCAGACGATCCGCGCGCCGCGAATCTGTGTCTCGCCTTGTTGCAGCAACCAACTCGTAAAGCCACCTTCCGCCGGCCTGATCGGTACGCCCGCCACCCAAAGGGTGCCACCTGTGTCCCTGCGCACATGCAGCTGCGGCTTTTCGACGACCAACTGCTCGAATTTTAATTTCCCTGAAAGCAGCGCCAGTTCCGAGAGCTTGACATCGACCCTGTCGAGCAACAGTGCCGGCTGCCCTTGACTGTCATCAACGCGAACATTGCGAAACTGAAATTCAGGCTGATAGCCGGACCAGCTTCCGGAGATCCCTCCCAGGGTGATGGTCTGACCTGCCGCCTTGCTGAGCGCGGCGGCAACGGTGTCGCGGTACTGATCAATGTTCGGAATCAGAAGATAACGAACACCCAAAAATCCGGCAACCAGTAAGAGCCCGACTGCCAGCACCGAATAGGTTGCCATTCGAGAGGCTCGCAGCATTTGACGACTCAGCGACCGGGGACGATTCTTTTGTGGCACGTTAGCTTCGGTGGGTTAAGATTTGCGGCCAGTGGCTGCCGTTCAGGCTGCTTCGCGCAGGCGCAGCGGATCAACTATGGAGCGAACATCCGATCGCCGATGCCCCACACCACAGTTGACGCTGCTGGCGCGATTCGGTTCCGCACGACTCGGGTCCGCTGCAAAAAATGAATTCCAGGCTGAGATTTTGTCGATCATTCTAAACCATCGCACCATGCCAAATTCCATAACCGAGGACACTCGATCCCTCCAGACCCTGGAGCGGGCCGCGCGCCTGTCGCGATACGCCCGCCAATTGCTCAACGCCGATGCGCCATCGCCCGCGGATGTAAGGGTGGACGAGCCCTTCCGTCGCCCCGAAATGCGCAGCTACCTGGCAGTTCCAATCGCCGACGAAGCGGCGCTCAAACAGCGGCTACGCCAGCTTCGCCGCACAGTAATGTTGCGCCTCATTGCCCGCGATCTGGATCGGCGCTGCGAGCTTGCGGAAGTGATGGCCACGGCCTCCGCATTGGCGGAGGAAACTCTGCTGTGTGCAATCGCCCATTGCACAAGCGGACTAAGCGTCGACTACGGCTTTCCGATCGGCGCGGCAAGTGGGCAGGTTCAACATCTGCATGTCGTGGCAATGGGCAAGCTGGGTGGCGAAGAGCTGAATGTTTCCTCCGACATCGATTTGATTTTTCTTTATCCCGAAGCAGGCGAAACCGACGGGCCGCGACACATTGCCAATGACGAATTTTTTAACCGCCTGGCGCGCAAACTGATCGCCGCCCTGTCCGAAGTCACGTCGCTGGGCTTCGTATTCCGGGTCGATACCCGTCTTCGGCCTTACGGCGAAGGGGGGCCGTTGACCTTCAATTTCGACATGCTGGAAAACTATCTGGTCAGCCAGGGCCGCGAGTGGGAGCGTTATGCCTGGGTCAAGGGCCGCCTGATCGCCGGCGAGCGCAGCGCCGAATTGCAGGCCATCGTGGATCCCTTCGTCTACCGGCGGCACCTGGATTTCAACGCCATCTCCAGTTTGCGCGCGCTGCACGCGCAAATCCGCCAGGAGGTCAACCGGAGCCAAAGCGCCGAGAACATCAAGCTGGGTGCCGGCGGAATCCGCGAGATCGAGTTTCTGACTCAGGTTTTTCAGATCATGCGCGGCGGCAACGACAAGGTGCTGCGCGCCCACGGCACACTTTCCGCGCTCGCCGTGCTCGAGGACAAAAACCTTCTTCCTCCTGCCACCGTGGCGGAATTGCGTACCGCTTACGTTTTTCTGCGCAATCTCGAGCATCGGCTGCAATATCTGGACGATCAGCAGACTCAAACCTTGCCGCGCGAACCGGCCGACCGAAATCTCGTCGCGGAAATGATGGGCTATGCGGATTACGCGTCGCTTGCTCCCGATCTGAGCTTGCACCGGGACAGGGTCTCCGCACACTTCTCCGCCATGTTTGTGGATTACCATGAAGAGGTCGGTTCTCGCCCGTACCTGCCGCTCTGGGAAGCCCGTCTTGCCAGTGCCGAAGCCGCCAGGTGCCTCGCGGCACTGGGCATCGCCGATACCGGCAAAATCTCCTCGCTGCTGAAAAGTTTTCGTGGCGGTGGCTACCGCCGCATGTCGGCCTCGGGCCAATTGCTTCTCGATCGGTTGTTACCGCGGCTGCTGGAATCGATCGGAGCCTTGGCGAACCCGGACGCAGGATTCGAACGAACCCTGTCAGTTATCGAAGCGATCGGCCGGCGCGAATCCTATCTTTCGCTCCTGTCGGAATACCCCAGCGCGCTGGGCAGCCTCGTCCGCCTGACGGCGGCCAGTCCCTGGGCCGCCGCGTACCTCGCCCAGCACCCGATATTGCTAGACGAACTCATTTTGCCAGACGCGACCACAGCGCCGGACTGGCCAACGCTCAAGCGCGAATTGCGCGAGGCACTGGAAGGCAACGCCGATAACACCGAACGGCAGATGGACCTGCTGCGCCATTTCAAACAAACCCAGACCTTGCGGCTGTTGATGGCAGATCTGGCAGGACAATTGGCGCTGGAAACGCTCTCCGACCATCTGAGCGACCTGGCCAGTGTCTTGCTGGAGGAGGTAGTGCGCCTGGTTTGGGCCGGAACGCGGCAGCGTCATCTCGACCTGCCGCAGTTTGCCATCATTGGTTACGGAAAACTCGGCGGCAAGGAACTGGGTTATGCATCGGACCTGGACATCATTTTTCTTTATCGGGATTCTCATCCCCAGGCGGGCGAGAACTATGCGCGGCTGTGCCAGCGCATCAATACCTGGCTAAGCAGCACCACATCGGCCGGCGTCTTGTACGAAACCGACTTGCGGCTGCGCCCCAACGGTGCGGCCGGATTGCTGGTCAGTTCCATCGACGCATTTGAGCAGTATCAGCAGCACGATGCGTGGGCCTGGGAACATCAGGCGCTCACCCGGGCCCGATTCGTGGCCGGCGATGCCACGGTTGGCGCACTGTTTGAAGATATCCGAATCGAGGTATTGCGTCAGCCTCGCGACCTGCAGGTTCTGCGAAAAGCCGTGCTGGAGATGCGGGACAAAATGCGCGCAGCGCACCCCAATCGTAGCGACGCCTTCGATCTGAAACATGATCGCGGCGGAATTGTCGATGTTGAATTCATCGTCCAATATCTGGTTCTTGCCTACGCCCATCGGCACGTTGCGCTGACCCGCAATCTCGGCAATCTTGCCCTGCTGAAAACCTCGGTGGAATTGTCGCTGATCCCTGTCGACCTGGCCGGCCGCGCCCAGGATGCCTACCGGCAATATCGCCGTCTGCAACATGTCCTGCGTCTGGAATCGGAGAAATTTGCCCGGGTAAATCGTTCGGGGGTCGAAGACCACATTGCCGCCGTGCTTCGGCTCTGGGAATTCGTGTTCGGCGGCCTTTAGGAAAAAGGGGGGCTTTCGGTAAGACGAAAGACCGTTCGAATCCCCTTGCCCTTGATCTCCATATCCTGCGGCGGCTCGAAGACAAAACGCATGCCCAGCCGCTCCCGTGTGGCCGTGTCAACCAGGATGACCCCCGACACTGCCTCCGATGTCAATCGACTTGCCATGTTTACCGTATCGCCCCATACGTCATAGATGAAACGGGTTGTGCCTATCACACCTGCCACCGCCGGACCGGTCGCGATGCCAATGTGAAGATTCAAGCCCATTCGCCAGAGCGGCGAATCGCCGCGGGTCAGATTGAGCATCTCCAGTGCCATGTCGGCGATACTGACAACGTGATCCTGTTTGTCATTCCGGGTCAGCCCGCCTACTACCATGTAGGCGTCTCCGATGGTCTTGATTTTGTCGAGTCGATGCTTTTCGGCAAGTTTGTCGAAGAGCGTGAAAACTTCGTCAAGCATTTCCACCACCTGAGCGGGCGTCAACACCTGTGACATTCGCGTGAACCCGACAAGATCGGCAAACATAACCGTGACATCCGCAAAGCCATCGGCGAGATTGCCGGGCTGCTCCTTGAGCCGCTGCGCGACATGGCCCGGCAAAATGTTGAGCAGCAGGCGCTCGGATTTTCCGCGCTCAATCTCGACCAGCCGGTGCTGGGCGTCCAGTCTGGCCTGAAACCGCTCCCGTTCCTGCATGAAAAAACGCAGGAGCAAGTACACCATGGTGGAAATGATGGTGAAGTTCAGCACAAAAAAGACTGCGATGGTCCGCATCGGAATACCTGCTTCGGACCCGGTGGAAAGATAAAAATCGAATATTCCCGACATGATCGTCATGACGACATAGGCAACAAACCACGGAATCGACTGCCGCGGCCCGAAACACACCATGGCTCCAATCGGCGCCAGCAGTGCCAGCAGCGCGATACCGGACGAACTGACAAAACTGCCGACCGACCACTGGATGGCAAACGGGAAGAAAAGAAACAGCGACAACTGCGCAACCCGGAAAAAGTCGAAATTTCGGGTGCGCAGATAAATCGCGAGGACAATAACGGAGGCGGTCTGGTACGCCAGAGGGATCGAGGTCGGCATATCAAGCCCAAGCCGCCAGTAAATCAGCAGCCAGATCACCGCTGCGACATTCATCAGTCCGCTGGCAAACATCAGCAGCGACTTGCGCAAGCGTAATTCTTCCGAGTCTTCGGTATTGACAGCCGCGGCGCCCATGCGGGACAGCCACGCCCGGCCGGGGATTCGGATGGGGTGAACAGGTTCCTTCATGGGTAATTGTTGGCCTTGAGGAATTGGATCGGGGCACAACTGTGCGAGGTGCACAGGGTAAGACAATTAGGCCGCGGCGGGCAAGCAGGGTATTTCGCGTCCGACATCGCACTCACCCCGGACGCGATTTTCGCGCCGGCACCCGGTCTGCGCTAGAATCTCGTCTTTTTCCAAGGGAGTTGGCGACATGTCGATGGCCGATCGCGATGGATGGATCTGGTATGACGGCAAGCTTGTGCCGTGGCGCGAGGCGACCACACACGTACTTACGCATTCGCTTCACTACGGTTTGGCTGTCTTCGAAGGGCTGCGCGCCTACAAGACCGCCAAGGGCACCGCCATATTTCGTTTGCAGGAACACACCCGGCGACTGTTCGATTCCGCGCACATCTACATGATGAAGATTCCGCACGACTTCGACACGCTCATGCAGGCGCAAAAACAAGTCGTTCGGGAGAACAAGCTGGAATCCTGCTATGTGCGGCCGATCGCTTTTTACGGCTCGGAGAAAATGGGGGTATCTCCCAAGGGCGCCAGCGTGCATGTCTCCATCGCAGCCTGGCCCTGGGGCGCCTACCTCGGCGCGGACGGCCTGGAAAAAGGCATCCGGGTGAAAACCGCGTCGGTCGCCCGCCACCACGTCAATGTATCGATGTGCCGGGCAAAATATTCCGGCACCTACGCCAACTCGATACTCGCCAACATGGAAGCCATCGATCACGGCTACGATGAGGGTTTGCTTCTGGACGTGGACGGCTTTGTTGCCGAAGGTGCCGGCGAAAACCTGTTCATGATCAAAAACAACAAGATATTCGAACCCGAACTCAATTCCTCGCTGATCGGGATTACGCGTGAATCGGTAATCCAGTTGGCCGCCGATCTGGGCTACACGGTGCAGGCCAAACGCATCACCCGGGACGATCTTTATATCGCGGACGAAGTGTTTTTTACCGGTACCGCCGCGGAAGTCACGCCAATACGCGAAGTCGATGGCCGCATGGTGGGCGCCGGGAAACGCGGCCCGCTGACCGAAAAACTGCAGGCCATGTTTTTCGACGTGGTCAACGGGCGCTCCGAAAAGTATCGCCATTGGCTGCATTACGTCTGAGGCAAGGGCGAAATTGGAAAACGATACGAACCGGCGAAAGCAGCGGCAGGTGCAAATCAGCGGCGCGGATTTGCCGCTGCACTGTCCGCTGCCTTCCCAGCCGCTATGGGATGCTCACCCCAGGGTATTTCTGCCGCTCGGCGAAGGCGGCGATGCCCTCTGCCCCTACTGCGGCACGCGCTACATTCTTCAGGGCGCGGCAAAGACGGGCCATTAAATTCTTTGACGCAAAGGCTCAAAGAAATCTCGAAGGCGGTCCGATCAAAAGGGTTACGGAAAAGCTCGCCTGAGAGTTGCCCAGTCCGGCTGTTCGCTGGTCTCGCGAGAAAAATGATTTCACTCTGGTCTCCACGATTTTCTTTGCGCCTTTGCGTCTTTGCGTCGAAGGCTTACGTCAAATAAATGACGAAAATCCTTGTCGTCGCTCCATCCTGGATCGGCGACGCAATCCTGTCCCAGCCGCTGCTGGCGTTGCTCAAGCGTCAAGATCCCGATGCCAGCATCGACGTCCTGGCGCCCGCCTGGGTTCTGCCAATTTATCGCCGTATGCCGGAAGTGGCGGCAACCCTGGAAAATCCGTTTTCCCATGGCCATCTGGCACTGGGCAGGCGGTTCCGCTTGGGACGGGAGCTAAAGAACCAGGGTTATGACCAGGCTTACGTATTGCCCAATTCCTTCAAGTCCGCGCTGGTGCCGTGGTTTGCCGGCATCCCCCGGCGGATCGGTTTTGTCGGCGAATTGCGTTATGGGCTGCTGACCGATTCGCGCGCCCTGGACAAGGAAAAATTTCCCCTGATGGTGGAGCGCTTTGCCCACCTTGCCGATGCGCCCGACGCGGCGCCCAGACAATTCCTGCCCTCTCCGCGCCTGCAAGTGGCCGAATCGGAGCGCGCTGCGCTGATTTCCCGGCTCCAGATCGATGCCACCCGCCCCTCGGTTTGTTTATGCCCCGGCGCGGAATACGGGCCGGCCAAACGTTGGCCGAAGGAATATTTTGCCGAGCTTGCAACCATGCTCGCCGCCGAAGGCAATGCCGTCTGGATAATTGGTTCGGCGAAAGAAACCGCACTCGGCGAGGCCATTGAACATGCCAGTGACGGAGCGGCGCTTAACTTGTGCGGCAAAACTTCGCTCGACGATGCGGCCGTGCTGCTTTCCACCGCCGCTACGGTGGTGGCGAACGATTCCGGATTGATGCACCTTGCCGCCGCGGTTGACCGGCCGTTGATCGCGATCTATGGATCCAGTTCGCCTTCCTTCACTCCGCCGCTGTCCAGTCGTGCCCGCATTATGAAACTGGACCTGGCTTGCAGCCCCTGCTTCGAGCGGGTCTGCCCGCTTAAACATTTCGACTGTATGATGAAGCTCGTGCCAACCCGCGTGTTCGAAGAAATGAAGCGCCTATCCCTGTCGTGATTGCAACCGTCTACGCCACTTCCCAGGATGCCGAAGCCGCCTTCTACAAGGCCTTCGAACACGCCGACCTGGCCCAGATGATGGCAGTATGGGCGGAAGAAGACGACATTCTCTGCGTTCACCCCGGCGGCGATCGTCATGCGGGGGTGGTCGAAGTGCGCGAGTCCTGGCGGCAGATTTTTGCCCAGGGGTCCCGATTGCAATTCCGCATCGCCGAAAGCCGCATCATTGCCGGGCGCATCATGTCGATTCACAGCGTTTACGAACATGTCACGGTCACCGGTGAGGCCGGCCCCGTCGGGGTGGTAATGGCCACCAATATTTATCTGCTCACCAATCGCGGTTGGCGCATGCAGGTGCATCACGGCTCGCCACTGGCGATGCAGCCGCGATCGAGGGAAACGCCACCTTCGGTTCTGCATTGATGTCCGCGTACCGTGCGCCCTGGTGGCTGCCGGGCGCGCACCTGCAAACCATCTATCCATTTTTTTTCCTCAAGTGGCGTCCGCCCACCTACCGGCGCACGCGCATCGACACCCCGGATGGCGATTTTATCGATCTCGATTGGGTCGGTTGCGAGCGCCGCGACCGCCCTCTTGTGATTCTGTTTCATGGACTCGAAGGCAGTTCGCGCAGCCATCACGCCATCGCGCTGATGCGCGCCGTAGTGCAGAGAAATTGGCGTGGTGTGGTAGCCCATTTCCGAGGCTGCGGAGGAGAGCCGAACCGCTTGCCGCGCGCCTACCATTCGGGGGATGCCGAGGAAATCGGCTGGATTCTTCGCCGTTTTCGCGACGATCATCCCGAGGCGCCGATTTTTGCCGCGGGTATTTCCTTGGGCGGCAACGCCCTGCTCAAATGGCTGGCTCGGGATCGGCTGGACGTGGCGACCGTTATCGACGCTGCCGCCGCCATTTCGGCCCCGGTGGATCTGGGCCGGGCGGGCGACCGGCTTGGCCACGGCATCAACTACTGGTACGGCAGAATGTTTCTGCATAGCCTCAAAATTAAAAGCCTGGAAAAACTCTCCCGTTATCCCGGCCTCTACGATAGGCAAGCGGTGTTGCGTGCCGATACCTTGAGAGAATTCGACAATCTGGTGACCGCACCGTTACACGGCTTTCGCGATACCGATGACTATTGGACCCGCGCAGCCGCCAAGCCCGAGCTGGGGGAAATCGAACTGCCCACGTTATTGCTGCACGCACGCAACGATCCCTTCCTGCCAGGCGAATTTCTTCCCGAACCCGCCACCTGCCCGCCATCCATCGAATGCGATTTTCCGGACGGCGGGGGACACGGCGGCTTCGTCAGCGGCCCCTTCCCGGGTAATCTCGATTGGATGCCCCGGCGCGTGCTGGATTTTTTTGCCCGGCATGCATCCGCCGCACGACGGATGTCATGAACCTTTGGTAAGCTCGCGGGCGCTTTGATCACTATTTTTCCACTAATTGCTTATCACCAACAATATGCCTACTACTCCCGCCGCCGAAATCTTCAAAGCCTACGATATTCGCGGCATCGTCGATAAGACCCTCACCGTCGAAACCGTCGAGGCCATCGGACAGGCAATCGGTTCGGAAGCACAATTGCGCGGCACGCAAACGGTCTGCATCGGACGCGATGGGCGCCTGTCGGGGCCGGCGTTGTCCGCCGCCTTGGCTCGAGGCCTGCTGAAAAGCGGCGCGAATGTCATCGACATCGGCAGCGTGACCACGCCGATGCTTTATTTCGCGACCCATCACCTGAATACCGGCAGCGGCGTCATGGTCACAGGCAGCCACAACCCGCCGGAATACAACGGGCTCAAGATGGTGGTGGCAGGCCAAACCCTGTCGGGAGAAGATATCCAGGCACTGCGGCGCCGGCTCCAGTCCGGCAGCTTGACGGCGGGGACCGGCGCCTTGCGGCAGGCGGATGTGCGCGAAGCCTATCTTGGTCGCATCGTCGGCGACGTGCGGCTCAAACGCAAGATGCGCATTGCGGTCGATTGCGGCAACGGTGTGCCCGGCGCATTCGCGCCGGAGTTATACCGCCGCCTGGGATGCGAGGTCGAGGAATTGTTCTGCGAGGTCGATGGCAACTTTCCCAACCATCATCCCGACCCCTCTCATCCGGAAAATCTGCGCGACCTGATCGCCGCACTCAAAAATGGCCACGCGGAAATCGGCCTGGCCTTCGACGGCGACGGCGACCGGCTGGGCGTGGTAACCAGGGATGGAAAAATTATTTTTCCCGACCGGCAACTAATGCTGTTCGCGGCTGATGTGTTATCGCGCAATCCCGGCGCCGAGATTCTCTATGACGTGAAATGCACCCGCAATCTGGCGCCCTGGATCCGTCAACATGGGGGCAAAGCCTCGATGTGGAAAACCGGCCATTCCCTGATCAAGGCCAGGATGAAAGAAACCGGGGCCGCCCTTGCGGGAGAAATGAGCGGCCATGTATTTTTCAAGGAACGCTGGTACGGTTTCGACGATGGCACATATGCGGGCGCGCGCCTGCTGGAAATTCTGAGCGGCCTTCCCGATATCGAGACGGCCTTTGCCGGGCTGCCCGACTCAATCAACACGCCCGAGTTGCAGATCAAACTCGCCGAAGGCGAAAATTACGCGGTGATCGACAAGCTGCGCAAAAATGCGCGCTTTCCCGATGCACGCGAAATTATCGATATCGACGGCTTGAGGGTGGAATATGCCGACGGCTTCGGTCTGGCGCGCTCTTCCAACACCACTCCGGTGATCGTGCTCCGCTTCGAGGCGGACAGCACCGCCGCCCTGCAACGCATACAACAGGATTTCCGTCGCGTCCTGACCGAAGCAGTGCCGCATGCGAAGCTGCCGTTTTAGTGAATGTGTGAAGGGTGAACGGTGAAGTGTGAAGGGCAAAAGGATAAACGCGCTGCCCCTGCGGCGCTCCACCCCTAGCCCCTAGCCTCTAGCTCCCTAGGCCGGACAAGCCGGCCGCGCTCACGCCAGTCCCGGCCAGTTTTTCACCCACAAATCGAATACTTCGCCTCTGATAGGTTTGGAGACGAGAAAACCTTGCGCCATGTCAACGCCCACCTCACGCAGAAACCGCCAGTCTTCGATCGTTTCGACCCCCTCCGCCACCACTTCCAGCCCGAGATTTTTCGCCATGCCCACCGTAGACACAATAACCGCGCGCAGATGGGGCTGCTGTGTTGCCCCGTTGACGAAGGAACGATCGAGTTTCAACTCGCTGAAGGGAATGCGCGCGAGTTGTTGAAGCGTGGAAAAACCGGTCCCGAAATCATCGAGCGACAGGCCAAAGCCGTGCATCTTCAGCCGCGACAAAGTTTCCAGACATCCAGCCACGTCCTTCATTGCGCTGGTCTCGGTGACTTCGAATACCATGCTTTTCGAAGGCAGCTGGTTGTCACGCAACAGATCCACAATCTGCAACGCCAATCGCGGGTCATCGAGTGCGGTCAGCGACAGATTGACACTGACGTTCATATCCATGCCAAGTTTGTGCCACTTTCCACACCAATGCGCCGCGCCTTCGATCATCAACCAGGTCATTTTCGGCATGCCGCCACAGTCCACGATATGGCCAAGAAACGATTCGGGCGCCAGTACCCCCAGCGTCGGATGGCGCCATCGAACTAGCGCCTCGGCACCACGGACTCGCCCGCTCGCAAGATCCACCTTCGGCTGAAAATAGGCCTCGAATTCGCCTTGCTCCAACGCCCAGCTTACTTCGGTAGCATCGAACACTCTCGCCAGTTTCTGGTCGACCTTTCCCGCAAGCTCGCGATGCTTCGCGAGCAACTTGCCCAACAGCCCAGCGGTCGGAGGTTTTCGCAGAGAGCCCAGAACGGCAAACCCACGTGCCTGGGCTATACTTTCGACACTGCGAACAATGTTCTGGTCGCTGGCACTGGAAATGATGATCGACGGTGATAAGCCCACCTCGGCGATCCGTCGCAATAGAAGCATGCCATCCATTTCAGGCATATCCAGATCGCAGACGATCACATCCACCCGGACGAGGCCTTGCGCAAGCATCGCCATGGCGGCCCTGCCCGACTCCGCCTGATGCACCTGGCCAACGTCAAACCGTCCCAGTAAATCGGCCAGCAGCTTGCATTGCACCGGGTCGTCGTCGACGATCAGCACCGCCGGCTGTTTCAAGGACTTATCCATCAATTCCGTTTCCTCGCTCCGGTCATGAACCAGGCAATCGCCCTGTTTTCATATTTCCTGACCGTCGGTCATATCCGGGACAGCAGGATCAGACGATACTCGTAGGCATTGAGAAATGCCTGGGCGCGATCGCTTTTTTTACCAACCTTCGCAAGAAGCTTGCGCAACGGCCAGCCCAGCAGAAAGGAATAAAACGGGTGGCTCAGACGGAAATCGGCGATGGCACGCTCGACAAAGGGCCGCGCAAAGTTATCCTTGAATTCATCCAGCACGCGGAAGGTGGGAATAATCTCCCGGGTCACGTCCCGGTCGCTGACGATGCGCAGCTTGTCGGCAAAGTTCTGCCCGATCAGCCTGGTAAATTGTGCGTGCGAAATCCGTACATTGCCCTGGCTGTCAGTGCGCGGAAAATAATCGAACACGATCATGTTGCGGCGTGCGTGGACGCAAACTTTGCGCAAAGCCGCGCTTGCGTCCAGATAATGAAAACTCTCCGAAAATATCATCAGGTCGTAATCGTTGGAAAGATCGAGATCCTCGAACCGCGATTCGAAAATACGCGAGCTGTCCGGTAGTTTCCGGCGGGCGATCTGATTCAGTTTTGGCGAAGGGCACACACAATCGACCGCATAGCCTTTCTGCACCAGGCCATGCGCATTGCTGCCGGTGCCGCTGCCCACATCCAGAATACTTCGGATGCCGGCCGGGATCGTCCCCGCCAGTTGATCGAAATAAGTTTGCTGGGCATCGCCCATGCGTCGCAGGGTAATTTCGTCGGCCACGCCGTTATCCCAATAGCCGTAGTGCAAATAACCCTTGCCGTTGACCATCTGGGAAATCAGGGCTTCCAGGTCCAGTTTGAATTCTTTGGATATCATGCTGCGCTCGAGCTCCGTTGTTCGATATTCAATACTCTGCCTCCAGGCCCCCAGGCGGCGAATTTCCTTCCGAGTGTAACCAGGCTGACCGGCTTGGTCACCGCATCGTCCATCCCCGCCGCGTAACAGACCACGGCATTCTCCTTCATCGCGCTGGCCGTACGGAACAGGTTGGACAATTCAGCGCTAACCGCCCTCCGTACATCCACAGTCTTATTCGTCGCCTGCGTCACGGCCTGCCTTCCTGATCAGCACGGTCGCTCGGTGTCGCCTGCGCCGAGCGTGCAACAACTGTGATGCCATGCGCCTCGACCGGAAGTTGTTTGCCTCGAACAAAAAGGGGCGGCAATGCCTTGGTCTCCAGAATCTGGCCCGATTTGCGCGCCGCGGTCAACACCGCCGCGCTCATCAGCACTTCACCAGCGCGGGCGCGCGCGGTCAACCGCGCCGCAATATTGACCGTGTCGCCGATTAGTGTATAGGTCATAAAGTCCGCCGAGCCGACATCCCCGGCGATCACTTCTCCGCAGTTGATGCCGATGCCCAGACCCACCGTCACGGGCCAGCGCACAAACAGAGGCTGGCACGCGGAGATCATCTGCCGGCCGCAGTAAAGTGCGCCAGCCTCCGCATCGGACCTCGCCTCCGACACGCCAAAACCGGCCATTAAGGCATCGCCGGCAAAATGGAACACGGCGCCCCCGCCCCCGTGCACAATGAACGTCATACGCTCGAAGAACTCGTTCAACAACTTCACCAGATCGGCCGGATCAAGCATTTCGGACATGCGCGTAAAGCCACGCAGGTCGGCAAACAGCACGGCCACATCCGCACAGCGTTTGCTCGGCACACGCCCCCCGGCGAGCACCATCTCGGCCACCGCCGGGGACATGTAACGTTTAAGCGTCGAACGCAAAACCGCGCTCTGTTTCTTGAACTCCCTGGCGCGAGCCTGCTCCAGCGCCTGGCGCGTGGCATGAAGATCCAGCAAGGTGCGGGAGCGCACCAGCAATTCCTCGCGATCGATCGGTTTGGACAGAAAATCGGAGGCCCCGGCCCGAAAGCCGGCCAGCCGGTCGTCGCGCGAATTCAATCCGGTCGCCATGATGACCGGCAACAGAGCCGTGGCGGGCGCTGCCCGGATACGTTCGCAAACCCGCAAGCCGCTGATGTCGGGCAGACCGATGTCGAGTATCACCAGATCGATGTCCCCCGCGACCAATCGCGCGCAGGCCTCAGCCCCGGTCGAAGCCTGTTCGACACGCACACCCAACTCGCCGAGATAATGGGAGACCAGAAGGCGAATATCCTCCTGGTCGTCCACGACAAGCACCATGAACGGGCGCTTCGCAAAGTTTTGATTGTTCAAGGTGGCATCAAGCATATCGGCACGGGATCGGCATCGGAATAACGGCCATGAACATCAACGTCGGTTCGACAAACTCGAACAACCGCGGATTGTAGCCTGCCAGCCCCCGGTTGCACCCGGGAACTTCCGGAAATTCGCCAAAGTGGATTCGATTGCCCGTTGCCCACAACCGGCGATTTTGGCAGTCGCCAAACCCAGGGGCCTGTCGGATTTAGGATGATTCGGCTGTAACGGCAGGAGAGCGGTCCATATTTCGCCGCTTTCTCCTTGCATATTCCCGATATGCGCGTCGAAATCGTCAAAATCTATCCTCGCTCTCCCACCGTTTCGCTTTCGAACGCCTGAGTCCGACGGGCTCCTAGATCGCGGCGAGATACTTCATGAGCAGATCAACTTCGCGCAATACGTCCAGCGTTTACTGGGCGCACTCGCACGGTTGCACCACGGATTTCGCGGCAACGAACTGCGCCGACCTCTGTTTCCGGAGCAGCACCTGCGCCATCCCAGGGAAATCTCTCTGCCCTATTGCGGCGTTCAAGCGGGCGTTATCGCGCTGCGTGTCCGTGACGTAGATCGCCAGAAGCTCGCGCTCCATATTTGCGTCTCCCACCACATGCCGCTTCAGTTCCTCAGGGTCAGTGAGCGCCCTGCCATCCTCGATGCCCGACTCGGCATCGTCGCTCACGTCCGACGATTGGTACGGGTTTATCCTTCAGGCTCCAGATCTTGAAAACACGCCTGAGCGCGCTGAAGTTGACCGGTTAGGCAAACGCTCTTTGCCTGCTCTTCGAGCAAACGAAGTTGTTCAAAGTTGAGGGTGATTTTCGAATTCATCGATCCCTTGTTTCCTACCAGGTCAGTCGAGCAGCCCGTCTATATGCTGGCAATGCGCCCTCGTCATAAGCGTTGCTCAACCCATCCCTGCACCGAACGCAACGCGTCGGGCAGAGTGGCAGGATTTGTGCCACCGGCCTGCGCCATATCCGGCCGTCCGCCGCCTTTGCCGCCAACCTGCTGGGCAACAAAATTGACCAGTTCACCGGCTTTCACCTTGTTGACCAGATCGGGCGTCACCCCGGCAATCAGGCTCACCTTGCCACCTTCGATCGTGCCCAGCACGACCACGGCCGACTTGAGCTTGTTTTTGAGCTGATCGAGCGCTTCGCGCAAGGATTTAGCATCTGCGTTTTCGAGGCTTGCCGCCAGCACTTTGGTGCCTCCGACCGACACGGCCTGCCCGGCCAGATCGTCTCTCTGCGAACTGGCCAATTTAGATTTCAGGCGCGCCAGTTCCTTTTCGAGCGCTTTGACTGAATCGAACATTTGAGTGATTTTCTGCACAACCTCTTGCGGCTGCGTCTTGAGCGCCTCGGCAGCCTCGGCGATCCTGGCCTCCTGCTCCTGCACCCAGGTGAGCGCCCCTTCGGCTGTTAGCGCTTCAACGCGGCGGATCCCCGCCGCCACTCCGGACTCTGCAATGATCTTGAAAAAACCGATGTCGCCGGTGCGGTGTACATGAGTGCCGCCGCATAATTCGGTGGAAAAATCCCCCATCCTCATCACCCGCACTTCGTCGCCGTATTTTTCCCCGAACAAGGCCATGGCGCCGGATTTGATGGCGTCGTCGTAACTGGTATGGCGGGCCTCCACCGAATTATTGCCGCGAATTTCCCGGTTCACCAGTGCCTCGACTTCGCGAACCTGATCGGCCGTGAGCGGCGCGTGGTGCGAAAAGTCGAAGCGCGTGCGCTGGTCATCGACCAGCGAGCCTTTCTGGGTGACATGTGGGCCCAAAACCTGTCTCAAAGCCGCATGCATGAGATGGGTCGCGGAATGATTGCCGGCCGCGCGCGTGCGCGTCGACACATTGACCTGCGCGGTGACCATGTCGCCGATCGAGAGCCGGCCGGTTTCCAGGCGCCCCTTGTGGCCGAATACTTCGGGTCGGATCTTCTGCGTGTCGTTGACCGCAAAACTACCGCTGCCGGAAACAAGCTTGCCTCGATCACCGACCTGGCCGCCGGATTCGGCATAAAAAGGCGTGCGGTCCAGCACCACAACCGCTTCATCGTCCGTATCGACAACGGATACCGGCGACCCCTCCCTGTAGAGCGCCACGATACGGCCTTCCAGGCGCAGGGTGTCGTAACCCCGAAACTCCGTCGCTGCGCCGGAATATTCCATTCCCGCCTGCATGGTGAATTTGGAGGCTGCTCGTGCGCGTTCGCGCTGCCGCTGCATGGCCGCTTCGAAACCGGCGTGATCGATCATCACACCGCGCTCGCGCGCGATATCTGCGGTAAGGTCAACCGGAAATCCAAATGTATCGTAGAGCTGGAATACGGTTTCGCCATCCAGCATGCGGTCTTCCCGGTGCAGCGCGCCTTCCAGAACTTTCATGCCGTTTTCCAGGGTTTCCGCAAAGCGTTCTTCTTCCTGCTTTAGTACGCCCGCGACGTGATGCTGCGCCGCCGGCAATTCCGGGTAGGCCTCGCCCATCACCCGGCAAAGATCGGCCACCAGTTGATGAAAAAACGGTTTCTGCTGGCCGAGCTTGTAGCCATGACGGATCGCGCGCCGGATAATCCGCCGCAACACATAGCCGCGCCCCTCGTTGCCCGGAATCACCCCGTCAGTCACCAGAAACGAACAAGCGCGAATATGGTCGGCGATCACGCGTAATGAACTCGACGCCAGATCCTTGCAGCCGGTGACTCTGGCCGCGGCTCCGATCAGATCCCGGAACAGATCGATTTCGTAATTACTATGCACCCCCTGCAACACCGCTGCAATTCGCTCCAAACCCATGCCGGTATCCACCGAGGGCCTGGGCAAGGGATGAAGCGTTCCGGACTCGTCGCGGTTAAACTGCATGAACACCAGATTCCAGATTTCGATATAACGATCGCCGTCGCCTTCCGGGGTACCCGGCGGGCCACCTTCGACTTCCGGCCCGTGATCGTAGAAAATTTCCGTGCATGGCCCGCACGGGCCGGTCTCGCCCATCTGCCAGAAATTATCGCTCTGGAATTTGCCGCCGCCGGGCTTGTCGCCGATTCTGGCAATACGCTCTTCCGGCACATTGATATCGTTTGCCCAGAGGTTGTAGGCCTCGTCGTCGCTGTGATACACGGTCACCCACAGCCGTTTTGGATCAAGACCGTACTCTTTGGTCAGCAGATCCCAGGCGAAGCGTATGGCGTCGCGCTTGAAATAATCCCCAAAGCTGAAATTGCCCAGCATTTCGAAGAAAGTATGGTGGCGCGCCGTGTAACCGACGTTTTCCAGATCGTTGTGTTTGCCGCCTGCGCGGACGCAGCGCTGCGAGGTGGTCGCTCGCGCATAGGGACGTTTGTCCTGCCCCAGGAAAACATCCTTGAACTGCACCATGCCGGCATTGGTGAATAGCAGGGTTGGATCATTGCCAGGCACCAGCGGGCTCGATGCAATGATCTGATGCCCCTGGCGCTTGAAATAGTCGAGAAATTTTTGGCGGATTTGGTTGCTGTTCATAAGCTGCATAAGAAATCTAAAAAAATTTGCTCTGCCTGACTTCCCCCCTCTCCCGCGAGGGGAGAGGGAGCTTACCGCGCTATGCGTCTATCGGTACCGCTGCTGGGGTTTTTGCTCCCTCTCCCCTCGCGGGAGAGTGTGGGGGAGAGGGGGGACCTTCAACCCTTAATCTTCGCGCGCCAATTTCAGCACCGCATGCACCACCTCGGCGGAAAACCCGCGCCCCGCCAGAAACCGCGCCTGCCTGGCTTTTTCCTTGAGGCTTTCGGGCAACACACCGAATTTTTTCTTCCACACCGACCTCGCGGCTTCGATTTCCCCAGCGCCCAATTCGGCTTGCGCCTTTTCCAGCGCCTCCTCCGACACGCCCTTGCCGCGCAGTTCGCTGACGATGCGGGCAGTGCCGAATTTTCGCCGCCGCACACCCGTCAGTTGCTCCACAAAACGCTGCTCCGATAACCAGCCGCGTTTTTCCAGTTGGTCGAGCACGGCCGAGAGTTCACCCGGATTTTCCTCGAACCGCTGCAGTTTGTCCTGTAATTCCAGCCGCGAGTGTTCGCGTCGTGCCAGCGCCTGGAGCGCCCTGGCCATCAGGCTAGGCGCCGCAACCATGGATAACGCCTATTCCTCTACTGGCACCGCGGCCAGCGGTTTGTCGGCCACATGGGCGCGTATCCTGGTTTCGATTTCCTTGGCCATCTCGGGATGGTCTTTCAGAAAATCCCGCGTATTGTCCTTGCCCTGCCCGATGCGGTCCTTGCCATAGCTATACCACGCACCGGATTTGTCGATCAGCTTGTAGAGCACGCCCAGCTCGATGAGCTCGCCTTCGAGCGAGATGCCGCTGCCATAGAGAATATCGAATTCGGCTTGCCGGAACGGCGGCGCCACTTTGTTCTTGACCACCTTGGCCCGGGTTTCGTTGCCGATCACTTCGTCGCCCTTCTTGATGGAACCGATGCGG
>CAMDKM010000036.1 GCA_945900965.1 Bordetella parapertussis | reverse complement strand
CCGCGAGGACGTCCTCGATACTGGCGGGGAATCCGGCGGCCCGGAGTTCATCGGTAATGCGGATTGCCCTATCCAGGGTGGCGGGGTTTTTCATTTTCAGGACTCACCTGCGCACGGCCCTGCCCTTGATGCGTCGCCTGCGCGAAACTTCTCCGTGGGTAGTGTTGTGGGTAGAAACAAACAGGCTAAAAAATGTTTATATATATCAAATAGTTACAAGGCATGTTGGCGGAGAGGGCGGGATTCGAACCCGCGACAGAGTTGCCCCTGTGCCACCTTTCCAGGGTGGTGACTTAAACCACTCATCCACCTCTCCGCAGCGACGCATTTCCATCGGGCCAAGGCCCTTTGGAAAGGCGCGAAGAATACTTTAGCAGCCCGATGCTGTCAAAGAAAACAACTACTTCCATGCAATTTTCGACGACCCGCGCCCTCAGTGTAGGCTAGGCGACCACAGCCAAGCCCGCATGTCCGATCAGGTCAAAATTGGTGCTAACATGCCTGCCGGAAAGTTGGGCAAATCTAATTTGGAAATTTCCTGGAGGAAGCGGATGCAAATCAGAAGACTAGTCGCCTCGGCGGCAATCGGGCTGGGGCTGGCACTGCCGGTTGCATATGGCGAAAACGAAGGCATGACCATATTGATGAACGGCAATTTTGTCACGGCGGATCCGGAAAAAATCCAATGGACAAAAAACAAGAGTGCGCCCTACGGTATGCAAATTGTCATGCTGTATGGCGACCCCACGAAACCGGGCCCGTATATTTTCCGCGCCAAGATGGCCTCGGGTTACAAACTTCCGCCGCACAAACACCCCGATGATCGGACTGTGACCATTCTCAAGGGCATTTACTGGTCCGGGGTGGGGGAGCGTTACAACCCGATGGAGATGAAGGAATTGAGTGCGGGTGCGTTCTACGTGACGAAGGCAAACGTCTATCACTATGCCTGGGCGCGCACTGAAGTAATCATTCAGGAATCGGGCATCGGACCGGTGGAAAATCCGATTGAGTACATGAATCCGGACGACGATCCACGTAAACCGCATTAATTTTTGTGCAGGCAATCAGAAGGGCGGTTTTGGCCGCCCCTTTACATCTGTGGTCAAAAATCAAAGCCGCAAATAATCGCGTTGTGCCGAGCGTAGCAGCCACCCACGTACACGCCGAACATGGCTCCGGCGAAATCTGCGGCCAGGTCTTTTCCGCTGAATCTCTTGTCCGAAAGCTCTTTTAGCACGCCGGGCATTATCGATAGGCCGACAGCCTTCCACGGCTCTTGCGGGAAGACCGTCCGGGTCGAGAAACCAAGCGTCGTCGATACACCGAAATGTTTCTGTTTGTCACTGCCCGACCACCGGTCGGCTTCAGGAGCTTGGGCTACGTTCTGCGCCAACGCTGGAAAGGCTAGGGCCATCGCGATGGTCAAACTGGACAAGCGCAATTTCATCGTTGATTTAGGAAATCAAAATTTTAATTCCCAATTTTTTATTGTGGGGATAGATCGGCGAAATTGTTTTCCATATTTCGCCGAGCCGAACTTTAACCGCAAGCCGACAAGTGGTCAATCGAGAACGTGGCTGACGAAATCTTTCTGACACGAAGTCAGAATATTATTAATATTTCGCAGACCCCCTGAACAAAAGCAGCGCTTCCTTCCGCCCGAATTACGAGCGCCTCTGCAATGCCACCCGTATCTGCTCCAGTGCGTTGGGATCTTCCAAAGTCGTGAGATCACCGGGATCACGCCCTTCCGCCAAAGCCTGAATGCTGCGGCGGAGTAACTTACCGGAACGTGTTTTGGGCAACAGGGACACAAAATGAACCCGCGATGGCCGCGCAATCGCGCCCAAGTGCGCATCCACGGTGGCCAGCACTTCTTTTTCCTGCGCGGCGCGCAGCGCCGGTGTGGCGATTGTATCTATGTCCTTGACCACTGCGAAGGCGAGCGGTATCTGGCCTTTCAGGGCATCGTGCACGCCGACCACGGCGACTTCGGCAATATTGGCATGCGCCTGAACAGCCTCTTCTATCTCGCGGGTGCCGAGGCGATGGCCGGCAACGTTGATGACATCGTCGGTGCGGCCAAGAATGAAATAGTAGCCGTCCTTGTCGCGGATGCCCCAGTCGAACGTGGAGTAAACGAGTTGCTTCGAGAAGGTGGAAAAATAGGTCCTCACGAAACGCTCATCGTCGCCCCAGATTGTACTCATGCAGCCAGGGGGCAGTGGCGGCTCGATGACGACAACAGCTTTTTCGTCGGCACCTGCCACGCTGGCATCTGTCTCGCGCAAGAGTTTTAAATCAAAACCATAGGCCGGAAAGGACGGGCTGCCGTATTTGATCTGTGTTTTTTCCACACCGGGCATCGCAGTTAAAACCGGCCAGCCGGTTTCGGTCTGCCAATAATGATCAATCACGGGTTTGCCGAGTCCTTCAGAAATCCAGGCATGGGTCGATTGGTCGAGCGGTTCACCGGCCAGGAACAAATGCTTTAATGAAGAAAGATCGTATTTCTTCAAGAAAGCCGGATCGTGTTTTTTCAGTACCCGGATCGCGGTGGGCGCCGAGAACATTACCGCCACCTTGTGGTCTTGCACGATCTTCCACCACACGCCCGGGTCGGGCCTGATTGGCACACCCTCGTAGAGGATGCTGGTCATGCCCGCGATCAACGGACCGTAGATTATGTAGGAGTGCCCCACCGCCCAGCCGATGTCGGATGTGGTGAAGATCGTCTCCCCGGGCCCGCCGCAATAGATGTGCTGCATGGACGCCGCCATCGCGACGGCATGTCCTCCCACATCGCGCTGCACGCCCTTGGGTTTGCCGGTGGTGCCCGAGGTGTAAAGAATGTAAGAGGGCTCGCTGGACTCCAGCCAGGTGCAGGGCACTTGCGCACCCTGGAATTTCGCCGCCAGTTCGGACCAATCCACGTCGCGTCCGGCCATCACGGGCATATCCGGATCGATGCCTCGGCGAAAGACCAGCACGTGTCGTGGCGGAAATTTCGACAACCGGATTGATTCGTCCACCAACGGCTTGTAAAGAATCGGCTTGCCCATGCGGCTGCCGCCATCAGCCGTGATCATCAATGTCGGCCGCGCGTCGTCGATTCGCGCGGCCAGACTGGCCGCGGCAAATCCCCCGAACACCACCGAATGAATCGCGCCTATACGTGCGCAAGCCAGAATCGCAAACACCGCCTGAGGCATGTTGGGCATGTAGACGATGACGCGATCGCCCCGCCCTACTCCCAGCGAACACATCATGGCCGCCGTGCGCTGAACCTCAGCATGCAGTTGCCGGTAGGTGAAACTTTCTTCCCGATCCACTTCGGTGGAGATCCACACCAGCGCCTTTTGCTCCGCGCGCTCGCTCAGGTGACGGTCCACCGCGTTATGGCAGAGATTGGTCTCGCCACCCACAAACCATTTGGCGAAAGGCGGGCGGGAATAATCGAGTACCTTGCCGAAAGGTTTATGCCAATGAATGCGTTTGGATTCTGCGCCCCAGAATGCCTCGCGATTCTGGATCGAGCGCCGGTGAAATTCGGCGATTGTTTGTGCCATGTCCCCTCCCCTTGCTGCGTCAGCTTATTTTCACGACCGTGCGGCCTGTGATTTGCGACTTCAGAATTTTGTCGAATACTCCGGGCAAATCCGCGAAATTCACGGTACTGGCAATCTGCTGCAAATGCCGCGGCTTGAGATCGGAACCCAGGCGCCGCCAGACTTTCTCGCGGATCGCCATGGCTGCATTGACCGAATCGATGCCGAGTAAACTTACCCCGCGCAGAATGAATGGCATCACCGTGGTGTTCAAAGTGTGGCTGGCGGCCAAGCCGATGCTGGCCAGCGCGCCGCCCACTTTCATGGAACTGGCCATCCAGGACAGCACATCGCCGCCGAGATTATCCACCGCACCGGCCCAGGTTTCGCTGCCAAGCGGGCGGATTTTCGACAAATCCAGTTGGCTGCGCAGAATAATTTCGGTGGCGCCCAATTCCTTCAGATAAGCCGTTGCGCTTTCCTTGCCGGTAATTGCGGTGACCCGATAGCCTGCGCGGGCCAGAATGTCCACGGCGATACTGCCGACGCCCCCTGTCGCGCCCGACACGATTACCGGGCCCTGCGAGGGCTGGAGTCCCTCGTGTTCCATGCGCTCCACCGCCAGGGCCGCAGTGAATCCGGCGGTGCCCAAGGCCATCGAATCGTACAAATTCAACCCGGCCGGCACTGGCAACACCCATGCCGATGGCAGCCGGGCGTACTCGGCATAACCTCCGTGATGGGCCACGCCAATGTCGTAACTGGTGGCGATGACTTCATCGCCTTTCTTGAAACGCGGATCGGCGGACTCCACCACTACGCCGGACAGGTCGATGCCCCCGATGCAGGGGAAACGGCGGATGATCTTGCCCGTACCGGTTGCCGCCAGGGCGTCCTTGAAGTTCACGCTCGAATAGGCGGTCTTGATCAGCACTTCACCCTTATCGAGTTCTTTCGGGTCGAAATCGACGAATCGACCAGCGACTTTGCCGTCTTCGCTGGCAATACGGTAGGCCTTGAATGAATTCATGGGCGGCTCGGATTTGTTATTGATGAAAATGCCGCGATTCTAAGAGACTTTCGGCCTGCGCGTTTTTTCCTACGAAAGATGGGGCGCGGCCAGATACTGACGAGTCTGCATTTCGATCAAGCGGCTCAGGGTGCGCTCTGCTTCCACGCCCCCGCCTGACCCGCGGAACAATTCGGTAAGCGGCATTTCGGCGGCCAAAATGAGTTTAACCCGCCGGTCGTAAAATTCGTCCACCAGCCAGCTAAATCGGCGGCGAAGATCGGGGGCGGCTGGTCCGAAGCGGCGCACGCCCGAAATCAAAACTGTGTGATAGCGGCGTGCGAGCTCGATGTAATCCGGCGTTCCTCTGGGCCCGTCGCACAACGCATCGAACTCGAACCATGCCACGCCAGGTGCCACCCGCTTAGTCGCGATATCGCGGCCTTCCACCTCGATCATGACGTGACTTTCCCCATCGCTGCCGGCAATTGCCTCGAAGGTTTCCAGCATTGCCCCGGTGGCGCGGTCTCCCAGAGGGTGGTGATATACGCCTTCTTTTTCCAGCACTCTCAGCCGATAGTCGGTTCCGCCATCGACCTCGATGACACGCAGCCGGTTCTTGAGCATGTCGATGGCCGGCAAGAACTGCGCGCGTTGCAAGCCATGTGTATACAGCTGATCGGGATGTTGATTGGACGTGGTGACCAGCACCACGCCCTGTTCAAGCAATCCTTGCAGGAGGTTGCGCATCAACATGGCGTCGCCAATGTCGGTGACGTGGAATTCGTCGAGACACAACAAGCGGGAGTGTTGGGCGATATCCCTGGCAATGTCGGTCAGCGGATTCTCCCGGCCCTGGGCGGCCTTGAGCCGGTGATGAATATCCTGCATGAAGCGGTGAAAGTGGCTGCGGCTCTTGCGACGGATGCCGGCCCAGTCAAAGAAACTGTCCATCAGGAAACTCTTTCCGCGCCCGACACCGCCCCAAAGATAAATGCCACTGGGAGGTTGCTTGCGGAAAATAAAACGCAGAAAGGAGGTCTCGCTGCGTTCCAGTGCCACCAGTTCGCGACCGAGCCCGTCTAACTGGAAAACCGCACGCTCTTGCGAAGGGTCGAGAGAGAAGCCGTGGTTTGAGGCGATGTGCCCGGCGACTTCGGAAAAACTCCGCGTTGCGCCTCCCGCCGTCGCAGTGGGCTCGATCTTACCGGCCATCAAAGACTGAGGGTGCGTTTGTCTACGCCGAGCGCGGCCTCGTGCATGGCTTCGGATAAGGTCGGGTGTGCGTGCACGATACGGGCGATATCCTCCGCCGCGGCGCCAAATTCCATGGCCACAACAGCTTCCGAAATCAGCTCGGAGACATAGGGTCCGATCATATGTACGCCCAGCACGCGGTCAGTTTTGGCATCGGCCAGCATCTTCACAAAGCCTGCCGTTTCGCCGATGGCGCGTGCCCTTCCGTTAACGCTGAACGGGAACTGCCCCGCGCGGTAAGCCACACCCTCGGCCTTGAGTGCCTGCTCGGTTTTACCAACCCAGGCAATTTCCGGCGCGGTATAGATGACCCAGGGCACGGTGTCGAGATTGACATGGGGCGCCTGGCCGGCAATTCTCTCCGCCACGGCAACCCCTTCCTCGGAGGACTTGTGTGCCAGCATGGGCCCGCGCACCACGTCGCCGATGGCGTACACATTGGCTGCGGCGGTCCGGCAATCGGCATCGACTTCGATCATGCCTCGGTTGTCGAATTTGACGCCAATTTTCTCCAGACCCAGATTGGCGGAATTCGGAATCCGCCCCACCGCCACAATCAAGCGATCGAACTCTGCCTTATGCTCGCCGCCTGCATAGGAATATGTCACGGCGACGTTCTTCTTCGAAGTCTTTACCCCTGTGATGTTGACGCCCAACTGCACTTGCAAACCAACAACCTTGGTAAAAATCCGCAAGGCCTCTTTTGCCACCTGCTCGTCTGCCGCCTGCAGGAATCCCGGCAAAGCTTCGAGGACAGTAACCTCGGAGCCCAGGCGCTTCCAGACGCTGCCCATTTCCAGGCCAATGACGCCAGCCCCGATGACGCCCAGTTTTTTCGGCACTTCGGTAAGGGATAACGCGCCGGCGTTATCCACGATACGATCCCCGTCCACCGCCGCCATCGGCAATTGTCTGGGCACAGAACCGGTTGCCACGATTACATGCGTGGCGTGTATCTCTTCAGTCTGATCGCCATCGATCACTTCGATTCGATAGCTGCCCTCGTGGCCGGCAAAGCGGCCGCGACCATGCATTGCGGTAACTTTGTTTTTGCGGAAGAGCAATCCGATACCGTTGGTGAAGCCATCGACGATCTTGTCTTTGCGTGCCAACATGGCCGGCACATCGAGGCCGACTTCTTTGATGCGGATGCCGTGGTCGGCAAACTTGTGCAGGGCTCGTTCATAATTCTCGGACGATTCCAGCAGCGCCTTCGATGGAATGCAACCCACATTCAGGCAGGTACCGCCGAGACTGGCTTTGCCTTTGTTATTCTTGAAATCGTCGATGCAGACGGTGTTAAAGCCAAGCTGAGCGGCCCGAATCGCCGCCGTGTAACCTCCGGGGCCGGCGCCAATTACCGCAACGTCAAACGTTTTGGGCATAAGTTTCGCGACCTTCAAGCACACACAAAGTCACAGAAAAATTCATTGCAATGAATTCTGGCAAGCGCATTTCTCGGTGTCTCCGTGTCTCTGTGGTGAGAAAGATCTTAAAGTTCCAGGAGCAAGCGCGCCGGATCTTCCAGCGCTTCCTTGATCGCCACCAGGAACAACACCGCCTCGCGCCCATCGATGATGCGATGGTCGTAGGAGACCGCGAAATAATTCATCGGCCGCACCACCACCTGGCCATTCTCAACCACCGGTCGTTCCTTGGTTGCGTGCACGCCGAGAATGGCGCTTTGTGGCGGGTTGATGATCGGCGTGGACAACATCGAACCGAACACTCCGCCGTTGGAAATCGAAAAAGTGCCGCCAGTCAGTTCCTCCATCGTGAGTTTTCCGTCCTGGGCACGTTTGCCGAAATCGGCGATACAGGTCTCGATCTCCGCGAAGGAAAGCTGGTCGCAGTTTCGCAGGATGGGCACCACCAGTCCACGCGGACTTCCGACCGCGATTCCGATGTCGAAATAGCCGTGATAGACGATGTCGTTGCCATCCACGGACGCATTGACGATCGGATATTTTTTCAGGCCGTGCACCGCCGCCCGCACAAAAAACGACATGAATCCGAGTTTGGCGCCGTGTTCCTTTTCGAATTTATCCTTGTAGCGGTTGCGAAGATCCATCACCGGCTGCATGTTCACTTCGTTGAATGTGGTGAGGATCGCAGCGGTCGATTGCGATTCGACCAGGCGGGCCGCCACCCTCTGGCGCAGGCGCGACATCGGCGCCCGCTGCTCCGGTCGATCTCCCAGCATGGCATCCACGTTCACTGGCGAGGGCGGTAGGGACTTGGCGGGTGCCTTGGGTGCCGGAGCTTCAAGTTTGTTCAGGACGTCTTCCTTGGTTACTCGGCCACCGCGACCGCTTCCGGCTATTTGCGCAGTGTCGAGATTGTTTTCTGCGGAAATCTTGCGGGCGGAAGGCATCACCGCCGGCGCCACCGCGGCCAATTTCATGGCCGGTTTCGCCGCGGACAGATTGTTGGGAGCAGGCGCAACCGGCTTCCCTTCGGTGTCGATGGTGGCGATCACCTCGCCGGCCAGGACCGTTCCGCCATCGCCCTTCATGATTTTGGTCAGGATGCCGTCCGCGGGGGCGGGCAATTCCAGCACCACCTTGTCGGTTTCAATATCGATCAGATTCTCGTCACGGCGAACGGTCTCGCCCAACTGCTTGTGCCAGGTAAGGAGCGTGGCCTCTGCGACCGATTCGGAAAGTTGGGGAACCTTGACTTCAATAAACATGTTTCACCTTTGGGGGAAATCAGTCGCCGGGACGGGCCTTGACATTGGCTCGGCCGATGCCCTGGACCGGCAGGACGAGGTTGTCGGTGATCGGCGCAAACGCTGCCGCCACCACCTGCTTTTGCTGTTCGGCGTGAAGGGACGCATAACCCACGGCCGGCGATGCGGACGAGGGCCGCAGGGCATAGCCGAGAATTTGTTCGGGCCGCATATGCCGTAGCAGGTAATGCTGGATGCGATGCCATGCGCCCTGATTGCCGGGTTCTTCCTGGCACCAGATAACTTCCCGGGCATTCGCATAAAGATTGACCTGGGCCTGAAATTCGTCGTGCGGAAAGGGGTAAAGCTGGGCAATCCGCACAATGGCCGTGTCGCTAATGGCGCGCTCTTTACGCGCGGCCATCAGATCGAAAAACACCTTGCCGCTGCAAGCTATCACGCGTTTGACCGCCTCCGGATTGATGCTGGCATCCCACTCGCCATTCACCGGCTTGAATTTGCTTTCCGCGAATTCTTCCAGCGGGGAGACCGACTCTTTGTGCCTCAGCAGGCTCTTGGGCGTAAAAATCACCAGCGGTTTACGGAAGGGACGGATCATTTGCCGGCGCAGCAGGAAAAACATCTGCACCGGGGTGGCCGGAACGCAGACCTGGATGTTGTAGTCCGCGCACAATTGCAGGAAACGCTCGATTCGCGCGGAAGAATGTTCGGGGCCCTGGCCTTCGTAGCCGTGGGGCAACAACATGACCAGGCCGCAGATACGACCCCATTTCACTTCTCCGGCGGCAATAAACTGATCGATCACGACCTGCGCGCCATTGATGAAATCGCCGAATTGCGCTTCCCACACCACCAGTTCATTAGGCTCCGAGGTGGAGTAGCCGTATTCGAACCCAAGCACGGCTTCTTCCGACAGAACCGAATCGATTACGACAAAGTCACCCTGATTGGGTGAAATATGGCGCAGGGGAATGTGGGTGCCGGAATCCCATTTTTCGCGATTTTGGTCATGCAATACGGCGTGACGATGGAAAAACGTGCCGCGGCCACTGTCCTGACCCGAGATTCGCACCGAATAGCCGTCCTTGAGCAGGGAGGCATAGGCTAGATTTTCCGCCATGCCCCAGTCCACCGGCATTTTGCCCTGCCCCATCAGCCGCCGGTCGGCGATAATTTTTTCGACCCGCGGATGCAGTTTGAAATTCGCCGGGATGGCGGTGAGTTTTTCCGCCAGCGATTGGATCTCGGCAAATGGCAACGTGGTGTCGTCCTTCTCGTTCCACTTGGCGTTTTTGTATTTCGACCAATCCACCGCGAAGGGCGGCTTGAAGTTGGACAATATGGTGCGGTTGGTGTGATAACCTTCTTCGAGGGCTTGTCGGTAGATGGCCGTCATCTTTTCCGGTTCGTCGGCAGCGAGTGTGCCTTGTGCCGCCAGCTTGTCGGCGTAGAGCTTGCGCGTGCCTGGATGACGGCTGACAGTTTTATACATCAAGGGCTGGGTGACCATCGGTTCGTCCTGCTCGTTATGACCGAGCTTGCGGAAACACACCAGGTCCACCACCACGTCTTTTTTGAATTTCATCCGGTAATCGAGCGCCATCTCGATCGCCATTACAGCTATTTCCGGGTCATCGCCGTTGACATGGAAAATCGGCGCTTCGACCATTTTCGCCACGTCGGTGCAATACAGTGTGGAGCGGCTGTCGCGCGGATCGGAAGTGGTGAAGCCAATCTGGTTGTTCACAACGATATGTACGGTGCCGCCCGTGCCATAACCGCGGGTCTGCGACAGATTCAAGGTTTCCATGACCACGCCCTGCCCGGCAAAAGCGGCGTCGCCATGGATCAGCACCGGCAACACCTCCATGCCGTCGCGATCCTTGCGGCGATGCTGACGCGCCCGCACGGAACCCTCGACCACCGGGTTGACAATTTCCAGGTGCGAAGGATTAAACGCCAGCGTTAAATGCATCGGGCCGCCCGGCGTGTTGATGTCCGAGGAAAATCCTTGGTGGTACTTCACGTCGCCGGCCAGCAAGGCGTCGTCATGTTTGCCTTCAAATTCGGAAAACAAATCCTTGGGCATCTTGCCCAGGGTATTGACCAGCACATTGAGCCGCCCGCGATGTGCCATGCCCAACACCAGTTCCTGCACGCCGGCTTCGCCAGCGCGTTGCAGGAGGTTATCCAGCATCGGGATCAGTGTCTCGCCGCCTTCCAGGGAAAAGCGCTTCTGGCCGACGTAACGAGTGTGCAAGTAACGCTCGAGGCCTTCGGCGGCCGTCAGGCGTTCGAGAATATGACGCTTGTAGTCGGGAGCAAAACTCGGCTTCGAGCGAATCGGTTCTATGCGCTCCTGGATCCAGCGCTTTTCGGCACAGTTGCTCAGGTACATATACTCCACGGCGAGCGTGCCGCAATAGGTTTCGCGCAGCGCCTGTATGATCTCGCGCAGACTTGCCTGTTCCGGCCCGATAAACGACCCGCTATTGAACACCGTATCCATATCGGCATCGGACAGGTCGTAATACGCCGGATCGAGTTCCACGATGTGGGCCGGCTGCTGACGCTTGAGCGGGTCGATGTCGGCGATGGATGCTCCACGGAAACGATATTCCGCGACCAATTGAATAACGGAAACCTGCTTGCGATCCAGACCTGCCAGGGCCTGCGCCGGCTTGCCGGTTGCCCGGGTTTTGGCGCGCTGCGCAAACGAGTGCACTATGGGCGCGTGGGCGACGTCCCGTGCCCCGGATGCCTGCTGCATCTGATCAAAATAACGCCGCCATTCGGGCGTCACGGAGTCAGGGTCTTGCAGATAGGCTTCGTACTGTTCTTCGATAAACGGCGCGTTGCCGCCGAATAGATACGAACTGCCGACGAGTTCCTTCATCATGACCAAACTCCTCGCCGATTGGCTTCGGCAGCTGGGTTAGAGGTTGCAAACAGGGGGATTCGCACCAGATTCGATTTCAGCGTTTGTCGATCGGCGGCACATCGCGTCGCGCGGCGCCGGTGTAAAGTTGGCGCGGTCGGCCGATTTTCTGTTCCGGATCGGCAATCATTTCGTTCCACTGCGCGATCCAGCCGACCGTTCTCGCCAGTGCAAATATACAGGTGAACATCGAGACCGGAATGCCCAGCGCGCGTTGCACGATGCCGGAGTAGAAATCCACATTGGGATAAAGTTTGCGGCTGACGAAATAGTCATCTTCCAGGGCGATCTTCTCCAAGGCCATTGCCAGTTTCAGCACGCGGTCATTCTGCAAACCCAGTTCGTCCAGCACTTCGTGGCAGGTCTCGCGCATCAGCTTGGCCCGCGGATCGTAGTTTTTGTAGACGCGGTGACCAAAACCCATCAACTTCACGCCGGAATTCTTGTCCTTGACCTTGGCAATGAATTCGCCAATCTTGGACACATCACCGATCTGCTCCAGCATATTGAGTGCCGCTTCGTTGGCGCCACCATGTGCCGGCCCCCAAAGGCAGGCAATGCCCGAGGCAATACAGGCAAAGGGATTGGCCCCGGAAGAACCGGCCAGTCGCACCGTTGAGGTCGAGGCATTCTGCTCGTGATCCGCATGGAGGATAAAGATGCGATCCAGCGCCTTGACCAGCACGGGATTGACCTTGTACTCCTCCGCCGGCACCGCAAACATCATGCGCATGAAGTTCGCGGTATAGGACAGAGAATTCTGTGGGTAGATAAAGGGCTGACCCATGGAATATTTGTAGGCCATGGCGACGATGGTGGGCATTTTGGCGATCAGCCGGTAGGCCGAAATTTCGCGATGCGCTGGATTATTCAGGTCCAGGGAGTCGTGATAAAACGCCGACAGCGCGCCGACCGTTCCCACCAATACCGCCATCGGGTGGGAATCGCGCCGGAAACCGGTGAAAAACCTTGCCAGTTGCTCGTGAACCATGGTGTGCCGAGTCACCGTGTTGACGAAACCCTCGCGCGTGGACCGGTTCGGCAACTCGCCATTCATCAACAGGTAACAAACATCGAGAAAATCGCATTGTTCCGCGAGCTGTTCGATCGGATACCCACGGTAGAGCAGTATGCCGGCATCGCCATCGATATAGGTAATGGCGGAACGGCAACTCGCCGTCGAGAGGAATCCAGGGTCGTAGGTAAATTTTCCAGTCTTGGCCAGCAGGCTGCGGATGTCCACAACGTCCGGACCGATGGTGCCGGCAATAACGGGAAACTCGACGGGAGGCGTCCCATCGTTAAAATTCAGGGCCGCATGACGATTATTGTCCATTTTTACACCGAATTATTCTTACCAATTAATGGGTTGAGTGTATCAGCTTGTGCATCTCTTTAGAAGCCATCGTCACAGCTACTGCAAAAGCTGAATGATTTCCCTCAAGTCGTGGTTTTTACAGGATTGTCTGTTCGAAATCAGGTCCCAGAGATCGTTGTCCGAATTATTGATTAATTGTGCAAACTTCTCTTTCTGATGTTCGGTCAGAGTATCGAAACGCTTATCCAGAAAGTGGGTCAGGATCAGATCCAGCTCCAGCAGCCCCCGGCGACAACGCCAACGAATACGATCCAGTTCGGACATGTTTTGCCGGCGGAATCCGGTTGTAATGCCTTGACTCAGACCGCCCGCTTCACCATCAGGTCCTTGATTTTCCCGATGGCGCGGGTGGGGTTGAGGCCTTTCGGACACACATCCACACAATTCATGATCGAGTGGCAGCGGAACAATCGGTAAGGATCTTCCAGATTATCCAATCGTTCATTGGTCGCCTGATCCCGATTATCGGCAAGAAACCGGTAAGCCTGAAGCAATCCCGCGGGTCCGACGAATTTATCCGGGTTCCACCAAAAGGACGGGCAGGCGGTTGTGCAACACGCACAAAGAATACATTCGTAAAGCCCATCCAGAGCCCCCCGTTCCGCGGGCGATTGGGGCCGTTCTTTTTCCGGCGCGGGATCGGTGTTCACCAGATAAGGTTTCACCGAGTGGTATTGCTTGAAAAATTGCGACATATCCACGATCAGGTCGCGAATGACGGGCAGACCCGGCAAGGGCCGCAGCACCACCGGCTCCTTCAGGTCGGCAAGCCGGGTAATACAGGCCAGGCCATTCTTACCGTTGATGTTCATCGCATCCGAACCGCAGACGCCTTCGCGACAGGAACGGCGCAACGACAGCGAATCGTCCTCTGCCTTGATCCGGATCAGTGCATCGAGCAGCATCCGGTCCGTCGGCTGAAGCGCGATATCGTATGCCTTCATCGAGGGTTTGGAATCCGTGTCCGGATCGTATCGGTAGATGCTGAATTTCATTGATTTACCTTAAGCGGTGAAGGGTGAAGACGTGAAGGGTGTAACGCCCTGGCGCCTCGTGCCTTATTCATTAATAAGCCCGGACCTTCGGCGCGATGCTCTCGGCCGTCAGCGGTTTGAGATGCACCGGCTTGTAGTCGAGCCGGTCGCCTTCTTTGAACCACAGAGTATGTTTGAGCCAGTTGGCATCGTCGCGAGCGGGAAAATCGGAGCGATCATGGGCCCCCCTGCTTTCCTTGCGTGCCTCGGCGGATACCAGCGTCGCCACCGCCACTTCGATGAGATTATCAAGTTCCAGAGCTTCGACCCGGGCGGTGTTAAAGACCCGGCTTTTGTCGCGAATCATGGTTCGCTGTGCGCGCTGGGCAACCGCTTTGATCTTGGCGACCCCTTCGGTCAGCAATTCGGGAAATCGGAACACGCCGCCATGAAACTGCATGATGCGGCGCATTTCGGCGCCCACTTCGTGAACCGATTCGCCGTTGGTCTGATTGTCGAGGCGCGCCAGGCGCTCCCGCGAGCGGTCGGCCGCATCGGCGGGAAGGTCTTTGAGTGCAGGATTTTCCTTCAGATAGCGGATCATGGTGTCGCCCGACGCCTTGCCGAATACCAAAAGGTCGGTCAAGGAATTGGTGCCCAGTCGATTGGCGCCGTGTACCGAGGCACAGGCGCATTCGCCCGCTGCATAGAATCCGGGAACCACTGCCTCAGGATTGCCATTGGCCGGCGCCACCACTTCCCCATGGTAATTCGTCGGAATGCCGCCCATCTGATAATGGCAGGTGGGCACCACCGGGATGGGATCCTTCACTGGATCGACATTGGCGAATTTTTTGGCAATTTCCCGGATACCAGGCAATTTGGATTCGATCAGATCGACTCCGAGATGGTCCAGTTTGAGCAGGACATAATCCGCATCCGGGCCGCAGCCGCGACCCTCTTTGATTTCCGTCGCCATGGCGCGCGAAACCACATCGCGGCTGGCCAGATCCTTGGCATTGGGCGCATAACGCTCCATGAAGCGTTCGCCATTCTTGTTGAGCAGATAACCGCCCTCCCCGCGCACGCCTTCGGTAATCAACACGCCCGCGCCAGCCACACCGGTGGGGTGAAACTGCCAGAACTCCATGTCCTCGAGAGGAATGCCGGCGCGCGCGGCCATGCCCAGGCCATCGCCGGTATTGATGAACGCATTGGTGCTGGCGGAATAAATCCGGCCCGCCCCGCCGGTGGCAAACAGCACCGCGCGCGAATGCATGATCGACACCTCGCCGGTTTCCATTTCCATCGCCGTCACACCCAACACCTGCCCCGAGGCATCGCGTACCAGATCGAGCGCCATCCATTCGACAAAGAAATGGGTATTGGCGCGCACGTTGCGCTGATACAGCGTATGCAGCATGGCGTGCCCGGTCCGATCCGCCGCGCAGCAGGAACGTTGCACCGAGGGGCCCGCACCATAATTTTGCATGTGCCCGCCAAACGGACGCTGGTAGACCGTGCCATCGGCATTACGATCGAAGGGCATGCCAAAATGTTCCAGCTCGATCACTACCTTGGGCGCCTCGCGGCACAAGAATTCGATGGCATCCTGATCGCCAAGCCAGTCCGAGCCCTTCACGGTATCGAACATATGCCACATCCAACTGTCTTCGCCCATATTGCCCAGCGCTGCCCCGATGCCGCCTTGCGCGGCCACCGTATGCGAGCGGGTGGGGAACACCTTGGACAGCACCGCCACCTTGAAGCCTGCTTCGGCAAGTTGCAGCGATGCGCGCATGCCGGCGCCCCCGGCGCCAACGATCACGGCATCGAATTTTCGAATCGGCATTGCCATGTTTTCTAGAGGCTCCAGAGAATTTGTGCTGCCCAGCCGGCATAAATCGCCAGGGTCAGCAACACCAGCACATGCAGAAACAGACGCAAGCCGGTGGGTTTGATGTAATCCATCAGAATATCCCGCATGCCGATCCAGGCATGCCAGACCAGACTGAGCAGGAACAGGAAGGTCGCCGCGCGCATCAGCGGCCCGGCAAACAGACCGCGCCAGCCATCGAAACCTTGCGGTGGGCAGATCAGGATCACGCCAGCGAAAAACACGGCGTAAACGGCCATGACAACCGCGCTGATACGTTGCGCCAGCCAATCCATCAGCCCGTATCGCGCTCCGGTTACTACACGTTTTACCATATGCGCGCTCCCAGAAATACCGTCAGCGCAAGACTTGCGGCCAGCACCACCCAACTGGACGCGCGTGCCGCCCGCAAATCGCCGCCGATGTGGATATCGAGCAGCAGAAAACGAATGCCAGCGAAAAAATGATGCAGGAAGGCCCACAACATGCCGGTCAGAAAGACTTTTGCCAGCCAGTAACTCATCAGCTCTTGCACATGTTGGTAGGACTCGGGGGAGCGCAGGCTTTCCTGCAGGAGATAAAGCAGAACCCAGGCGAATACAAACAGCCCGGCGCCGCTGATTCGGTGCAGGATCGACACAAACCCCGGCAGAGGCAGTCGGATTTTGAGGATGTCGAGGTGTTTGGGTCGCTGCTTCACAGTCATTGTTGTTCCTTGCTTGCGAAATGGCCCGCTAGACGATTCTGTTCCGGTAGTGATGGTCGCGAGTATTGCAATAGCTGAGGCGTAACTCCACCGGCTTTTCCGCATAGGTGTACGCCACCCGCTCGATCGTCAGCAGGGGCGTACCGGCCTCGACCTCAAGCAGATTTGCCACCGGCGCTGGCGCGGCAACCGCCTTCAAGTGTTCATCGACGTGCAGGATACGAACATCGAATTCGGCTTCGTACATGCTGTAGAGCATGCAATGATGATGATCGATGGTCGTGGCCGATAACTCCTTGAAAGTCGCGGCGGGCAGCCGGATATCCTCGTACATTGGCTGCTTGCCGGAAATTTTCAGTAGCCGTGTAATCTGATAAGCACTGGCGCCGCTTGGCAGCTCCAGCTTTCGCGCCGCGCCCGCGTCGAGTTTGATCTTGCGGCAATCGAGCAAGGTGGCATGCAGGTCCTTCACCACGCCCCGGTCCGGGGTAATTCGAAGGTAGGGGAACTGGCTGGGCTTTTCGCAATGCGAAGCCACGAAGGTGCCCTTACCCTGCTGGCGCACCAGGAATTTCTGCTCGGCGAGTTCGCCGATGGCCTTGCGTACGGTGCCCTGGCTCACGCTGAAACGGCTGGCCAACTCGATTTCGCTGGGAATCAAATCTCCCGGACGCCATTCGCCCGTCACCAGACTTTCGGTGATCAGGTTCTTGATTTGCCGGTAAAGCGGCTGAAAAGCCGGAGTGTTGGAAGAGGGCTTCATGTTACGGCGCTTTTTTAGCACAGTTTTCCGTCAGGCGTCCACGGAAAATGCTGTCTTTTATAAGACACAAGACCGGTTTGACACTGCCCGAAGCGCTTGGCTATCATGCGTGCCTCAAAAATAGGCTCCAGACTTCGCGCCTGTAGTGAATAGACGAGCGTTGGCCATCCATATAAGTACACTTGATCCTTTTCCTCACGACCCAGGAGAATTTTCATGAAATCGCCCGTACGCGTTGCCGTCACCGGGGCCGCCGGTCAAATCGGCTACAGCCTGCTGTTCCGCATTGCCAGTGGCGAAATGCTGGGCAAGGATCAGCCGGTGATCCTGCAAATGCTGGAAATTCCGGATGAAAAGGCTCAGGCCGCGTTAAAGGGCGTCATGATGGAACTGGACGATTGCGCCTTTCCCCTGCTCGCCGGCATGGTGGCGGCCTCGGATCCGAAAATCGCGTTCCGCGATATCGACGTGGCCTTGCTGGTGGGCGCCAGGCCGCGGTCCAAAGGCATGGAGCGCAAGGACTTGCTGGAAGCCAACGGGGCGATCTTTACCGGTCAGGGGCGCGCACTGAATGAAGTCGCCAAACGCAGCGTCAAGATTCTGGTGGTCGGCAACCCGGCCAACACCAACGCTTATAGCGCCATGAAAAGCGCGCCATCCCTGCCGCGCGAGAATTTCACCGCCATGCTGCGGCTGGATCACAACCGTGCGTTGTCGCAACTGGCCGCCAAAACCAAAAAGCCGGTGGACAGCATCGAAAAAATGATCGTGTGGGGCAATCATTCCCCCACCATGTATCCCGACTACCGGTTTGCCACGATTGCCGGGCAACCTGCGCCGAAAGTCGTCAACGACGAAACCTGGTACCGCGACACATTCATCCCGACGGTAGGTAAACGCGGCGCCGCCATCATCGAAGCACGCGGGCTGTCCTCGGCAGCCTCGGCGGCCAATGCGGCCATCGACCATGTTCGCGACTGGCTGCTTGGCACGGGAGGAAAATGGGTCACCATGGGTATTCCCTCTGACGGCTCTTACGGCATACCCGACGGCGTCATGTACGGCGTGCCGGTTACCTGCGCCGGTGGTGTTTACCAGCGGATCAAGGGGCTGGAAATCGATGCCTTCAGCCGCACAAAAATGGATGGCACGCTCAAGGAACTCGAGGAAGAACGCGACGGCGTCAAACATTTGCTGACTTGAATCCCCGTTACAAGCCGCGTCTATGAGCCATCCCCAGGACGTGTTGTTCGGCGGCCGCAGGCCGCTGCCCTCGCTGCCCGGGTGCGAACATTTCGCCGGCAATGAGAAATTCATCCGCAAGGCCTTTGCCTTGCAAGACGAACTCGGCCCGGTCTTCGACGTCACCTGCGACTGCGAAGACGGCGCACCTACCGGCGACGAAGCGGCCCATGCGCGCCTGGTTGCAGGACTGATCAACTCCCAGGAAAACCATCACGGCCGGGCCGGGGCACGCATTCACGATCCGGCCCATTCCGCCTGGCGCGACGATGTCGACATCTTGCTGGGTGAGGCCGGCAACCGCCTGGCTTACCTGACCATTGCCAAACCGGTTTCCTTCGAACAAGCCGCGGCGGCTGTCGAATACGTTCAGATTCGCGCCACGGCGGCAGGTTTAGCCAAATGCCCTCCGATCCATATACTTATCGAAACCCAGAGCGCCTTGCGCGATGTGTTTCGCATTGCCGCCCTGCCCGGTTTGGAGGCGCTGATATTCGGCCTGCTGGATTTTGTGTCCGACCATCAGGGCGCCATTGCGCCTTCGGCCATGCGTACGCCGGGGCAATTTGCCCATCGTCTGGTCAATCGTGCGCGAACGGAAATCGCCGCGGCGGCCCTCGTCAACGGCTTGATTCCGACTCACAATCCCTGCCTGATTCTCGATCGGCCGGACGCGGCCGGCGAAGACGCATCCAAGGCGCGCGGAGAATACGGGTTTCTTCGCATGTACAGCATCCATCCGGCACAGATCCGGCCCATCGTTGCCGCCATGCAGCCGAGTCAGGAGGATGCACAGCGCGCCGCCGACATTCTGCTCGCCGCCCAGGCCGCCAACTGGGGACCTGTTTCTCATCGCGGGGAAATGCACGACCGGGCCAGCTATCGATTATTCTGGGAACTGGTCAAGCGCGCCCACGCGACCGGGGTGCCTTTGCCGAAAACCGCCGAGGGGACTTTTTTTACTTGAAAACGCTTTCACCGCCGAGGACGCGGAGGACGCAGAGGAAAACCTAAAATTGAGTTATCGACAATCGCGTAACGTCGCACGGATGTGGCAGCCTGCTTTGCGAATTTTGATCCTGATTTCCGGGTTTCCTCCGCGTCCTTTGGGGTGAGCGATTGAATCGACTTTTAACAGCGAGTATTTCAATGACAGCAGGAACTAAATTTCGTAGCGCGATTGCAGCGGAAAAACCGCTGCAAGTGATCGGCGCCATCAACGCCTATACGGCACGCATGGCCGAAGCCACCGGTTACCGGGCGTTGTACCTGTCCGGTGGCGGGTTGGCAGCCAATTCTCTGGGCATGCCGGACTTGGGTATCAGCTCCCTGGAAGACGTTCTCACCGACGTAAGTCGTATCACCGAAGTCACCACCCTGCCCTTGCTGGTGGATATCGATACCGGTTGGGGAAGCGCCTTCAACATCGCGCGCACGATCCGCTCGATGATCAAGGCCGGTGCGGGCGCGGTGCATATGGAAGACCAGGTCGGAGCCAAACGCTGCGGCCACCGCCCGGGCAAGGAAGTGGTGAGCAAGGAGGAAATGGTCGATCGGGTGAAGGCGGCGGTGGATGCCCGCACCGACGCGAATTTTGTCATCATGGCCCGCACCGATGCGCTGGCGGTGGAAGGGCTCAATGCGGCGATGGACCGGGCCTGCGCGTACGTCGAAGCAGGTGCCGATATGATATTTCCGGAAGCCATGACAGAGCTGCCGATGTACCGACAATTCAAGAACGCGGTCAAGGTGCCGATACTGGCCAATATCACCGAGTTCGGTCAGACACCCCTGTTCACGACCAGCGAGCTGGGCTCCGTGGGGGTGGATATCGTGCTGTACTGCTGCTCGGCCTACCGTGCCATGAATGCCGCGGCCCTCAAGGTGTATCAAACCATCCGTGCCGAGGGCACCCAGAAGAATCTGATTCCGATGATGCAGACCCGGGCCGATTTGTACAAATATCTCGGGTATCACGAGTATGAAATCAAACTGGATGAATTGTTCGCGAAGGAAAAACAAAAATGAGTGAAACCGCCGTCACACCCAAACCCAAGAAGTCCGTTGCCCTTTCCGGCGTGCCCGCCGGCAACACCGCCCTGTGTACAGTGGGACTCACCGGCAATGACCTTCACTACCGCGGCTACGATATTCTGGATTTTGCCGAGGAGGCGGAATTCGAGGAGGTCGCCCATTTATTGATTCATGAAAAGCTGCCGACACGCGCCGAGTTGACCAACTACAAACGCAAGCTCAAGGCATTGCGCGGGTTGCCAACCAATGTCAAAGCGGTGCTGGAATGGATACCGGCTTCCGCCCATCCCATGGATGTGCTGCGTACCGCTTGCTCCGCGTTGGGCACCGTGCTGCCGGAAAAAGACGACCACAACCTGCCGGGCGCCCGAGACATCGCCGACCGACTCATGGCTTCGTTCGGCTCGATGCTTCTGTATTGGTATCACTGGAGCCACAATGGCCGCCGCATCGAGACCGAATCCGACGACGATTCGATCGGCGCCCACTTCCTGCGGCTGCTGCACGGCCGGGAGCCCTCGCCACAGGGGGAGCGTGCCATGCATACCTCGCTGATTCTCTATGCCGAACATGAGTTCAACGCCTCGACCTTTGCCTGCCGCGTGGTCGCTGGCACGGGATCGGACATGTACTCCTCGATTACCGCCGGCATTGGTGCACTGCGAGGCCCCAAACATGGCGGCGCCAATGAAGTGGCCTTTGACATTCAGAGCCGCTACCACACTCCCGATCAAGCGGAACTCGACATTCAACGCCGTATCGGCAACAAGGAAATTGTGATTGGTTTCGGCCACCCGGTGTACACCACCGGTGACCCGCGCAACAAGGTCATCAAGGATGTCGCCAAGCGGCTTTGCGAAGACACTGGCAACATGAATCTTTTCCACATTGCGGATCGCATCGAAGCCGTCATGTGGAAGGAGAAAAAAATGTTCGCCAACCTCGATTGGTTCTCGGCCGTAAGTTATAGCCAGATGGGCATCCCCACCGGCATGTTTACCCCGATCTTCGTCATCAGCCGCACTTCGGGCTGGTCGTCCCACGTCATCGAACAACGTCAGGACGGCAAGATCATCCGGCCCAGCGCCAACTACACCGGGCCCGACAATATGAAGTGGGTGCCGATCGACAAAAGAAAGTAAAGGCGTGAAGGGTGAATGAGTGAAGGGGTGAAGGGTAAAACCTGCAATCCGTAGCGAATCAGCCGCTCTGCACTCATTCACTTTTCACTCATTCACTTATTCACTCATTCACTCATTCACTTATCCCCATCAACGGAACCCTAGCCAATGTCCAGCCACATCTCCAACGTTCGCCCCCAACCCGATAAAGTTCTTACCGACATCGTCGATTACGTCGCCCAATACAAGATCACCAGCAAGGACGCCTACGAAACTGCCCGTTATTGCCTGATGGATACCCTGGGCTGCGGGCTGGAGGCTCTGGAATATCCTGCCTGCACCAAGTTGCTTGGGCCGGTGGTACCGGGCACCGTCGTTCCGAATGGGGCCAAGGTTCCGGGCACCCAGTTTCAACTCGACCCGATTCAGGCTGCGTTCAACATCGGCACCATGATTCGTTGGCTGGACTTCAACGACACCTGGCTGGCTGCCGAATGGGGCCACCCCTCCGACAATCTGGGAGGCATTCTCGCGGTGGCGGACTGGTTGTCGCGCGTGGCGATCGCGGCCGGCAAGAAGCCATTGACCGTGCAGGACGTGCTGACCGGCATGATCAAGGCGCACGAAATTCAGGGTTGTATCGCGCTGGAAAACAGTTTCAATAAAGTCGGACTGGATCACGTCGTGCTGGTGAAAGTGGCTTCGACGGCAGTGGTAGCCGGGATGCTGGGCTTGTCCCGGGATGAAATCATCAATGCCGTGTCGCTGGCCTGGGTCGATGGTCAGAGCTTGCGCACCTATCGCCACGCACCCAATACCGGCTCCCGCAAAAGCTGGGCGGCAGGCGATGCGACCAGCCGGGCGGTGCGCCTGGCGCTGATCGCCAAAACCGGCGAGATGGGTTACCCCTCGGTGCTCTCCGCCAAGACTTGGGGCTTCTACGACGTGCTCTTCAAGGGCAAGGAATTTCAATTTCAACGACCCTATGGCAGTTACGTCATGGAAAGCGTCTTGTTCAAAATTTCCTTCCCGGCGGAATTTCATTCCCAGACTGCCGTCGAATGCGCCATGGACATTCATGCCGCGCTCAAGAAGGCCGGCCGCCAGCCGGAAGACATCAAGAAGATCACCATCCGTACCCATGAGGCCTGCATCCGCATCATCGATAAAAAAGGCCCGCTTAATAACCCCGCGGACCGCGATCACTGTATTCAATATATGGTGGCCGTGCCGATCATTTTCGGGCGCCTGACCGCGGGCGACTATGAAGATGCCATCGCTGCCCACCCGCGCATCGACACGCTGCGCGACAAAATTGTCTGTGTCGAAGACAAGCAGTTCACCCAGGATTACCACGATCCGGAAAAACGTTCGATTGCCAATGCGCTGACGGTGGAATTCAACGACAGCAAGAAACTCAATGAGATCGTCTGTGAATACCCGATCGGCCACAAACGCCGCCGCAAGGAAGGCATGCCGGTGCTGGTGGAAAAATTCAAGACCAACCTTGCCCGGCACTTTCCGGCTAAACAACAGAAGGCAATCCTGGATCTGTGCCTGGACCCCAGCGCCTTGGCCGCGACACCCGTCAACGAATTTGTCGATATGTTTGTCATTTGAGGAGGCAGTAATGCGATCACTGGCTATCTTTGCCCTAACAGCCTTGGCCTGCGTAGCAGTGACGCAGACCATGGCCAATGAGCCCGCTGGTAAACGCACGCCCGGGCTCTGGGAAATTGCCGTCACCATCAGCGGCCAGCCCAACGCCAATACCGGTCAATATTGCATTGACGCCACCGACGATCTGGCCAAAATGGCCGGGGGTGGCGCGCCCCAAAGCGACTGCGCCGAGGCTAGGACTCAAGTCAGCGGCGAAGACATTTCCATCGAGTCCGTCTGCAAGCAAGGCAACTCCACCGTGACCACCAAGGGCGCGCTGGCCGGTAGTCTGGAATCTGCCTACAAAGGACAGGTCGTCAAGAATTATTCCCCGCCACTGTACGGCCGTAGCGAAATCAAATCGACCATCGACGCCCGTCGGCTCGGTGAGTGCAAGTAGGGCGATTGCGTCAGAGTCATCAACTTTTCCATGAGGTTCCCGCCATGAGCCACAACTTGTTCAACACGCTGCAAGAATTCTCTCCCGCGATCGGCAAGAAGGCGAAGCTCTACTCCCTGCCTGCGCTGGAAAAAGCCGGCATCGGAAAAATCTCCCGCCTGCCGGTATCGATACGCCTCGTGCTGGAGGCTGTGCTGCGAAATTGCGATGGCAAGAAGGTTACCGAAGAACATGTGCGCCAACTGGCGGCCTGGAAACCCAACGAACCCCGTAGCGCGGAAATTCCCTTTGTTGTCGCCCGCATCGTGTTGCAGGACTTCACCGGCGTGCCGTTGCTCGCGGACCTGGCCGCCATGCGCAACGTGGTCGAGTTCATGTTCAAGGATCCCAAGGTGATCGAACCCTTGGTGCCGGTAGATCTGGTCGTGGACCATTCGGTGCAGATCGATCACTACGGTACGCCCGATGCACTGGACCTGAACATGAAACTGGAATTCCAGCGCAACAAGGAGCGCTATCAGTTCATGAAGTGGGGCATGCAAGCCTTCGACACCTTCAAGGTGGTGCCACCCGGCGTGGGCATCGTGCATCAGGTCAATCTCGAATACCTGGCGCGCGGTGTACATCAGAAAAACGGCGTTTATTATCCCGACACCCTGGTGGGCACCGATTCGCATACCACCATGATCAACGGTATCGGCGTAGTCGGCTGGGGCGTGGGCGGCATCGAGGCCGAAGCCGGCATGCTCGGCCAACCGGTGTATTTCCTGACTCCCGATGTCGTCGGAGTGAATCTCACCGGCCGTTTGCGCGAAGGTGTGACGGCAACCGATCTGGTGCTGACCATCACGGAAATGCTGCGCAAGGAAAAAGTGGTCGGTAAATTTGTCGAATTTTTCGGCGAAGGCACGGAAAGCCTCGCGCTGCCCGACCGTGCCACCATCGCCAACATGGCGCCCGAATATGGCGCGACCATGGGATTTTTCCCGGTAGACGATGCCACCATCGAATACTTCGAGGGCAGTGGCCGGACCAAGCAGGAAATCGATGCCTTCGCCGCCTACTTCAAGGCACAGAAGCTCTACGGCATCCCGCGCAAGGGAGATATCGATTATTCCAAGGTGGTGGAACTCGATCTAGGCACCGTGGCGCCGTCGCTGGCCGGCCCCAAGCGTCCGCAAGACCGCATCGAAATCGGCAATGTGAAAAATAACTTCACGCAATTGTTTTCCAAACCGGCCACTGAAAACGGCTTCGCCAAAAAAACCGGGGACCTAGGCAAGCGTGTTACCACCAGGGACGGCGTGAACATTGGTTCCGGAGACGTATTGATCGCTGCCATTACTTCCTGTACCAACACATCCAATCCCGGCGTGTTGATCGCGGCGGGATTGCTGGCAAAGAAAGCTGTCGAAAAAGGCCTCACGGTCAAGAAACATATCAAGACTTCTCTCGCGCCCGGATCGCGGGTAGTCACCGAGTATCTCACCGCATCCGGACTGTTGCCTTATCTGGAACAACTCGGCTTCACGGTGGTCGCCTATGGGTGCACAACCTGCATCGGCAATGCCGGCCCGCTTGCCGAGTCGATCGACGATGCCATAGTGAAAAACGATCTAGTCTGCGCCGCAGTACTGTCGGGCAATCGCAATTTCGAAGCCCGCATCCACCCCAACCTGCGGGCGAACTTTCTGGCCAGCCCACCCTTGGTGGTGGCTTACGCCATTGCCGGCACCATGCTCAAGGATCTGATGACCGAACCTCTGGGCAACGGCAAGGACGGCAAGCCCGTGTACATCGGCGATGTGTGGCCGACTTCAAAAGAAGTGCATGCACTGATGAAACACGCCACCAACGCGAAAACCTTTCAGCGCCTCTACGGCAATCTCACCAAGGATCACCCGCTGTGGAACGACGTTCCCTCCGCCGGCGGGCAGGTCTATACCTGGCCCGCATCCACCTATATCGCCCAACCGCCATTTTTTCAGGGCTTCGGCATGCGTCCGGAGACGGTCGGGAATATTAACGGCGCACGTGCATTGGGCATCTTCGGCGACTCGGTCACCACCGATCACATCAGCCCGGCAGGCTCGATCAAGGAAAGTTCTCCCGCCGGAAAATATCTGCTCGCCAACAATGTTGCCAAGGCCGATTTCAACAGCTATGGCGCGAGGCGCGGTAATCACGAAGTGATGATGCGTGGCACCTTCGCCAACGTGCGCATCAAAAACCTGATGATGCCTCCCAAGGACGACGGCACCCGGGTGGAAGGTGGCATGACTCTGCTGCAACCCACCGGAGAGCCAATGTCGATCTACGATGCCGCGATGAGTTATGTTGGCAAGGAAATTCCCACCGTTGTATTCGGCGGCGAGGAATACGGTACCGGCTCGTCGCGCGACTGGGCCGCAAAAGGCACACAACTGCTGGGCGTCAAGGCTGTTATCGCGCGCAGCTTTGAACGCATTCACCGTTCAAACCTGGTTGGCATGGGGGTACTGCCACTCCAGTTCAAAGGCAAGGATACGGCAATGTCGCTCGGCATCGAGGGCGAGGAGGAATTCGACATCATCGGTCTGGACGGCGATATTCGTCCCCAGCAGGATGTGACCCTGGTGATTAAACGCGACGACGGCAGCCGAAAGGAAGTCAAGGTGCTGCTGCGTATCGATACACCGATCGAAGTCGATTATTACCGGCACGGCGGCATACTTCCTTACGTATTGCGCGAGTTGGTCGCGGCCGCTTGACCGGGCGCATCACTTTACGTAAACCCTCGGGCGTCGCTCCCCGAAAGGAAGCGACGCCCTCCTCGCGCGCCCAGCGTGCTTCGCAGCGTACTCGGAAGACAGGTAGCGAGAAAACTGCCGTCAGTTCATCGCCCCCCAGCTCGCTGCCTACTACGAAATCCACCGTGGCGGCCAACCCCTCAATCGCACCAGAACCCTCCCACGCCGTCGAGCCCCTCCCCCCTCGCGGGGGAGGGGCTGGGGAGAGGGGGACACTTGAAACGAAGCAGAGGGGGACACATGAGGCGGAGCAGAGGGGGCGGCAAGAGCAAACAACAACACCCTCATTCCCACAAAACAAAACAGTGAGTCCCTCCAGGCCCCCCTCCCCCTACGGCTCAAATCCTCGGTCAAAGCCGACGAATGAGCCGACAGCACACGAAGCCCATAAGCCCGCCGGCAGCACCGAAGACTCAGGCAAGATCCGCGTTTCCAAACTCATGTCCGAACGCGGACTGTGCTCGCGCCGAGAAGCCGACGAATATATTGAACGCGGCTGGGTTTATGTGGACGGCGTACGTGTCGAAGAGCTCGGCACCCGCATCGATCCTTCGCAGACCATCACCCTCGACAAGCGCGCCGACAATATTTCCCGTGTCACGATCCTGCTGAACAAGCCCGTGGGTTATGTTTCGGGTCAACCCGAACCGGGTTACAAACCCGCCGTTACGCTGATCGTTCCCGACTCACGCTATGCCGGCGACAATCAATCGCTGCGCTTCGAGCGCGAGCATCTCAAAGGGCTGGCTCCCGCCGGAAGACTCGACATCGATTCCACCGGCCTGTTGGTATTTACCCAGGATGGACGCATTGCCAAATTGCTCATTGGCCAGGACTCGGCCATCGAGAAGGAGTATCACGTCCGGGTGGAAGGTGAGCTTGACGACAAAGACCTCGCGCTGCTCAACCATGGATTGATCCTGGACGGCGCGGCCCTCAAACTTGCCAAGGTCACGAAGCAAGGCCGCGACCAACTGCGTTTCGTACTGCGCGAAGGCAAAAAGCGCCAGATCCGGCGCATGTGCGAAATGGTGGGTCTGAAAGTCATCAGCCTCAAACGTGTGCGCATCGGCCGGATCCCGCTTGGCGACTTGCCGCCGGGTCAGTGGCGCTACCTCCACGCCTACGAAAAATTCTGACATGCGCCTGGTGCTCGACACCAACGTTTGGCTCGACTGGTTGGTGTTCGATGATCCGTCAGTCGCGCCTTTAAAAGAAGCACAGATTGCCGGCACTATTCAGGTCGTGATTAATGACGCCTGCCGGGACGAACTCGGCGCTGTGTTGGCCTATCCGCAATTCGCATTGGATGAGGCGCAAAGACAACTTCACCTGGCAACGGTCGAATCCTCCACGACCAAATATCTCGGCCCGCCTCCTGCGAGTATTCCCGCCCTGCCCCGCTGCAGCGACCCGGACGACCAGAAATTTCTCGAGCTGGCACGCGACGCGCGAATTGATTGGTTGATTACCAAGGACAAGGCATTGCTGCGGTTACGTCCAGGGACAATGAGAATGACGGGAGTTCGGATCGGAACACCCTTGCGCTGGTCGAAAGCAAATTCCGACCGAACTTCGTAACTTCATTCGCCGCATTCCAGCCGTGAGTCTGATCCAATTCAAACGGAGCCCTAACTGCGATTTTTGACCTTCTCAACGCACAGTAGAAATGCAATGAAATATGAGCACGACAAAGAACAATTCAATTGCAACGAAGATTTTGGCGGTTTACCGTCGGAAGGATGTAGGGTATCAACCTCGAATTACGACGGTCAATATGCCCCCTCGAATGCCTCACTGACATATAGGGATTCCCCTAAGCCAATCAGACTTGAATTCCGACATTCCTTACGTGGCTAACGGGCTACAATTTCCTTCTGCGCAAGCAGTTTCCGAATTATTTTCGAATGGGGGAATTGTTATTGTCCCGAGTTCGGAGGAAACTTCTAAAAACATTAGGGTCCAGTGAGACGTTCGTTTCAACTGGATCGATGCAACAGCCAGACGTATTTTTCGGACCCAATCGGAAAACGTGAGAGCTGAAAATCAACTCGGGGGCGGGAGGCTTCAATGTTAATTGTGAGCGGCGCGACGCCGGAAAATGGAACCGACACCGTTTTGGTGACGGATATTGTCGAGAGTCTCGGCGAGGCTGAAATTATTTTTTGCCTGGAGTGCCGGATGGCCGGTGGCGAAGGGAGCGGGAGTGAAATTATTGTCGGTGGTGAGGTATCCCCCAGCGGACAGGTGTACGTGGTTGTCAAGGATAACGAAGGCCGCCATCGCGATATCGCTCTGAATGACAATGCGCAGTCGATTTCCGTCATCGTTCCGACAGCGATTGCTCACCGCGCGGCGGCGTTAACATTCAACCTATCGGATTTGGAACATTAGAAGAGGCGAAGGCGTGAATGAGTGAATGAGTGAAGGGTAAATCGGTTGCGCCGATTGCCGGCGCCTCAACCCCAATCTAGTTTCTAGTATCTAGTCTCCAGTCTCCAGTTTCTAGTTACGGCGTCACGCCCATCGTGGCGTTCGGAATCTCGCCAAACATCTCCGGAGCGTACATGGCCTCCACGCGTGTTGGCGGCAGTTGGAATTGGCCGGGGTTGTTGAGCCGCAGAGTGTATTCGACTACCCAGGAACCTTTGGGCACGAAACGGTAGTAGGCCCGGAAGGCATCGAAAGTTTTTTCTTCGAAAGCCGGCCACACGAAGCTGCGTTTTTCCTCCCCGGCACTCAGTGCCTGCGAATCGCGGCCCAGTCCGGTACCCAAGATAGAGGCCCCCGATGGAATTGGGTCGTCCACCACTACCCAGGTCATGTCGGACTGCGCTTCGATTTCCAGCCTAACTCTGACAGTATCACCCCGCTTCCATTCTCCGACCGGCGCGCCGGCGTCTTTTGCCTCCACGGGCCGCACACTGCGTGTGATGCGGAATCCACTCGACAAGGGCTGCATCAGCGGTAGTGCCGCCCGACTCTGCACTGTTATCCAGGGTTTGCCGCCACCCTGTTGCTGAATCGCCAGGCTGGCGGACTGGGTCGGCCAGCGGAACGACATGGCGCCCCCACCTGCCGATTTATCCCACTGATGCTCGTGGCGTTGCTCTTCCAGCCGTGCCTGGGTCTGGCCCGCTACCGGTGAAGACTCGAATTTGGCGGAAAATTTTTCCAGGGCCAGTACACCCCAGGCATTGGCCACGGTGGTATTCCAGTGTCCGGATTGCTGGCGCCCGAGTGACCCGCGAACCATGCGCGGCAAGTCTTCCTGCCACGCCTCCTCGTCAAGAAACGCCAGCAGCGTGCGATTGGCATTGACGTCCCCGGATACCATCAGCCACCACAGATAGTCCTGCCGTTCGCTCGAAAAGCCCATGCTCGTGCCTTGAAAATTCAGTCGCGAGCGCACGATCTGAGCTGCCTCCGATAGATGGCGATCGCGATCCTTGAGATGTGTGCCGCGCTTCATCAGCGAATGCCAGTCGATCACGGCGGATGTTGGCCACAGCTTCGGCGCCGCTTCGATGGAGTCGAGCCAGTTGGGCTCGATAGCGTCGTGGCGCGACAGGGCTTCCAGCGCGGCGACCTTGCGTATCGTCAAGTCGGCGGCAGGAAAAGGCGACTCCCGTCCCGCGCGACCGGTGATGAAGTTTCGTAACGCGCCTTTCATTCTTTGCAGCGCTGCGTCGGGAATCTGCCAACCAGCTTCCTGCGCGATCGCCAGCAAGTAGGCCGTCAGCGAATCGCTGCCGTAACGCTCCAGAGCGAAATATTTGGCGAAGCCCTGGCGATCCAGAAAGGAAGGCAATTCATCCATGGTCTGCGCCCACAAAGCCGGATCGCGCAGGGCGATGGCGCGCGAAATTCGCTGTTCCAGACAGATGTAACGGTAACTGCGCATGAATTCGCGCACCCCAGCCTGTTCCCCGGCCAGCGTGGGCGCGAGGGAAACACGCAATTCTCCGCGACCCGGCACCGCGCCCTCGGGTATGCGCACGGGCAGATCAAGTGCTCCATCGAGCTGCGTTAGCGTAGCTTGCAATGTGCGTACCGGCACCACTGGCAGCACCTTTTGCGATACCCGCAAGCGGTCGCCCGGCGCCTTCTCCGGGGAACCGACCTCACGCGCGGCGACTTCCCAACGCAACGTGGAGAGGTTGACCGGCACCGTGGCCTCCCAACCGATATCCCGCGACTCCCCTCCAGCCAGCGTGGCCCGTACCGGTGGCAGCGCCTGGCCTTCCAGGCTTCCGCCGACCTCTACCTCGATCTGCCGTTGGGAGGCATTGCGCAGCGTAAAGCGCGAGTCGAACCGGTCGCCTTCGCGGACCGTCGGCGGTAACCCGGAAAGAAGCATCAGATCCTGAGTCGAGCGGATCGAGGTCTGCCCGGTACCAAACAAGCCAGTTCCCGCATCCGCCACGGCGATGATGCGAAACGACGTGAGCGAATCGTTCAGCGGAATCTCCACGCTGGCGCGCCCTTTGGCGTCGAGCAGCACCCGCCCCTTCCACGCCAGCAAGGTGTCGAATAATTCCCGCGCGGTCTGGCGCCCGCCCCCACCGCCCGCCGCCAATGCCTTGCGCCCGTAGTGGCGCTTGCCCACCACCTGCATGGATGCCGTCGAAGTTTCGACCTCGATGCCACGCGGACGCATCATGGTGTCGATGAGTTTCCAGGATTCATTCGGTAGCAGCTCCAACAAGCCTTCGTCCACCGCGGCAATCAGCACTTCGCCGCCCCTGGGCGGCTTGCCGCCCGCGCGTTGGGTCACCTGTACCGAGACCTTCGCTTTGTCGCGGATCTTGTACACAGCCTTGTCGGCGCTGACCTTGACGCCGAGTTCGTGACCCTGCCAGCCGACGCTGAGTTCGGCCACTCCCATTTTGAATGCCGGTTTGCCCAGATCCACCAGTGCCGTAGGCTGAATGCCGCCAACGCGCCCGCGCACCGCCAGAACCGACACAAACACATTGGGTGCGTGGATGCCCTTGAGCGGAATCCTCACTATGGGCGCGTCGCCCGAGAGCGCTTGAACAAAGGAGTCGATCACCCCTTCGCGCTCAATCGTCACCAGGGCAGTGGCCTCTCGATACGGCATACGCACCTGCAATTGCACCGTCTCGCCCGGCCGATAATGTTTGCGCTCGGGAATGACATCCATGCGGTCATCGTTGGTCTGGTCGAACCACCAGGCATCCTTGCCGGCGACCCAGGCCGAGGCATTGGCATACGCGATGTTGCCGCTGCGATCGTTTGACTGCGCCATCATCAGGACATTGCCGGACACCGGTGGTTTGACTGCACAGTGCAACCTGCCGCGATCGTCGGTCTTGCCTGCGCAGCTTACATCGAGTTTTTTCACTTCGGCGCCATTTTCATAGCCATAAAACCCGCCGACCAGACGCTTGCGATGGCTGAAGTGTTTGCGCACAAAAAGTTCGACGTTGACCTGCTGGCCCTTGATCGGTTTGCCATTGAGATCCAAGGCGATGGCGTCGAATTTCAGCAAGTCCTGCGACACCGCCCAGGCATCGGGCCGGATGCCCAACACCAATGCCGATGGCCATAAAGGCACACGGGTCGAAACGGTGAGAACTTCCCCGTTCGGATCCGCGTATTCCATCTCGGCATTGATTTCCCGTGGCATATCGGCGGAGGGCAAATCGGGCAACGCGATCCGCGCCGAACCGGCGCTGTCGAGTTCAAGCGCAACCGCTTTCAGCGGCCGAGTAGTACTGCCCGCCGATGCTGGCGTGCTCTCCCCATCGACGTCCTCGTATTCATAATCGCCGGACATCCAGGCAGGTTCAATTTGTGCCTCAATGCCTTCGAGTATTCGGCCATTGGCAAAGGCCACATTGTCGTAGTCGGCGAAGGACACGCTACGCGGCCGTATCACGCCTCGCAGCTTGACCGGTGCATTGCCGGCGCCGCCGCCGGACAGATAACGCAGGTGAACATCGAGGCCCACTTTTTGGGGATTAATCTGCGGCGTTTTGGGCCCCGCGATTTGCGCTTTCATCAGCGGCACGCGAAACTCTTCGACCCGGAAACTCCCGGACACGCGGGTGGCCCCTTTGGAACCCGGACGCGCATCCAGCATATCGGTCATCTGCACCTGGTAGATTCCCTTGCGGGCGCCCTGCGGAATCTGCCAGGTATTTTCGGCGCTGTTGCGCGCGTCCCATTTGACCGGAACTTCGTATTTTTCCTCGGAACCCTGATGCGAGATAAGGATTTTTTTCGGCAACGCATCCACCGGCACGAAGGAAAAGCCTCTGGGATCGTGTTTGCGGTAGAAATGTTTCATGTTCACCGTTTCGCCGGCACGCAATAGTGTGCGGTCAAACACGGTGGCGGCGATGTAGGGCCCGTTCCAGGCTGCCCCGCGCAAGTTGTAGCGCCAGCGCGCTATGCCTTCGTTCCATTCCGACATGACAAAAGACAGGTCTTCGCCCAAGCGAGCTGACACCACCAACTGCTTGTCGTGAACGGAAAGGCAATCGGGCAAGTGATCCCGCGTGGGAAGCGCGGCCGCCACTTTTGCCCTGCCCTGTGCATCGGTGAGCCCGCGAAAGTACACGCTGCCCGCGCAGTCCTGAATCGCCACCTGGGCATTGGGTACCACTGCGCCGGTATCCAAGGACGTCACCCATATCAACGAAGACTCCCGGCCCCACTTGAAATGCACCGCCATATTCGTGACCAGGGCCGAGGCCTGCACGAAATAAGGTTTGCGCGTTTTGAGCAATGCCGCACCCAGACGGGGGCTGGCCAGTTCGACAACATAAAATCCGGGCTTCTTCAGAGGGATGCCCACCACTTCAAAGCCCCGTGCGCCCTGTGGCTTGGGCACCTGCATGCGTTTGACCCGGTCGCGTTCGCCAAAAATGGAAGTGGTCCCGACCTGGTACTGAAGTACCTGATCTTTCTTCTTCTCGTCGTAAACCCAGCGATCCTGTTCCATGTAGTGCATGCGTTTCATCCATTCCAGCATGGTGGCGACGTCGCCGTCCGCCACTCGGGAATAGGTGCCGGGCACCGCGCCATCGACTTTTGTTTCGATGAGTTTTTTCTTCAGCCAGTTGATCGCGTCGTCCGCCTTGTCCGCCATCTCGGCGGCGGGATCGTCCTGTTTTCCCGTCTTGGCCATTCGCGCATCGATCATTGCCTCGAGGTTGCGCAGGGTAACCGGCAACATACCGTCGCCTTTGAGTTCGATGATGCCAAAGCGCGCGGGAAATTTCGCCAGCGGCGGATGTTCGTCGGTGCGCACCGGCAAGGGAAATCGTTTCTGATTGGATAATTTTCTTCCGGCGTCATCGACCAGATCGGGCGGAATTTCCAGCGTAAAACGGGCGCGCTCGGGAAACGGGCCGCTAAAGTGGATCTCGTCCACAAACTCCGGCGCATGCCGCGCATCCGGAAGTTCCGCCGCCAGGATTTTCCCCTGCTGCGACTTCAGCACAATGGTGGCCGCCCCGGCCCTCGCAATCGGCGCGCTGAAAAACAGGCGCATCGGCAATATTGGCAGGCAGTCCGCGTCCTTATTTACCCGCTCACACGTGAAGCGCGCGTGAAATTCGTCTCGAACCCGCCAAGAGATGGTCTGATTCTGCAGGGTCGCGATACCACTTTCGGAGCTGATGCCTTGGCCCCAGACCAGGCGCACATCCGCCTTGTTCGGCAATCTGCGCCGGCACTGAACAACGGCCAAGGGCATACTGCCGGATTTCCCGGCACCCAGGACTCGATCGGCGACCGAACCACGAATCAACGAACGTACCCAGCCTTGGACAAGATCCTTGCGTGCATCAAGCACCGATTGTCGCTCTGGCCCGGTCAAGACCCGCAATTCGATGCGCTCGCTTATCCCTTTGACGTCGCAATAGGCCTGGGCAGTAATGGAGGCTTCGGTGGCCGGCGCATCGAGTCCCAGAACAAATATCTGCTCTTCATCGATGTTGCCACCTTGTCCTGGCAGGGTCTCCAGGATCGCCGGGCCACCGGTGTTGAACTCGAATCTGCTTTCATTGTCGAGGGGTTTGCCCGCCAGCGACAACAAACCTGGCTTGAGCGTGAATCCGCAGCGCACGCCGGCCGGCAAATCGCGGCCAAAATCGAAAATCCAGTTCTTCTGGTCGGCCCAGCGCGCCGTGCCCGCTTCGGCGCAATCGATCTCGAAGGGCGCAGGCAGGCGCGGATCCCCCAGTTCCACCATCGGCTCGGAGAATCGCACCGCCACTTGACGCACGCGCTTGACCTCTCCCTGCGGGGAAAACAACTCGACTTCCGCTGCGGCTGCCGCTCCAAAACACAGCATCAACACCCAAGCCCAACTGCCTCTCGCCATGTATTCTCCAGAAGTCACCGCGGTGGCGGTGAGTCGAGTTATCTTCAAATATGCAATTCAGCCACAGAGATCACAGAGAACACAGAGAGAATCAAGAATTTAGGCCAGCATGCCACGCTCACCAAATGGGTGAGCATAAAAAACAACTCACATTCTTGATTTTCCTCTGAGAACTTAAGGTACAGCACTTACGGCCGGAGCTGCTGTGTCCTCTGTGGCAAAAAGCCTTTTTTTGACGTTACTGGTTGATACGCGCGCAGACAAAAACCATCGTGGTCTCGGCGTGGGTGTTCGGTTTGACGTCTTCCCACATGCGTTTGGCCAGCGGTCCCGATGTCCACACCACATCGCCGTTTTCGCTCAGAAGTTCGATCAGGGTGACCCGGTTAACCCGCCGGGCACAATCCAGTTCGATGTTGCCGCGGGCTTCCTTGAACGTGGTTGGATGTCCGCCGAAATTATCGGTCAACACACGGGAGTAAATGCCACGCTTGGCAAAGACGACATTTTCGCCAACGGTATGAATGGAATCGACGTCAACAAAGTACTTCGTCTCGGGATCGGCGCCAACATCGACCCAATCCGAGGCATGCGCGCCATGGGCGAAAATCCAAAGCGTCGCGGCGACCAGAAATGTGCGCATGGCGTCATCCTTTGTCTGGCAAGGCGAAATTAAATTCGAAAATGGCACTAGCGTCCCAGCCGCATTGCAAATGACGCCACTTCGATGCCCAGATTGGTGATTTGCTCGCACTGCCGGGGGTCTGCAAGATTGCCTTGTGTGTCGAATGCTTCCCTTGCGCGGGAGATCGCCACCTGGGTGGGCAGAACAATCGCACCGATGTTGGAAAGAATCGAACGCAGCGCGGCAAGACCTCGCATGCCGCCCAGATTGCCGGGCGAGGCCGACATCAATCCGACGATCTTTCCCTTGAAGGCAAGCAGTGGCGCTTCGTTCTCCTCGGTGCGCGATGCCCAGTCGATGGCATTCTTGAGCACCGCCGAGGTGGCGCTGTTGTATTCCGGAGAACTGATCAGCATCGCATCGCAATCCACCAATAATTTCTTGAAAACTCTGGCATGGGCTGGCAACCCGTGTTCACGTTCAATATCCCCATCGTAGAGTGGCATGGGCAGATCGCGCAAATCGATCAGGGTCACCTCGGCGCCGGTTTCCCGCGCGCCTGCCGCCGCCAGTGCGGCAAGTTTTTTGTTGAACGATTCGCGGCGCAGGCTTCCCGCAAACGCGACAATGCGCGTGGGCATTTTTGTAGGCAATGTTCTGTTCCTGGGTCCGCAAGATCCGGCAAGTTGCGAATGGCATTTCGCGGACTATATCGTACCGGCCATGCCGTCTGGCGGATTCTAGCAGAGGAGAACCGGGCGCTAGGAGCCTGTCGGACTCAGGCGTTCGATAGCGAAACGGTGGGAGAGCGAGGACAGAT
>CAMDKM010000035.1 GCA_945900965.1 Bordetella parapertussis | reverse complement strand
GGCGCCATACGGCGTTACAAATCCTCGCCAGGTGTTCAACCTGGCTGCGGTTTGCGCCTTGTCTGGCACCAATTTCGCTGCTTTTGTCGCGCAGTCAGCCGTGGCAACACTCAATCATAAGAGCCACCAAGTACGAAGCACTACACTAGCGTCCCCCGGTCACATCGATAAATGCGCCAGTGACATAAGATGCTTGATCCGATAACAGCCAGAGAATCGCCTCGGCGACCTCTTGCGGTTGTCCGCCCCGTTTCATGGGCACCAGGGCCTTTACCCTGTCGACGCGATTCGGCTCGCCGCCGCTGGCATGCATTTCCGTATAAATGAAACCCGGCCGCACGGCGTTGACACGAATGCCTTCTTCCGCAACCTCCTTCGACAAGCCGAGTGTAAACGTATCGACCGCACCTTTGGAAGCGGCATAGTCAATGTACTCTCCCGGCGCACCGATACGCGATGCGCCCGAAGAAACGTTCACGATCGCCCCGCCGGCGCCGCCGTGTTTGGTTGACATGCGGCGCACGGACTCGCGCGCGCAGAGAAAAGAACCAATGACATTGGTGGCGAACACCCGGTGAATCCGTGCCGCGTCCAGATTTTCGAGGCGCGTTTGTTTTTCAAGAATTCCGGCATTGTTGACCAGCGCCGATAACGGGCCAAGTTCCCTGTCCACCGTCGCGAACAACTGCATCACCCCGGTTTCCGTTGCAACGTCCCCCGCCACCGCGATGGCCTTGCCGCCGTTCTGCCGGATGGTGTTCACGACACTCTCCGCCGCTTCTCGATTACGTAAATAGTTGACCGCAACTTTGTAACCCTGGCTGGCGGCGAGCACCGCCGTGGCCGCGCCGATTCCCCTCGCGCCGCCCGTCACCAGCAAATTCCGATTTCTCATACAAAACGCAGTCGCCGCAGTTCAGCGGAACAACACCAGCGCCTTGGCCACCGTATTCCAGACACCCCAGGCGAGCGGAATGCCCACGAACAACCAGAATACGGCGACCAGCCCCCGGTGACTGCCGCGCCCGCTTAGTGCCGCGGCATTTCCACCTACCGTACCCCCTGCCGCGGCATCGTGTGCGAGCCTGCGTTCCGCCGCCAATTCCTCATCCGTCATGAACCATTTGGCCGCCACCGGGCGCACCAGCAGGTTGCAGATAAATCCACCCACCAGCAAACCCGCCAGCACGTACATCGTGGTGTCATAAGCCTGGCTCTTGGGCACGCCGGACTTGATCTGGAAATCGTTGATGTAATTGACCAGCACCGGGCCCAGAATTCCCGCTACCGACCATGCCGTCAACAGGCGCCCGTGAATAGCCCCCACCATCTGAGTGCCGAACATGTCGGCCAGATAGGCCGGAATGGTCGCGAAGCCTCCCCCATACATAGTGAGAATGAAACAGAAGGCGCCCACGAACAGCGCCACACTCCCGGCGTGGCCGGCGCTGGGCGCATAGGCATACAGCAGGAATCCCAGTGTAAAAAACACAAAATAAGTCGTTCTGCGGCCGATGTAATCGGAAAACGAAGCCCAGAGGATCCGTCCGGCAATATTGAACAAACTCAGCAATCCGGTAAATCCCGCGGCGATGGCGGCAATCTGCCCGAGTTGCGCCTTGTCCAGCTGGTCGAACTTGAGATCCAACCCTATCAGGGCACCGCCGAAAATTTCCTGCAACATCGGCGAAGACATACCGATGACTCCGATACCTGCCGATACGTTCAGACACAAAATTCCCCACAGACACCAGAACTGCGGCGTGCGCCAGGCTTTGTTCAGATGAACATGACGTTGGGTAATCATGGCATTGGCCGCTTGCGATGCGGGCGGCGTCCAGCCAGCCGGCTTCCAGCCGGTGGGAGGCACCCTATAGGCCAGCGCACCAATCATCATGAAAACAATGTAGATGGCCGCCATGGTCAAAAAAGTCTCCCAGACGCCTACGGACGTCTCGGTGGCAAAAAATTTCATCAAGCGGTCCGCCACCGGCGAGCCGATCATGGCCCCACCACCGAATCCCATGATGGCCATGCCGGTTGCCATGCCCCGCCGGTCCGGAAACCATTTGATCAAGGTGGAAACCGGCGAGATGTATCCCAGGCCCAAGCCAATGCCGCCGATAATTCCGGAACCCAGCCACATCAGCCAAAGCTGATGGGTATACACGCCGATGGCCGACATCACCAGGCCGCCGCACCAGCACAAGGCCGACACCACGCCGGCCTTGCGCGGGCCGGCACGTTCCAGCCAGCCGCCCCAGATGGCCGCGCTGGAGCCAAGGAACACGAAAAACAAGGTGTACATCCAGCCCAGCATCGGCTTATCCCAATCGCAGGCAGTGGTGAACAACTTGGCGACCCAACCCATTTCGGCCGGGCAAGCGATGGATGTCGTAATACCCAGCGCCTTGGTCAAGGGCAGCCAGAACACGGAGAATCCATAGGCCATGCCGATGCACAGATGGATGCACAAAGCTGCCGGGGGTACCAGCCACCGATTGAATCCTGCCTGGGCGATGGTGCGTTCCTTGGCTAACAGCTCGATCATGATTTCCTCCTCAACGTTGTTATTTATGCTCTACGTTGGTGCTGATCCCGCACCTTGGAGAATTCTACCCGTAATATTCGCTTTTACGTTTCAGGTGATGTGGACGGAACTTTCGAGTCCGGCTGAGCAAAATGAAAGATCGAGCCACAACCCAAGAGGCGGTGACGGCCATCATTCTTGCCGGAGGAGCGGGCCGTCGAATGGGTGGCCAGGACAAGGGCCTTCAAGACTTTCGCGGCCGGCCTCTTGTATGCACGGTGTTGGATCGAATCAGATCTCAGGTAACCGACGTTCTGATCGTCGCCAATCGCAATGCCGAGCGCTATGCTTCGTTCGGCTATTCGGTCATTGCCGACCAGGTGGGTGGCTTCGCCGGTCCGCTCGCCGGATTACACGCGGGATTAAAGACCACCACCAGTGATCTGGTGGCGAGTGTTCCGTGTGACACGCCCTTTCTACCCCTGGATCTCATCACGCGCCTGGCCCTCCCGCTGCAAGACCCGCGCTGCGAGCTATCGGTTGCGAGAACCGGCCATCAGGTACATCCGGTTTTTTGTCTGGCAAGGCGAAAATTGCTGCCGCACCTGGAAGCCTTTCTGGGCAGTGGTGGACGCAAGTTCGACACCTGGTACGCAAATCTGGCCGTTGTGGAAGTTGCGTTCGACGATCAGGTCGATGCCTTTCGAAATCTGAATACCCTCGACGAACTGCGTCACGCGCAAAGCGACTGAACCACCTGCTTCAGGGCCGATCGGAAGACAACGGGGCGGGGGCCGATGACGGCCGCATGGTCTGGAAAAAAATCTCATCCTGCTTGATCATGCCCAGTTCGACACGGGCACGTTCTTCGATCGCCTCATAACCGCGCTTCAAATCGGCCACATCGGCGTCCAGCGCCGCATTGCGCGTCGCCAGTCGAAGATTGACGTCGCGCTGTGCCTGAATCTGGGAATTTATCTCCCATACCCGCGGCCAACCGCCTTTGCCGAACCATAGCGGCCCCTGGATCAGCACAACCAACACCATGAGGGCAAGCGCGATCAGTCGCATGCGGTCAGCCCCGGTTCAACTGATAAAACGCCTCGCGCCCGGCATAACGGGCGGCCTCACCCAGATCTTCTTCGATGCGCAGCAGCTGGTTGTATTTGGCCATGCGGTCAGAGCGTGACAGCGACCCGGTCTTGATCTGCATGGCGTTGGCGCCCACCGCCAGATCGGCGATAAACGTATCCTCGGTCTCGCCGGAGCGGTGCGAGACCACGGAGGTGTAGCCGGCGCGTTTGGCCATTTCGATCGCGGCAAAGGTTTCGGTGACGGTGCCGATCTGATTGATCTTGATCAGAATGGAATTGGCCACTCCGCGGCGTATGCCTTCGGCAAGAATTTTGGTATTGGTCACGAACAAATCGTCACCGACAATCTGCACTTTTTTCCCCAGCCGATCGGTGAGAATTTTCCAGCCGTCCCAATCGCCTTCCGCCATACCGTCTTCGATGCTGATAATCGGATATTTGTCCGCCCAGGCGGCCAGCATGTCGGTCAATTCGCTTGCTGTCAGTTGACGCTTTTCCGAAGCGATATCGTAACGGTTATTCTTGAAGAATTCGGAACTCGCGCAATCCAGACCGATCGCCACCTGCGAGCCGGGCGCATAACCCGCCGTTTCGATCGCTTGCATGATCAGCGCGAGCGCAGCTTCGTTGTTCGGCAGGTCCGGGGCAAACCCGCCTTCGTCGCCCACGGTGGTGGGCATGCCCTTGCCTTCGAGAATTTTCTTGAGCGTCTGAAAAATTTCCGCGCCGCAACGCATCGCCTCCCGGAAACTTTTGGCGCCCAGCGGAATGATCATGAACTCCTGCAAGTCGAGGCTGTTGTTGGCATGGGCCCCGCCATTGATGACATTCATCATTGGCACCGGCAGGACCATGCGGCCGGCACCGCCGAGATAGCGGTACAAAGGCAAGCCGGAATCCTCGGCTGCGGCCTTGGCCACCGCCAGTGAGACGGCGAGCAGCGCATTGGCGCCCAACCGCGATTTATTTTCGGTGGCATCGAGATCGATCAGCGTCTGGTCGATGAAACTCTGCTCCGTGGCGTCGAGCCCCATGATCGCTTCGCAGATTTCGGTATTGACACTTTCCACCGCCTTGAGCACACCCTTGCCGCCATAACGGCTTTTGTCGCCATCGCGCAGCTCGATGGCTTCGCGCGTGCCGGTCGATGCGCCCGAGGGCACCGCGGCCCGCCCGCTGACCCCCGACTCCAGCAGCACATCGGCTTCGACGGTCGGATTGCCTCGGGAATCCAGAATTTCGCGGGCGACGATGTCAACGATAGAACTCATGCCTCTTCCTCTTATTTTCTAGTTTAGAGTCGTGTCGCCAGCAGCTCTTCCGCAAAACCCTGCTTCTTAACCAGGGTGTCGAGCGCCTTGAGCGTCTCCAGCAAAGTCTTCATCATGTCCAGCGGCCAGGCATTCGGTCCATCGGACAAGGCCTTGGCGGGATCGGGATGGGTTTCCATGAAGATGCCGGAAATGCCGCTCGCCACCGCGGCACGCGCCAGGACCGGAACAAATTCGCGCTGGCCTCCGCTGCTGCTTCCCTTGCCACCCGGCAATTGGACGGAATGGGTTGCGTCGAATACCACCGGACATCCGGTCTCGCGCAGGATAGCCAACGAGCGCATGTCCGACACCAGATTGTTGTAACCGAAACTCGCACCCCGCTCGCAGACCATGATGTTGTCTTGCCCGCTCGCTTCGCGCGCCTTGTCCACCACGTGTTTCATATCGCCCGGGGCCAGAAACTGGCCTTTCTTGATATTGACCGGCTTGCCGCAGGTGGCGACTGCGCGGATGAAATCCGTCTGCCGGCATAAAAAAGCCGGCGTCTGCAACACATCCACCACCGCCGCGACGGCCGCGATTTCGTCTTCAGCATGGACATCGGTCAACACCGGTACACCAATCTGCCGGCGCACGTCCCCCAGAATCTGCAAGCCCTTCTCCATTCCCAATCCGCGAAACGAGGCCCCGGAACTCCGGTTGGCCTTGTCGTAAGAGGATTTATAGATGAAGGGGATGCCCAGGGCCGTTGTCAGCTCCTTGAGCCGGCCGGCGGTGTCCATGGCCATTTCCCGAGACTCGATCACGCAGGGACCGGCAATCAGAAACAACGGACGGGTAAGACCCACCTCGAATCCGCAAAGCTTCATGGGATCAGGCAGGAGTCTTTGCTTTTTCCGACACTCGCCCCGATGCCATCAGGTCGAGCCCCTCCGCGTGCCTGACGGCGGCAGTAATGTAGGAAGAAAACAGCGGATGTCCCTTGCGAGGCGTAGAGGTGAATTCCGGATGGAACTGGCAACCGACAAACCAGGGATGATCGGGCAGCTCCATCATCTCCGGAAGATTCTCGCTCGGCGTGCGTGCCGACACCTTGTAGCCTTTGGCTTCCAGTGCACCGACATAAGCGTTGTTGACTTCGTAGCGATGACGATGCCGCTCGTTGACCTTGGGCCCGTAAATCTGATTCGCCAGTGTGCCGGATTCCACGGGGCAGGCTTGCGCACCCAGACGCATGGTTCCGCCCATGGCGGAGTCGCCGCTGCGCCGCTCGACCCGGCCGGAACGATCCAGCCATTCGGTAATCAGGGCCACCACGGGATGCTCCGTCTCCGGATCGAACTCCGTGCTGTTGGCGCCAGCCAGCCCTCCGACGTTGCGGGCAAATTCGATGGTGGCAAGCTGCATGCCGAGGCAGATGCCAAGATAAGGCACGCGGTTTTCGCGCGCATAACGGATCGCGGCGATCTTGCCCTCCACCCCGCGTTTGCCGAAACCTCCCGGCACCAGGATGGCATCCATGTTTTTCAAGCTGCCGGCGCCTTCCTTCTCGATGCTTTCCGAATCGATATAGTGAAGATTGAGTTTGGTGCGGGTATGAATGCCGGCGTGTATCAGCGCTTCGGAGAGCGACTTGTAGGAATCCGCCAGATCGACATACTTGCCGACCAGAGCGACGTTCACCTCGTGCAGCGGATGTTCCCGATCGAATACCAGTTTCTCCCACTTCGACAAATCGGCGGGCGGCGCCTTGATGCCGAGCTTGCGACAGACAATTTCGTCCAGCCCCTGATCGTGCAGAAAACCGGGGATCTTGTAGATCGAATCGACATCCACCGCAGAAATCACAGCCTCTTCCTCGACATTGGTAAATAGTGCGATTTTTCGCCGTTCATTGTCGGGCACCATTCGGTCGGCGCGGCAAAGCAGAATATCCGGCTGAATGCCGATCTCTCGCAATTCCTTGACCGAATGCTGGGTCGGCTTGGTCTTGATTTCGCCCGCCGAGGGAATATAAGGCACCAGCGTCAGATGGATGAAGCAGGCATTGCCGCGACCCAACTGTATGCTCATCTGGCGCACCGCCTCCAGAAACGGCAGGGATTCGATATCGCCAACCGTTCCGCCGATTTCGCAGATGGCGACATCGGCATTGCCTGCGCCGAGGCGGATGAAGTGTTTGATCTCGTCCGTAATGTGCGGAATAACCTGCACCGTGCCGCCCAGATAATCGCCCCGGCGCTCTTTCTTGATGACACTTTCGTAAATCTGTCCGGTGGTGAAATTGTTGTGCTTGGTCATCTTCGCATTGACAAAACGCTCGTAATGACCCAGATCGAGATCGGTTTCGGCACCGTCCTCGGTGACGAACACCTCCCCATGCTGGAAGGGACTCATGGTCCCCGGATCGACGTTGATGTACGGGTCAAGCTTGAGGAGGGTCAGATTGATGCCGCGCGACTCCAGAATGGCGGCAAGAGATGCGGAAGCGATACCTTTGCCCAGGGAAGAGACAACACCGCCGGTTACAAAGACATATTTTGTCATTCCCTGTTCGCTCCGACTTTCTTGCCGAATAATAACCTAAACGCCATTGGGCGTCACTTTACGAAACCTTAAGCGCAGACGGATTGTGCCGCCGCTCAAGCTGCGGCGGCGCGTGCCGTAACATGTTTGCCCAGCGCCAGCCAGGTTTCCACCACGGCATCGGGATTGAGCGAGATGGCGTCGATGCCCTGCTCCATCAGCCACAGCGCCAGATCCGGGTGATCGGAAGGTCCCTGTCCGCAGATGCCGACATATTTGCCTGCCTTGCGGCAGGCCTGAATCGCCAGTTGCAGCATGATCTTCACCGCCGGATCGCGCTCGTCGAACTGACCGGCAACGATGCCCGAATCCCGGTCCAGCCCGAGCGTCAACTGGGTCATGTCGTTGGAGCCGATGGAAAAGCCGTCAAAATGCTGCAGAAACTGATCTGCCAGAATCGCATTGGCCGGTAATTCGCACATCATGATGACCCGCAAGCCGTTGCGTCCGCGCTCCAGGCCGTTTTTTTTCAACAATCCAATTACCTGCTCGGCCTCGTGCACCGTGCGCACGAATGGCACCATGATTTCGATGTTGGTCAGCCCCATTTCGTCGCGCACCTTGCGCAGCGCCCGGCACTCAAGCTCGAAACAGGCGCGGAACCCCTCGGCGATATAGCGCGAAGCGCCGCGGAAACCGAGCATCGGATTTTCCTCCACCGGTTCGTATTGGCGACCGCCGGTGAGGCTTGAATACTCGTTCGATTTGAAATCCGACAGACGCACGATCACCGGCTTGGGGAAAAAGGCGGCCCCGAGCGTCGCAATCCCCTCGCAAAGTTTTTCGACATAAAAATTCACCGGATCGGAATATCCCGCGCAATGCGCGTCGATGAGTTTTTTAAGGTCCGGATCGACATTCGGATAGGCCAGCGCGGCCTGGGGATGAATGCCGATCATACGGGCAATGATAAATTCCAGGCGCGCCAGGCCGATGCCCTCATTGGGCAGGCGCTGGAAATCAAAGGCCAATTCCGGATTGCCGACGTTCATGCTGATCTTGAGCGGCAGCGCCGGCAGCTTTTCCATTTGCAAATTCAGTATTTCGATATCCAGGATGCCTCGATACACATAGCCCGTATCGCCCTCCGCGCAGGAAACGGTGACCGGTTTGTCCTCGACCAGTTTTTCGGTCGCATCGCCACAGCCCACCACCGCCGGAATGCCCAGCTCGCGCGCGATGATGGCGGCATGGCAGGTGCGCCCGCCCCGGTTGGTCACGATGGCGGCGGCCTTTTTCATGACCGGCTCCCAATCCGGGTCGGTCATGTCGGTGACCAGCACATCGCCGGTTTTCACGCGCTGCATTTCGGAGGCATTCTTGATCAGCCGCACAATGCCGGTGCCAATGCGATTGCCAATGGAGCGCCCGGTCGCCAGAATATCGCCACGCTTTTTCAGGCGAAACCGCTTCTGCTCTTTTTCCGTGGCTTTGACCGTTTCCGGCCTGGCCTGCAAGACATACAGTTTTCCATCCTCGCCGTCACGACCCCACTCGATATCCATGGGACGGCCGTAATGCCTTTCTATGGCCAGCGCATAACGCGCCAGTTCCTCGACTTCACGGTCGTCGATGGAAAATTTCCGCCTGTCGACTTCCGGAACATGCAAAGTCTCGACGGATTTCCCCGCCGAACGATTCTGGGTAAACACCATACGCAAGGCCTTGCTGCCCAGATTGCGGCGCAGAATCGCCGGCCGGCCTGCCATCAATGCCGGTTTGTAAACGTAGAATTCATCGGGGTTGACCTGCCCCTGGACCACGGTTTCGCCCAAGCCATAGGCCGCGGTGATAAACACCACCTTGTCGAATCCTGACTCGGTATCCAGTGTGAACATGACCCCGGCCGCGCCCTGGTCGCTGCGTACCATGCATTGAATCCCGGCGGACAGGGCCACCTCCGCGTGCGTAAAACCCTGGTGCACCCGGTAGGAAATGGCACGGTCGTTATACAGGGAGGCGAACACATGGTGCACCGCCTCCAGTACGTTTTCCACGCCGTGAATGTTCAGGTAGGTTTCCTGCTGCCCGGCGAAAGAGGCATCGGGAAGATCCTCGGCCGTGGCCGATGAGCGCACCGCAAACGATGCCCCCGCGCCCCGCTCGCGTACCAGTTCCTGGTATCCCTGCGTAATAGCAGACACCAGGGCCCCGGGCAAGGGCGTATCGAGGATCCATTTTCGGATCCGCGCCCCAGCCGCAACCAGCGCCGAGACATCGTGCACATCCAGCCCCGACAAGGTTTTGTCAATTTTTCCGGCCAGCCCCCCGGCCGCAAGAAACTCCCGAAATGCGTAAGCCGTGGTCGCAAAGCCCCCGGGAACCCGCACGCCGGCACTGGCCAACTGGCTGATCATTTCGCCAAGCGAGGCATTTTTCCCGCCCACTTGTTCAATGTCGGACATGCGCAACTGTTTGAACGGAATAACGTAGCTTGCCTGACTCATTCGAATAACCCGCAAATTCGGTGTTGTGGAAAAGGTGCTATTTTAACGATTGCCCGTCACTTACGTGCGACATCCATCACGATGCAAGATCCAAACGCTCCCAGACGAACCGCATTTTTTATCTCCGACCGCACCGGTATTACCGCCGAAATGCTGGGCCACAGCCTGCTGACGCAGTTCGATCAGGTCAGTTTCACGGAGATTACGCTGCCCTACGTCGATTCGATCGGCAAGGCACAAGAGGCCGTAAGACAGGTGAATCAGGCGGCGCAAAAAGAAGGGCTGCGGCCGCTGATATTCAGCACGCTGGTGGACGGCGCCATCAGCGAAGTCATCCAGCAGGCCAACGCCTTTTTCATCGACTGTTTCCACGTTTTCATCGCCCCCATGGAGCGGGAATTGGGCGTGCAGTCGTCGCACACGGTGGGCCGCTCGCACAGCGCGCGCAACAATGAATATTTCCAGCGTATCGAGGCGATCAACTTTGCCCTGTCGCATGACGATGGCCAGACCGTGCGCGACCTTGGCAATGCAGACGTTATCCTGGTGGGGGTTTCCCGTTGCGGAAAGACGCCGACCTGCCTGTATATGGCATTGCAATTCGGCATTCGTGCCGCCAACTATCCCTTGATACCGGATGATTTCGAAGCGGCCGCCCTGCCCGCTGCGGTACGTCCGTATCGAAAAAAATTATTCGGACTGACCATCGGCGCGGATCGGCTTCACGAGGTGCGCACCGAACGGCGCCCCGGCAGCCCTTACGCGAGCCGGGACAATTGCGAATACGAGCTTCTGCAAGCCGACATCTTGATGCGCCGCGAAGGCATTCCCGTGCTCGATACCACGGCAAGATCCATCGAAGAGCTGGCGACAAAGATCCTGCATCAAGCCAATCTGCAGCGGCACATTTATTGAAGGGAATGAAAAAACGCGCTTAACACGAAGGCGCACGAAGGTTTTCACGAAGGACACGAAGGAAACCAAGTACAAGTGAATCCTGAACGCGTTTTCCTGATACAGACTTCCTTCGTGGACCTTCGTGTTTACCTTCGCGCCCTTCGTGTTGAAGAGTTTTGCGTTTCAATTGAACTCGGATCTTCCATTGAAAATTGAGCGCTAATGGAATATTCGTGTTCAGATCAACTCCCGCACCGGCCGGAAACTGCGCCGGTGAACCGGCGACACACCAAATTGATTCAAGGCGGCCATGTGGTCGGCGGTGGGATATCCCTTGTGACGATCAAATCCGTAGTGCGGATAGGAGCCGTGTAGTTCCAGCATCAAGGCATCGCGGGCGGTCTTGGCCAGAATCGAGGCGGCGGAAATGGACGGCACCGTGCTGTCGCCGCGCACGATCGCACGCGCCGGACATCGCAAGATCGGACAATGCAATCCGTCCACCAGCACCTGGTCCGGACCTGGCGTCAATTGCTCCACTGCCCGTTGCATGGCAAGCAAACTTGCCTGAAGAATATTCAGCCTGTCGATTTCTTCAACGGATGCACTCGCTATCGCCCAGGCGGCTGCCTGCACCTTGATTTGCCCGGCCAGTTGTTGGCGCCGCAGTGCGGAGAGCGCTTTGGAATCGGCCAGCCCTGCAATTGTCACGTCTTGATTCAGCACAACACAAGCGGCGAACACCGGCCCGGCCAAAGGGCCACGGCCCGCCTCGTCGACTCCGGCTATCCGCATAGCGGCGCGTTCAGGCGCCAAGCCTCATGCCTGCCGATTGGGAAATGGCCGGCGCCGCGGCTTGGGCATGCGAGCCCAGCAGCGGCAATATGGCTTCCACGGCCCGTGCCGCGGCGCCTTGGCGGAGCGTTCGATGAATGGCAAGAAATTTCTCTTCCAGCCGCGCCCGCACATTTTTATCTGCAATAAGGTTGCCCAAGGCTTGAGCCAGATTGTCGGGCGTGGCCTCTTCCTGCAGAAATTCCGGAACAATGAATTCCCCGGCCAGAATATTGGGCAGCCCCACATAGGGAAGGTAAGCCTTGCGCCGCATGAGCCAGGCCGACAGCCGGGATACTCGGTAACTGATCACCATCGGGCGCTTGAGCAACGCTGCCTCCAAAGTCACTGTACCGGAGGCTGCCAGCACCACATCTGCTGCCGTCATGGCCACCTGCGCGTGGCCAAACAAAACAGTCATCGGCAAGTGTTCGCCTTGCTGGCGGTAAATGGCCTCTTCGAAGATCATTCTGGTCTCCCGGCTCACCAAGGGCACCAGGAACTGGATATCGGAATTCTGCTCCGAAAGTTTTTTGGCCGTGGCCACGAACAATTCGCCCATCAGGCGGACTTCGCTCTGCCGGCTACCGGGAAGCAAGGCAACCACGGTGCGCCTGGGCGACAGACGCATTTGTTCGCGCGCCGCGGCCCGGTCCGGAACCTCCGGAATCTCATCGGCCAGAGGATGCCCAACGTAGTGGACCGGCACGCCGGCTTGCTCGTAAATGGGCTTTTCGAAGGGAAACAGCGCCAGCACCTTGGACGCGCTGCGTTTGATCTGGTGAATGCGTTCGCCGCGCCAGGCCCAGATCGACGGGCTGACATAGTGAACAGTTTCGATACCCCGTGCCCGCAATGTACGTTCGAGCCGGAGATTGAAATCGGGCGCGTCGATACCGATAAACAGATCGGGCGGGTCTTGCAGCAGCCTGCGCTTGATTTCGCGACGCACGCGAATCAATCGCGGCAGACTTTTTAGCACTTCGACATAACCGCGTACTGCGAACCACTCCATAGGGTACCAGCTCTGCATGCCTTCGGACTGCATGCGCGGCCCGCCGATACCATAGGCCTCGAAGTCGCCGAGGCTTGAAGCAAGCGCCTTGAGAAGATGGGCGCCGAGCAGATCGCCGGAGGCTTCGCCGGCGATCAGGGCGATACGAATTTTCCTGTTGCCTGCGCCGGGCATGTCAACGAATGATGCTGCGACGGGAACCCGCCAGAAAATCGACCAGAATCTTCAACTCCGGGCACTGCTGGGCCTGTTCCAGAATCGCCTGTTTGGCATCTTCCAGGGACAGCCCCGACTTGTAGAGTGTTTTGAATGCCCGCCGAATGCCCTGAACGGCGGCATCTTCGAACCCGCGCCTTCGTAATCCCTCGGCGTTGATCCCTCGAGGTTGCGCCGTATTGCCCATGGCCGTCACGTAGGGCGGCACATCCGCCAAAACCACCGATCCCACGCCGGTAAGGGCGTGCGCGCCAACCCGGCAAAACTGGTGAATGCCGGTAAACCCTCCAAGCACCGCATGATCGCCGACATGAACGTGGCCCGCCAGTTGGGTGCAGTTGGCGATCGTTGTGTGGTCGCCAATCTGGCAATCGTGGGCCACATGAACGTAGGCCATGATCCAGTTATGGTTGCCCATGCGGGTAACACCACCATCCTGCGCGGTTCCGATATTGAAAGTGCAAAATTCGCGGATCAGATTGCCATCGCCGATCTCCAGTGACGTGGGTTCCGCTGCGTATTTCTTGTCTTGCGGAATACCCCCCAACACGGCGTGGGCAAACACCCGATTATTGCGACCAAGGCGAGTTCGACCCTCTATGATGGCGTGGGCACCGATCGAAGTGCCTGCGCCGATTTCCACCTGTTCGCCAATCAAGGCGTAGGGCCCTATCGTGACATCCTTGGCCAGCCTGGCGTCCGGATGGACGATAGCGCTCGGGTGAATCGTCAAGTTGCGCTCCCCGCCAATCCACGCATCGTGCACAACAGCTTGGCCTCGGCGACCAATGCATCTTCGACAAACGCCTGGGCGGAAAATTTCCAGATTCCCCGCATGGTGCGAAGGATTTGCGCCTTGAGCACCAATCTGTCGCCGGGTACCACCGGCTTCTTGAAACGCGCTTCGTCGATGCCCGCGAAGTAATACACATTGTCCTTGTCGCTTTTCAACTGGAAGGTCTGAAACGCCAGAATCGCCGCCGCTTGCGCCATGGCCTCGATGATCATGACTCCGGGCATGACCGGGTGATGAGGGAAATGGCCGGTGAAATAGGGCTCGTTAATCGAGACATTTTTAATCGCCACGATCTCCTTGCCGGGATCGCAAGACAGTACCCGATCTATCAACAACATCGGATAACGATGCGGCAGGTGCTCCATGATCGATTTTATTTCCAACGTATTCACTTGTTTGACCCCTGCGCAATGCGCTGCTTGGTTTCCAGATCGCGAATTCTCGCGTGCAAATCATGCAATCGGCGGATGAGCGAAGCGTTCTTCAGCCAGTCTTCGTGCGCGGACATCGGAAATACCGCGGTATAGGTGCCGGATTTCGCGATCGACTTTGCCACCAGGGTGCCGCCGGACACTTCCACGCCATCGGCGATGCTTAAATGTCCCGCGATCATGGCCCCACCCCCGAGTCGGCAATTGCGGCCGATTTTGGCGCTGCCGGCAATGCCCACGCACCCGGCGATCGCGGTGTGGGCCCCGATCCGGCAGTTGTGCCCGATCTGGATCTGATTATCGAGTTTGACGTCGTCCTCGACGATTGTATCGTCCATCGCGCCGCGGTCGATCGTCGTATTGGCGCCGACCTCGACATCGTCTCCGATCACGACTCGCCCAATTTGAGGGATTTTCAACCAACACCCCTGGTCCATGACCATGCCGAATCCATCGGCACCGATCACAGCACCGGAATGCACCACGGTTCGCGCGCCAATAACGCAGTCATGATAAATCACCGCCCTGGGATGCAGCCTGCTGAATTCGCCGATGTGTGTTCCCCTGCCAACGAAACAGCCGGCGCCCACAATCACCCCTTGCGCCAGCGTTACGCCTTCTTCAATGACCGCGCAAGGTCCGATACTGGCACTATCCGCAACCGTAGCCAGAGCATGCACCTGTGCCGAGGGATGTACTCCGGGGCTGGCAGGCATGATGGGATTTAACAGAGTGGCGATTTTGGCGTAAGCGGCATAAGGATTCTTGCACACGACACGCGGCAACTGGGTTGCCTCGCTCATGTCTTCGCCCACGATCACGGCGCTGGCTCCGGTAGTCGCCAGCAAGGGCAAAAAACGTCGATGGGTAATAAACGCCAGATATCCCGCAGCGGCGGATTCCAGCGTGGCCACCTGAACCACGCGCACCGCGGCATCGCCCATTACCCTTGCGCCGAGGTGTCCGGCAATTTCGGCCAGCGAAAATGTCTTGCGGACGTCGTCCTTCATCGACTCACCGGCCATGGGGTGACGCGGCTTGCGATCGCAACGTACGAACCAATCCTTACTTGTCCGACAGCGCCTTGATCACCTTTTCGGTGATGTCGATGCGCGGGCTGATATAAACGGCTTCCTGAAGGATCAGATCGAATTTCTCCGCATCCGCGATCTGCTGAATGACCTTGTTGGCCCGCTCGATGATGGCAGCAAATTCCTCGTTGCGGCGAAGATTCAGATCTTCCCGGAATTCGCGCTGTATCCTCTGCAAATCGCGATTCATCCGGGCCAGTTCCTGCTCCTTGTCCCGGCGCTGGGATTCGCTTAGTGTCACGGCCTCTTTATCGAGGCTCGATTGCAGCTCGCGAACATGTTTCGCCACTTTTTGCAGCTCTTGATCGCGCGGCGCGAATTCCTGTTTGAGCTTTTTCTCGGCAGCCACGGCCGGCGCCGCCTCCCGGAGCAAGCGCTCTATTCTCACCACGCCAATTCTTGTTTCCGCCGCCATGGCAGCGGAGACCCCGGCAAGCAAGGGGATAAGAACCAGCACCAGCGAAGAAATTTTCACCTCATCCTCCTATGTTTCAGCGCGATCGCGCCAGCCTAAACCCCTGGCCACATCGCGCCTTTTGCAAATTGCGCCCATGGCAACCGATCAGAATGCCGTGCCAAGCGAAAACTGCAGGCGTTGCAGCCGGTCTCCCGGTTCGGAATTCAGGGCCCTGCCAAAACTCAAGCGTATCGGCCCAACCGGCGAAAACCAATTGAAGGCAAAGCCTGTCGAGTACCTGGCTTCGCCGAAATCGTAGCTTTCGCCAACGACCCCGCCGTCTACAAACCAACTTAGCCGTACCGATTTGTCCTTTTCGAGTCCCGGCAGGGGAAACAAAATTTCCGCATTGGCCAGCATCAATCGACTTCCGCCAAGGGCGTCTCCGCTGGCATCCTTGGGGCCGATCGAAGCCGGCTCATAACCGCGCAGGGAACTCACGCCTCCCAGATAAAACACCTTGTAGAACGGCAGGGGTTTTTGGTCGTAACCCGCCGCATAACCCGCCTGACTGTTCAGATAAAACACCCATTCGCCACTGATCGGATAATACCACTGATGCTGGTAATTGAGCCGGTAGTAGGTCAGATCCCCACTGGGCAAGCCGGCTTCGGTGCTTATTCTCTGATACGTGCCGCGCGTCGGATAAATCACGCTGTCGCGCTTGTCCCGTGACCAGCCTACGGTGCCCAGTACCGTTCCGTATTTCTCCCCGAACTGCTGCACAAAATCCACGTAACGCTGGGAGGAATTCGGGAACAGGGTAATTTTGGTATTTTCCATGCCCAGACCGTAATGAACAGTGTCGAATTCAGTGATCGGCACGCCAAAACGCAACCCCCCGCCCACGGTTGACGTGACATAACTTCCCACCGCGGACAATTCCGACACATCCACATCGCGCTTGTAGAGGTCGAATCCACGGCTCACGCCGTCGTCGGTGTAATAGGGATTCGTATAGGAAATCGAGTAGGTTTGATTGATGCTGCCGGTATTGATTTGAAATGCCAGCGAATTGCCGGTGCCGAAAATATTGCTTTGCGAAAGCCCCGCAGACAACACAACATTTTCCGTGGAGGAGTATCCCACCCCGGCGGTCAAATTGCCGGTCGCGCGCTCCGTGACCTTGATTTCCACATCCACCTGGTCGTTGGTGGCCGGGACCGCAGGCGTATTCACCAGTACTTCGGAGAAAAAACCGAGCTTGTCGATGCGCTGGCGAGAGCGTGCCAATTTTCCCGTGGAGTACCACCCGCCTTCCATTTGCCTCATCTCGCGTCGGATCACTTCGTCGCGGGTATTGGAATTGCCGACAATGTTCACGCGGTGAACATATACGCGCCGGCCGGGGTCCAGATACAGCGTGAATGAAACCAGTTTTTTCTCCCGATCGAATTCGGGCACCGGGCTGACTCCGGCGAAGGCGTAACCTTCATCCCCCAGACGATCGGCAATCAGTTTGCTGGTTTCGGCAAGTTTGTCTCGTGAGAACAAATCGCCGCGCTTGAGCCGGACCTGCTTGACCAGTTCGGCCTCCGGCACTATCAGTTCCCCCGCGAACTTGATTTCCCCCACCCGGTATTTTTGACCCTCGGTAATATTGACCGTGATGAAAATATCCTTCTTGTCGGGTGTTATCGATACCTGGGTGGAATCGACGCTGAATTCGACAAAGCCCTGATTCTGGTAAAAGGATCGCAGATTTTCGATATCGGCCTGGAGCTTCGGCTTCGAATACTGATCGTTTTTGCTGTACCAGGTCATCAAACCCGGCACTCGCAACACGAACTGGTCCAGCAAATCGTCATCTTTGAACAGCACGTTACCCACAATGTCGATTTGTTTGATGCGGGCAACTTCGCCTTCGCTGATTCGAAAATTGATCGCCACCCGGTTGCGCTCCAGGGGCGTGACCGTGGAGGTAATGCCGACGCCATATTTGCCGCGTGCGATGTATTGACTCTTGACTTCCTGTTCGGCTTGCTCCAACAGCGCGCGGTCAAAAATTCTCGATTCGGCCAGGCCGATGCGCTTGAGCGCTTCTTTCAATTGCTTGCCGTCGAACTCCTTGGAGCCGTCGATTTCTATTTGTGCGATGGCGGGACGTTCTTCGACAATGACCACCAGAACCTCGCCATCGGCCTCCAGTTGCACGTCGCGAAAGAAACCGGTGGCAAACAAGGCACGCACCGCCGCACTGGCTCTTTCCTCGTTGACCGTATCGCCGACCTTGATCGGCAGGTACGAAAATATGGTTCCCGCCTCGGTTCGCTGAATACCCTCGACACGGATATCCTTTACCTGAAAAGGTTCGAATGCCGACGATGCTAGAGGAAACAGAAACCACAGACACAACAGCAATAGAGGCTTTTTCATTTCTCCACGTTCAGCCACCCAACAGGCGGTTTATATCGTTATATATTGCGAACGCCATCAGGCTGAACAACAGTACTACGCCAAACTGCTGGCCCAGCTCCATCACCCGATCGGAAACCGGGCTCCCCTTGATCATTTCCACCACATAGAACAACAGGTGCCCGCCATCCAGCAAAGGCACCGGCAACAGATTCAACACTCCCAGGCTGATGCTGATCAGCGCTAGAAAGCTCAGATACGATAGCCATCCCAATTGCGCCGACTGCCCTGCATAATCGGCAATCGTGATCGGCCCGCTCAGGTTGCGCAGCGAAACCTCCCCGACAATCATTTTGCCCAGCATTTTCAGGGAAAACACCGACACTTCCCAGGTGCGATCGACGGCCTGCCCCAGCGCGGCCAACGGACCATAGCGAACTTCGGTCATCAAGCGTTTGGAGAGGGCCGCGTCCACCTCGGGGCCTGCGCCAATGCGGCCGACGGTCTGATTGTTGATTTGTCTGGCCCGAGGCGTGACCCATAGTTGCGCTTCCTGGACTTCCCGCCGAACCTTGAATTCGATTTTGCGATCCGGAGCCTTGCTCACTTCGGCAACCAGATCGTCCCAGGTTTCGATGGGCACGTTGTCGATGCTGATCACTTCGTCTGCGGTTTTCAACCCGTCCCGTTCGGCTGGCTCCCCGGGCACCAGCTCTCCGATAACGGGCTTGAGAACCGGCTGAAACCGCGTCAGACCCACGATCTGCATCAGGTCCGCGTCGATCTGCTCGGCCGACACCGCGGACAAATCGAGGCGCCGAAATTCGATCGCGCCACGCTCCGACTGCACTTCGACATTCACGACTTCCTTGCGCAAGGCATGTTCCAGCATCGCCCAGCGCACGTCCTGCCAGGTGGTAATTTCACTTTCTCCCAGTCGGACGATCAACTCACCAGGCACAAATTGCGCGCGCGCAGCGGGCGAATCTTTGAGCGGGACACCAACGATCGGACGTGCGCCCGGCACCCCGTGCATGAACAGCAGCCAATACAGGAGAATCGCCAGCAGAAAATTGGCCACCGGCCCGGCCAGCACGATGGCAAAACGCCGCCCGATCGACTGTCGATTGAACGCCCGAGCAATGTCCTCGGGCGCCACAGGACCTTCGCGTTCGTCGAGCATCTTGACGTAGCCGCCCAGCGGAAATGCCGTCAGCACCCATTCGGTGGCGTCCTTTCCATAGGTTCGTCGCAGCAGTGGTCGCCCGAAGCCAACCGAGAAACGCAATACCTTGACCCCGCACAGTCGGGCGACAAGATAATGACCGAACTCATGAAAAACGATCAAGGCCCCTAGCGCAACAACAAAGGCCACTAACGTTTGCAGCAGCATCACCATAGGATTTTCAGTGCACCAGGGATTCGAAGCAATCGTGCGATGCGCGACGCGCACTGGCATCGGCGTCAATGACGTCATCGAGCGTGTGTACCTGTCGATTGACCAGCCGGTCGAGTACCCGTTCGACCACTTCCGCAATGGCCGGGAACGCCAAACCGCCTTCCAGGAAACGGGCAACCGCTACTTCGTTCGCGGCATTTAATGCAATGGGCGCGCTTCCACCGGCATCGAGCGCTTCGCAGGCCAGGCGCAGACAGGGAAATTTTTTAACATCGGGACGTTCGAAGTTCAAGGCTCCCATGGAAAACAGGTCCAGCGGCTCCACGCCGGCATGAATCCTTTCGGGATAATTCAATACATGGGCAATGGGGGTACGCATGTCCGGATTGCCCATCTGGGCAAGCACCGATCCATCGACATATTCCACCAGGGAGTGCACGATGCTTTGCGGATGAATCACCACTTCGATGTTTCGGCGTTGCGCCTGAAACAGGAAACTGGCTTCTATCACCTCCAGCCCCTTGTTCATCAGGGTTGCCGAGTCCACGGAAATTTTCCGGCCCATGACCCACTTGGGGTGCGCACAGGCCTGGTCAGGTGTAACACTCGCCAGGCGATTCACGTCGAAACGCAGGAAGGGCCCGCCCGAGGCGGTCAGCCACAGGCGCCGCACGCCATGGCGCTCGAAATTGCCGTCGAAACCGCGAGGCAGTGCCTGGAATATGGCATTGTGTTCGCTGTCGACCGGGAGCAGCACAGATCCGTTGTCGCGGACGGCTTGCGTAAGCAGTACCCCTGCCATCACCAGAGCTTCCTTATTGGCAAGCATCACTTGTTTGCCTGCCCTGGCCGCCGCAAGTGTCGAACTTAATCCAGCCGACCCAACAACCGCCGCCATCACCGCATCGACGTCGGAAGAACTGGCAATCTGGTCAAGCGCCGCTGGCCCGGAACTCACTTGACAGGCCAGCCCTGCCTCTTTGAGTCGGGTTTTCAGTTTGTTGCAAGAAGCCGGATCGGACATCGCCACCCAACGTGGGCGCCAACGCAAACATTGCTTGAACAAGGCATCCACATTCTTGTGTGCGGCAAGCGCCGTCACCGAAAACTTGTCCGGGTGCAGCTCGACGACCGAGAGCGTATTGGTGCCGATGCTCCCGGTAGATCCCAGAATGGCCAGGCGTTTCATGACTGAAAGAACCTGGAACCCAGACACAAGGCGGCAAACGGCAGCGTCGAAGTCAGACCGTCAATGCGATCCAGAATGCCGCCGTGGCCAGGCAGCAGGGTTCCGCTGTCTTTCACAGCCGCCAGACGCTTGATCCAGGATTCGAACAGATCGCCGACAATACTGAATCCGGTCAACACGAAAAACCACAACAGCAGGGCCGGCAGCCCGAGGATCATCGGATTGACTTGGGGCATCAAGCCCAGCAGTCCCACGTAGAGCGCGATGGCGAGAAATGCGCCGCCTGCCCCTTCCCAGGTTTTCCCCGGACTGATACTCGGCGCCATCTTGTGGCGGCCAAATCGCTTGCCGGCAAAATAGGCTGCGGTATCGGCAATCCAGACCACGAGCAATATCATCAATAGGATCCAGGGTGTCGTTTGCAACCCGACCAGCGCGAGCCAGGTCGGAACCAGCACAATCCAGCCCACCGCCCCATGCAGGATGCGATTGCGGCACGACCAGCCGTAGCGCAGCCAAAGCGGTACAACGGTGGTCCAGAACAGCAGCGATACCAGAAGGCAGGTGAAGATAATTTCGGCTGCCACCTCGGCTTGCAGCCCCGTCCAAGCATGCAGCATCGCGCAACTTCCCAGGATAAGACCCGGAAACAATATTTTGTTGTGTCGATAGCCGCCTAGCTTGGCCCATTCGAAAGCGGCCAGACCCAGGGGAATACCCGTCAACGCCGCCCATGCCGGATTGGGCAGCCAAAACAAGCAGGCCAGAAACACCGGCAACACCAGTGCAACGCTAAACACCCGTTGCTTCAATACGGAGTTCATTCGCGATAGGCGTCTGGCGACGGATGCGCGGCCATGCGCCCGGCGAATTCCGGAGCCACGGAGCCCGTGCTCATCCCAGTACCGGCCCCATTGGAGCCTTTATCGCGATTCGCTGCCAATTTTGTGTGCGCGGTTGGGATCCGCTTTATGCCCATCCACCTGTTCGCTGGTACGGCCAAACCGGCGTTCGCGACTTCGATAGGAGCTTATAGCCCGTGCCAGGGCTTCGGCACCGAAATCCGGCCAGAGTTCCTCGGTAAAATAAAATTCCGTATAGGCCAGTTGCCAGAGCAAAAAATTGCTGATTCGTTGCTCGCCACCGGTTCGAATGAAAAGATCCGGTTCCGGAGCATAGTTCATGGCCAGATGCGCGGCCAGATCCTCCTCGCCATAGCTGCCCGAGACCCCGGGAGGCGATTCCATCATCCGATTGGCGGCCTGAAGAATATCCCAGCGTCCTCCGTAGTTTGCGGCAATGGTCAGGGTGAGCGTCGAATTGTCCGCCGTAACCGTTTCGGCTTCCAGAATAAGAGCAACCAGCCGGTTATCGAAAGCACTCAAATCACCAACGACGCGAAGGCGAATGCCGTTCTTGTGAAGTTGCGCCACTTCCTGTTGAAGCGCGTGCATGAACAAATCCATCAGGAAGGACACTTCCTCCTTGGGGCGCCGCCAATTTTCGCTGCTGAACGCGAACAGGGTCAGAAAATTCACCCCTTGGGATACACAAGCCTTGATGGCGGCACGTACCGCCTCGAGCCCTTTGCGGTGGCCGGCAACTCGCGGCAAAAATCGCTTCTTCGCCCAGCGTCCATTACCGTCCATGATGATGGCCACATGGCGGGGAACCTCGCCGACCTGCGGAACGCTGAGTGTCGAGCTTTTGAACACGGTGCCTGTCAGATCGCCAGGAGGTCGGCTTCCTTTGCCGCCAGGAGTTTGTCAATTTCGCTTATGAAGCGATCAGTCAATTTCTGAATGTCGTCCTGCCCACGGCGCTCATCGTCTTCCGAAATTGTCTTGTGCTTGAGAAGATCCTTGAGTGCGGTATTGGCATCGCGCCGCACGTTACGTACCGCCACTCTGGCATCCTCCGCCTCGCCCCTGACCACCTTGGCCAGATCGCGCCGACGCTCCTCGGTTAATGCCGGCATGGGCACCCTGACCATGTCGCCCATCGATGCTGGATTTAAGCCCAGGCCGGACTCCCGGATGGCTTTTTCGATCGCCGAGGCCATTTTTTTGTCCCAGGGCGTCACCCCGATGGTACGGGCATCGATCAGCGAGACATTCGCCACCTGATTCAAGGGCGTCGGATTGCCGTAATACTCGACCTGCACATGATCCAGGATGCCGGTGTGTGCACGCCCGGTTCGCACCTTGCCCAGGTCGACCTTGAGGGTCTCCAGGGTTTTTTGCATTTTCTGCTCGGCGGACTTCTTGGCTTCGGCGATGTTCATAACGGATATCTCCTTTGGATCATCAGGCGTGAACCAGGGTGCCTTCGTCTTCCCCCGCAACCACCCGCGACAAGGCCCCGGGTTTGAAAATACTGAATACGCAGATCGGCAGTTTCTGGTCCCGGCACAAGGTCAATGCCGTGGCATCCATCACCTGAAGTTTCTTGACGATGGCCTCATCGAAACTGATTTTCTTGAATCGCATGGCATCTGGATGTGTCTTGGGGTCATCGGTGTAGACGCCATCCACCTTGGTGGCTTTCAGTACGATGTCCACGTTCATTTCCATGCCACGCAGCGCGGCGGCGGTATCGGTGGTAAAAAAAGGATTGCCGGTCCCGGCGGCGAAAATCACCACCCGCTTCTCCTCCAGATAACGCATGGCCTTGCCGCGGATATACGGCTCGGCGATTTGCTCGATGTTGAGCGCCGATTGCACGCGACTTTTCATCCCTTGCCTGCGCATGGCGTCCTGCAACGCCAGGGCATTCATCACGGTCGCCAACATGCCCATGTAATCGGCAGTGGCTCGATCCATTCCGGAAGCGGCCGGCGCCACGCCCCGGAATATGTTGCCGCCACCGATCACCACCGCCACCTCCACACCCATCGCCACCACTTCCTTGACTTCCGACACGATGCGATCGATGGTGGCGCGATTGATGCCGTAGGCGTCCTCTCCCATCAAGGCCTCGCCCGACAACTTGAGCAGGATGCGTTTGAATGCCGGCTTCATCGCGTACACGCTGATCAGCGGGCAGCGGCTGCCTGAGCCATGACTTCCGCGGCAAAATCGCCGGATTTCTTTTCAATCCCTTCCCCGACAACGAACAAGCTAAAGGAATGGACCTTGGCACCTTTTGACGTCAGCAGTTTTTCGATCGTCATTTTGTCGTCCTTGACAAAAGGCTGGCCGAGCAGCGTGACTTCGGAAAGATATTTTTGCACGCTGCCCTCGACAATTTTGTCGATCAGATTGGCCGGCTTGCCGGACTCCAGCGCCCTCGCTTTGGCGATTTCCCGTTCCCGGGTGATCAGTTCCGCGGGAACCTGGTCTTTGGATATCGACACAGGCTTGGAGGCGGCGATATGCATCGCGACATCCTTGCCCAGGGCCACGTCGCCGCCTTCGATATCCAGCATGACGCCGATACGGCTGCCGTGCAGATAATGCGCAAGCGTGCCCTTGGCCTTGAACACGGAGACCCGGCGCACGCTCATGTTCTCGCCGAGTTTCATCACCAGTTCCTGTCGTGTGTTCTCGACACTTTTCCCGGATGACAGCGCCGCCTTGGCGATGAGCTCCACCTCGGCGATATTTTTGTTCGCGGCGATTTCCGCCACCGATTTCACGAACCCGGCAAAATTGACATCCTTCGCCACAAAATCGGTCTCGCAATTGACCTCCACCAGCGCGCCCGATTTGCCGTCCGCGGCAACATAAACCCCGATGGCGCCTTCGGCGGCAATGCGGCCCGCAACCTTGCTGGCTTTTGCGCCGCTCTTGATGCGCAGCAAATCCTCCGCCTTCTTCATATCGCCGGCGGATTCTTCCAGCGCCTTCTTGCATTCCATCATGCCCAGCCCGGTGCGCTCGCGAAGCTCTTTAACCATTCCCGCACTGATTTCCGCCATACTTGCCTGCTCCTCAGAATTCTCCGCACGCGATTCGCGTGCCACGATTAAGCGCGCGCGCATGGCGCGCGATGAATTGACCACTGCTCAAAAAAAAGGGGCCTGCGCCCCTTTTCCCGACCGCCTTGTTCAGGCCGTCGCCTGCTCCTCGGTACTGTCCACCTCGACAAATTCGTCGCTGACAACTTCCGTCACCACTTGATTGCGGCCCTCGAGGATCGCATCGGCGATGCCGCGCGCATACAAGCGCACTGCCCGGCTGGCATCGTCGTTACCGGGAATGACGTAGTCCACGCCGTCGGGGGAATGATTCGTGTCCACTACGCCCACCACCGGGATGCCGAGTTTGGTCGCCTCGGTAATGGCGCCTTTCTGGTAACCCACGTCGATGACGAACAGCGCATCCGGCAGACCGTTCATTTCCTTGATTCCGCCCAGACTGCGATCGAGCTTGATGCGTTCGCGGTCGAACGTCAGTTGTTCCTTCTTGGTCATTTTTTCGACGGAACCTTCCAGCACCATCTGATCCATGTCGCGCAGTCGCTTGATCGACTGCTTGACGGTCTTGAAGTTCGTCAGCATTCCGCCCAGCCAGCGATGATCGACAAAGGGGGTGGCGCAGCGCAGGGCTTCCTCGCGAATGATTTCGCGCGCCTGGCGTTTGGTTCCGACAAACAGCACGGAACCCTTGTTCGACGACAGTTGGCGAATGAATTTCACCGCCTCCTGGTACATGACCAGAGTCTTCTCGAGGTTGATGATATGAATTTTGTTGCGATGACCGAAAATATAGGGAGCCATCTTGGGATTCCAAAACCGGGTCTGGTGTCCGAAATGGACCCCGGCTTCCAGCATTTGACGCATGGTGACCGACATGTACTTCTCCTGTAGGGGTTAAGCTTCCGTCCGCCGGAACCCGCTGCCGGGCACCCTTACTGGCGAACGTGCAAATTGCCCATGCCACTATTGGCATAGACTAACTAAAAATTATAACAGCGGGGGTGCGTCCATCTCAAGCCCATTTATGGGCCGTCAATGACTTAACGCGTCGAATGGGAAGGATCGAGCGGGCCGCCGCGTTGCCGTCTGGCCTCATACAGACAGATTCCGGTGGCAACCGATACGTTCAGACTTTCGACCGAGCCGAGCATGGGAATCTGGATCAGTTCATCGCAATTTTCCCGCGTCAGGCGCCTTAGACCGTCCGCTTCGCCTCCCATGACCAGCGCCAAAGGTCCGGCCAGCTTGGCCTGAGCCAGGGGGACGGCCCCATCCGCATCGGCTCCGACGACCCAGAATCCCTTGTCTTTCAAGTCTCTGAGGCAGCGGGCCAGATTCGTTACCATCAAGTACGGGATATATTCCGCGGCGCCGGAGGCCACCTTGCGCACCGTGGCGGTCATCCCGACCGCCCGATCCTTGGGCGCCAACACCGCGTGCACCCCCATGGCATCGGCCACCCTGAGACAGGCTCCCAGGTTATGCGGATCCTGAATGCCATCGAGCAGCAAAAACAGCGGCGGTTCAGAGGCGTCTTCGATGATTTCCTCGACCGAGGCGCTTTGATCAACGGCATCCACCAGCGCGGCTACCCCCTGATGCCGCGTACCCCCGGCAATGCCATCCAGGCGGCGCGCGTCCGCATGACGCAACACCACACCTGCGCTGGAGGCCAATGTCGCAATCTGCCGCGCCCGCGGGTCGCTTCGCGCAGGGTCAAGCCAGATTTCGCGTACCGATTTGGGGCGGCGCTTAAGGGCCGCGGTTACCGCGTGAAACCCGTGAATGGGTTTCGGTTCGCTCAAGGGCGCGACTCCTTCTTGCCCTCGTTCAGAACAAAATCGATCTTGCTGGTCTCCAGATCCACCCGGACCAACTTCACCGCCAGGCGGTCGCCCAGACGGAAGCGCCTGCCGGTCCGCTCGCCCAGCAACTGATGTTTGGCGGCATCGAAATGGAAATAATCGGCGCCCAGTTCGGAAATATGCACCAGGCCCTCGACGTATACCTGGTCGAGCGCTACAAACACGCCGAAATTCGCCACACCGCTGACGGTGCAGGAAAAGCTCTCTCCGATGCGGTCGCGCATGTAGTAACACTTCAACCAGGCTTCCACGTCGCGGGTAGCATCATCGGCGCGGCGCTCGGTCTCCGAACAATGGACACCAATTTCGCTCCAGTTGCCGGGCTGATAGGCACTGCCCGCCAACACTGCCTTGATCGAACGATGGATCAACAGATCCGGATAGCGCCGGATCGGCGAGGTAAAGTGCACATAAGACTCATAGGCCAGACCGAAATGGCCGACATTCTTGGGACTGTAGACGGCCTGCCGCAAGGAACGCAGCATGACGGTCTGCAACAATTGCACATCCGGACGCTTTTTCACTTTCTCCAGCAGATGGGCATAGTCTTTAGCGCTCGGCGTTTCGCCCCCCGACAGGTGCAAGCCGAATTCGCGCAGAAATTCGTGTAAAGCCGTGAGTTTTTCCACCGTGGGCCCTTCATGCACCCGATACAGCGCGGGGTGATTCTGGCTGCTCAGAAAATCCGATGCGCAGACGTTGGCCGCCAGCATACATTCCTCGATTACGCGGTGCGCATCGTTACGTTGGGTGGGAACAATGCGTTCGATTTTGCCACCCTCGTCAAAAAATATCTGTGTCTCGGTGGTCTCGAAATCGATTGCTCCGCGTTGCCAACGTGCTTTGACCAATGCCCCATACAGCGCATGCAGGGATTGCAGCGGTGCAATCAGCAATGAAAGCTCACCTCCCGCCTCGCTGGCGGGGTCGGCGAGCAGGGCGGCCACTCGGGTATAGGTAAGCCGCGCCTTGGAATGAATGACCGCCCGATAAAATCGATAGCTGGCCAAGTCGCCTTTGGGGCCGACATCCATTTCGCACACCATACAAAGGCGGTCCACGTCGGGCTTCAAGGAACACAGGCCATTGGACAATACTTCCGGCAGCATGGGAATGACCCGGCGCGGAAAGTACACCGAATTTCCGCGCGAACGGGCTTCCTGGTCCAGCGCATCCCCATCGCGGACGTAGTGGCTGACATCGGCAATTGCCACCCATAATTTGTAGCCCTTTCCGCGCCGCTCGCAATACACCGCGTCGTCGAAATCTTTGGCTGTCTCGCCGTCGATCGTGACCAGCGGCAACGCTCGCAAGTCTTCGGCGCCCTCGATATCCGACGCGCCCACCACCGGAACAAATTTGGCCGCCAGATTTTCGCACTCTTGGGAAAATTCATAAGGCAGGTCGTGCTTTCGCAAGGCAATTTCGATTTCCATGCCGGGATCGGCATAATTGCCCAGGACTTCGACAATTTTTCCCACCGGCCGGGAATATCTCTGTGGCTGCTCGACAATCTCCGCCACCACGACCTGTCCGGGTTTCGCCCCGCCGATCGCGTTAGCCGGAATCAATATGTCCTGGCTGATACGGCGGTCTTCGGGCGCCACCACACCAATGCCGTGCTGGTTGAGAAAGCGGCCCACCACCCTCCGGTTTGCGCGCTCGATGACCTCAACGATGTGTGCCTCCCGGCGTCCCCGATGGCCAATGCCGGTTTCCCGCGCAACCACCCTGTCGCCATGCAGCACCTTGGACATTTCACCCGGATTCAGGAACAAATCCTCTCCGCCCTCGTCCTTGATGAGAAATCCGAATCCATCCGGACGCCCCTGTACCCTGCCGCGAACCAAATCGAGTTTTTCGACCAGGCAGATGGCATCCTTGCGATTGCGCATCAGTTGCCCGTCTCGCTCCATGGCGCCAAGACGGCGCTCGAAAAATTCGATTTCGTGCTCCGCAATGGCCAACAGTCGAGCCAGATCTTCCTCGGATACCGGCACTCCCTGTTCGCGCAGTACGTCGAGGATGTGCTCCCGGCTTGGAAGCGGATGTTCGTAACGCGCTTGTTCGCGTTCCAGAAAGGGGTCGCGTGCGCGCAATTGGGCGCCGCCAGAGACAGTAGGCGGGGAAACAGTACGAGTGCGTGGAGGTTTTTTAGTGGTTTTCATATTGCGTTGAACAGTTGAACCACAGAGGCGCTGAGAGCTCAGAAAAAACATCCATTGATGCTTCTCGATCAGCAAATTGGCTACGGCTGACAGGACAGCTGACTGAAATATCGTATTTCTCTGTGCCTCTGTGTCTCTGTGGTGCAATTTTTAGGTTGAAACGGATCGCGGCCTTCGTTCCGTTGACAAAGCCCTGCTTTCCAATTAAATTCTGCGCCCTCTCAGGCCGAGATGGCGGAATTGGTAGACGCACCAGGTTCAGGTCCTGGCGGTGGCAACACTGTGGAGGTTCGAGTCCTCTTCTCGGCACCAGCATGAATTTCATTTGTCACAAGTATCCGTCACAGGCCGGACTCAGTTGCGTGCTCTGAACGGATGACGAAGCACGATGGTCTGTTCGCGATCCGGCCCGGTGGAAATCATGTCCACCGGAACCCCGCAAACGGCCTCCAGACGTTGCAGGTAACGGCGCGCATTGCCCGGAAGATCTTCGAATCGTGTAATGCCGACGGTACTTTCCGTCCAGCCTGGAACTTCTTCATAAATCGGCTCGCACGCCGCCAGCGACTCCGCACCTGCCGGAAGGATATCCACCTCTTCCGCGCCAAATCGGTAGCCTATCCCGATCTGCAATGCCTCGACGCCATCCAACACATCGAGCTTGGTCACGCACAAGCCCGACACACCGTTGATCTGGATCGAACGCTTGAGCGCTGCCGCGTCGAACCAACCGCAACGCCTTGGCCGCCCGGTGGTGGCGCCAAATTCGTTGCCGCGGCTGGCCAGGTGGCGTCCCACTTCATCGTCCAATTCAGTGGGAAACGGCCCGCTGCCAACTCGTGTGGTATAAGCCTTGGTGATGCCAAGCACGTAGTGCAATGCCTGAGGACCGACTCCGCTGCCCGCTGCCGCCGCGCCCGCCACACAATTGCTCGAAGTCACGAAGGGATAGGTACCATGATCCACGTCCAGCAAGGTACCCTGGGCACCTTCGAACAAAAGATTTTCGCCCCGCTTGCCGGCTTCGAATAACAAGCGCGGCACATCGCCGACCAACGAGCGAAGGCGATCGGCCAGCGCCAGAGAATCGTCCAGCGTCTGCTGGAAATCGACCATGTCGGTCTTGAAATAATTCTTCAGCACGAAATTGTGATAATCGAGCACTTCGCCCAGTTTCGCCGCGAAGCGTTCGCGATGAAATAAATCCTGCAATCGAATGGCGCGTCGCGCCACCTTGTCTTCGTAGGCCGGACCGATGCCGCGCCCGGTCGTGCCGATCTTGCCTTCGCCCTTTGCCGCTTCGCGCGCCCGATCCAACGCTGCGTGGTAGGGCAGAATCAAGGGACAGGCCTCGCTGATGGTCAGCCTGCCCCGAATACTTACACCGGCCTTTTCCAAGGTGGCCATCTCGTCCAGCAAGGCTTGGGGAGACACAACCACACCGTTACCGATATAGCAGCGTACGTCGGCGCGCAAGATGCCCGAGGGAATCAGATGCAGGACCGTCTTGCGTCCATCGATCACCAGCGTGTGACCGGCGTTGTGGCCGCCCTGAAACCGCACCACGCCTTGTGCATGATCGGTCAACCAATCCACCACCTTGCCCTTGCCCTCGTCACCCCATTGGGTGCCGATGACGACTACGTTGCTTGCCATCTAATCCTCGATTCGGTTATTTTCAACGCCCACATCATCCTAGAAAAAGCAATTGAACTACAGAGGCACTGAGAACACGGAGAAAAACAAATTGTTGCGTCTATCCGAGCACTCATCAAAAAGGTGAGCACTGCTGGCACGACAACTGATTGATGTTTTTATCTTCTCCGTGTCTCTGTGTCTCTGTGGTGCGGTTCTTAGGATCATTTTGCAGCGAGGGCTTCGGTCGCCCACCGCCCCTGCCGCTCGACCAATTGGAATTTGCACTCCAGTTCCGCGCGGCTCGATTCATGGCCCGGGAGATCGACGACCACCACCAAGCCCCTGGCACGCAGCGACTCGACTTCCTTCTGCAGCGTCGTGTCCTCGGGCCGATACGGCGCCAGGATTCTCCCGGCAGCCGGCTCATCGCTCATGGTCTGAGCGAGATCGCGCAGATCCATGGTAAATCCGGTTGCCGGGCGCGCTCGCCCAAAGGCTCCGCCCACGTCATCGTAACGGCCTCCCCGTGCCACCGACTCGCGCCGGCCACCGGCATAGGCGGCGAATACCAGGCCGCTGTGATAATGATAGCCACGCAACTCCGCCAAATCGAAACACAACTCCTGAATTTCTCCCGACAGACGTTTGCCTACTGTCTCCAGCACGTCGATACACGACGAAAGTTCCGGATAAGCCGGCAGACGTTGCCTGGCCACCGTCAGCACTTCCGGACCGCCGTACAACTCCGGCAAAAGCAACAAGGCTTCGCGCGTCAATGTGTCGATGCCGGCCAACAGCGTGCGCAGGGAAGAATTGTCCTTGGCTTGCAGCACCTGGAAAAGTTCGGATTCCAGTTCCGCGCCAATTTCCGCGCGCGCGATCAGGGAGCGAAATATCGCAACATGACCCAGATCGAACTGCCCTCCCCGAACACCGGCCGCGGCCAGCGCGCGCAACAGCAGCGTCTGAATCTCGATGTCGCTTTCCAATCCGGCATGACCGTAGATCTCGGCGCCAATCTGCAAGGGCTCCCGCGTACGTTGCAGACCCGAGGGCTGCGCGTGCAGCACCGTTCCCGAGTAACACAGACGGGTAACACCTTTGCGGTTTAACAAGTGCGCATCGATACGTGCCACCTGCGGGGTAATGTCGGCACGCAGCCCCAGCATGCGCCCCGAGAGTTGATCGACGAGTTTGAAGGTCCGCAAATCGAGATCGTGCCCGGTCCCGGTCAGCAGGGAATCCAGGTACTCGATCATGGGTGGAATGACCAGGTCGTAGCCGTGGGAATAAAACAAGTCCAGCAGACGGCGGCGGATTTTTTCCACGCGCGCGGCCTCCGCCGGCAGGATATCTTCGATGTATTCGGGGAGCAGCCACTTTTGCATGATATTGCGACTCGGTGAATCCGGATTGCGAGCCGGAATTCTCAGGATTCCTGTGCTAGCTGTTGACAACCAAAAGTATCAGCAGACCGGCCAGCATAGAAGACAAGCCAATGAAGCGAATCTGCCCGTCGGACATTTCCGTCAGACGCCGGAAAGCCTCGCGCCAGACCGACGGCAGCAGAAAAGGCAATAGCCCTTCCAGCACCAGCATCAAAGCCACCGCCATCAGCAGCGTATTGGTGTGGCTCCCCATATTATTATTTGCTCCAGGAAATTCGTGGATCCAATCCGCGCCCGGGCGCGGCCGCATGCGCCAGTCGAAATCAGCGCCGCCCCGACGGGCTCTTCAGGTATTTGAAGAACTCGGAATTCGGATCCAGAATCATCACGTCGCTCTTGTTCCTGAAGCTCTGCCGGTAAGCCTCGATGCTGCGGTAGAAACTGTAAAACTCCGGATTCTGCTGGAAGGCGCGAGCATATATGGCCGCCGCTTTGGCGTCCCCGTCACCCTTGAGTTTTTGCGCATCCCGGTAGGCTTCCGCCACGATGACCGATCGCTGCTTTTCCGCGTCGGCACGAATTTTTTCCGCTTCCGCAAAACCGGTGGAGCGCAACTCGTTGGCGACCCGTTTGCGCTCGGCCTCCATCCGGCTGTAGACCGATTCGCTAACTTCCTGGGTGAAATCCACCCGCTTGAGGCGCACGTCGAGCACCTGGACTCCGATACTGCGCGCATCCCTGTCGGCGATGTCGCGCATCAATTCCATCACCTTGTCCCGTTCACCGGACACCAGGTCGCGAATGGTGCGTTTGCCGAACTCCGCCCGCAGACTGTCATTGACCGTCTGCCTCAGCCGCTTTTTGGCCCCTTCCTCCGCGCCGCCCACGCTATCCTTCAGGCTGATGTAATACTGCTTCACATCCACCACCCGCCATTTCACGAACGAGTCGACCAGGACAGGTTTTTTCTCCAGTGTGGTAAACCGTTCCGGCTCGTCGGCATCCAGAGTCAGAATGCGTACGTCGAAAAACTTGACGTTGTCGAGCAGCGGCACTTTCATATACAGACCCGGTTGGGTCTTGATGCTGACGATTTCGCCAAGCCGAAATACGATGGCGTTCTGACCGTTGCGCTGATCGACGGTAAACAAACTGGCGCTGGCCAGCAGCAGTCCAGCCGCCACCGCCGCCAGTATCACACCTACATTCGGCTTCATCTGGCCTCCCGATCGCGATTGCGGAACGACTCCCGCGAACGTGCTACGGGATCGGCGGGAGCAGGCGGCGGCGCCTCTGGGCTGACGACTTTTGCATTCGTGTCCGTCCCCGCGGTCTGCGCCATCAATTTATCCAGCGGCAGGTAAAGCAGATTGCTGCCCGCCTTCTGATCGACCACCACCTTGCTGGTGTTGGTCAGCAATTGTTGCATCATGTCGAGGTAAAGTCGGTCCCGGGTGACGCCCGGCGCCTTGTTGTATTCGGCAACAATCTGTCGAAAGCGCGATGCGTCGCCATCGGCATTGGCAATAACGCTCTGGCGATAACCTTCGGCTTCCTGCAACAGTCGCGAGGCCGTACCCCGCGCTTTCGGCACCACATCGTTGAAATAGGCCTGCGCTTCATTGGTTTGACGGTCGCGATCCTGGCCTGCCTTGACCGCATCGGAAAAAGCCGCCTGCACCTGCTCCGGCGGTTGCGCGTCCTGCATGGTCACCCGGCTCACATCAATACCGGTTTTGTAGCGGTCCAAAATTGTCTGCATGAGTGCCTGGACGTCCTTGACGATTTCCGCCTTGCCTTCCTGCAGCAGCATGTCCATCTTGTTTTTACCCACCACTTCCCGGATCGCCGTCTCGGCCGCCTGAATGACCGTCCCGTCCGGTTCGCGATTCTCGAACAGATAGTCTTCCGCGTCCTTGAGCGTATATTGCACCGCGAACTGTATGTCGATGATGTTTTCGTCTTCCGTGATCATCAGCGACTCGCGGGGAACCCGGTTCTTTACATTATTGCGGTAACCGACTTCAACCGAGCGGTTGCCCGATACGTTGACCACCTTGGCCGTCTCGAACGGCCAGGGCCAATGCCATCGCGGACCGGACTCGGTAGTTTCGACATATTTTCCGAAGCGCATCACAACACCCCGCTCGCTCGCGTCAACGATGTAAAAGCCGCTGAACGACCAGACCAGGAGGATCAATCCGACAAGCACGCCCGCCCCACCGCTCATCCTGTTGCCGGTTCCCGGCGGCGGCGGCACGCCACCTCCGCCTTTACCGCGAAAAACGGAGTTGAGTCGTTGATTCAGGCGGCGCCAGAGTTCATCGAGGTCGGGCGGGCCGTTATTGCCGCGCTTACCCCATTGCGGATCGTTTAATGCCATGCTTATTTGCCTTCTTAGGAAAGGGGCGTCGGTCGGAACGGCAACCCACCATTCAGGCGGCGACCGAATTCCAAATGCCTTGCGTGGTGTCTGGTGTTCGGGAAAGTATTTCCCGCAACACGTCCACACCTGCTCCGGTTCTCGCACTCACACGAACGGCGGCGATCTTACCATACTGGTCTCGCGTGACACCGGGATCCAGGGCAGAGACATCGATCTTGTTATGGACCAGTATCTGCGGCACGGTGTCGGCGCCAATTTCCGTCAGCACCTTGTTGACATCTTCGACCTGCTGTTGCCAGGCCGGGCTTGCCGCATCGATGACATGCAACAAGAGATCGGCCCGCACGGTTTCTTCCAGTGTCGCGCTGAATGCCGCCACCAGAGTGTGTGGCAAATCGCGAATGAATCCCACGGTGTCCGACAATACCAAGGGCCTCGTACCTTCACCTGTCATGCGTCTGGAGGTCGTGTCCAGGGTTGCAAACAACTGGTCCGCCGCGAATACCTCGCTGTGTGTGAGCAAGTTGAACAGCGTGGATTTTCCCGCGTTGGTGTAGCCAACCAGACATACCGAGGTCACCGGGCCCCGCGCCCTCGCGCGCCGCTGGGTGTCGCGCTGGCGGCCAACGGTGCGCAGCTTGTCCTTCAACACCTTCACCCGCTTGGCCAGCAATCGTCGGTCGGTCTCCAATTGGGTTTCACCCGGCCCGCGCAGGCCGATACCGCCCTTCTGCCGCTCCAGGTGCGTCCAGCCGCGTATCAGGCGAGTCGCCATGTGCTCCAGCTGAGCCAGCTCGACTTGCAATTTGCCTTCGTGCGAACGCGCGCGCTGCGCAAAGATATCGAGGATCAATGTTGTTCGATCGATAACACGCAGATTGAAACGCTTCTCGAGATTGCGCTGCTGGCCCGGGGAAAGGTCGTGATTGAACAGCACCAGGGAAGCCCCCACGCGTTCGGCCACCTCCCCGATTTCCTCCACTTTGCCGGAACCGGCAAAGCTATTGGCATCCGGCCGCTGCCGCTTACCTTTTACGTGGGCAAGCGGCTCGATCCCAGCGCTCAAAGCCAGGCGACCGAACTCCTCGATGGACGCCTCATGCCCTTCGTCGCCGAAATCCAGACTCACCAGAATCGCCCGGTCGCCTCCCTTGGGACGCTCAAACATGCAAGAGGCTGCTACCCGCGCACAGTTTCTTCCCCGAAGGGCATAACCGTGATAAACGATACAAGTCCGCCGCTATCGACCGCGGCAGTAACCTTCCGAACCAGATCAGTTTTCGGATCCTGGTTCCGGCACCAATATCCCTTCCGAAGCCGTCCGGCAACGTCCAACAAAGACCTAAAACCCACTGAATTCCTGGAATTATCGTCCGGGGAGCTCACAGGCCGTCCTTTGACATCCTGGGGGCACAGGGGTACAAATGGGGGCATATAAATCCCGCGTGGGGGGACAAATATGCCGCTGACCGACGTTAGGGCCCGCACCGCCAAGAGTGGCGAAAAAGCCTACAAGCTAGCGGACGAGAAGGGCCTGTCCTTGCTGGTCCATCCCAACGGATCCAAGTACTGGCGTCTGAAATACCGCCATGCCGGAAAGGAAAAGCAGCTGGCGCTCGGCGTGTACCCCGAGGTCACGCTCGCGCAGGCGCGCGAGTTGACCTTGGAGGCCCGGGTGCTCCTCAAGGCCGGGAATGACCCGGGCACCGAGCGCAAGGCGACCAAGGCACGAGCCGTCGAAAGCGCGGCTGTGACTTTTGAAGGCGTGGCCAGGGAGTGGATGGCGAACCGTGGCGACAAGTGGGCGCCGAGCTACGCCGACAAGGTGGGAGCCATTCTGGGAACAATCTGTTCCCGAGAATTGGTGCGCTACCTATCACCTCTATTACCGCGCCAATGCTCCTGGGCGCTCTTCGCCCCATCGAGGCGCGGGGCGCCTTGGAGGTAGCAGCGCGGGCCCGTCGCTGGGCGGGGGAGGTGTTCCGTTACGCAATCGCGACCGGCCGTGCGACCGATGATCCGGCCAGCGTACTCAAAGGTGCTCTCAAAGTTGGGCAGACTAAACACTACCCTGCGCTGCGCCGCGAGGAAGTGGGTGCCTTCCTTCGGGAGCTGCTTGAGTACCCGGGGCGCCCTGAGACGCGACTCGCTCTACAGATACTTCTGCTGACCTTCGTTCGGCCCGGCGAGCTCCGGGCAGCACGCTGGGCTGAATTCAATTTGGATGCCGCAGAGTGGCGCGTTCCCGCGGAACGAATGAAGGCCCGCGTCGAACACATCGTTCCTCTGTCTCTCCAGACGGTCGCGCTGCTCAAAGAACTGCAAAGCCTGACCGGCCACGCGGCATGCTTGTTTCCTGGGGGACATAGCCGCGTGCCTTACATAAGCGAGAACACGCTCAATAAAGCGATCGAGGTGCTTGGTTACAAGGGGCGCGTTGTCGGCCATGGCTTTCGCGCGACAGCCAGCACTATCTTGAACGAGTCGGGCCACTTCGCGCCCGATGTTATCGAACGACAGCTCGCACATGCTGAGCGGAACAAGGTTCGCGCCGCGTATCACCGCGCGGAGTATTTAGCTGAGCGGCGACGAATGATGCAAGTTTGGGCTGACTTACTTGATGGCCTGCGAACGGGCGCCGAAGTTGTTCCGCTCCTGAAGACGGCGTAACGGAAACCTCAGTGCATGCGGATAGCGGATAGGAAATATAACCGCCCTATTCGACGGATAGCGAGGGCCGCCGGGAATGGGTTCGAGCACCGTCGAGAGGCGTGACCGCGCCTACGGGGCCATTGATCCCCTGAATTTCACTGGACCATAGCGCTGGCCCCTCGCTCAGAGCG
>CAMDKM010000034.1 GCA_945900965.1 Bordetella parapertussis | reverse complement strand
CACGCTGGGCGCATTGATCGAATAGAAGTTCAAACCGGCTGCCTGAGGAAATCCGCCAGAGCAGCCGCGCGGGGCAGAAAACCGCCCAGCGTAAAAAGCGGACAATTCATTTGCTACAAAACCGGACATTTCTATTTACTTCCGACACGACTTTAGAAATTAAAGCCCAATTGCGCTCCCGCCGCCGCTTCCTTGCTGTTACCCGCCACCGCGACATCGATATGCAGCCCGAACGGCGAGAATCCCAAGCCAACGGAAGGCATTCCTTCGTAGTTGCCCGTCAGATCATGTCGGTAACCAATGCGTAACTGCAGGGTGCCGATCAAATCGAGTTCCGCCCCAATGGCGGCAAATCGTGTCTCTTTGTCGAAACCTTCCGCCACCGGCTTGTTCTTTGTGAGATCCACATCAACGCCCAGATTTACCCAGCTACGATGGTATGACATGCCCAGGCGTGCCTGTGGTTTCAATTCAATCTTGTTGCCAAGCATAGTCGTGAACTCCTTCTTCACCAAATTCTTGATCACTACGCCTGACTTGAAATTTTCTCCATACGATCTGGCGAATCCGATGTCGATGTTGGCGGCACTTTCCTGCTTCTCCCCGAGCTTCAGATCGATCTTGGTGTCTTACGCCGATATGGAATAATCGTAGGTTCGGATCCGCTGCGCCTTAAGGGTAATGCCGATATCGGCGTCACCCACCGATTCGAAGCGCCGAGCAAATGCCAATCCCACTTCACTCACCGCGATTCCGCGCACCTGAAGCGTGGATTGAAGGTTGTCGATATTACCGTTGGTAACTGCACCTTGAGCCGCGCTGCATGCCAGTAAGTTTCCGCCCGCACAGCTATTAAGATTCGCTGCCAAACTGGTGATCGTTCCCTGGTCAGCTGCCGCGTAGAGGAATTTAGCACCGAAGTTGGCCCGACCCGAAACATGCAGCCCGACACCGAATTTCTTGCTTGGAATCGTCATGATGCCGCCGGCGAACAAATCAGCATCAAGCACTTTGTTGTTAATCTTTCCAAGATCGTTGTTAAACGCCGCAAGCGCGACCCCGGCCGTCCCGGCGTTGGCGAAACTTGGGGTCGCATCAAATGCGGTCAACGCGTTAGAGAGATTATTCCCGGATGTTTCGAGGGCATCGATATCGTCAATTGCCTTATCCGCATCCGAGATTCTTGCCGACACAATCGGCAGCCCAATGGCAAAATCATCATCGCTGCGCGTGGCCGCCAACATTGCCGGGTTGAAGAAATTTGCATTTCTTGCGGTTGCCATGGTGACTCCGACGCCACCCAAGCCCAGAGAGCGAGGGTCGTAAGTTCCGAAAGATACCGCTTGGGCCCCAACGGGAACCAGCAGCCCTGCCGCCAGCAATATAGCCAGATTCAATTTCTCAAGCTTCATGTTAAGTTCCCCCATCAGATTTCATCTCTGAAATAGCCACCATTGAACAAATTCCGCCCTCACCTGTTGACTATGTTTGGCGTTATGCCTGATCGTTATTGCACCACACACTCCGTTTGCGTTGCGCCGGACGGTCCGCCGCCGAAGCCCGGAATGTTGTTGGTTACCCCCTCGGGCGCCGGTACCTTGTCCATTGGCTTGATGTTATCCGCCACAAAACCGAATTCCCCCGGATTGAGCGGCTTGGTGCCCCCGCCGTTGGTGACATTGACTCCGCCTTCGGCAACATCCAGGTGCAGTCCGTTACCGGGCGTTTGTCCCGCGCCATTTCGCAAATTCTGGCAATCGTCCGCGCAGAACTGCGCACCATAAATTGTGCCACGAATGCCGATGGTGGCCACCGCGGTTTGCATTTGATAGGAATTTGGCCTTCGCTTGCCAACTACGCCCGTGATCGTGCGAAACCCACCCTTGAGCAGCCTGAAGATGGCCGAGTCATTGGCCACCACGCTTTTGTCGTACTTGAATGCCTCGATCTTGAACTGGGTGTTGGGTCGCAGCGTCACTTCACCCCCATCGACAAATTTCACCCTTGCGTAGGTATCGCCCGCCGTCGCGAGCAGATCGCCAGACTCCACCTGCGAGCGCGGCGCCAGTATCTTCGTAGTTCCCTCCCCGCGCTTGACCATCAAGGCCCCGCTCACATGGGTTACCTCCCCCACTGGCGGCGCCGCCCAACCCAGCGGGGACAAAAGCCCCGCCAGCAAGATCAGGCTAGATGCAAACCGGCAATGTGGCTTTCTGTTTATCGCCATCATCCTTTGTCCCTTCCGTGTTCGAAGCCTGGTCTTCTTTCTCTTCTTCCTCGCCAACTTCAGCGTTGGCCGTGCCGCCGTCTTCGGCCAACGTTGCCGCATAAATGATGCTGTTGTCTACCGGTACCATCGATACCGAGGTATCGAACAATCCGACGTTGGTTAATGGGTCGATGAAAGGATCGTCCAGGAGCACAACGCAGCCGGTACAGTTTGGCGTCACATTCGGCAGGCCATTGCCGGCCAGAATAAGAGAATCGGCGTTTGGCCCTGCACCCCCAAACAAATTGATAGTGCTGAGCGCCGTGACAGTCGTGCCGCCTCTTCCTCCGAAAATGGCAGCATAAAAGTCCGTGCCCGTGCCCCCGGTAACCGTGACGGTGTCGGCGCTGACAATTACCGTATTGCCTCGGACGCTCGATGCAGCAGTCACCGCCGTCACATCAAGCAATCCTGGGGTACTGACACTCAAGTTGGTGGTAGCAGCGCTGCCCACTGTCGACGAATCCACCGATACGTTGGCACCGGACAGATTGATGATCGGTGCGTCCAGAGTCAGATTCGAAATAACCAGATCACCTCCCGCTGCGGTCAGCGAGAGACTGTTGGTCGCGTCATACGCTGCGACCGTGAAAAGGCCTTGGCGGGTCAAATTGAGATTGGTGAAGGTGGTCCCCAACGTGCCACCGCTTTGCAGAAAGTCATTTGACACAGTCAGATTGCCGGTGCCGCCCACTGAACCGGATGTCAGATTCAGGTCCATCGTGGTCAGGCTCCCGCTTATACCGACCGCTCCGCCGCTCACATTGAGCGCCTGGGTACTCCCGATGCCGGTCACGTAGAACTGGCTGCCCGCGGCGCCAACGTTCACGGTTCCGAGACTACCACCGAGAAAGTTAAGGACACCTCCGTTCACCGAAGTTGTGCCGGTATGGTTTGCACCGCTCAGGTTTGTCGTGCCTCCGGTTACGTTGAAAGCACCCACGCCAGCCAGAGCGTTGATCGTTACGGTCCCGCCAGTATTTAGACTAATGCCGCCAGAGAGAGTCAAAGCATTGATTAGAGTATTCCCCGTGTTTAGCGTATTGGTTCCACCGCTGACAGTCATTCCACCGAAATTCGCGCCATTTGACGTAACCGAAGCACCGGACATCTCGACTTTCTGAATATTGAAGGTGCCGCTCGCGGAGTAAATGGAGCTGATTCCCATGGCATAGGAAATGGGCTGAGCGGGATAGTTAATTGTCAGATTGACACTGCCACCCGTGTTCTGCATGTTTTGCAAAGTGACCCTGCCAGTCGCCGGTGCAAGATCGGCATAGAAATCGATGTTTCCACTGCTTGAATTAAAGGCATTCAGAGAATCGACTGCATTGTTGCCCAGCATGTTGATCCCGGTCACGGAGTTCATGCTGAGCAGGCTGGCGATGACTTTGGCGCCCGAACCCTGTGTGATCGACCCGCCGTTTGAGCCGGCGCCAATTTGCAGTGAGACTGTGCCAGTACCGGCATCAAGTCTGGTGCCCGCCGCCATGGCGATATTGCCAAGACCGACGTCCCGGTTTGCAGTGTCCGCGGCCGGGTCGTTGGCTAAGATTGTGAGATTCCCGTTGTCCGTAACGATATCGGCGTTGACCAGCACCGAGCGTCCGGCTTGCAGCGTCAAATCGCCTCCGTTACCGACGGTGTTATTGGTGATGACGGCGCTGTTGACGATGATGTCATTGTTGGCATGCAGGACGACCGCGGTTCCGTTATTCGTGATCGCGGTGATGGTCGCGGGCGTGATGGTAGAGTTGCCACCCGGATTATCGGCAAAGGTTGCGTTGGCCACCAAGTCGCTAAATCCAGTTGCTACTGGCTGCACAATTTGCACGAGACCGGAACTCACACCACTCGCGAAGTCAGCAGCAGGACTGGCCACCGCAAAACTGCCATTGCTCAATTCGTAAATGCCGCCCGAGCCAAGCTGATCATTCGAGAAAAAACCTGCTCGGCTGTTTGAAGGCACCACCAGGCCGACTGCGCCGACGTTGCCATTGCCAAAAATAACCGCGCCGGCATCCACCTGAATTGAGTTGTCCCAACTCTTCGCACTCACCACATAATTTCCGTTGCTGAGTGGAACAACATAGGCGTCTCCGCATGCATCGTTACAGTAATCGACCACGAGGTCATCTGTAACCGAGCCAACCACGCTGTTTACCGCCGAAACCGCTGCACCGGTGCTAACACTGCCAGACAACGTGCCGTTACTGCCATTGACCCAGGTGATCGCCCCAACGTTTTGTTGATTTAATGCCGGGCCGATGTCCCAGAAAGCGCTTGCCACTACGTAGTTGCCATTGGCAAGTTCCGTAAAGGTTCCATCTCCTACTCGGTCATCCGCCGTCGAACCAACCAGGCTGCTTACCGGGGAAACTGCGCCAACCAGACGAGTGACCGCAATAGTTGCACCATCACCCCAGGTCACTGCGCCGACATTCGTCACTGCCCCAGCATCCCAGGACGGACTCAATACAACGTAATTGCCGTTGCTGAGGGTAAATATGCCGTTACTGCCGACTGCATCCCCCGCCGTCGATCCCACCAGGCTGTTTGCCGCGGAGAGTGTTTCGCCTGGGGAAGACGCGCCGAAGGTAAATCCATTCGTGCCGTTTACCCAGGTCACCGCTCCAACATCGGCCAGCCCTCCATCGTCCCAGTCTGGGCTATTTACAACGTAGTTACCGTTGTTACGGAGTGCGAAGACACCGCCACCGCCAACTTGATCACCGACATTTGAGCCCACCAGGCTGTTAAGCGGCGAGATCATGCCGGCCCGGCTGACGCTGCCCGCAATATTTCCATTAGAACCATCAACCCACGTCACGGCGCCAGCCGAAGTCGCCGCGCCGTTATTCCAGTTTCTGCTTGTCACCACATAATTGGCATTTGCCCCGTTCAGCGCGATAATCCCGCCGTCACCGACAAAATCATTGGTCGCCGATCCAAACAGGCTGTTGGCAACCGAGACCAAGCCCGTTGTTCCGTTCGTACCATCACCCCAAGTCACTGCACCGGCATCCGTCGCAGCGGGTGATCCGGCACCCAGCGCATTGGCAGGCAGGTCCCAGAAAGAACTGCTGACTACATAGTTGCCATTGCTAAGCGCGTAAACTCCGAAAAGCCCGACCTGATCTCCCGCCGTCGAGCCGACCAAACTGTTGCTGCCGGAAACTGCCGCGCCAACGGCCGTACCTCCTGCAATTTGTCCATTCGCACCATTAACCCAGGTTACCGCGCCCACTTCTACAGCCCCGCCACCCCATTGGTAGCTGCTCACAACATATTTGCCAGTATTTGCCCCCTTAAGTTCTGTAATGCCCCCAGAGCCGACCCTATCATTCGCTATTAAACCAACTAGACTATTCGCCGTCGAAACTGCAGCGCCCGGAATAACACCGCCGGCAATATAGCCATTGGTACCATCGACCCAAGTTACAGCGCCAACATCTATGGTGCTGACGTCATCCCAGCTGGAGTTGCTTACGACGTAGTTGCCGTTACTGAGCGCGGTGATTCCGCCATTGCCGACGTTGTCATTCAAAGTCGAACCCACCAAGCTGTTCGAAGCGGAGACTACATCACCAACCGCCGTACCGCCGGCGATGTGTCCGTTCGTGCCATTGACCCAGGTCACTGCACCGAATCCGATTTGACTAGGCGATACTCCCCCATTCCAGGCCGAGCTGCGCACCAAATAATTGCCATTGCTCAGTGTAGTAATACCGCCACTGCCGACGGAATCACCCGCCGTCGAGCCGACCAAGCTGTTGCCGGCCGATACCAGCGCACCAATCGCAGTACCCCCGGCAATTTGGCCATTTGAGCCATCAACCCAAGTTACTGCGCCCACATCCGCTGGACCCGAGAGTAGGCTCCAACTGGTGCTGCGTACTACGTATTTGCCTGCGTTGATTCCAGTGAGCTCGGTGATACCACCATTTCCGACAGAATCGTCCGTCGTCGATCCAACCAGACTGTTTGACACCGAGACCACACCCACCGTCCCGCCCGCACCATTGCCCCAGGTTACGGCGCCATAATTGAAAGCGGCACCTCCCGTATTGTCCCAACTACTGCTAGTGACTACGTAGTTGCCATTGGTCAGTGCAGTAATTCCGAAGTCGCCGACAGAGTCACCGATAAACGATCCCACCAGGCTGTTGGTCGCATCAATCGGACCGCTACCACCTATGAAACCGGTGCTTCCATTACCCCAGGTAACCGCTCCGGTCACGCCATTCCACCCTGAACTGACTACCACGAAGTTGCCATTACTCAGCGGTGTGATACCACCAGATCCGACAAAATCATTAGCCGTACTGCCATTGAGTGTACTGATCAAGGCCCCATTGATGCCGTTAAAGAGGTATGCCGCGCCAGCATTGGCAGCAACAAAATCATCAAGCGTATCGGCGACCACAATGTTGTCATTGCCGAGGACGAGAATCCGATCCCCGAATGCACCGCCAGCGGTCTGATTGGGATCGGCCAACAAGAAAGACGCAAGACCACCCGATCCGGCGCTATCGATGACGATGTTCTTGGGGTCAAGCAGCAAGCTGCCTTGTGTGCCGTTTGCCGCGCTGGCATCGGCGACGCCGCCGAAAGTCAGATTCTGCTTGCCGGAGACTTCAATGAACCCACCATTGCCTGCGATGCTGCCGCCGCGCGCGGCGATGTCGCCGTAATACTGGGTTTGGTTGTCGGACCAGACAATGACTTTGCCGCCATCGCCGGAGTTTCCTGCATCGGCTTTGAGTGTGGTGGAGAAGTTGATGTCGGTGGTCAGCGCATTTTGAATTTCGGGATTGTTGCCCTGGAAATCGCCACCGACGAGTATCGTGCCCCCGCCGGTGTCGCCACTGGCATCTAACGCTGCACCGAGCAGCACAATTTCATTGCCCAGTACCTTGACACTCCCGCCTTTGCCACCATTACTTGTGGCCGAGGCAGTGGTTGAACTAAATACCCGGTTTCCCGCCTGGATGGTAATGCTGCCGCCATCGCCTGCCACGCTATTGGCAGACAATTCTGCGAAGGAGGTCTGAATCAGGTTGTTGGACGCTTGAAGATTGATCTCCCCGCCCGATCCCTGGAACCCGTCGGCGCTGATGCGCCCCGCATTCAGTAGGTTGCGCGCCTGCATCGTGACGGTACCGCCACTTGCTCCGTCGGCACGCACATCACCGGTCTGAATCAGGACATTGCCCTTGAGCAAAATTGCGCCACCTTTTCCCTCACCCCCTCCCTCCCCCGGGGGGAGAGGGAGTCCTCTTGCTTCGACCAACCCTGCGACCAGATTGATTCCCGAAGTCGCCTCAACGCTGATCTGCCCGCCCGTCGCTCCGTTGGCGGTAGTACGGGAATTGGCGTCGAGCGTAATGTCCTTTGTAGCCTTGAACACAATCTTGCCCGCGGCATTGGTGGTGACTGCGTCAGCACTCACAATGCCCTTTTGCTGGACGATCCCGGCGTAGATTCCGGCTTTTCCCCCTCCGACCACAATCTGCCCGAGGTTCACTGCGTTGGATTCGGGAGCGGATATTTCGACCAATACATTGGGTGCAGTTGTGTCGCCCAACCTGACGCTATGCCCGGCAGCCAGAATGACGGTGCCATCGGGGGCGGTGATGATGCCGCTGTTGGTGACATCCGGGGCGATGAGCAGGACACTGCCCCCGCTTGGGGTGCTGATTGATCCTTGGTTCTTGAGACTTCCGGCCAGCGCGCCGCCAGTGAAATTGAGATTGCCATTGAGGAAATCGTCGTTGCTCAGATTCAACGTGCTTGCCACCAGACCCGCCACGTCTATCCTGGCGCCCTGCCCAAACAGCATGCCATTGGGGTTGATCAGCAACACCTGACCATTGGATTGCAGGCTGCCTAATATGATGGACGGGTCGATTCCAGTCACCCGGTTTAGCACCGAGCTCGTGGCAGACTGCTGAATGAAGCGGGTGGTCTCGCTCGCCCCGATCGAGAAAGCCTGCCAGTTGATGATTGCGTTAGGAGTGTTGGTAATGGTCAGGGTGGCGCCTTGTTGCTGGAAGCTTGCCTGCCCGCTGATCACCGTGGGATCGATCGGATTGGCATAAGCACTGCCGTAGGTCGCCACGATCAGGGCGCAGACGATTCTTTGCCCCAGCGTGGTCGGTTTCCTGGAGATGTGCGCGTAGTATCGTTTGTGTGTCATGAGAAACCTCGAATCAGAAGCTCACCAGAATGCCAAAATGCCCTCTGACTTCGCCTTTTGTCTGAGCACCGCCTGCTTTGGTCACGCGGGCGACGTCGGCCCGAATCGAAAAGTTTTTCTTGTCCGATGCGCGCAGTCCGAATCCGACGGATACGGCGCTGTCTTTTTCAACGTCCCCGGGTTCGGCTTTATTGCGCTGGACGCTTCCCCCATCGACAAACACCAGCGCGCGCAGGTTATCGGCGAAGCCGAAACTCCACTTCGATAGATTGAACGTGTAGAACTCGATTGAGCCGCTGTAGCCCTTGTCGTTGGATATTTCGCGTTCGTGAAATCCCCGGACCGAATTCCAGCCGCCTATGCCGAATTGTTCCGCCTGGATCAGTGCTTCACTGCTGAGCTGCCCGTCAAAGCGGAGCCGCGCCTGCCAGTCGCCGCCAAACGCCAACGCCAGAGAAGATCCCAATCTGAGAACGCGGTAATTGCCCGAGGCCTGGGATCGCGCGAACTGCAAATCCTCTTCCGTACCATCTTTACCTCCCGCGATGTTTTGTAGCGCAGTGACATAGGCCGAAGCCTGGGTGCTTGCGCGCGTGAGTTGTCCGCTGTAAGTCAGACTAAGAGGATGGACCTGGACATTGGCCGCAGCCGCCCCGCAACTGCCCTGACCACTGGTACCCACCGAGCAAACATTGTCGTAGATGCGGTAGTCGAATCCGACAATGAACCGATGTTCGTATTCCCCACGCCGGTCCAATATCCAGTTGTAACGCACGCCGGAGACGGTGCCCTTGCCCTTGAATTCAAGCATCCCGAATGGGGTGTCGGTGGTGCCGGCATCCACATCGGAGTAGCCGGCAAACACATCGATACTATGACCCAGGTCATAGAGCGGCAATCGGTAGCCCAGACTATAGATGGATACCTGGCTGGGCTTTTCGGGGGAAGTGATGTATTGGGCGGTTACGACATGATCGCGATCAAACAGGTTGGCGTGTTGAACGCCGAGGCCCAGACGGGTGTTGCCGGTTTGTTTGGTTCCGGTATTGTCCAGGGTGGTGAAGAGGCGCCATGGACTTTGATCCTCGACTTCGACTTGCGCTTCGATGTTGCCGTTGGTCTTCCCGGGCCGAAGAACTACGCGGGCTTGTTTGACCGGGCTTTCATTCGCCACCCGCAGGTTATCGGCCAGTCGCCGGGAATTGGGTGTTGCGCCTTCTTTTAACGCGGGGAGACTGCGGCGGATATTGGCAATGCCGAAGTTCTTGTTGCCAACCACGTTGACTTTCTCAATGCGGGTTTCGATAACTTTGAGGTTGACCACGCCTCCCTGGAGTTCTTGTTCGGGGAGGTAAATCTGCACAGCTCCAAAACCCGCTTGGACATAGGCTTCTTGCAGGGCTTCCAGCGCGCGTTGCACGTCCCCGAAGTCGCGCGCCTTGCCTTCAAACGGCTTGAGCGCCTGTGCAATTTCGGATGCAGGAAGCAGCGTATTGCCTTCCACGCGAAAGTCGCTGATATCAAAGCGTAACGTCTGGGGCTGCGGCGCTACGGACGAATCAAGTGCGGCATTGGGAGGCTCCGCGGCGCGCGAACTCCCCGCATGCCAAACCAATGAAATGACCAGAGCCCAAACTACCCGGTTCAACCGCATTACATACCCTTTTGCCAAATCTCTCAGCCGTAAAAATGACAAACCTGCCTAAATACGACTGGGAGGCAAGGCCTGTGAACCCAATTCACGCTGTGGTAATAGTTTTAGTGCCGGCTATTACTGCAAGGGATATGCCACTTACTTGACCACGGGGATTGAGGATTGGGGATTGCGGTGCGGGAATCAAGGATTGCGCGAAAGAATTAACGACGGCGCGGGCGTCTTGAATCGGAAATTACAGGTGCGTCTGAAGCTTCTTCCAAAGACACGATCCCTTTGAGGCTTTGTCGATATCCTCGATCTGGGCGGCGTGGGCCGCAAGTTCTTCCGGACTCGCGCGCAGCAGGATCAACTCGGCGGCGTAATGCGTGGAATTCGCGTCATCACTCACGGATGAACCCTCGGAAAGATCGATCAGCAAGCTCTCCTGGCCCCGGGTCATCGCCAGAAAGACTTCGGCCAACAATCGGGCATCCAGCAACGCCCCGTGCAAGGTGCGTGTCGAGTTGTTGACTTGATAACGTTCGCAAAGTGCATCGAGGGAATTACGCTTCCCGGGATGCAGGGATTTCGCCATCTTTAACGTATCGGTTATCTGCGGGCAAAAGTGTGAGATTCGTTCCTGACGCAGCAAGCCAAGTTCGTGGTCGAGAAATCCCACGTCGAAAGCCGCGTTGTGGATAATCAATTCGGCGCCAGCCACAAAGTCCAGAAAGTCCCGCGCGGCGTCTGCAAACTTCTGCTTGTCTTGCAGAAAATCCGTCGTGAGCCCATGAACCTCTACCGCTCCCGCGTCAATTTCGCGCTCGGGATTCAGATATTGATGGTATTGCTTCTCCGTAAAGCGGCGATTGACGAGTTCCACCGCGGCAATTTCAATAATGCGATGGCCCAACGCAGGGTCGAGCCCGGTGGTTTCGGTATCCAGAACGATTTGGCGCATAAGGTCAGGGGCGAGGGACGAGGGGCTAGGGGCTAGGGGCTAGGGGCTAGGGGCTAGGGAAAAATCTCAACACTCTTGCACCTGTACCCATGAATAATTTCCAGTTACCTTTCACTGTTCACTGATTACCGTTCACCGATTACCGTTTACCGTTCACCGTTTACCGTTCACTAAATTGCCTCCCCCACTCCCCTATTCGCCAACTCATCCGCCCGCTCGTTGCCCTGATTACCTGTGTGGCCACGGACCCAAATCCACTCGACCTCATGCCGCTGCACGGCTTCGTCGAGCTTGCGCCACAGGTCTTCGTTTTTGACGGGCTTTTTGTCGGCCGTGCGCCAGCCGCGGCGTTTCCAGGCGTGAATCCACTCTGAAATACCGTCGTGAACATATTTCGAGTCGGTATGCAGACGCACGTGGCATTGCAGCTTCAATGCATTGAGCGCCTCGATGACCGCCATGAGTTCCATTCTATTGTTGGTGGTCAACCTCTCTCCGCCAAAAATCTCCTTCTCCTTATCGCCAAATTTGAGCCAGGCACCCCATCCTCCAGGGCCGGGGTTTCCCTTGCAGGCGCCATCCGTGTAGATGTCCACTCGCGCTTCGGCTGAGGAGGCATTGTCGTCCTTCACGACTGTTGATCCATACGACTTCTTGCCGCGAGCGCCTCGTCGGCGGTTCCGGTCTTATGTGGAGCGACCGCGAGCGATTTTCGCTTTGCGTCGGCGCCGCGCCATTTCGGCGTGATAATTCGCATACCCTGCACTTTCTTGATCCCATGCAGGAAATAAACTCCTCCGGCAAACGGCCACCAGCGATCGCCAATCGCTTCCATGAAAGAAAATCGTCTGAACCACTTCTCGTTTATTAGGGGTGGCGCATAACAACACATGCGGCCGCCCTCCAGATCGAATCCGAGCAGAGCCATCCAGTCTTTCATTCTCGGCAGGGAAATAAATTGACCACACCACGGAAACACTGCCTTGTCCGGGGTGCCTAGGCGACGCGTACCCCACAGGCTCCAGGGATTGAATCCTGACAGCACCACATGTCCTTCAGGCATCAGTATTCGCGAAACTTCCCGTAACACCTGATGCGGGTTCGCACTGAACTCCAAAGTGTGGGGCAATACCACCAGATCGACACTTGAGGATTGGATCGGCAGCGCCCGAGGGTCGCTCCTCAGACCTACCTGCCCATCCGGCCCGGTCACACAACGCCAAGGCATGCGATTTGCTCGCAATATCTCCACTTCAGGCAATCCGAGCTGAACAGCGTTAAAACCAAACACGTCGGCGAGTTCCCGATCGAAATAACGTTGCTCTGCAGCCAGAAGATGAACGCCCAGTGGCGTTGCGAACCACTGCGAAAGGTTAAGGGGCGGACGAGAACTCGGCATAATCATTCAGGCAAGTTGCCATTTCGGCACAGGGACGAAGTATAACCGAGTAGATTTTGGATGAGGTTCGAGGGTCTGTGCCGAACTAATTTGGCACCCGACACACCAAGGTGTCGGTCGAGCATTGTTCTTGACGCCGGGCCGGTGCCTTCGTTAGCATACGATACATCACATAACCAAATGAATGGAATGATAAAAAACATTGCTCTTCTGTATTTGGCGATTGGCGCTCTGACTATCGCCCCCGTATTAGCTGCCGACCCGGCACCCCCGTCATCCAATCCCACGGCGATTGCCCCCGCACCGGATGGTGCCGGGAATCAATCCGAAATTCTTGCCAATGCTCTCGCGCCTGGCGCAGAAGTTCCCGCGACCACGCCTGCCCTCCCGCCAATTGCCGGAGCCGAATCGTCGACGGCGACTTCGGAGAGTTTGTGGCATCGCATTCGCTCTGGTTTCGCGATGCCGGAATTGGACAGTCCGCTTGTAGCCCGCCACGAAGCATGGTTCCTGAATCATCCTGAATATTTCCAGCGCATGATCGAGCGCAGCCGCTTGTATCTGTATTTTATTGTCGAAGAAGTGGAGCAGCGCGGCATGCCCATGGAAATTGCCCTGCTGCCAATGATTGAAAGCGGATTCAATCCCGGCGCCTATTCGCGCGCCCACGCGGTGGGTATCTGGCAATTTATCCCCTCGACAGGGCGCCGCTACGGACTGCAACAAACCTGGTGGTACGACGGGCGCAGGGATGTGATGGCGGCGACCGGTGCGGCGTTGGATTACCTGCAACGCCTGTACGCGGAATTCGGCGACTGGCAACTCGCACTGGCGTCTTACAACTGGGGCGAAAACGCCGTGGCACGAGCGATCTCGCGCAATCGTCACAAGCAAAAGCCGACCAACTATCTCAGCCTGCACATGCCGCGGGAAACCCGTAACTACCTGCCCAAGCTCCAGGCGGTGCGAAATATCGTTGCCAATCCATCGCTGCTGAGTTTTACGCTCGAAGAAATTCCCAATCGCCCCTATTTCACGGCGGTCAATACTCCCGACCCCATCGACATGAAGGTGGCGGCGCAACTCGCGGAAATGAGCGAAGAGGAATTCCGGTCGCTCAATCCTGGACACAGCCGCCCGGTCATTACGCCCAATGGCTCGCAAACCCTGTTGCTGCCCGTGGACAAGGTGGGAGTTTTCAAGGCGAATCTTCAGGGCTATGACCAGCCTCTGGTGTCATGGCAGACCTACACGCTCAAGAAAAATGAGAGCCTCGATTCAGTGGCGCTCAGATTCGGTTTGACTCCCGAGCGCCTGAAGGAAATCAACGGCATCAGCCGTCACCTCTCGGTTCACCCGGGGCGCACGCTTCTTGTCCCGATGGGAGACGATGAACCGGAATCAAACATTGGGCAAACCTGGAACAACCCGGAATTTCTGGCGCCCGAAAAATATTTTGGCGGACGGCTTTTTTACAAGGTTCGCGAAGGCGACAGCTTGTACTCGATCGCACGCAAGAATGGCGTCACTGTCGCTGCGATCAAGGAATGGAATCGACTGCGCAGCAATCAGCTACGCATCGGCCAGCGTCTGACCATCCACACCAACCCGCGCCTGTCGCGTCAATAGCCCCGGCCCGTGCGGGCCCTTAGCTATATAGCAGGCAACTGACGCGATGCGTTTCGGAAATGGCCGACGACGCAGGATATTCGATGCGGCACGCCGCTTTCGCCTGCGGACACCGCGGATGAAAATGACAGCCTGACGGCGGTTTTGCCGCCGAAGGCAGGTCCCCTTCGAGCCGGATGATCTCTCGCCGCCCCGCCGGATCGATGGAGGGCACGGCCGACAATAATGCCCGGGTATAGGGATGCTGGGGATTGTCCAGCACTTCATCCACGCGGCCCGATTCGACAATGCGTCCGAGGTACATCACGGCCACGTCATCGGCCAGATATTCCACCACCGCCATGTTGTGGGTAATGAATAGATACCCCAGATCGAATTGCCGCTGAAGATCCCTGAGCAGATTCAGGATCTGCGCCTGCACCGAGACATCCAGCGCGCTCGTGGGTTCGTCGCAAACAATCAATCGCGGCTCCACCGCCAGGGCGCGCGCAATAGCGATGCGTTGGCGTTGCCCCCCGGAAAATTCGTGGGGATAGCGAAATTTCATTTCGGGAGCAAGTCCAACCTGCTTCAACAGCTCGTCGACTCGTTGTGCGCGCACGACCCGATCGGCACCGACACCCAGCGCCGTCATGCCTTCCTCGAGAATATCGATCACCCGCATGCGCGGATTGAGCGAGGCATAAGGATCCTGAAAAATGATCTGGAGGGACTTGCGTCGCAGGCGCATCTCGGCGGCGCTCAAGCCGCTCAGGTCTTCGCCATCCCATTCGATCGAACCGCCGCTGGCCGGCAACAAGCGCAACATCCCTCTGCCGACCGTGGTCTTTCCGCAACCCGATTCGCCCACCAGGGCCAAGGTCCGGCCGGCACGAATGGCAAGGGATACGCCATCCACGGCCTTGACGTAGCCGACAGTCCGCTTGAGCAAGCCCTTGCGAATCGGGAAATGGATTTTGAGGTCTTTGCATTCAAGTGCGGAGGCGCGAGGCGCGAGGCGTGAGGCGGGAGGCGTGAGCGGTGAAGTGATTTTGCCCTGCACTTCTTCCTCGCCCCTCGCCCCTCGACCCTCGACCCCGCCGCCCTGGGCGGCTCCAAAAAGATGGCAGCGCACCGCATGCCCCGGTTCCACAATCAGCGAGGCGGGGTTTTCCTTCCGGCATAAGTCCCACGCCGAATCGCAGCGCTCGGCAAATCGGCAACCGGAAATTTCGTTAACCAGCGAAGGCACGGAGCCAAGGATAATCGCCAGTTGTCCGGCGCGCGCGGCGCGCCCCGGAACCGAGGCAAAAAGTTTTTTCGAATAAGGATGCGAGGGACTGCGGAAAAACTGCTCGCGCGGGGCCATTTCCACAATCTCGCCGGCATACATGACGGCCACGTCGTGCGCCATCTCCGCCACCACACCCAGATCGTGCGTGATCAGCAGAATAGACATGCCGATGCGTTCCTGGAGACTGCGCAGCACACTCAGCACCTGAGCCTGAATCGTGACATCCAGCGCGGTGGTCGGTTCGTCCGCGATGAGCAGATCCGGTTCGCAAGCCAGCGCAATGGCAATCATCACACGCTGCTTCATGCCCCCGGACATCTGGAACGGGAATTCCCCCATGCGCTGGGCGGGGTCGGGAATACCTACCGAATCGAGCAAGTCCATTACCTTGACGCCGATTTCCTGACCGCGCAATGCGGTGTGACGGACGATCACTTCTGCAATCTGATCGCCAACTGTCATCACCGGATTCAAACTGGAGCCAGGTTCCTGAAAAATACTGCCGATTCGTCGCCCGCGAACTTCGCGCATTCGGTTTTCCGGCAGGCTCAGCAAATCCTCGCCATTGAGCGATACCGAACCCGAGACGATCCTGCCGGCTTCGGGTAACAGGCGCGCAATCGAAAGCGCCGTCATCGATTTCCCGCACCCGGATTCCCCCACCAGCGCGAAGGTGGAGCCACGCTGGATCGAAAAGGAAAGCCCGTTGACCGCGCGCACCGTGCCCTCGTTGCCCGCAAGCCAGGTGCAGAGGTTTACCACCTCCAGCAGCGCCCGGCTCATGCCCGCACTTCCCTGCCGGCGGCCAGGTTCGGGATGGGCTTGATGACTCTGGAGAGAATGCGCGGATCGAAAGCATCGCGCACGGCGTCGGCAAAAAGGTTCGCCGCGAGAACCAGCACCAGCATGAAAGTGAAAGCCGCCGCCAGCGACCACCACACCATCGGCTCGCGCGCCATTTCCAGACGCGCGGAGTTGATCATGGTGCCGAAGCTGATCATGGCGGGATCGACCCCTACGCCGATATAGGACAACACGGCCTCGGCCAGCACCAGACCGCTGAAATCCATGACCACGGCAATGAGCACAATGTGCATCACATTAGGAACGATGTGACGGATCATGATTCTCAAGTTGCCGACACCGAAGGCACGGGCCGCTTGAATATAATCGGCCTCGCGAAGCTTGAGCGCCTCGCCGCGCAGCAAGCGGCACAATCCGGTCCAACTGGTCACACCGAGAATCAGGCATAACACCAGCAGTTTTATGTCAGCCCGCTGCTGCGCCGTCTCGAACAAGGCCGCGTGTTTGTCCATCGTCACCTGCATCATCAACACCGAAGCCGCGATCAGCAGCACGCCCGGGATCGAATGCAGGGTCGTATAAATATATTGGATGAGATCGTCCACCCAGCCGCGCAGATATCCGGCCATGATCCCCAGCGCTACAGCAAAAGGCAGCATCACTAAAGTAGTCAGGGTACCGATTACCAGGCCGGTGCGTATGCTTTTGAGTGTCAGGTACAACACATCGATACCCACCTTGTCGGTGCCAAACACGTGATACTTCGCCGCCAGCGCCAGCAGCGGGATGATCGCCATCATCAACACCCCCAGGGTCAGCAACATGGCGCGCCAGGGCACCGGCGTTTGTGCGCTCCAGATCAGGCGCCAGGTCTCTCCGATGGAACGGCGATAGATGTGAGCGAGCCAGGCACAGAGCCCGAGCGATAGCAGATTCCAGCACAACGCCGCCACGGCGAGCCCGGCTACGACACGGCGAAAAATGTCGGCAGCCCAATCGGCGTGGGGATCGGCGAGGTGAATTCCGCCGTGAGCAAGCCTCGGGAATACTCGCGCCTGACCGCCACCCGGAAGTTCAACGGTCTCTCTGGCGAACAAGTGTGTCCCCAGCGGTGCGGAGTAGGTCTTTTCGGTCTTCGCTTTAAGGGGCACAGCCAGCAGATCAAATACCGACAGGACCTCGACCGCGTAGTTCTCTTTGTCCCCGGCATCCGGCAGCCGCAGGCGAAAATGCAGGGAGTCGAGCAGTCCAATGATCACGAATCCCGCCAGAACCACGGCGGCAATCATGCCGCTGCGGCTCTGTGCGACCTTGCGCCAGGGTGCCCGCAGGTGTTCGCGTCCACGCACCACCCAGACAAACAAGCCGATGACCGCGAGCAACAGGAAGATGAGCACATCGGTCCACAACAGGACAATTTTAAATCCCACGCCGCCTCCCACTTATCAGACGACGCGTTGTGCTCTGGACTGTGCAGATGGGAATCATTCGAGCCGCACTCTGGGATCTGCCAGCGTGTAAGAAATATCGGTCAGGATCAGCCCGCCGATATAGAGCGCGGAGCCCAGGAATACCATCGCCCGGACCACCGAAAAATCCTGACTATTGATGGCGTCGATCGTGTAGCTTCCAAGGCCCGGAATCGAAAAAAAAGACTCGGTGACCAGGCTGCCCATGAACAACAGCGGAATGGCCACCACCGCGCCGGTCAGGATGGGAATCAGCGCATTGTGCAGAACATGCCGGAACAGGACTCTTGCCTCCGTCAGACCTTTGGCTCGGGCAGTGCGCACGTAGTCACGATGAATTTCCTCGAGAAAAATCGTCCGATACCAGCGCGCGCTGGCACCGGCGCCACCCACCACACCCACCAGCATGGGCAGCAGCAGGAATTTCCATGCTCCAAGCCCTTCCCCATAACCGGAAATCGGCACCAGATTGAGAAGTTTTCCCAGCACATACTGCCCGCCGATAATATAAAACAGGCCCGAAATCGACATCGCCAGAACACAAAGCAACACCCCGGCAAAATCGATATAGGTCGCACGAAAAAAAGCCATGAGCAAAGCGAAGGTGATGTAAGTCAGCATGCCCACCACAAATACCGGCATTGCAATAGCCAGGCTCGGCCACATGCGCAGGCGAATTTCATGACCGATATCCCGGCCGTCGTCGGCGCGACCGAAATCAAACCAGAAGAGCGTCAGCGACTTCGCGTAAAAGATCGTGTCGGTCAGCCGGGCGATTCCCTGCGCGCCGGCGTTATAAAGCAGGGGTTTGTCGTACCCGCGTTCGCTTTTCCATTTTTGAATCGCCTCCTCCGTGACCCGCTTTTGTCCCAGTTGCATGCGGGCCATATCGTCGGGAGAGTTGACGACAAAAAATAATAGAAAGGTGAGCAGATTGACTCCGATAAGAATCGGAATCGCATAAAGTATCCTGCGAATAAGATATCGGGTCACGCTGGCACTTTCAGCGCGCCGGCGCTGCGCTCGCGGCGGCGCCAGGTTCGAATAGCCGGCAGAATACCTGCGCCCAGCACGAACACTGCGACGGCAACCGGCCACCATACTGGCCGATTCCATTTGGCCTGCTGTTGTTCGCGAATAATCGGGTCGATGCGCTGGTATTTCAGGTTGTTGTTGGCCATCTTGTTGGGCTTGCGATTATGAACCCAGCCGTGCGCCAGCGCGAAGTCCTTGGGGTGCACGCCCCACACCCAAGGTGCATCGCGTCTCAGAATGTCCATCATCCGATCGATCAAGGCCTGACGCTCCGGGCCGTTGGGCATCACCTGCATTTTTTCGAACAGCCGGTCAAACTCGACGTTCTGATAATTCGACGTGTTCTCGCCATTCTTGAGTGCGCGGGCCTGGGGTCCGTGAAACAGGAAAAGAAAATTTTCCGGGTCGGGATAATCGGCATTCCAGCCCATGAAGAAGAGTTGCGCGCTGCCCTTGCGGATTTTGTCCTGGAAGCGGTTGAAGTCGGTATTGCGCATGACCAGTTGCAGATCGATTTTTGCAAATTGCTTCACCAGCCAGTCCGCGCGCGACTTGCCGTCTGCCCCGACCAGCGTGGCATCGAAATGAATGACCAGTGGTTTGCCGCTGCCGGTTTCGACGCCATTCGGGTACCCGGCTTCCGCCAGCAGTTGTTTCGCCTGGGCAATCGGTTTGCGCTGCGCCTTGCCATCCGCCCAGTCATACACCGCTCGATTCATGCCCTCCTGCCCGTCCCGGTAGCCGAAAATTCCTGGTGGAATCGGACCTTGTGCGGGAATGCCGCGCCCGTTGCGAAAAATCGAGATCATCTCCTCGAAATCGATGGCGATGGAAATGGCCTGGCGCAACTTGCGAGCGCGCTCCGAGCTGCCTCCCACCACGGGATCAAGCATGTTGAAACCAATATAGGCAGTCGAGGTCGCCACCGAGGTTTGCAGGGCGATGCCGCGATTTTCCATCGCTTCGGTCAGGGCGATATCGCCTGCTCCGCTGGTTTGCACAACCTGATCGAAGGTGTCGGAGGATATGCCGGAAAAATCATAATAACCCTGCAGGAACTTGTTCCAGTACGGAATGCTTTCCTTCTCGAGACTGAATACCACCTTGTCGATAAACGGCATCGTTTTCCCTGCATCCACAAGCAAGCCGGCGGCGCCGTCGCCGGGCTCCCCATCCGCAGGATAAGCCTCCCCGGAAAAATTGGGATTGCGCTCCAGCACCATGCTGCGATTCGGATTGTTTATCGTCAGCATGTACGGCCCGGTACCCACCGGATACCAATCCAGCGACAAATTTTTTCCCTCGTTCATGCCCGGCTGGGCATAAAAGCGCTCGGCCTCTTCGGGAATCGGCGCGAAGAAAGGCATCGCCAGCCAATAGGCAAACTGGGGATAAGCGCCACGGATCTTGATTCGATAGCTATAGCGATCCAGCACCACGGCGCCTTCGAAGGGCACCGAGTTCAGATCCAGATAGGCGCCGGCGGGTAACTCTCGGGTTTTGTCCTGCAGCTTCTCGGCATAGTCCTTGAGGCCCACGATGTACTCGCCCATCAACCCGAATATGGGCGAATGCAAGCGCGGATGTGCAAGCCGCTTGATTTGATACACGTAGTCGTCCGCGGTCAGCTCCCGGGTGCCCGCATGGCGAAAATCGCGCAGTTCGTATATGCCCTGCGTATCCGCCCTGCCCAGGTTCAGGTAGCGTGGCCGTCCCGACTCGTCTTTCGCAAACGCAGGATGGGGCTGATAAAGAATGCCGCGCCGGATGTGGATGTCGTAGGTACTCAGTGCAATCTGTTCCGGCAAGGCCCCCTCGCTGAGCCGCCGCCCGGACGCATCGAAGAACTGCGGCTTGGGAACCTCAGTCGCGGCAAAAGGAATCAATTCGTAGGGCCGCCGGAGATAGTGATACTGCAAGGGCGGCATGTAAATCTGAGAAATGTAGACGTATTCGTTTTCCGCGTAGGATTGCACCGGGTCAAGATGTTTGGGGCGCTCGATAAACCCGGAGTAAAGGATGTTGCGGCCATCCTCATGGGACGGATAGGGATTGTTCCAGGGGCCTTCGCAGCCACCGACACAGGCAAGGACCAGGGCCAAGGCAAAAAGGATAAGCAACTTGCTCATGGCGCTGAGTTTAACTGAATAGGCTGCAACCGAAAGCCCCCGTCGAGCGGCCGCAGGAACGCGCGGCGCATATCGGACGATTGGCTATAATGCCGGACATTTTTCGCAGTCGGAGATTTGCCATGGGATTTTTGCAGGACAAGAATATTCTGGTTACCGGACTGCTCAGCAACCGCTCCATCGCCTATGGCATTTCCAAAGCCATGCACCGCGAAGGCGCCCGGCTCGCGTTCAGTTATCAAGGCGAACGCATCGAAAAACGGGTGCGGGAACTGGCGAGCGAATTTGGCGACTGCCCGGTGCTGCCCTGCGACGTGTCCAGCGACACGGAAATCGACGCGTTATTTGCCAGTTTGCGCAAACACTGGGACGGGCTGGACGGCATCGTTCATTCCATCGCCTTCGCGCCGCGCGAAGCACTGGCCGGAGACTATCTGGACGCTGTGACGCGTGAATCTTTCCGCATAGCCCACGACGTCAGTTCCTACAGTTTTGCCGCACTCGCCAAGGCTGGCCTGCCGATGATGCAGGGGCGTAACGCCTCGATGCTGACGCTCACCTATCTGGGGGCTGAGCGCTCATTTCCGAGCTACAACGTCATGGGGCTGGCCAAAGCCAGTCTGGAGGCCAACGTGCGGTACATGGCCCAGAGCCTGGGGCCCAAGGGAATCCGCGTCAATGCCATCTCCGCCGGTCCGATCAAGACACTGGCTGCGGCGGGCATCGGCAGTTTCGGCAAATTGTTGTCGTATGCGGAAAAGCAGTCGCCGTTGAGGCGCAATGTCACGATCGACGAAGTCGGCAATACTGCCGCTTTCCTTTGCAGCGAGCTGGCCAGCGGCATAACCGGAGAAATCACCTTTGTCGATGCCGGGTTCAATACCACGGCCATCGGGCAGTTGGATTGAACAAACAAGGGACTGGAGGCTTGGGGCTGGGGTTTACACCCTTCACTCATTCACTCATTCACCCTTCACGCTTTTAATCGTCACCTATTCACTTCTCACGCAAGTTCCGTCTCATCCAGCCTAAGAACCATCGTCGAGCTTTTTCTTGTCCAGCTTCACATTCGCGCGTTCGCGCAGGCCGGCCAGAAAGGCAATGTATTGTTCCTGGCCGCTCATCTGCGATATCTGCTTCTTGAGCGCCTTGACCTGCTCCGGATCGACCTTCTCGATATCCTTGATCGAAGCGATACGGTAAATCGTGAACCCCCCATTGGCATCCGGCACGCCGGCGAAGGCGGGAAGTTTGGCAACACTGGCGCCAAAAATGACCTGTGCCGCTTCGGGATTCAGGCCCTGCCGATTTTGCAGGGTCACCGTTTTACTGGGTGACCACTTCAAAGCGGGCGATTCGCCCGCCTTGAGTTTTTCGAGCGTCGCCCGACCTTCGCTTTCGGCAAGTCGCACTGCCTCCTCTTCGATCAACTGCCGATTGATGTCCTCCCGGACCTGATCAAGGGGCAGAGCTTCCGCATCCTTGTGTTCGAAAATCCTCGCGGACAACAGCACATTGGGCTGAACTTCCACCGCCGGCGTATTGTGTTTGTTCTTGAGAACTTCCTCGGAAAACAACGCAGCAAGCAGTTTTTCATTGTTGAGCAGCGGGTTCTGATTGCCCCCGGTGCGACTGATCCAGTCGCTCTTGAATATCGGCAGCTTGACTGAATCTGCGGCAGGTTGAAGACTGTCGAATTGTTCGTACACTGAATTGTTGAAGGTGTCGGCTGCCTCGCCAAACGACCGGGATGCCTTGGTCTTGCGCAGATCGGCCTCGATTTGGTCCCTGACTTTGGCCAGCGGTTCCGTCGCTCCGGTCTTGATCGCATCGAGGCGTATGATGTGATAGCCGTATTGCGTTTCCACCGGCCCGGCCAGCTCGCCGACCTTGAGAGCAAATGCCGCATCGTCGAAAGGCTTCACCATCAATCCACGTCCGAAAAATCCCAGATCGCCGCCTTTTTCCGCGGAACCCGGATCTTTCGAATGTTTGGCCGCCAATTCAGCAAATTTTTTCGGCTGCGCCTTGATCTGATTCAGAAGATCCTCTGCCTGGGTTTTCGCGGCGGCCTTTTCGGTCGCGCTGACGGATGCCCCTGCGGGTATCAGGATATGCGAGGCGCGCCGCTCTTCCGCAGCCTGATAGCGTGCAATATTTTCCTTATAAGCTTCTTCGATTTCCTTTTCCGACACCGCCACTTCGCGTTCCAGGCTGGCGAGCGACAACATGAGGTATTCCACTTTCACGCGCTCTGGAATCCGGAACTCCGCCTTGTGTTCGGCATGGAACTTTTCCACCTGCGCCGGCTCCACTTTGACGCGTGCCCGAAACGATTCGGGACTCAGCACAACCTGGCTGATGTGACGCTCCTGCTCGCGTATTCTCAACAAACGTTCGGCGACGACGTCGGTGACAAACCCGGAGCCCGAATAGGCCATCCGTACCTGCTCCAGAAGCACATTGGAGCGAATCTGATGTTCGAATTCGCCCGGCGACAGTCCTTGCCCTTGCAAGAGTTGACGATAGCGCTCCCGGGAAAATTTCCCGGTTTCATCGCGGAAGGCTTCCACGCCCGAGATGACTTTTTGCAATTCCGCGTCGGATACTCCCATGCCCGAATCGTAGGCGTGGGCAAGTGTCACCTTCTGCTCGATCAAATCGTTGAGCACGGACTGCTTGAATTGCGGGCTGTTGAGCATGGCCGGGTTCTGATTCTTGCCCATCATTTCCCGCATGCGGTCCTGAGCCTGGCGCAGCGCCTTGGAAAACTCGGCGTCCGAAATTCGGCTCTTGCCCACGGTGGCCAAGGCGTCGGCAGTTCCAGAGTCCCGGAAGTAGAAATTGATGCCGAATAAAGCAAAGGAGGGAACAATCAGGATCAACAGAACGATCTGCATCCAGCGTTTGTTCTTGTGAACGAATTCGAACATAAATGTTTCCCGTCTCGACGACTGCGACAATAGGCGCTAATGCCCTGTTTCGAACTGGCTTGCGCGGAGAAATTACGCTGCACGATCCCGCAATAAAAAAGGCGAACTTGCGTTCGCCTTGTCTAGGTCTGGCGGAGTGGACGGGACTCGAACCCGCGACCCCCGGCGTGACAGGCCGGTATTCTAACCAACTGAACTACCACTCCCTATTCGATACATCAGTTCCGTTGGTGGGTGCTGAGAGGCTCGAACTCCCGACATTCGCCTTGTAAGGGCGACGCTCTACCAACTGAGCTAAGCACCCCACAGCGGCACACGCCTTCCAATCACCATTCCATACCCAACAGCGGGTGCCACCAGTTTTTGCGCGAAGCCGAAACTTTTTGACCGAAACTGATCCCTCTTTTAAGAGGCGCGCTAGTTTACTGCATCCTTCAGGGCTTTGCCAGCGCGGAACTTGGGCACCTTCGCGGCCTTGATCTTGATTGCGGCGCCAGTTCGCGGATTACGGCCGCTGCGTGCGGCGCGCTTGCCCACGTAAAACGTTCCAAATCCGACCAGCGTGACCATGCCACCTTTTTTCAGAGCGCTGGTAATGGCCGAAATCGCACCATCCAGTACCCGGGCGGCGGCGGCTTTCGAAATATCGGCCGACTTCGCGACCGATTCCATGATGTCGAGTTTGTTCAATGGATTCCCCTCCGCAAAGATTGTGTTGACCGGCTATCGGGTGAGCGCTTCGACCGCATCCCTAAATCGGACAAATCATTATGGCTCTTATAAACCTGCGCCCCGGCTGGGGCTTTATAACAAGTGCAAAATCCAGGTGTCAAGGAAGGCTGCAAGAAAAAACGGGAATGCCGCCGGGCATTCCCGTCCAGACTGTGCTGCAGACTTAATGCTTTACGGCAACCGTCACTTCGCCTGGCTTGACCGCAGGTATGGCGACTTCTTCGGTTTTTTCAGGTAGCACCTCCGGTCTGCGTTCCAGCGCCATATTCAGCACGTCGTCTATCCATTTCACCGGGTGAATATCCAGGCGGTTCTTGATATTGTCGGGAATCTCGGCCAGATCCTTGGTATTTTCTTCCGGAATAAGCACGGTCTTGATACCGCCGCGATGCGCGGCGAGCAGTTTTTCCTTGAGGCCGCCAATGCCAAGCACCTCACCACGCAAGGTGATTTCACCGGTCATTGCCACATCGGCACGCACTGGAATCCTGGTCAATGCCGAAACCAATGCAGTGGTCATCGCTATGCCCGCCGATGGCCCATCCTTGGGGGTGGCTCCCTCGGGAACGTGAACGTGAATATCATACTTTTCGAACGCATCATCGCGAATGCCAAGCCGGCCCGCACGCGCACGTACCACCGATCGCGCGGCTTCCACCGACTCTTTCATTACATCGCCCAGAGACCCGGTGCGCTGAATATTGCCCTTGCCCGGCATGACGACTGCCTCGATGGTCAGCAGTTCTCCCCCCACTTCCGTCCAGGCAAGGCCGGTGACTTGCCCGACCTGATTGTTCTTTTCGGCCAGCCCAAAGCTATAGCGGCGAACGCCCAGATAGTGATCCAGGTTTCGCGCGCTGACGTTAACCCGTTGTTCGCGCTTCTTTGTCAGCAGCGATTTCACGACTTTGCGGCAAATCTTGGAAATTTCCCGCTCCAGCCCCCGAACGCCGGCTTCCCGGGTGTAATAACGCACGATGTCGCGAATGGCGCTTTCCGAGACCGCCAGCTCGCCGTCCCGGAGGCCGTTATTCTTCATCTGCTTGGGCAGCAGGTAGCGCATGGCAATGTTGATCTTTTCGTCTTCGGTGTAGCCCGACAGGCGGATGACTTCCATGCGGTCCAGCAGGGCCGGGGGAATATTCATCGTGTTTGCCGTGGCCACGAACATGACATCGGACAAGTCGTACTCGACTTCGACGTAATGATCGACAAACTTGTCGTTTTGCTCCGGATCGAGCACCTCCAGCAACGCCGACGCCGGGTCGCCACGGAAATCCTGACCCATTTTGTCCACTTCATCGAGCAGAAACAGCGGATTCCTGACCCCGACCTTGGTCATGTTCTGCAGCAGCTTGCCGGGCATTGAACCAATATAGGTGCGCCGATGGCCACGTACTTCTGCCTCATCACGAACGCCCCCGAGCGACATGCGTGTGAATTTTCGATTGGTCGAGCGCGCGATCGATTGGCCGAGCGAGGTCTTGCCTACGCCGGGTGGCCCCACCAGACACAGGATCGGCGCCTTGAGTTTGTCCACGCGTTGCTGAACGGCCAGATACTCGACAATTCTTTCCTTCACCTTGTCGAGTCCATAGTGATCGGCATCGAGAATTTCCTGAGCCTTGACCAGATCGTTGCTGATCTTGTTTTTCTTCTTCCACGGCAGACCGATCAGGGTCTCGATGTAATTTCGCACCACCGTGGCTTCAGCCGACATCGGCGACATCAGGCGTAATTTCTTGAGTTCTGATTCGGCCTTGGTCCGTGCCTCCTTGGGCATGTGGGCTGCCTTGACGCGTTTTTCCATTTCATCGAGGTCGGCACCCTCTTCCATGTCGCCGAGTTCTTTCTGAATCGCCTTGACCTGTTCGTTCAGGTAATACTCGCGCTGACTCTTTTCCATCTGGCGCTTGACCCGGCCACGAATGCGGCGCTCGACCTGGAGAATGTCCAGTTCCGCCTCCATCAGGGAAAGCAGATGATCCAGACGCTTCTTGACCTCGAACATTTCCAGAACGGCCTGCTTCTGTTCCAGCTTAAGCGGCAAATGCGCCGCCACCGTATCGGCCAGCCTGCCGGGCTCATCAATGCCGGAAAGCGACGTCAGTATCTCGGGCGGAATTTTCTTGTTGAGTTTTACGTACTGATCGAACTGCGTGAGCATGGCCCGGCGCATTGCTTCGACTTCCGTGGTATCGAGCGCTTGCGCGGGAATTGGCACTGCTTCGGCCGTGTAGTAGGTCTTGAGGTCGGCAACCGATGTCACTCGCGCACGCTGCACTCCTTCGACCAGGACCTTTACGGTCCCGTCCGGGAGCTTGAGCATTTGCAGGATGTTGGCAATGCTGCCAATGCTGTAGAGGTCCTCGGGCGAGGGTTCGTCCTTTGCCGCCAGCTTCTGCGCCACCAGGAGAATGCTCTTGCCGCTTTCCATGGCGGTCTCCAATGCCTTGATCGATTTCGGTCGACCAACGAACAATGGGATCACCATGTGTGGGAAAACCACCACATCCCTCAAAGGAAGCAAGGGGTAGGACACTGCGTTGTCGGAAGATTCAATGGGATGGGTCATGTGGCACCAGATTGATACATGAATGTCCGAAAATGAGGGCGATGCCGGCACAATCAAGCCCGCTCGCTCGGCGGTTTGCGGATCCGTGCGCCAGTCGGCGCATCGGCTCCGCGGCAAGCCTTGTCTTAAGCGGACCCGGCAACTTTTGGCTTGTCCGAATACAACAACATTGGGCGAGTGTCACCCAGAATCATACCCTCGTCCACAATCACTTTCTCGACATTGTTCAGCGACGGGAGGTCGTACATGATTTCCAGCAGAACATGTTCCAAAATAGAACGTAGTCCCCGTGCGCCAGTACGCCGCGCCAGGGCCTTGGAGGCCAACGCTTTCAAGGCATCGGGCCGCATTTCCAGCTCGACTCCTTCCATCAGGAACATACGCTGGTATTGCTTAAGAAGCGCGTTCTTCGGTTCGGTCAGAATCTGGATCAACGCAAGCTCGTCCAGTTCATCCAGCGTTGCCACGACCGGCAAACGGCCCACAAACTCCGGAATCAACCCGTATTTGATGAGGTCTTCGGGCTCCACGCCCCGCAAGACCTGGCCAATATCCTTGCGATTATCCTTGCTCTTGACGTCCGCGCCGAAGCCAATGCCACCCTTATCCGAGCGCGCCCGGATGATCTTATCCAGCCCGTCAAAGGCGCCCCCGCACACAAACAGGATGTTGGTCGTATCGACCTGAACGAATTCCTGATTGGGGTGTTTACGCCCGCCCTGTGGCGGCACCGAGGCGATAGTACCTTCAATGAGTTTGAGCAAGGCCTGCTGAACGCCTTCTCCGCTCACATCCCGGGTAATGGAAGGGTTATCGGATTTGCGGGAAATTTTGTCGATTTCATCGATGTAGACGATGCCGCGTTGGGCCTTCTCCACATCGTAGTCGCACTTCTGCAAAAGCTTCTGAATGATGTTTTCCACATCCTCGCCCACATAGCCGGCTTCGGTGAGCGTGGTTGCATCCGCCATCACGAAGGGCACGTTAAGCAAGCGCGCCAGGGTCTGCGCCAGCAGCGTTTTGCCGGAACCAGTGGGCCCGATCAGCAAAATGTTGCTCTTGGCGAGTTCGACGTCGTCTTTCTTCTGGACAGTCTTCAGGCGTTTGTAATGGTTGTAGACCGCCACCGCGAGAATTTTCTTGGCGGTATCCTGGCCTATCACGTATTGATCGAGAATTTCGCGTATTTCATGGGGTACCGGCAGATCGGACTTGGGGCCCTTGCCCGTGGTTTCCGCCCGGCTTTCCTCGCGGATAATGTCGTTGCAAAGCTCAATACATTCGTCGCAGATGAACACCGAAGGCCCGGCAATCAATTTGCGAACTTCGTGTTGGCTTTTGCCGCAAAACGAACAGTAGAGAAGCTTTTCGCCGCCTGGTTTTTCAGACATATTGTCCTTTCGCACGCTCCATCATCCGTGGTCCCGCCAGCATCGTTGACCTTGCCCGTCAGACTGCAGCGGCAGCCGTCTCCGCCCTGCTCAACAGCACCTTATCCACCAACCCGTACTTTACCGATTCTTCCGCGCTGAGGAAATTGTCCCGATCGGTGTCGCGTTCAATATTCTTGACGTCCTGGCCGGTGTGTTTGGCCATCAGGTCATTGAGGCGCGCCCGGAGGTAAAGGATTTCCCGGGCATGAATTTCAATATCCGACGCCTGGCCCTGAAACCCTCCCATGGGCTGATGGATCATCATCCGCGAATTGGGCAAGGCAAAACGCTTGCCTTTTGCGCCAGCCGCGAGCAGAAATGCGCCCATGCTGGCGGCCTGACCAATGCACAGGGTGCTCACATCGGGCTTGATGAATTGCATGGTATCGTAAATGGCCAAACCGGCCGACACCGACCCGCCGGGCGAGTTGATGTAGAAGGAAATGTCCTTCTCGGGATTCTCGGACTCCAGGAAAAGCAGTTGGGCGACGATGAGATTGGCCGTGACTTCATTAACTGCGCCGACCAGAAATACCACCCGCTCCTTGAGCAGGCGGGAATAAATGTCGTAGGCTCTTTCGCCACGCCCGCTCTGTTCGATAACCATGGGCACCAGGCCCAGGCCCTGCGGTTCCATCTGCCCGTTCATCATTACCCTCATTGTCCACTCCCCATAAGTTCCTCGAAAGGCGTGGTTTTGTCCTCCACTTTGGCTTTGGACAGTACCCACTGGACAACGTTGTCCTCGAGAACGATCGATTCTATTTCCCGCAGACGTTCCGGTTGCTGGTAATACCAGCGCGCCACCTCATCCGGCTTTTCGTAGCTTTGCGCATGCTCGGCGATCACTGCCTTGATCTGCTCCGGGCGCGCTTCAAGATGGTTTACCTTCACGGTCTCCGCAAGGATCAGGCCAAGGCTCACTCGACGCACCGCCTCGGGTTCGAAAGCCTCCTTTGGCATGGGCACCGATTCGGCCTTTAGGCCGCGACCGGCCAGATTTTGCCGCATATTGTGCATCAGCCGCTCGATTTCCATTTCCACCAATACCTTTGGCAGTTCGATTTTGGTGGCGTCGAGCAACGCCTTCATGACCAGATCTTTCACCCGGGCCGTCGCGCGCCGCTTGACCTCGCGCTCCAGATTTCCGCGGATGTCCGCACGCATTTTCTGCACATCCCCGTCTGCCACACCCAGGGATCTGGCGAATTCCCCATCCACCTCCGGCACCTGCGGTTCGCCGACTTCCTTGACTTCCACATCGAAGCGGGCATTTTTACCGGCCACCGCCTTGCCGTGATAATCATCGGGAAACCGCATGTCGAAACCGCGGCTCTCCCCCGCTTTCATGTCAAGGATGTTTTTTTCGAAGTCGGCCAATAATCCACCACTTCCCAGCAACACCGTCTGATCGGTGGCGGAACCCCCATCGAACACCACCCCGTCGATGGTGCCACGATAATCCATCCGAATCTGATCGCCGGCCTTGGCGCCCCTTTCGACCGAGTGATAGTGCACTCGCTGTTTGCGCAGAATGTCGATCGTCTTGTCGATTTCCGCATCGCCTATCGTCACGGCGGGACGGGCGATTTGCAACCCAGCCAATTCGCCCATCGCTATGTCGGGGTAGACCTCGAACAGCGCGGTATATTCAAAATGCCCCGCCTGCTCGCCATCCGCTTTGACTTCGAATCGGGGATAGCCCGCGATTCGCAAATTCTTTTCCTTGACGGCTGCACCGAAACTTTCCTGGACCGCGTCGCCCACCACTTCCTGACGAACCTGGCCGCCAAACTGCTGCTCGACGATTTTGAGCGGCACTTTTCCGGGACGAAATCCGTGCAGCTTTACGGTGCGCGCCAGGCGCTTGAGCCGCGTCTCGATTTCACTATTGACGCCATCGAGCGGCAGCGTTACCGACAGGCGGCGTTCAAGAGAATTCAGGGTTTCCAAATCTGCTTGCATTTCGATCTGATCCGAGTCGTGTTTTTTCGAAGAGAATAGCCAGCTTGGAATCTGGCCCTGGTGCGAAAGGAGAGACTCGAACTCTCACGCCTTTCGGCGCCAGAACCTAAATCTGGTGCGTCTACCAATTCCGCCACTTTCGCGTATTTCGCGTCCGCGACATTTCGCGTTGGGCGCATTCTAATATAATGCCTCCGCCGCCGCCACCCGCCGCCATTTCGCGTGGGCTCACTCCGGACTTTTTCTTGATTTGATCCCTTGATATTCCCCAATGCCGGTTGATCACTACGAAAATTTTCCGGTTGCATCGATCCTTCTGCCCAAACGCCTGCGCCGCCCGGTCGAATTGATTTATCAATTTGCACGCCAGGCCGATGATTTTGCCGACGAGGGCAATTTCCTTGCGGAAATACGCATTGCCCGGCTGGCATCTTTTGCCTCGGAGCTGGATAGAATCGAGCGCGGCGATCCACCCATGCTGCCGCTGTTCCGGGACCTGGCGCAGCTTATATCTGAATATCACCTGCCGCTGGGCCTGTTCCGCGATTTGCTCTCCGCATTCACCCAGGACGTCACAAAGTCCCGTTATGCGCACTTCGGCGAGGTGATGGACTACTGCCGACGTTCGGCCAATCCGGTAGGCCGGCTGCTCCTGCATCTTTACGGCGCCGCTGAGAAAAACAATCTGCTCATGGCGGATAATATTTGCTCAAGTCTGCAACTCATCAATTTTTTTCAGGATGTGGAAATCGATTTCCGCAAGAACCGCGTATATCTGCCGCAGGATGAACTGGCCCGCTTTGGTGTTGCGGAGTCGCAAATTTCCACTCGGGACGCCGGCCCGGCGTGGCAGGCCTTGATGCATTTCCAGATCGATCGCGCGCACCGCATGCTGTTATCCGGCGCGCCGCTTGGAAATGCCCTTCCCGGTCGCATCGGTCTGGAATTGCGCATGATTGTCCTCGGCGGTACTCGCATCATCGAAAAACTGCGCGCCAGCCACGCGGACATTTTTAGTCATCGGCCACAACTCAAACCGCTGGATTGGGTCGGCATGTTCTGCCGCGCCGCATTGGTGATGCGATGACGCCGGATCAGTATTGTCAGGACAAAGCCGCCCGCAGCGGATCCAGTTTTTATTACAGCTTTCTTTTTTTACCGCCGGAGCGTCGCCGCGCCATCACCGCCCTATATGCATTCTGCCGCGAGGTCGACGACGTAGTTGATGAGTGCGCTGATGCCGATATTGCCCGCACCAAAATTGCCTGGTGGCGCACGGAAATCGCCGCAACGTTTGGCGGCACGGCGCAGCACCCGGTGACACTCGCCCTTGCGCCGGCCATCGCCAATTTTCAATTGCCCCAGGCCGATCTGCAGGCCGTCATCGACGGCATGGAAATGGACTTGCAGTACAACCGCTACCCCGATTTCGCCACCCTGCAAACCTACTGTTATCGCGTGGCCGGCGTCGTCGGCCGCATGGCGGCACGCATATTCGGCTATAGCGAGCCCGCCACCTTGTCTTATGCCGAACAACTCGGACAGGCGTTTCAGCTCACCAACATTATTCGCGACGTGGGCGAAGACGCCAGGCGCAATCGAGTTTATCTGCCACTGGATGAACTCGCGAAATTCGGGGTCGCGGCTTCCGACGTTGTGCATTTGCGCGAAAGCGACGGTTTCCGTCGCCTGATCGAATTCCAGATCGACCGCGCGAGGCAGTGTTACGACCAGGCCATCGCGGCCTTGCCTGAACAAGACCGGCGCTCGCAGCGGGCCGGCCTCATCATGGCCGGTATCTATCGCGCGCTGCTGGAAGAAATCGTCCGCGGCGGCAGTCGGGTGCTAAATCAGCGCACCTCGCTGACGCCCATGCGAAAGCTGTGGATCGCATGGCGAGTCTGGCTCACTGCGTGAGTCGGTGACGAGTGACGGGTGACGAGTGACACCAAGTACCGATAGGGCTGCGCGCGGCGCAGCGTCACCCGTCACCCGTCACCCGTCACAGGGTGTCACTCAGCCGCGCGTTGCAGTCATCGGCGGGGGTTACGCAGGCATGGCGGCCGCCACCGAACTCGCGGCGGCCACTTTCCCCGTGGTGATCTTTGAGGCGGCGCGCACCCTGGGCGGCCGGGCAAGACGCGTCCAGATGGATGGAAAGAACCTGGACAATGGTCTGCATATTCTGATAGGGGCCTACAAGGAGACCCTGCGCCTGATCGAGCAGGTGAAACTTCCCTCGGAAGAATTGGGCCTGCTGCGAATCCCGCTGGAACTTTCCCTGTATCCGTCTTTTCGCTTGAAGGCACCCCGTCTTCCCGCGCCGCTGCATCTAGCATGGGCTTTGCTGCGCGCGCGGGGTTTGTCGTTCAACGACCGTCTGTGCGCAGCGCGATTCATGGCAAGAATGCGCGCCGGAAAATTTCGCCTCGACCACGATTGCAGCGTCGCGGATATGCTGACGGATCACCGCCAGCCGACGAATACGCGGCGATATCTCTGGGACCCTTTGTGCATATCCGCGTTGAATACGCCGCCGGCGCAGGCTTCCGCGCAGATTTTTCTGAACGTTCTTCGCGACAGCCTCAACGGAAGCCGCGACGACAGCGACTTGTTGTTGCCCGCAATGGACTTTTCCGCGCTGTTCCCTGACCGCGCCGCGCGTTTCGTCCAGACACGGGCGGGCGAGGTTCGTCTCGGCTCCACGGTGGACGCGATTCGCCTGGAGTCGGACGAATTCGTTTTGGAGCCCGATGCAGGACGCTTCAGTCACGTGGTCGTGGCCGTGCCCCCTCATCGCGCCAGCGCGCTGCTCAAGTTTCTTCCCACGCTGACATCGGTTCGATCCATGATTGACAATATGACCTATCAGCCGATTTATTCCGTTTATCTCCAGTATTCCGACACCACGCAACTGCCGTTCAAAATGGGAGGTATCGAGGCCGAGTACTCGCAATGGATTTTCGATCGCGGGCAACTTGGCGGTCCGAAGGGACTGATTGGGGTCGTCATATCTTCCAAAGGCGCGCATCAGGAACTCGACCAGGACGAACTGGCGAATCGTGTCCACGCGGAATTGCGCCTGGGTTTCGAGGTGCCAAAAGCGTTTCTCTGGCATCGGGTCATCGCGGAAAAACGGGCAACCTTCACCTGCTCACCCGGCTTGCAACGACCGGCGGCACGTTCCGGCGTTCCCGGTCTGTATCTCGCCGGCGATTACGTCCGCTCCGACTATCCGGCGACCATCGAAGGCGCGGTTCGCAGCGGGGTCGCCGCCGCGCAGCTGGTCATGCGAAATGATCCGACAAGAAGCAATTGAATCACGGAGGACACGGTGCGGCGCACGGACACGTTACCGACGAAGTCGGCCGATCGCGGGCAGTGCGCCGAAGCACCGCCTCCCGCCCCGGATGGCTACGCCAACGCCGTGTCGGCGGTGCCGGAGCAAATCCAAGAATTTATATTGCGCGGCCCGCCAACGAACCGGTTTTCTCCCCTCGCCCTCCGGGAGAGGGGCGGGGGTGAGGGAGGTTCGTGAGGTATGGACTGTGGTGCCTCTCACCCAGAACATGAACATTCAATGAAAAATATCTCAATGGTTTACTCCGTGATCTCCGTGTCTTCCGTGATTCAACGGTTTTTTTAGGATGATTGCCCCTATCCACTACCAGCCGACCGCGGGCCTGCTACGCGATCGCGTCATATTGGTCACCGGAGCCAGCCGGGGTATCGGGCGGGTGGCCGCTCTGACCTTCGCCGATTTCGGCGCCACGGTGGTGCTGCACGGGCGCAACCCAGGCGCGCTCGAGTCGGTTTACGACGAAATACTCGCGCGCGGCGGTCCGCAGCCGGCCGCCATCCCTCTGGATTTCGACAAGGCAAGCACCCAGGATTTCGACGGCATGGCAGGCGTCATCGAATCGGAGTTCGGACGCCTGGACGGCATCTTGCACAACGCTTCGCATGTGCTGGGCCTGTCGCCGCTTGAACAACAGACCGCCGAAGAATGGCAAAGCACACTACGGATAAATCTGGTGGCGCCCTTTGCCCTCACACAGGCCTGTGCACGCCTCTTACAGGCGGCGCCGGACGCGTCGGTGGTACTTACCCTGGAGACTCATGGCCACGCGCCGGCCGCATTTTGGGGAGGCTATGCCGTCTCCAAGGCCGCTCTGGAAGCCTTCCTGAAAATTCAGTCCGAAGAATGGGCGAACCGGCCGCAATTACGCATCAACGCCATTATTCCCGGGCCGGTGGCCTCGCCGTCGCGCGCGAAAACCCATCCCGGCGAAGTCTCCGGCTCGCAACGCCAACCCGAGACATTGATGCCCGCCTATCTGTTTTTGATGGGGCCCGACAGCCGGGACACGCGCGGCACGATCCTCACGGCTTGACCGTCAGCTCGGCCCTGAACCAGTCGGGCAAGGGCCGCGATTTGCCCTCTGCCATGTCGATCCACACCATCACGGCGTGCGCTTCGGCGTAGAGCGTCGCAGGATCCCCGGCTTTGTACATTTCATGGAACATCATGAAACTGCTGCGCCCGGGTTGGCCCACATAGGTCGTGACCTCGATGTCCAGCGGATAAACAGCAGGCTTGACGTACTTGCAGTTGATCGTCCCCAGGATCGGCCCTTCGGAATCCGGTCGATAGCTGAAGCCCAGCGCATCGAACCAGGATAGACGAGCCTGTTCGAAATAACGGAAGTAGGACACGTTGTTCATATGCCCAAGCGCATCCATCTCGCCCCAGCGCATAGGCACACGATCCACGCGCACGAGTTTTCCCTGTTCTTTTGTCATCATGGTTGGCATAAGATTGAGGATTGAGGATTGAGGATTGAGGATTGAGGATCGGGGATCGAGGGGTTACACCCTTCACACAATCACACAATCACCGATTTTCACACCCGTCACCTGTCACCCGTTACTCGTCACCGTTTACTATTCACTCATTCACTCCGCGCCGCCTTGCGGCGCTCCACCCCTCGCCCCTCGACCCTCGCCCCTTTTTAGCGAAGATGGCTCGGTGACCCAAACCCCTGAATCTCTCTGTGCCCTCTGTGGCTGATTGGCAGTTTTTAGGTTTATGATTCGTGCTCCTAAGCCATGTTATCAGCAGGGAGCTTGTTTTGGCAGAACGCGAATCGATGGAGTATGACGTAGTAGTGGTCGGCGCCGGTCCTGCGGGCCTGGGCTGCGCGATCCGGCTCAAGCAACTGGCCGCCGAGCGTAATACGGAAATTTCCGTCTGTGTGGTGGAAAAAGGTTCCGAAGTGGGCGCGCATATTCTATCCGGCGCGGTCATGGACCCGCGCGCGCTCGAAGAACTTTTCCCCGATTGGCAATCGCGCAACGCGCCGCTCAATGCGCCGGTCAGCGAAGACCGGTTTCTTTTCCTCGGCGAAAAGCGCTCTTTCCAGGTGCCGAACTTCCTGCTGCCGGAATGTTTCCGCAACCACGGCAATTACGTCGTGAGTCTTGCCAATGTCTGCCGCTGGCTGGCCACCCAGGCCGAAGCGCTGGGCGTGGAAATTTTTCCGGGCTTCGCCGCGGCGGAAGTGCTCTATGGCGAAAACGGCGCAGTCGTCGGCATTGCCACCGGCGACATGGGCATCGGCCGCGACGGCCAGCCCGGCCCGAGCCATCAAGCGGGAATGGCCTTGCAAGCCAAGTACACGATTTTCGCCGAAGGCTGTCGCGGCCATCTCGGCAAACAACTGGAACAGAAATTTCAGCTTCGCGCCGGCCGCGACCCGCATGTTTACGGCATAGGATTAAAGGAACTTTGGGAGATCAAACCGGAGAAACATCAAAGCGGACTGGTGATCCACACCGCGGGATGGCCGCTCAATGCCGACACCTATGGCGGTTCTTTCATGTATCACATGGAAGACAACCTGGTGTCCATCGGCTTCGTCGTCGGCCTCGGCTACACCAACCCGTACCTGAGCCCTTACGAGGAATTCCAGCGCTACAAGACGCATTCCGCGATTCGCCCATTCCTGGAAGGCGGCAAGCGCGTTGCCTACGGTGCCCGGGCCATCGCCGCAGGCGGACTCCAGTCGCTGCCCAAACTCACCTTCCCCGGCGGCGTACTGGTCGGCGACGATGCCGGTTTCCTCAATGCCTCCCGCATCAAAGGCAGCCATGCCGCGATCAAGTCCGGCATGCTCGCCGCCGAGGCAGCCGCCGAAGCCCTCGCAGCAGGACGTGAGGGCGACGAACTCAGCACGTATCCGGAAGCTTTCCGCAATAGCTGGCTGCACGAAGAATTACATCGCGCACGCAACTTCAAGCCGTGGATGTCGAAGGGCTTGTACACCGGCACGCTGATGGTCGGCATCGATCAGACTATTTTCGGCGGCAAGGCGCCGTGGACGCTGCATCATCAACATGCGGATCACGAAACGCTGACTGACAAAACTGCCGCTCAGCCGATCAATTACCCCAAGCCAGACGGAGTGATCAGCTTCGACAGACTGTCCTCGGTATTCGTATCAAATACCAACCACAGCGAAGACCAGCCGATTCACCTGACCCTAAAAGATGCCTCGGTCCCCGTCCAGATTAACCTCGCCCGCTACGATGGACCCGAGCAGCGTTATTGCCCGGCGGGCGTGTACGAATACGTTGGAGAAGCCAGCGAACGGCGTCTGCAAATCAATGCCCAGAACTGCGTGCACTGCAAGACCTGCGACATCAAGGACCCGACGCAGAATATCGTCTGGGTCGCGCCGGAGGGCGGGGGCGGGCCGAATTATCCGAATATGTAGGAAGGCGTGAAGGGTGAATGAGTGAAGGGTGAAACCCGCTACGCCCTTCAAGAGAGAGGCTAACTGCCAAAGCCAACGGCGGATCGACCTCACCGAGTGAAGTACCGTCTTTACTTCGGTCGATCCGGAAAGTGCCTCGTCCGTTACGACAATGAGGCAGGCAAAGGCGATCACCGTCACATTGAGGGGCGGGAAGAACCTTACAGGTTTGTTTCAGTGCCCAAGCTGCGCCGCGATTTTGAGGCCGATATACGCAGGTACGGAGGCGAGAATGACCAAGAGAAGGATTGAGATAGGAGTCGGGAGTTTAAGCCAAGCACTGGACCGGTTCGAGCGGACGTGGGACCTCGCGCGTAAGGGCAAGGCGCGAGGCACTGAGGTAAGGCTCAGCTTTGAAAGTCTGCCGCTGCTTCTTAGCAAGCTGACGCCCGCGAAATGGGTACTGATCGAGCAACTGAAGCGCGAAGGGCCGCTGTCGATCAGTGGGCTTGCCAGGCGACTGGGCCGTAACTACAAAAACGTGCACACGGATGTTTCTCGGTTGATCGAATTCGGCCTCGTCGACTGCCGGGACGATCAGCGGGTGGAGGTTTCGTGGGATGTCGTGACGGCCGAAATGTGCCTTGCAGCGTGAGGGTCTGGACGCGAAGAGTTAACTTGCAAGAAACAAGACTTGACCCCCGCACCAGACTTGACCCCCGCACCGCCAACTTCGCGAGAGATTCCGCCTGGGGCGGGCGCAGCGACAGACGACCGCATCACATGACGCACATGGCGGGCGCTCATTTCTTCTTTTCCTCTTTCTTGCGCACCCGCTTTGGAATATCGGCCTCGCTGGCCGGGCGCTCAAGTTCGAGCCGCTTCATCACGCGGTCAAAATCGCTCTCGAACAGCCTGTCCTGCACGATGCGATATTTCTCGAACTCGCTTTCGACGTGGGCGCGCGCGATTTCCGCCGTCACTTTCCCTGCGTCTTGCAAAACCGCGCGGTCGGTTGCTTCGATGAAACGATTCAGGCGTGTTTCCCAGTCCTGCATGGTCATGGGAA
>CAMDKM010000033.1 GCA_945900965.1 Bordetella parapertussis | reverse complement strand
ATTTCGCTATAGGCAAGATGTTTCGCGTACTCGGCATCGCTCATCGCATCAACTGCCAGATGCTCTTTTTCCCTATCGCCGCGCAATGTGTACTCCAGGACGCTGACGCTCATGACCCACCGCCTTTCTTGTTTTCAATAGACCCTGATTGCCTGCCCTCGTCTTTCGACCCAAGGTCTTCCTCGAAATAAAAAATTCCCAAGCCGGCGCGCATGCGGCCGGCACCCTCGGATGCAGGATTGACGTCGCGGTCATGCTGGGAAAGCCAGCTATCCAGGTACTCCATCAAACCCTGCGCCCTTGCAGGGCCCAATTCACGAAACTTAACGACGGCTTCCCGTGGCAGGTTGTCGTACATCAACTTGCGCTGGAATCGGGGTGTATCGATATTCGTCAAATTGTGGTCTATGGTCTTGATCAGGTCGGCGACGTCCGCACCCAGGATGGCGAGTTTGTCGCTGTCGCTGGCGCGCGGAATGTAGGCGCGACTCACCAGCTTGACCCGCCCGTCCTCCATTTTTTCGATCGTGCCCACGTGCAGCAGTTCGTCGAGAATGGCGCGTGGCGGAACGTCCCCGCTGTGGCGTCGAACCAGTTCCGCAAAGGTGGACTTGGGTCCCTCCATCGCCAGATCGAGTGGATTACCCGCTTGATCGATAAATTCCGGATCCCTTATCCATCCCGACACCACTCGGGCCGCACGGTTGTATCGCTCCAGCGCCTCGGAATCGGGCGCACTGACGCTTTCGTTCAATTTCTGTATTTCCTTGCGGGTCAGCCCGGTCAACACGGAGATTCGGGAGCTGGAGACCTTGCGCCCGGGAATGCCAAATTCGTCCCCGGCGGTTTGGATGTAAGCGCGCTTGGCGAGATCGGCAAACGCGTGATAGGAGACGCCATGCCTCAGCAGCACCCGGGCAAGCGCCCGCAGGATCGCGCACACGGCGGTGGTCAGTGCGCTGCCCGCACTGCCCGCCTCCGTTCGCTTCGCTTTCATTTGGGATGTTTCACCCATTTCCTGAAACATTATTCAGATGCCCCATTTGAAATAAACAGTAATTGGGATTAATTTCCCATTTCACGGAAAAGACGTCAAGCGATTTTTTGTTTTGAGAGACGCCAAAGAGCCTCCCGATACCCCGGAAAAGAGCTCAACTTATTGGATAGAAAGAATAAATGTCCGAGAATCGGGAATTTAAAAGTAGGGAAACACTGTAGTGAGTGTTTTACCTAGGAGCCTGTCGGACTTGGGTGTTCGACAGCGAAACGGTGGGAGAGCGAGGACAGATTTTGACGATTTCGACGCGCATATCGGGAATATGTAAGGAGAAAGCGACGAAATATGGGCCGCTCTCCCACTGTTGCAGCCGAATCATCCTAAGTCCGACAGGCTCCTAGGGAGCTTGGCTCTGAGCAAGCGGGGGGAAAGCCCGGAAGGAGGCCGTGGTTTTTATGGCCGTATTCCCGGGAAGTCAATGCGCATGAACCGGCGCGTTTTCTATACACGGTGCTTTTCCCCGGAATACGCCCTTCGGACTCTTTCCGGGCTACTGGAGTCGGTATTTTTCCTCGATGATCCCAGAAAACGCATTTGAAACACGGAGGACACGGGGATCACGGAGGAAAACAGCGCGTTATTGTTCCTTGTTCGTTCACCAATTGGGTGCAAGGCCCGGGTAGGTAAAGTCTCTTACCTTACTCCGTGTACTCCGTGTTCTCCGTGATTCGACTGCATGAATTAAGTTTCAAAGCAATCCGCGCGAAACCAGATTCCGCATCAGGTCCGCAATGCCATAGGTCCAGGGCGCGATTTTGTCGCAATAATTCACGCGGTTCATCAACATGCCTAAGGCATCGGCGCGGATCGAAACAACGTCGCCTACCTTGTGCGTGAAGCCTTTGCCTTGCTCATCACGGTCTTGCACGGGAGCGAACTGGGTACCGAGAAACAACATGGTTCCGTCGGGATATTGATGGGTGCGGTTCACCGCTTGGCTGGCAAGGTCCAGGGGATCGCGACTGATGTTGGACAGGTGACTTTCGCCGGTCAATTTGTAGCCTTCCGGCCCGGCGATCTCGATATGGATATCCGTGCGGCGCAAATCGTCGAGACCATAGTGCCGGTCGAAGAGTCGAATAAAGGGGCCAATGGCACAACTTGCGTTGTTGTCCTTGGCCTTGCCCAGCAACAGCGCGCTGCGGCCCTCGAAGTCGCGCAGATTCACGTCGTTGCCCAGGCTGGCACCTACAATATCTCCTGCCCGGTTGATGGCCAGCACCACTTCCGGCTCCGGATTGTTCCAGGAGGAGTCGGCACGAATACCAATTTCCGCACCCAGGCCCACCGCCGACAAGGGCTGCGCCTTGTTGAATACTTCGGCATCGGGGCCGATGCCCACTTCCAGATATTGCGACCACAAATTGCGCTTGATCAACGATTCCTTGAGCCGCTTCGCATCCGCCGAGCCCGGCTTGACGGTGGCGATGCCGGCACCGATTTCCGCGCCGATGGAACTGCGAATCTCCTCGGCTTTTTGCGGATCGCCCTTGGCATGCTCCTCGATGACACGCTCCACCATGCTCGACACAAATGTGACGCCGCAGGCCCGCACCGCCTGCAAATCGCAGGGCGCCAGCAAATAAGGATGCGCCGGGTCGCGTTTGTCGGCATGGGAATTCTCGATCAGGTCACCAATATCTCCCAGGCGCCGCGCCCAACCCGAAGTGACAGCGTGCCGCGCCACACGCGCAGGCTCCATCAAGTTGAGCAATTGGCTGACCGTCGGCGCGACTCGCGAGAGATCCCAAACCCTATCCTGATCGACCAGCACCGGACTGGCCCCCCCCTCAGCCTGTTTGTTATGGAGGCCCGGCACCCAGGCACGCCCGATCAAGGTTGCGCGGTCAACGTCAGAAGGCAATACGGATCGTGTGTCGAGTTGCATGTGAAACTCCTCCGGTTCAGTCGCGCTTTTGCATCAGGAATACGAATTCCGGCGCACACTCGGGTGCGCAAAGAATGACCCAGCCTTCCTTGTCCGACTTAAACCCGAAATAGGCATCAAGGCTGTGACCCAGATCGTTAGTCGCGACGAGCTTGATAAGCTTCGCCGGAACCTGAGAACTCGGATAACTAACCACATGTTGAGCGAACCACTTGTGCTTTTCTTGCAACTGCGCGGCATCGAGTTCGACAATTTCGAACCCGGTAAAGAAGCGCCCAGCAGGTTCATCCCGGGATTCGAGAGGCGAATACGCGGGGACTGTGGGAACCTGAAAGAAATTTGCCGGGTACCGCCAGGTCCAACCCTTGGCGGCGTGAATATGCTGAGCAGGAGGCGTGCAGCCAATGGCGGCCACGCCGGAAATAACTTGGGGCACAGAGGTCTTGAGATTGGCGGGAGGATGCTCGCAATCGATGAGTTTCTGCCCCGCCTCTTCTTCCCCTTCGCCATCGAGATGAGCCATTGCCAGCCCGCTCGATAAAATGATGCTCCACAACAGAAAGCGAATGCTCACAAATATCCTCCTCTTTGATATTGCGACGATTATACCGGCACCCCTTCCTCGCCCCTCGCTCAATTGAAATCGAAAGCCATCGTAGGGTGGGTTAGCGAAGCGTAACCCGCCGATATAAAGCAATCACCCGCCACGACAAGTGCGTACCTCGAATCGAGTTTTCCCGTTTTTCCCCTATGCCCGTGGTTCAATGAGCTAGGGAAACACCGATTAAGCCCCCGAATGTCATTCCCGTGAAAACGGGAATCCAGGTTTTTCAAAAACAACTGGTTCCCCGCCTTCGCGGGGAAGACACTTAATTCAGTGTTCCCCTAACTCAGGCTCACTGGAAAACATGAATGTTTGATCATCCGCTCGTTTTTCTCGACCTCGAAACCACTGGTGCCACTCCGCATTTCGATCGAATTACGGAAATTGGCTTGGTGGAGGTGGTCAACGGCGAAGAAGTCGGCGAATGGAGCTCATTGGTCAATCCCGGAATCGGCATTCCCCAGGCCATACAATCCTTGACGGGCATCACCGATGCAATGGTGGCGAATGCACCGGTCTTTGCCGAACTGGCCGTTGAGCTTCACAAACGGCTGGAAGGAAAGATCCTGGTTGCCCATAACGCGCGCTTCGATCATGGATTCCTGAAAAGCGAATTCCACCGCCTCGGGATGCGTTATCTCACCAAGGTGCTGTGTACCGTCAAATTGTCGCGCAGGCTGTTCCCGCAGGAAAAACGCCACAATCTCGACAGCCTGATCGCTCGCCACGGATTAAAGTGCCATGCCCGGCACCGGGCTCTGGCCGATGCGCGAGTCTTGTGGGAATTTGCCCGAAAAATTCATCTCGAACTTGATCCCGGCGTTGTGCATCTGGCGCTGGAGGATCTTCTGAAGCCGCCCGTATTGCCGCCAGGGTTGCCGGCGGAAGTCATCGAGAATTTACCGGAAGGCCCCGGGGTGTACATGTTTTATGGCAAGAACGAGGTCGCGCTCTATGTGGGCAGAAGCACGAATCTGCGCTCTGGCGTGATTGCCCATTTGAGCGGCGATCGCCGTTCTCCAAAGGACACACGATTCACCCCGGATATCACCCGCGTCGATACCATCGAAACCGCTGGTGAACTCGGGGCACTCGTCAAACATGCCCAGTGGGTAAAGCGGCTGTCGCCGATTCACAATCGGAAACTGCGAAGCAACAACGAAATGTGCGCCTTGCAATGGAATCCGGTCGAAGGTCCGAAGATACCGATACCGGTCGATATTCAGGACACCATTCTTGCCAACACCGGCAATTTGTACGGCACGTTCCGTTCGCATCGCGTTGCATTCAATGCGCTACGCGATATCGCCGATGCCCACCAGCTCTGCCACATCGGCGCGGGCATCCAAAAGAGCGAGGGGCCGTGTTTCGCTTACAGTCTCAAACGCTGCCGTGGATTTTGTATCGGAACGGAGTCTGAAGTGTCGCACGCGATGCGCATGACTCAGGCCTTGCACGCGCTGAAAATCCAGTCATGGCCGTTTGCCGGGCGCATCGCCGTGCGCGAATTCGATCCGGTCTCGCGGCGCGCCGAAGTACATGTAATGGATAACTGGTGTTACCTCGAAACGCTGCACTCGGAAAACGACTTGTTCGATGCACGAGAAACCCGGACCCAACCGACTTTCGATCTCGACACCTACAAGATTCTCGTCCGCTATTTCAAATCGCCGCCGAGGAATGTGGAAATTGTTAAATTCGGTGACGGGTGACGGGCAAAGGGGTAAACGGTGATCGGTGAACAGTGAACGGTGAGGGGGTGAAGGGTGAAGGGCAAAACAATGGCGCGCCGCTTGCGGCGCTCCAACCCTGGCCCCTAGTCCCAAGCCCCCAGTCCCTGCTTTTTTACCTTCATTATTTGTTTTTGCTCAAAAACCCCGACACCACATCATTAAATTTCGCCGGCTGTTCCAGATTCGACAGATGCGAAGCCGAGGGAATAATCACCAATTCGGAGCCGGGGATCGCGTTGACGATATCGCGCGACATCGCAACCGGTGTGCCGGCATCCTGCTCTCCGACTACCACTTGAACCGGACAGGTGATTGCGCCAAGCTTCGATGTCAGGTTAAGCGGGCGGATGGCGTGGCAGCAGCCAGCGAAACCCGCGACCGGCGTTGCGCGGATCAGTTTTCCCACGCGCGTCATCATGGCTGAATTCGCGTTGAAAAACGGCTCGGTAAACCAGCGCTTGAGCGTCGGCTCGACCAGCGGCTCCATGCCCTGCTCGGTGGCGGTCTTGATGCGCCCTTCCCAGATCGCGCTGGCTTCCGAAGGAATGCGGCTGGATGTGTCGCACAGCACCAGGCTGCGCAAACGATTCGGGTATTTCAACGCGAAGGTCATGCCGATCATGCCGCCCATCGACAGGCCGATAAAGTGTGGATTTTCGACTTTGAGCCCATCGAGCAATCCGCGCAGATCTTCCGAAAGCATGTCGAGAGAATAAGCACCAATCGGTGCATCGCTGGCCCCGTGCCCCCGGGTATCGAAGCGCAGCACCCGGAATTGTTTCTTCAACAACACGGCCTGCTCGTCCCACATCGACAAATCGCAAGCCAGGGAATGGCTCATCACCAGCCATGGTCCTTTGCCTTCAATGACATAGTTAATGCCGATACCGTTCGTTTTTATTTTCATTTTTCCTATCCTTTAACCTTGAATCTTAAATGGGGTCAGACTCGATTTTTCCACACGCCCGTATGCAGCGCGGCGGAATACGAGGAAAGCCCTGCTGCAGCACCGATTCCCGGATTGCGCCGCGCCCCATCCGGGCCACATGTTTCCCCTTCCTCTTATGGTGAGCCCAGTATAGAGAGGCTCTCCCCCTGCGGCAACGGCCACCCGACACGGTTGCCCGGCATGGCCCCGCCGAGTGTCGTACCATCGCGTTCGAAGAATACTTTTAAGGGGAGAAACCATGCGACTGGTTCAGTTCACCGACAACAAGGGCGCGCCGGCGGTTGCCGTCGTGGGCGACGACGGCAAGACCCTGCATCTTCTTGACGGCGTTAAAGGCACATACGAGTTGGCGCTCGCCGCGGCACGATCGGGCAAATCGCTGGAATCCGAGGCACGGTCGAAAATCGGCAAACAAACGCTTCCTTACGACGACATCGTCAAGCAAGGCCGGCTGCTCCCTCCGTTAACCCATCCCGATCCCTATCACTGTCTGGTCACCGGCACCGGTTTGTCGCATCTGGGCAGCGCCGCGGCGCGCGACTCGATGCATGCCAAAATTCAGAAACAGGAATCGGAACTGACCGACTCCATGAAAATGTTCAAATGGGGCGTCGAGGGCGGCAAGCCCGCAAACGGCAAAATCGGCACCGCCCCGGAGTGGTTCTACAAAGGCGATGGCCGCTGCGTGGTCACGCCGGGCAGCGCACTCGAATTGCCGTCCTATGCGCTGGATGGGGGCGAAGAGGTGGAGGTTGTCGGGCTGTACGTCATTGGCGATCGGGGCGATGTGCTTCGGCTGGGCTTTGCGCTGGGTAACGAATATTCGGATCACGTCATGGAGCGGCAGAATTACCTGTATCTTGCCCATTCCAAATTGCGGCAGTGTTCCTATGGTCCGGAATTGTTGATCGGGGCTTTGCCGAAATCGGTTCCCGGTCGCGCTCGCTTATTGAGGGAAGGCCAGGAAATCTGGGGCGAAGACTGGCTCTCCGGCGAAGACAATATGTGCCACTCATTGGCCAATCTGGAACACCATCACTTCAAATATCGGGACTTCCGCCGGCCGGGCGATGTCCACGTGCATTTCTTCGGCGCCGCGACGGGCAGCTTCACCAAGAAGATCGAAACCCGGGTCGGCGATGAATTCGAAATTCAGGCAGTGGCCTTCGGGCGACCGCTGCGCAACACCCTGGGGCCGGCAGGGGAAGGCAACACCGTGGTGACCGTGCACGCTTTATGAGCGATATGCACGTAGTATTCGGCACCGGCCCGCTGGGCCTGGCCGTCATGCGCGAACTCCGCCACCGCGGTAAAAACGTGCGCATGGTCAACCGCTCCAGTAGGGTACGTTTCGAGAAAGATGCGCAGACTCAGGTCGGCGGTGCAGATGCCGCCGATCCGATCCAGACACGCGAAGCATGCGAAGACGCGGCAGTGGTCTATCACTGCATCGGCCTGCCCTACACCCGATGGCCGGAATTTCCCGCCATTGCCGCGGGCATCGTTGAAGGTGCCGCTGTCGCAGGAGCCAGATTGGTCTATGCCGACAATTTGTACGCCTATGGAGCGATAAACCAGCCGATGACAGAGGGCATGCCTCTGGCCGCATCAACAAAAAAAGGCCGCATTCGCGCCGACGTTGCGCAAGCCTTGATCCACGCTAACGACGCCGGAAAAGTCCGGGTTGCCATTGCGCGCGGCTCGGATTTTTTCGGCCCTTTCGCCACCGACGCCGCGGCCATGGGCACCCGCGTTTTTGGCCGTGCCCTGGCGGGCAAAGCCGCGCAGGTAATCGGCAATCCCGATCGGCTGCACACCTACACATTCATCGACGATTTTGCCAGGGCGCTGGTAATGCTCGGTGAGCGCGACGAGGCCCTCGGCAAAGCCTGGCATGTGCCCAGCGCTCCGGCCATGTCCACACGCGACTTCGTGGCAAAAATATTCGCGGCGCTCGGCAGACCGGCGAAATTAAGCGCTGCGCCGCGCTTCCTGATTTCCTTGATGGGAATGTTCAACGAGAACTTGCAAGAGGTCCGCGAAATGCTCTACCAGTTTGAGCAGGATTTCGTAATGGATTCGCGGCGTTTTGAAACAACGCTTGGCATGCAGCCGACGCCAATCGACGCGGCCATCAAGCAAACACTGGAGTGGTTTCGCAACCGGCGCGGCGTGGATTGAACGCTGCGATACCCATCGAACCCCTTGCAATTCCGAGTCCGAATATTCAGTCCTTTACGCCCAACTTGGTCTTGTCTTTTTCGATCAGCGCATACGCCGAATGGTTGTGGATCGACTCGAAGTTCTCCGATTCCACAACGTAGGCCTCTATCCGATCGTCCGCATTCAGGACGGTAGCCACGTCGCGCACCATGTCTTCGACGAACTTCGGATTATCGTAGGCACGTTCGGTCACGTATTTTTCGTCCGGCCGCTTGAGCAGGCCATATAGTTCGCAGGATGCCTGCTCTTCGGCTATGCGCACGATATCCTCGATCCAGACATGGGCATTGGTACGCGCGGCGATGGTGACGTGCGAGCGCTGATTGTGGGCGCCGTATTCCGAGATCTTCTTGGAGCAAGGGCACAGGCTGGTGACCGGGATCACCACTTTCATGTTGAAGACATATTGGTCACGGGAAATTTCGCCGATAAAAGTCACCTCGTAATCCATCAGACTTTTAACTCCGGACACCGGCGCGGCCTTGTTGATGAAATACGGGAACGTCATCTCGACATGGCCGGATTCGGCCTCCAGCCGCTTGACCATGTCGCGCAGCATGGTTTCGAAGGATTCGACCGAAATGGCGCGTTCGTGGGAATTGAGAATTTCCACAAAACGCGACATGTGGGTGCCTTTGAAGTTATGCGGCAGCCCGACGTACATATTGAAGTTGGCGATCGTGTATTGCACGCCGTCTGTACGATCCGCCACCCGTACCGGGTGGCGGATGGACTTGATGCCAACCTTGTCGATCGCCAGATGGCGGGTATCGGCGGAGTTCTGGACATCCGGAATCGAAAAACTATCGGGCGAATTCATTTGCGCCTCCTCAAAGGACCATCGCAAGGATTATAGTCGCCAATAATAGTTGAGTAAACTACTCGGCTAATTGAACCTTGATTGAATTGAGAATTCCCTCGGCATCCAGCCCGCAATCCTTCAATAATTTGGCCGGATCCCCATGATCGATAAATCGATCCGGCAGGCCCAATTGCAGAAAAGACTTATGAACTCCCAGCTTTTCAAGCACTTCCAATACAGCGCTACCGGCGCCGCCCAGAATGGCATTTTCCTCAACAGCCACCAGGAGTTCGTGTCGGCCTGCGAGTTCGCGGATCAGATCTTCATCGAGCGGCTTGACGAAACGCATATTGGCGACGGTTGCATCCAACTTTTCCGCTGCGGCCACACAAGGCGTCAGCATCGACCCAAAGGCCAAAATTGCCACCTTTTTACCTTGCCTGCGAATTTCGCCCTTGCCGATGGGCAAACGCTGCATTTTTGCTTCAATCGCTTTGCCTGGACCGGTACCGCGCGGGTAGCGTACGGCCACCGGCGAGTCAATCTGGAATCCGGTGTAGAGCATCTGGCGACATTCGTTTTCGTCGCTTGGCGCCATCACTACCATGTTCGGCAGGCAGCGCAGATAACTCAGGTCGTAACTGCCGGCGTGGGTGGCGCCATCCGCGCCAACCAGTCCCGCCCGATCGATGGCGAACAGCACCGGCAGATTCTGAATGCAGATGTCGTGAATGAGCTGGTCGTAGGCACGCTGCAAGAACGTCGAGTAAATCGCCACCACCGGTTTGAGGCCTTCGCAGGCCATGCCTGCGGCAAAGGTGAGCGCATGTTGCTCGGCGATGCCCACATCGAAATATCGATCCGGGTATTCCTGGGAAAATCGGACCAGGCCCGAGCCTTCACGCATCGCCGGTGTCACGCCGATCAACCGACTTTCGGTTGCCGCCATGTCGCACAACCAGTCGCCAAACACCTGGGTATAGCTGATCTTGGCGGGCGGCTTGGCAACAATGCCGGCTTGCGGATCAAACTTAGCCACGCCGTGATAAAGAATGGGATCGTCTTCGGCCGGTTCGTAGCCTTTGCCTTTGCGCGTGACCACATGCAGAAACTGTGGCCCATCGAGTTTTCTGAGATTGCTCAAAGTCGATACCAGCACTTCGAGATTATGACCGTCGATGGGTCCGATGTAATTGAAGCCGAATTCCTCGAATAAAGTCCCCGGAGTCACCATGCCCTTGACGTGTTCTTCCGCGCGCTTGGCCAGTTCGAGCATGGGAGGCATCACGCCCAACACCTTTTCGCTGGTTTTCCAGGCCGCCGCATAAAATCGGCCGGACATGAGCTTGGCCAGATAATTGTTGAGCGCGCCGACGTTCTCCGAAATCGACATATCGTTGTCGTTCAACACCACCAGCAGATTGGTATCCATGGCGCCGGCATTGTTCAGCGCCTCGAACGCCATGCCGGCGGTCATGGCGCCATCGCCGATGATCGCAACCGCTCGCCGATCTTCACCCTTCAGGCGGGATGCCACCGCCATGCCGAGCGCCGCGCTGATCGAGGTGCTGGAATGCGCCGTGCCAAAGGTATCGAAGGGACTTTCGTTCCGCCTCGGGAATCCACTGATACCGCCATACTGGCGCAGCGTTGACATGCGCTCGCGCCGGCCCGTCAGAATTTTGTGAGCGTAAGTCTGATGCCCGACATCCCAAACCAGACGATCTTCGGGGGTCTGGAAAACGTAATGCAGTGCAACGGTCAATTCCACCGTGCCAAGATTCGAGGACAGGTGTCCGCCGGTATGAGCAACCGAGTTGAGCAGGAATTCCCGCAATTCCTTTGCCACTTGTGGCAGTTGCTTGCGATCCAGTGCCCGCAGTTCCGAGGGCTCGTTAATTTTTTCGAGTAGTTCGTACATTTTTTCGATACCAATCCTCAGAAATTCCGCGCCACAATGAATTCGCCCAATTCGCGCAGGCGACCGCCCCGCCCCGGCAGTGGGTCCAAAGCGGCAAGTGCGTCGTCACGCAATTCCGCGGCCAAGGCCCGGGCACGACTCAGTCCCAATGCGCTCACATAGGTTGGCTTGTTCTGCAGCGCGTCCTTGCCGGCGGTTTTCCCCAGCGTCTCCGTGCTGGCCTGGGCATCCAGCACATCGTCCACCACCTGGAACGCCAGTCCGATAAATTTTCCGAAGTGGTCGACAGCGGCGATTTGAGAGACTGATAAAGCCGTTACACATTTTGCGCCCAGCACCACTGCCGCTCGAATCAGCGCACCGGTTTTATGAATATGCATGTACTCCAATTCAGGCACGCTGAGAACTTTTCCTGCTGCGTCCAAATCGATCGCCTGGCCGCCGGCCATGCCGCGGGAACCACTTGCCCGTGCCAGCAATTCGATCATGGAAATCTGCTCTTCCGGCCGGTGGGCAAGTGGCACCTCGCACATCACCTGGAATGCAAGACTTTGCAGGCTATCGCCCACCAGCAAGGCGGTGGCTTCGTCGAATTGCACGTGAACCGTGGGCTTGCCACGCCTGAGCACGTCGTCGTCCATTGCCGGCAGATCGTCATGCACCAGCGAATAGGCATGGATCATCTCGACTGCCGCGGCAACCCGGTCCACTTTTTCGGGATCGGCCTGCGCCAATTCGCCCGAGGCATACGCCAGCAAGGGCCGGATACGCTTGCCACCGTCGAGGACCGCATATCGCATCGCCTCGTGCAGGCGCGACGGTGCCTGCTCGACCGGCGGCAGCAGGGCGTGCAAGGTACGCTCGATGCGATCCTGACGGTTCGACATCCAGCTCTTGAAATCAGTCGGTACCGTTGCCACCGTTTAAATTCTGCAGAGTACCGGCTTCCAGAATCTTGACCTGTTGCTGGGCTTCCTGAATTTGCGTCTGACAATACTGCAGCAGTTCGGTACCGCGTTTATAGGCGGCGAGTGATTGCTCCAGAGGCAATTGACCAGCCTCCATGGCGGACACAATGCCTTCGAGTTCTGTCAGGGCAGCCTCAAACGACGGCAGTTTTGACGACTTGGGTTTGGACACGCGAGTGGTGAATCAAGGGTGGCTTGAAGAAAGGTCGTAAAAATAGCCTATCCATCGAACCCGGGTCAACGAATGTGGTCGGATAGTTTGTTGAACGGAGCGTTGGTGCGGCACCCCAAATCCATTGCGCGGGGGGGGGAATTGGGCCAGAATGCCTCATCGAACTCCGCCCCAGATCGTGCCAAAGCATGGGGGCGGTTTTTTTATCCTTATTTTTCTGGACGGGGACAGCCGCATTATGTCTGATTTGGCTAATGTTTCCTCATTGACCCGCACTCCGGTGCATCTGCCGGTGAGCTGGTACTTTGATCCGAAAATCGCCGAGGTCGAGCAACAGGTACTTTTCCGCCAGGGTCCGGGTTATGTCGGACATGAATTGATGGTTCCCGAAAGCGGCGACTATCGATCGCTCGAGGCCGCGAATCACGCCAGCGTTCTGGTCCGTAATGATCACGGCGTGGAGTTGATGTCCAATATCTGCCGTCACCGTCAGGCCATCATGCTCAAGGGACGGGGGTCGGCAAAAAACATCGTCTGTCCGCTGCATCGCTGGACCTACGATATGTCAGGAAAACTTCTAGGGGCGCCCCATTTCCCGGGTAATCCCTGTCTCGATCTGGCCAAGACCCCCTTGTCGTCTTGGAATGGCCTGTTGTTCTCCGGGCCACGCAATCCGAACACCGATCTGGCCAAATTGGGCGTATTGGCCGACTTGGATTTTTCCGGTTACGCGCTCGATCGCGTCGTAATCGAGGAATATCAGGTTAACTGGAAGACGTTCATCGAAGTTTACCTGGAAGACTATCATGTCGCGCCTTTCCATCCGGGGCTCGGCCAGTTCGTAAACGCCGACGACTTGAAATGGGAGTTTGGCGAGTGGTACAGCGTTCAGACGGTAGGCCTCAATCAGGCCTTGGGCAAACCCGGCACTGCGGCCTATAAAAAATGGCATGAAGCGGTATTACGCTACAACAACGGCGAGATGCCCAAGCAAGGCGCGATCTGGCTGACCTACTATCCCAATATCATGGTGGAGTGGTATCCGAACGTTCTGGTGGTCAGCACCCTGCTGCCGCGCGGCCCACAGCACTGCACCAACATCATCGAGTTCTACTACCCGGAAGACATTGTTCTGTTCGAACGCGAGTTCGTCGAAGCAGAACAGACTGCCTACCGTGAAACCGCCAAGGAAGACGAGGAAATCTGTCTTCGCATGACCGAAGGACGACGAGCCTTGTACCACCAGGGCCGCGACGAGTTCGGCCCTTATCAGTCGCCAATGGAAGACGGCATGATTCACTTCCACGAATTCATCCGCAAGCACCTGACGCGGCCTATATGAGGTGCGAGGTGCGAGGAAAAAGGTTCTAGGCGCTAGGGCTCTAGGCGCTAGGGTGTAAACCCTTCACCCTTCCCCCTTCACCCTTCACCCTTCACCCTTCCCCCTTCACCCTTCACCCCTGACTCCTGACCCCTGACTCCTCACGCCTCACTGTTCACCGTTCACCGTTCACCGTTCACCGACATGACCTACACCACCCTCATCTCCGTTGCCGACCTCGCTGCGCATATTGACGATCCGGAATTTGTGATCTTCGACTGCCGGCACGAATTGACCGACGCCACGGTGGGCACGCGGCTTTACGGCGAATCGCATCTCAGGAACGCCCACTTCGCGCATGTCGACAAGAACCTGGCGGCACCCCTCAACGGAAAAAACGGACGCCATCCCCTGCCGGACCCGAGCGTGTTTATTGACTGGCTGGGCAGTGTCGGCGTTTCGAACAACAAGCAGGTGATCGGTTACGACGCCTCAGGCGGGGTATATGCCTCGCGGCTGTGGTGGATGCTGCGCTGGGTGGGGCATACCAGGGTAGCGGTGTTGAACGGCGGTTGGCAGGCCTGGCTTGCCGCCGGTCAGACAGTCACCCGGGAAGTGTCGAGTCCAAACCCCGCCAAATTCAGCGGGCGCGCGGATCAGTCCGCCGTGGACGCCAGCCATGTGTTGAAAAACCTCAATTCTCCGGCCATGCGTCTGATCGATGCCCGCAGCAACGATCGATTCCGCGGCCAGAACGAAACCATCGATCCAGTCGCCGGACATATTCCCGGGGCATTGAACCGTTTTTTCAAGGACAACCTCGACGCGCAGGGCTTGTTCAAATCCGCGCAAGAACTGCACGCGGCATTCGCGCCGCTGCTGGGCCATACCCCCGCCACCCAGACTGTTCACCTGTGCGGCTCCGGTGTATCGGCCTGCCATAATCTTCTGGCCATGGAGATCGTCGGCATGAAGGGTTCGCGACTTTATCCAGGCTCCTGGAGCGAATGGATTACCGATCCCTCTCGTCCAATCGCCACCTGATAAAGAACCGCAATTCAGCCACAGAGATCACAGAGAACACAGAGAGATTCAAGGAATTGGGTCAGCATGCCGCACTCACCAGATGGATGAGTATTAAACAACATACCTTTTTGATTTTCCTCTGTGTGCTCTGTGTCCTAAAAGGGTACTCCGACGTGCTGCGCACGTAGGGTATCTGAGGCTAATAGCTTTTTCTAGGATCAATCAGCCCAGCATGTCGGCCCAGATATTGCGGCCCCAGGCCTCGGCATAATGACCTTCGAGTTCGTTCGCCTCGGTGGACACGCCACTCGCCCCGGACACCACTTCCATCGTCTTCTTGTCGGGGTTATAGGCATGCACCGACGCGACGTGAATGACATCCTTGTCGCTGACAAAGCTGTAGCAGGTATTGGTCAGCAACGGCTGGGCATTGACCTCCTCGCCATGCAGCAGGGCCACGATGGCGGCCGCGCAAACCTTGGCATGCTGATTGGCCATGTGCCCGGACTTGGGCATCAGCGGCGCCGCCATGATGGCATCGCCCAGCACATGGACGTTTTTCAAGGCCAGCGATTCGTATGTAAGAAAATCGACACCGCACCATTTGTTGTTGACCGTGATCAGCCCCGCGTCGCGGGCTATGTTGCCGGCGCGCTGCGGGGGAATGATGTTCAGTACATCCGCCTTCACATCGTCAAAGGTCAGCCTGGCGGTCAACGTACCGACATCCACGCCGACCAGTTCGCTATTCGGCCGGTATTCGACAATGCCCGGATAGCGCTCGGCCCAGATTTTCGTGAAAAGGGCTTTTTTTGATACCACGTCTTCATTGGCATCCAGAATCAGCACCTTCGATCTGGGTTTATGGGTTTTGAAATACCAGGCGACCTGGCAGGCCCGCTCATAGGGCCCGGGTGGACATCGATAGGGCGCCTTGGGAATGGTCAGCGCAAAAACACCGCCATCCCGCATGGCTTCCAGTTGCCGGCGCAGGGCAACTGTCTGCGGCCCGGCTTTCCACGCATGCAAAATTCTGGCTTGCGCCGGAGCCGAATCCAACCCCGCCACTTCTTCAGGCAACAGATCAACACCGGGCGCAACAATCAGCCGGTCGTAGTGGAGCAGACCACCGCCGGCCAGGCGAACCGAATGGCTCGCGGCGTCTATGGACATTGCCTGATCGCGGACAATCTTGACTCCATGCACGGACTGGAGCCCGTCATAGTTGCGGGTCAGATCCTCGATCCGCATCACCCCTGCCAAAACCCGATTCGACAGCGGGCAGGAAACAAAGCCCGGATTCCTTTCGACCAGCGTGACCTCGATATCCGGGCTCCACATCCGCAGATATTTCGCCGCCGTCGCGCCGGCGAATCCACCTCCTATTACAAGCACCCGGCCCACCGGACGGGTGGTCGCGGCGCCGGCGTGACCGATACCACCCGACAATACCGCCGAGGCCGATAACCACTTTACGAAATCGCGACGCTTGAAAGTCATTTCCCTCTCCTCGATTCGTCGGTGTTATTTTGGAGATTGCGCGGCAAAATATTCGGCGATGCGTTCGACCTGTTCGTCGGTGTAGCCCTTGGCATGCTGGTGCATCACCGTTGCCGGCCGGGCCCCCGCCTTGAATTCCTTCATCGCATTTACGATGAGCGATTTGTCGAGCCCGGCTAACTGCGGCATACCCTCTTCGCTGCGACCCTGGCTGCCATGGCACCCGGTGCAACTTGCCGCCCAATTTCGCCCCTGAACGTTATCCGCCGCCTGCGCGGAACCCACGCCGGCAAGCGCGATAGTTATGGTAACTGCCACATGAGTTGAGGCACGCATTTTTTGTCTCCGCCTTTACGCGTTATCGTATCGCCATGGTAACTCTGTACGGAGCTCGTAGACAGCCCCCCCGACCAAGCCGCCAGTCTCTGGGCTAGGATCCGAACCCGGAATTGCCGGCAACGCCAATAAGCCTTGGCACGTTGACCCGGCCCGGCATCACGATTTTTTTGTCCTTGAGCCAGGCTTCGATCACTTCCCATATCGGCTCTCCGATGGCGCCCTCGTTTACCGGCGCCCAGCCTGCCACCTTGTATTTCTTCTCGCTTGAAATCGGCACACCAGCCAGCCGCATGTCCTGAATACGCGAACCCATCGCCGCGTCCGGCTCGCATGCATAACTCATCCCCCCTACCCGTACCATGTCGCCACCTTGTTGATAATACGGATCGGGATTAAAAAGATTGTCGGCGACGTCTTCCAGAAAGGTCTTGATCCGCGCCCCGGTGAATTCGTTGGTTACCACGTTAGGGTAGGTAATCGCGGTTTGATTCATCACGTCCTCGCGGGTTATCGCCTGGCCGGGAAGCAAGGTGGTACCCCAGCGAAAGCCCGGCGAAAACGCAATCGGCGCATCCTTCACCGCCATGAGTGCATCAAGTATCAACTGATCGAAGCTGCCATTGAAATTTCCACGCCGGTAAAGCAGCCCTCCACTCGCGGCCAGGGGCTCGGTCAATTGGCGCGCAAACGGTGCTCGTACTCGTTCAATGAGCGCCGTCATCGCCGGATCCGCGGGGAGCATATTGGAAAATACCGGCAGCAATCGATATCGGAAATCGACCATCTTCTTGCCTCTGACATCCAGATCCAGCACCCCGAGAAATTTACCGTTGCAGCCGGCATTGGTAACCAGGGTCTTGCCCCCGGGGTTGTTCACCAGAATTGGCGTCGGCATGCCATCGTGGGTATGCCCGCCCAGAATGGCGTCGATACCGCTGACGCGCGACGCGAGCTTCAGGTCCACGTCCATGCCGTTGTGCGACAACAACACCACCAGCTGCGCCCCCTGTTGGCGCGCCTGGATGACCGCCTGCTGCAGCTGCGGCTCGCGGATGCCGAACTCCCAGTCCGGCGTAAAGTGCCGCGGATTGGCAATGGGGGTATAGGGAAATGCCTGGCCGATAATTGCCACTGCAACCCGATTAACTTCGCGCACAACAAACGCCGGGTACACCGCCTCGTCGAATTCGCTGGTGTGGACATTCTGCGCAACAAAATCGACCTTGCCCTTGAAATCGCCTCCGACAACTTGATTGACCCGTTGCGCGCCATAGGTAAATTCCCAGTGCGCGGTCATCACATCGACACCCAGCTCCAGGCAGGCCTCGATCATGTCCTGCCCCTGGGTCCACAAGGAAGTGCCCGAACCCTGCCAGGTATCCCCGCCATCAAGCAGCAGAGCCCCGGGCCGGGAGGCACGCAGGCGCTTGACCAGCGTCGCAAGATGCGCGAACCCACCGATCTTGCCATAGGTTCGTGCGGCCGATTCGAAATCCAGATGGGTAAACGCATGCGCGTTCGGGGTCGCCGCGGGCACACCGAAATGGCGCAACAAAGCTTCGCCAACCAGGTGAGGCGGTTTGCCCGAACTCGATCCCACACCCAGATTCATGCTCGGAGCGCGGAAATAGCTTGGCAGCAGTTGGGCGTGACAGTCGGTGAAATGCAGCAAACTGACGTTGCCAAAACGCGGCAGGTCGTAGAGCAGCCCCCCGTTGCCGGCAAGCGCCTCGCGTCGATCCAGCTTCAGCCCGGACGCGGCGGCAATCGCCAACAAGCGCAAGAATTCCCTCCGGCTGAGATTCATCCCGGAAGACGCACCTGAATCACGGAGAACACGGAGAACACGGGGCAAACCATTAAGGCGTATTCCTTTGTAGGTCGAACATCGAGGGGGGCAGCCCGAGCAAGTTAAGTTTTTCGATTTGCTCCGTGTCCACCGTGCCCTCCGTGTTTCAATCTTGTGGGTTCATGAATTCGCCCGTACGCCGGCAGCGTCCTGACGATGGACCGCGGCCCGTGGACACGCATTGATCCCGGCAGCCTTGATCGAAGTCATGGCATTTTCGCGGGAGCAGGGACGAAAAAAAACCGGACCCCAGGGATCCGGTTTTTTGGCAATCATCGCGCTCAGGCCACGCTTTCTTCCGCGTCCTTGGCTTCGCGTTTGGTCTCGACGAATATCAATTTGGTCTTTTCGTCCGCATCGACATCCACTGTGACCGAGCCGCCACCCGCCAATTTGCCAAACAACAATTCGTCTGCCAATGCGCGGCGAATGGTGTCCTGAATCAGCCTCGCCATCGGTCGCGCACCCATCAGTGGATCGAAACCGTTTTTGGACAGATAGGCTTTCAGCGCGTCCGTAAACGCCACTTCCACCTTCTTTTCGTGCAATTGCTCTTCCAACTGCATCAGGAACTTTTCGACCACGCGAACGATGATTTCCGGCGTCAGCGCGGCGAATGAAATGATGGCATCCAGCCGGTTGCGGAATTCCGGGGTAAACATGCGGCGTATTTCCCCCATTTCGTCGCCCGCCATACGTTGCTGGGTAAATCCCATCGTGCTCTTCGACAGCTCCGCGGCGCCGGCGTTGGTGGTCATGATAATGACCGTATTGCGGAAGTCTGCCTTGCGCCCGTTGTTATCGGTCAACGTGCCATGATCCATGACCTGCAACAGGATGTTGAAAATATCCGGATGCGCCTTTTCGATTTCGTCGAGCAGCAGCACCGAGTAGGGGTGCTTGGCGATCGCCTCGGTAAGCAAGCCACCCTGATCGAATCCGACATATCCGGGAGGCGCGCCGATCAGCCTGGACACGGCATGCCGTTCCATATATTCCGACATGTCGAAGCGGATCAATTCCACGCCCATGGTGTAGGCAAGCTGGCGCGCCACTTCGGTCTTGCCAACTCCGGTCGGGCCGGAAAACAGAAAACAACCGATCGGCTTCTGCGGATTGCCCAAACCACTGCGAGCCATCTTGATCGACGCCGCCAGGGCGTCGATGGCCCGCTCCTGCCCGAACACCACGGCCTTCAGGTCGCGGTCGAGATTCTGGAGCTTGCTGCGATCGTTGGACGAGACGTTTTGCGCCGGAACTCGGGCTATTTTGGCGATGATGTCTTCGATTTCGTGTTTGCTGATGACTTTTTTCTGGCGCGACTTGGGCAGGATCCGCTGCGCGGCACCCGCCTCGTCGATCACATCGATGGCCTTGTCGGGCAAATGTCGGTCATTGATAAACCGCGCCGAGAGCTCTGCGGCCGACGTCAGAGCCGAGGCGGTGTATTTGACGCCATGATGTGCCTCGAAACGTGTTTTGAGCCCACGCAGAATTTCGACGGTTTCGGCAATCGACGGCTCGGTCACGTCGATCTTTTGGAATCGGCGGGACAAGGCGTGATCTTTCTCGAATATCCCGCGATATTCCGTGTACGTCGTTGCCCCGATGCACTTGAGGCCGCCGCCCGCCAACGCCGGCTTGAGCAGATTCGATGCGTCCAGGGTTCCGCCCGAGGCAGCGCCTGCGCCAATCAGCGTATGAATTTCGTCGATGAATAAAATCGCATTGGGATTATCGGTCAGTTGCTTCAACACCGATTTCAGACGCTGCTCGAAGTCCCCGCGATATTTGGTCCCGGCCAGCAGCGAACCCATATCCAGCGCATACACTTGGCAATGGGACAAAATCTCCGGCACGTCCCCTTCGATGATTCTGCGCGCCAAACCCTCAGCGATGGCAGTCTTGCCTACCCCCGCCTCCCCCACCAACAAGGGGTTGTTTTTACGCCGCCGGCAAAGGATCTGAATCACGCGCTCCAGCTCGCGGGCACGGCCAATCAAAGGGTCGATCTTTCCCGCAATCGCCAGCGCGTTCAAATTCAGCGTGTAGGTCTCCAGCGCACCGCCAGAACCCTGTTCCTGATCGGACTCGGCCTCGCTATCCGGTTGGGGCTTGGCCGGTGCGGTCTGCGGTACCTTGGTGATACCGTGAGAAATGAAATTCACCACATCGAGGCGGGTGACACCTTTCTGGTGCAGAAAATACACCGCGTGCGAATCCTTCTCACCAAAAATGGCCACCAGGACATTGGCCCCGGTCACTTCCTTTTTGCCGGAAGACTGCACATGGAGAATGGCGCGCTGAATTACCCGCTGGAACCCCAATGTTGGCTGGGTGTCGACCTCCTCGCCGCTGACCACCGGGGTATGCTCATTGATGAAGTCGGCAAGCAGCTTGCGCAGCTCTTCGACATTCGCCGCGCAGGCGCGCAGCACTTCGGCCGCGGAGGGGTTGTCCAGCATTGCCAGCAACAGATGCTCCACCGTTATGAATTCGTGGCGCTTCTGACGGGCCTCCATAAACGCCATGTGCAGACTGACTTCGAGCTCCTGCGCAATCATGTTTCCTCCATCACGCACTGAAGCGGATGTTGATGCTGCCTCGAAAAAGCGATGACCTGTTCGACCTTGGTCGCCGCCACGTCCTTGGGGTAGACACCACAAACCCCCATACCTTCCCTGTGAACTTTGAGCATTACCTGCGTCGCCTGTTCCCGGGTCATCGAGAAAAATGTCTGGAGAATGGACACCACGAAGTCCATTGGCGTGTAATCGTCATTCAGCAGCAAGACCTTAAAAAGCGGCGGCGTCTTGACCTTGCTTTTTTCGACATCCAGAAGCGCGTCGTCACGATTTCCCTTTGCCATAAGCCAGCCGCCATGCTTTCCATCCGTCGACAAGTCCTAATTTTGCTCATTACGCGGGAAAACACAAGTGCAGGATTCATGCCGGGGCGTCAAAACGGCATTTTGATCCCCTGCCGCGGCGCGTGGCGGGGCAAGAGACCCCGCAGATTCACTTCCAAGATCTCACAAATTCGCCGGGTATTTGCTTGCAAGGATACTGCAATACCGGTCCGGACAAATAAAAAGGGTCGGCGGGCTGGCATGCCACGTTCTTCAGAAAATTAAGTGCCTGGCAGCTTTTCGGAAGGATTGGCTAGGTTGTCCGGGCACCTGGACAAACGGCTTGAAGTCTTGCCACGAGGACCAAAACGTACGCTTAGGCCGACCCATGGCCCAAAGAAAAACCTACGCATCGACGCGGCCCGAGCCAACCCCGGGCCGCAGGCCAAGACCGCCATGACGGGGCAAGCAGGCGGTGGAGGATAGGCCCCCTCGGATTCAGCGATTCATCCGCTCGATCATTGCCTGACCGAAGCCCGAGCAAGACACCTGGGTGGCGCCACTGGTCAGGCGGGCAAAATCATAGGTAACAACCTTGTCCGAGATCGCCGCTTCCATGGATTTGACGATCAGATCGGCCGCTTCGACCCAGCCCATGTGCCGCAGCATCATTTCCGCCGACAGAATCAAGGAGCCTGGGTTGACGTAATCTTTGCCGGCATATTTTGGTGCGGTGCCGTGGGTGGCCTCGAACATGGCCACTGAATCGCTGCTATTGGCCCCGGGGGCGATGCCAATCCCGCCGACCTGTGCCGCAAGAGCATCCGAAATGTAGTCGCCATTCAGATTAAGGGTGGCGATCACGTCGTATTCGTCCGGCCGCAACAGGATCTGCTGCAAAAAGGCATCGGCGATCACGTCCTTGATGACGATGCCGCCAGGTAATTTCATCCACGGCCCGCCATCGATGAGCTGAGCGCCAAACTCGCGCTTGGCCAAGGCATAGCCCCAGTCGCGGAAGGCGCCCTCCGTGAACTTCATGATGTTGCCCTTGTGGACCAGTGTGACCGACTTGCGCTTGTTGGTCACGGCATACTGTATGGCTTTGCGCACCAGCCTTTCGGTGCCTTCTTTGGATACCGGCTTGATGCCGATTCCCGAGCTCTGCGGGAAGCGAATCTTTTTGACGCCCATGTCCTTGAGCAGGAAATCGATGACCTTGCGCGCCCCTTCGGATTCCGCCGCCCATTCGATGCCGGCGTAGATATCTTCCGAATTCTCGCGAAAGATCACCATGTCGGTTTTTTCCGGCTGCTTGAGCGGGCTGGGTACACCCTTGAAATAACGCACCGGCCGCAGGCAAACGTACAAATCGAGTTCCTGCCTCAAGGCCACATTGATCGAGCGTATTCCCCCGCCCACAGGTGTGGTCAACGGACCTTTGATCGATACCACGAATTCCCGGGCGGCCTTGAGCGTTTCCTCCGGCAGCCATACGTTTTCGCCATAGACCCTGCAGGATTTCTCCCCGGCGAACATTTCCATCCAGACAATCTGGCGCTTGCCGCCATAGGCTGTCTTGACCGCGGCATCCACCACCTTGCACATCACCGGAGTGATGTCCACGCCGGTCCCGTCGCCTTCTATGAACGGAATGATTGGATTCGACGGTACCTTGAGCGTGAAATCCTTGTTGACGGAGATTTTTTCGCCCTTGGCAGGCACCTTGATGTGTTGATACATGGACTCGGCCTCGATTCGATTTTGGAAATGATGCGGAGCGGGGCGGTTATTCCGTCCGTTCCGGACCGGAATTGTAATGCATGCCCTCGCGACCCCGTCCGATTTGATTGAAGGAACAGCCCCATTACGACTTTGCCTCTCAGCTTCTTAAGTCCGTCCGCCATCTCCCGTAAGCGCCAAAAATCCCTGTCTCGGCCAGGTAGTTGGATTTCCCACCGGCAGGCGACTTCGCAGCCATTGCTTGTCCCCGCAAGGGTTCGCACTTATCATTTGAGGGCAAATTTTTTCACCATATGAGAATCCGTCGTCAGGAGATCCGCAGTGTCCATTCAGAACCTTCCGTCCGGCTTGCAGTTGCACGCCAGCATCAAACCCGAATTCGAATCCATTCTCAGCGGCGAGGCCCTGGCATTTTTGGCCAAACTGCACCGCGGATTCAATGCTCGCCGGCAGGAGCTGCTGGCACGCCGCGCGCAACGTCAACGGGAGATCGATGCCGGAAAGCTTCCGGATTTTCTGCCGGAGACCCGGGCCATTCGCGACGCCGACTGGCAGGTTGCCCCTGTGCCGAAGGATTTACAGGATCGACGGGTGGAGATCACCGGCCCGACGGACCGCAAAATGGTCATCAATGCCCTCAATTCGGGCGCCAATATGTTCATGGCCGATTTCGAGGACTCCTCCACGCCGACTTGGGACAACCAGTTGCACGGCCAGATCAATGTGCGCGATGCACTGAATAGGACGATTTCCTTCGCCAGCCCGGAAGGCAAGCAATACCGTCTGGCGGACAAAGTCGCCACCCTGCTGGTGCGGCCCCGCGGCTGGCATTTGAGCGAAAAGCACCTGCTCGTCGATGGGGAGCCGATGTCCGGCTCGCTGTTCGATTTCGGCCTGTATTTTTTCCACAACGCCAAGGCCCGCGTGCGCCAAGGGTCGGGCATCTACCTGTATCTGCCCAAGATGGAATCGCATCGGGAGGCACGTCTGTGGAATGACGTGTTCGTTTTCGCACAAAAGGAACTCGGCGTGCCGCAGGGTTCTATCAAGGCCACCGTGCTGATCGAAACCATCCTGGCCACCTTCGAAATGGAGGAAATTCTCTATGAATTGCGCGAGCATTCCGCGGGTTTGAACTGCGGGCGCTGGGACTATATTTTCAGCACCATCAAAAAATTCCGCCGCCAGAAAGACTTCATCCTCGCCGATCGGGGGCTGGTCACCATGACCAGCCCATTCATGCGGGCCTATTCGCTGCTGCTGATCAAGACCTGTCACAAACGCGGCGCGTTCGCCATGGGCGGCATGGCGGCGCAAATTCCCATCAAGAACGATCCGACCGCCAACGACGCGGCGCTGGCCAAGGTGCGCGCCGACAAGGAACGCGAAGCGAGCGACGGACATGACGGCACCTGGGTTGCCCATCCAGGCCTGGTGGGCATTGCCCGCGAGGCCTTCGACCGGGTGATGAAAACGCCCAATCAGATTGCCAAACGTCGCGACGATGTCAATGTGACGGCCAGGGATCTCTTGAATTTTCAACCCAAAGGCCCCATTACCGAACAGGGATTGCGGATCAACATCAACATCGGCATCCAGTACCTTGGCGCATGGCTTGCCGGCACAGGCTGCGTACCGATTTTTAATCTGATGGAGGACGCCGCCACCGCGGAAATTTCCCGAGCCCAGATCTGGCACTGGATACGCAGCCCGCAGGGCGTTCTCGACGACGGCAGAAAGGTGAGCAAGGAATTGTTCCGCGAACTCGTGCCCCAGGAATTGGCCAAGGTTCGGGAGATGCTGGGTGAGAAGGGTTATGCGGCAGGAAAATATCCGGAAGGCGCAAAAATGTTCGAGGAACTCACGCTCGCGGAGGACTTCGTCGAATTTCTTACCCTGCCCGCCTACGACTACGTCACCGCACACGAACATCGCTGAGCGATGTGCGGCACGCGCCTTGGAGTAAGACGTGCCGCCCGTCGTCGTGCTGTTCAACAAGCCGTTTGGCGTTTTATGCCAGTTTTCCGGCGACCGCGGCCCGACGCTGAAGGATTACGTCGATGTGGCAGGCGTCTACCCTGCCGGCCGCCTGGATGCCGACAGCGAAGGCCTGGTGGTCCTGACGGATCACGGCCCCTTGCAGCACCGCATCAGTCACCCGACGCGACATTGGGCCAAGGTGTACTGGGCTCAGATCGAGGGAGTTCCAGCGGAAAGTGCGCTGCAACCCCTGCACAAGGGCGTGGCCTTAGGGGATTTCATCAGTCAACCGGCCGGAGCCCGGCTTATCGCCGAGCCGCCGGATCTGTGGGATCGCGTGCCGCCGATTCGCGTTCGCAAACATCTTCCCACCTGTTGGTTGGAAATGACCCTGCATGAAGGCAAAAATCGTCAGGTTCGGAGAATGACCGCCGCCATCGGGCATCCCACGCTACGTTTGATCCGCTATTCGGTCGGCGACTGGAATCTGGACGGACTGGCGCCTAGCCAATATCGATTGCTATCGGCGGCGGAAATCGCGGCCGTGAAAAGTTGACTGCCATGGGCGAATGGACGGAACTGATGAAATTGACCGTTGCGCTGGTGGCCATTGTCGATCCGGTCGCCGGTATCCCGATGTTTCTGAGCGCGACCGCTCACGACACCGCGCAGGCGCGGCATCGCACAGCGGGAGTGGTGGCCGTCACGGTATTCTGCGTGCTCACGGTCGCGGCCTTGATCGGAACCGAGGTGCTGCGTTTTTTCGGCATCAGCATTCCCTCGTTTCTGATCGGCGGAGGCATACTGTTGCTGCTGATGGCAATTTCGATGTTGCAGGCAAAAGAAAGCGGCATGCGACAGACACCCGACGAAGCCGTGGAAGCCACCGAGAAAGACGCGGTGGCCGTGGTGCCGCTGGGCATACCGCTGCTGGCCGGCCCGGGCGCCATCAGCACCATGATCATCGCCACGCACCAGTCCCCGGGCATTCTTCATCACTTCATGTTGTTGATTCCGGCCGCGATCACGGCGCTCGCGGTATGGTTTTGTTTTATGGCGGCCACTCGAATTTCCGGACGCCTGGGCCGTACCGGCATCAACATCATTAGTCGCGTCATGGGCCTGATCATTGCCGCCATTGGGGTGGAGTTCATGTATCGCGGGATCATCGAACTGTTTCCGAAGCTGCTATGAGCACCCTCTGGAAACCCAATGTGACGGTGGCCGCCATCATCGAGCGGGAGGGCAAGTTTCTGCTGGTCGAAGAACACACTCATGAGGGGTTGCGGCTGAACCAGCCGGCCGGCCACCTTGACGAGGGTGAATCCCTGGTTGCCGCCTGCATTCGTGAAACCATGGAAGAGTCCGCCTGGGAATTTATCCCGCAACATCTAATCGGCATCTACCGCCGGCGCCCGCCGGGGTCTGCGATCACCTATCTGCGTTTCGCGTTTTCCGGAAAGCTGGGGGCTCATACGAACCGAAAACTCGATGACGAGATTGTCCGCACGGTCTGGATGTCGGCAGAGGAAATACGCTCCTGCCCCGAGCGCCACCGCAGTACCCTGGTGCTGAGTTGTGTCGAGGATTTCCTGCGGGGCGCGTCCTACCCTCTCGACCTGCTGGTTGACTCGGATTGACGTTGCCATGTCCACGGTCAAGAAACGCGTCGTAGTCGGCATGTCCGGCGGGGTGGATTCTTCGGTCGCCGCCTGGCTGCTGAAGGAACAGGGCTTCGAGGTCATCGGCCTGTTCATGAAGAACTGGGAGGACGACGACACCGAAGAATATTGCACCTCGCGTCAGGATCTGATCGACGCAGTGTCGGTGGCGGATCTGATCGGCATCGACATTGAAGCGGTGAATTTCTCCGCCGAATACAAAGACCGCGTTTTCGCCAATTTTCTCGCCGAATACCGGGCTGGCCGCACACCCAATCCGGACGTGTTGTGTAATGCCGAAATCAAATTCAAATCCTTCCTCGATCACGCCTTGGACCTGGGTGCCGAACGGATTGCCACCGGCCACTATGCGCGGGTGCAGGAGACCGATGGACGTTACGAGTTGTTAAAAGCCACCGACGCCTCCAAGGACCAGAGTTATTTTCTCTACCGCCTGAATCAGCGACAGTTGTCGCGAACCCTGTTTCCGCTGGGCGAGCTCGACAAGCGCGAAGTGCGCGCGTTGGCGAAAAAACTGGGCCTGCCGGTGCACGACAAAAAAGATTCGACCGGCATTTGTTTTATCGGCGAGCGACCGTTCCGGGAATTTCTCAATCGTTATCTGCCGACCGAACCCGGCGATATGGTCACCCGGGAAGGCGACCGCGTAGGCCGGCACATGGGCCTGATGTATTACACCATTGGCCAACGCCAGGGGCTGGGCATCGGAGGCCGTAGCGAAGGACCGGGCGAACCCTGGTTCGTATCCGCCAAAAACATGCAAAGCAACGAACTGGTGGTGGTGCAGGGGCACGATCATGCTGCGCTTTATGCGCGCGCCCTGCATGCCGGGGACTTGAGCTGGGTGGCGGAAACCGCGGCACCCGCGGGTCAAACCTATGGCGCCAGAAATCGTTATCGCCAGCAGGACGCGGCGTGTATCCTGGATCGTAGCGAGGCCGATTCTTTCGAACTGCGCTTCGAGCAGCCACAATGGGCGGTGACACCCGGGCAGTCGGCCGTCCTGTATCAGGGCGAAACCTGTCTGGGCGGCGGCATAATCAATGCGGCCATTGCCTGATCGGCACTTGCGATTGGGCAGCGGGGCGCATGCTAACATTCTCCTTCTGATTCGCTGCACGCAATGACTCATCCCACTCCGCTCACCGCCCTGTCTCCGCTCGACGGGCGCTATCACACCAAGGTCAAGGCGCTGTCGGACTACTTCAGCGAATTCGCCCTGATTCGCTATCGGGTCAGGGTCGAAATCGAATGGCTGAAGGCATTGAGCCGGGCAAGGGAAATCTCCGAAGTCCCGCCCTTCTCTCCCGCAACGGTGGCCGGCCTGGATCGTCTGGCGGCCGATTTTTCGGTGGCGGACGGCGAAGCAGTCAAAGCCATCGAAGCCCGCACCAATCACGATGTCAAAGCCATCGAATACTGGCTTCGCGAGAAACTGAAGGCAGACGCCGAGGCGGGGCCGGCCACCCGCTTCATTCACTTTGCCTGCACCTCCGAGGACATCAACAATATTTGCCATGCCTTGATGCTCTCGGAGTCGCGCGCCAAGTCCCTTCTACCTGCCATCGACTCACTGATCAGCAGGCTTACTGAACTCTCGCATCACCTGGCCGGACTCGCCATGTTGTGCCGCACCCACGGCCAGCCGGCAACCCCAAGCACGATGGGCAAGGAACTCGCCAACGTCGTGCATCGGCTGCGGCGGCAACGCCAGAGGATTGCCGAGGTCCCCCTGTCGGCCAAAATCAACGGCGCGGTCGGCAACTACAATGCGCATCTTGCCGCCTATCCCGGATTCGACTGGGAGGGTTTCTGCCGTGGATTCATTGAGCAACTGGGATTCGAATCCAATCCCTACACCACACAAATCGAACCGCACGATTGCATCGCCGAATTGTTCGATGCCTATGCCGGGCTCAACACCGTTCTGCTGGACTTCAATCGCGATATCTGGGGCTACATCTCGATCGGTTACTTCGGACAGAAGCTCAAGGAGGGAGAAGTCGGTTCATCGACCATGCCGCACAAGGTTAATCCCATCGATTTCGAGAACTCCGAAGGCAATCTGGGTCTGGCCAATGCCCTGCTGTCGCACATGTCCGCAAAATTGCCGATCTCGCGCTGGCAGCGCGACCTGACCGACTCCACAGTATTGCGCAATATGGGCGTGGCAATGGGTTACAGCCTGCTGGCCTATGACGCCTGTCTCAAGGGCATAGGCAAACTCCAGCCCAATGGGCAAACCATTGCCGATGATCTGAACAGGAATTGGGAAGTCCTCGCGGAACCGATTCAAACCGTCATGAAACGCCACGGCATCGAAGATGCCTACGAGCAGCTCAAGGCCTTGACCCGCGGAAAGACCAGTCTGGGCCAGGAAACCCTGCATCAATTCATTCGCGGACTGGCCATTCCCGAGGCAGAAAAACAGCGCCTGCTGAGGCTAACGCCCGCCACCTACACCGGCATCGCCGCGGATCTCGCAAGGCGGATCTGATTCAGGAAAGTGGGAAACGGGAGACCTGACCCTTCCAAAGGTCGTTGCGAACGAACCGTCAGGCTAATACTTGCCTACGATCGGATTCCCTTCTTGTTTTCCTTTGCGTCTTTGCGTCAAGCTTCTCTTTTCGCTTTTGCCGTTAGACAGTAATGGGTCAAGCGTTGGCGCCATAAATTCCAAACAAAATCTCGACGCAAAGGGCGCAAAGAACGCAAAGTAAGAACGGGAAAAATCGCCACGCAACCGGATCGTTGCGGAGCCGACATCCGAGTTTCGTGAGACTGTTTGGGCCAAATCAGCGCTTGCGCCGGGCGCGCCAGAACTCGATCAGTCCGGGCAGAATCGAGACAAAAATGATGCCGAGGATAACAATCGTCAGATTGTTTTTGACGATCGGCAGATTGCCGAAAAAATAGCCCGCGTAAGTCAGGCAGATCACCCACAACAGTGCTCCGCTGACATTAAATGCCAGAAATCGCGGGTACCTCATGGCGCCGATTCCGGCCACGAAGGGCGCGTACGTACGGATGATCGGCACGAAGCGGGCAATGATGATGGTCTTGCCGCCATGGCGAACAAAATACGCCTGGGTTTTCTCCAGATAGGCGCGTTTGAAAAAACGCGTATCCTCGAAACGGAAAACCTTCGGTCCCAGAAAGCGGCCAATCGAATAATTCAGGGAATCGCCGAGAATCGCAGCCACGATCAAAACAGCCGCAAGCGTATGCACATTGAGCTCGCCCGCCGCCGCCAGAGTGCCGGCCACGAACAGCAGCGAATCGCCCGGCAGGAAGGGCGTCACCACCACGCCCGTTTCCAGAAAAATGATCAAAAATAAAATGGCGTAAACCCAGATCCCGTACTGCTGGGTCAGCGTCAGCAGATGCCGGTCCAGATGCAGGACCAGATCGATGAAGGCGGTCAGAATCTCCACAGCGGGCGGGCTGCCGCTCAGACCACGGCTTCTTCCTGTTTTTTCTCGGGCTTGATGAAGTCTTCCCGGGTGACACCGAGCCACATCACCAGCGGACTTGCCACCAGCACCGAAGAATAAATTCCGAACAGAATGCCGATGGTGAGCGCCAGGGCAAAATTGTGCAGCGTTTCGCCGCCGAAAAACAGCATCGAGGTCACCATCAACTGGGTAGAACCGTGGGTGATGATGGTGCGGGACATGGTGCGGGTGATCGCGTTGTTGATGATTTCGGGAGTGGTCGCCTTGCGCATCTTGCGGAAGTTTTCCCGAATCCGGTCGAAGACCACCACCGATTCGTTCACCGAATAGCCGAGGACAGCAAGCACTGCAGCGAGCACCGGCAGGGAAAATTCCCACTGGAAAAACGCGAAGAATCCCAGAATGATCACCACGTCGTGGAGGTTGGCGATGATCGCCGATACGCCGAATTTCCATTCGAAGCGCATCGCCAGATAGGCCACGATTCCGATCGATACCAACAGTAATGCCAGCGCGCCGTTTTCCACCAGCTCCTTGCCCACCTGGGAGCCGACAAAATCGACCCGCCGCAATTCAACAGTCGGATCGTCTTCGCGCAATGCCTTGATGACAACTTCAGACAGTTGGGCACCGGTAAGATCTTGTCGCGCCGGCAACCGGATCAGGGCAGTTTGCGAACTGCCGAAACTTTGCACGGTGGCGTCGCTCAGTTGCACGCGTTCCAGGCTGGCGCGAATGCTATTCATGTCGGCAGCATGTCCGTAATTGACTTCCATGACGGTGCCGCCGGTAAATTCCACTCCGAAATGCAAGCCTTTGGTGGCCAGAAAAAACACCGCCAGGATGAACGTAATCAGTGAAATGACGTTAAACGCCAGCGCGTGGCGCATGAAGGGAATGTCGTTTCGAATGCGGAACAGTTCCATGGCTATCCTTATATTATTGGGCGTCGTCAGGCTGGCTGGCGCTTATGCCAGTCGGTGTTGCCGATCGGTAGCTTCTCGAGCTTGCGCCGGGCGCCAAAGATCAGATTCACCATGGCCCGGGACACCAGCACCGCGCTGAACATTGAGGTCAGAATGCCCAGGCAGTGCACCACGGCGAAACCGCGCACCGGACCACTGCCGAACATGAACAAGGCAATGCCGGCGATCAGCGTCGTGATATTGGAGTCCAGAATGGTCGCCCAGGCCCGTTCGTAACCGGCGGCGATCGCCGCCTGGGGCGTGGTTCCATTGCGCAATTCCTCGCGGATGCGTTCATTGATCAGCACATTGGAGTCGATTGCCATACCGAGCGTCAGGGCGATGGCGGCGATGCCCGGCAAGGTGAGAGTGGCCTGCAACATCGAAAGCAATGCCACCAGCAACATCACATTGACTGCCAGAGCCACGACCGAGACGAGACCAAAAAACGTGTAATAAACGATCATGAATATGGCTATGGCGGCAAAGCCGATCAAAGTCGAATTGCGACCACGACTGATGTTGTCCGCCCCCAGACTGGGCCCAACTGTGCGCTCTTCGACAATTTCCATCGGTGCCGCCAATGCGCCGGCGCGCAATAGCAGTGCGACGTCGCGCGCTTCCGTGGTCGTCATGCGACCGCTGATCTGTACCCGCCCGCCCGGGATTTCGCTGCGGATGACCGGCGCGGTGACAACTTCGCCCTTGCCTTTTTCCACGAGCACCATCGCCATGCGTTTGCCGATGTTCTCGCGCGTGATCTGCTGGAAGATGCTGGCGCCACGGCCATCCAGATTGATATGCACCGCCGGCTCGCCGGTCTGGCTGTCAAACCCCGGCTGGGCATCGGATATCCGGTCGCCGGTCAGGATGACTTCGCGTTTGAGCAAAAGCGGTACACCGTCGCGGTCGTAGAGCAGTTCATCGCCGAACGGCACCTGGCCGCCTATCGCAGCCTGCAGCGACGCCGGGTCGCTATGTTCTTCATCGAGCATGCGCACTTCAAGTGACGCCGTCCGACCGAGAATTTCCTTGGCCTTGGCCGTATCCTGAACCCCCGGCAATTGCACTACAACGCGGTCCATGCCGGCTTGCTGAACGATGGGCTCCGCCACCCCCAGTTCATTCACCCGGTTCCTCAGGGTGGTGATGTTCTGCTGGAGGGCGAATTCCTGAATTCGCTTTTGAACTTCCGGCTTCAGAGTGCCAACAATCGCAAACTCCCCGGCAACATCCAGGGAATTGAGCAACAGGTCCGGAACCTGTTTGCCAAGTTCGGCGAGCGCTTGCTCCCGAGCCGCCGCTTCGCGGAACTTCACCACTACTGTCTGCCCTTCCCGGGCGATCGTGGAATAACGAATCTTGCCGCGCAGCGTGCTCCGGATATCGGCGAGATAACGATCCGCAGCCTTGGTCAGCGCGCCTTTCATGTCCACCTGCAACAGGAAATGCACGCCCCCGCGCAAGTCCAGGCCCAGGTACATCGGCCGGGCATTGATCGACGAAAGCCAGCGTGGCGCGCTGGAAAGCAGGTTGAGCGCCACAACGTAATTTTCACCCAGCTCGGACTGTATGACGTCTTTGGCTCGCTGCTGGGAATCGGCATCGGCAAGCCGCACCTTGACGCTGGCCGGATCGAGGAACATGCCCTCGGGTTTGATATTGGCATTCTGCAGCGCCTGCTCAACCCGTGTGAGCAACCCCGCGTCGATTTTCGCCGTGGCCTTGCCCGGCGAGACCTGTACCGCCGGCACTTCCGGGAAGAAATTCGGCAGCGTGTACAAAACGCCAATGGCCAGCGCAAGGGCAATGCCCAGATACTTCCAGAGCGGGTAGCGATTCATGTTATTTCCGTTTTTCGAGGGCGCGATGGATATGGAATCCGCGCCTTCATCAGCCTGCGTTCTTGATGGTTCCCTTGGGCAACAACGTGGTAATGGAGGGCTTCTGCACCTGGATTTCGACGTTCGGTGCAATTTCAACCGAAACGTAATACTCGCCTACCTTGGTTACTTTGCCCAAGGTCCCGCCCGCGGTTACCACCTCGTCGCCTTTTTGAATACCCGCCAGCATGGCCTTGTGCTCCTTGGCACGCTTGGATTGCGGCCGGATCATGAGGAAATACAGCAGTACAAACATCAGAACAATCGGCAACATGCCGAACAGATCCATCCCTTGTGCCGCTGGCGCGGCTTGGGCGTACGCGTTATTGATCAACACAAACTACTCCTTAGAAATTATCCGGCACACTACGTCGGCCATGTGGCGGGGAACAGCCTTGCCGCCGCCGATGGGCAAACGCCGGCTCGGTCCCCGAAAAAGGGCGGAATATTATCACGGCTCACCCTGAGTCCCGCCAAACGATTCGGCGAAATCGGCCAAATTCCCCCCGGATATGGCCTGCCGAAGCTGGCCCATGAGTTCCTGATAGTAGAAAAGATTGTGCAAGGTATTGAGGTGGGCGCCGAGAATTTCGTTCACGCGCTGCAGGTGGTAGAGATAGGCGCGGGAGAAGTTTTGACAGGTATAACAGGCACAGGCCCCGTCCAGCGCTCGCACATCATCCCGATACCGGGCGTTGCGCAGCCGAATGACGCCGGCCCGGGTAAATATCCAGCCATTGCGGGCATTGCGCGTGGGCAGGACACAATCGAACATGTCCACCCCGCTCATCACGGCATGGACAATATCCTGCGGGGTGCCCACGCCCATCAGGTAGCGCGGCGCGGTAGCCGGCAGCCTGGGCGCGGTATGGCGCAGGATCCGCAACATATCCTCCTTCGGCTCACCGACCGACAGACCTCCAATGGCGTAGCCGTCGAAGCCGATGCCGGTCAAGCCGGCCAGCGATTCATCGCGTAGCAATTCATACATTCCCCCCTGGACAATGCCGAACAAGGCATTCGGACTGCCGGCGTGTGCCCGTTTGCTGCGCTCCGCCCATCGCAGCGACAAGCGCATCGAATCGCCCGCTTGCGCCACATCCGCCGGATAAGGTGTGCATTCGTCAAAAATCATGACGATGTCGGAATCGAGCACCCGTTGAATGTTCATCGACTCCTCGGGCGAAAGAAAACAGGCGTCCCCGTTGACCGGCGAACGAAAACTCACGCCCTGTTCACTGATGGCCCGCAACGCCCCCAGGCTGAAGACCTGAAAACCGCCCGAGTCGGTGAGTATCGGTCCCTCCCAACCCATGAATCGATGCAAGCCACCGTGGGCAGCTATGACGTCCAGCCCCGGCCGCAACCAGAGATGGAAAGTGTTTCCCAAGACAATTTGTGCACCCAGGCGGGCGAGATCGGCCGGGGTCATCGCCTTCACGGCACCGTACGTCCCAACCGGCATGAACGCCGGGGTATCGACCACGCCATGGCGCAAACTCAAGCGGCCAAGGCGGGCGAGCCCGTCGGTGGCAAGAACTTCGAATTTCAAGGCGATGACCCACCCACCTTGCGTGCCGTACGCTCGATGATCATGGCGTCGCCATAACTGAGGAACCGGTATCCGGAATCGACGGCATGCCGATAGGCCCGGCGGATGTTGTCCAGTCCCGCAAAAGCGCTCACCAGCATCATCAAGGTCGAGCGCGGCACATGGAAATTGGTCAAAAGGCAGTCCACAACCCGGAAATCGAAGCCGGGGCGAATGAACAAACGGGTCTCAGCGTTCCCCGGAACCAGTTCTCCGGTGCTGGCCGCCGATTCCAAGGCCCTCAAGGACGTAGTACCCACGGCAAATACCCTGCCGCCCGAGCGTTTTGTTTTCTCGATAGATTGTACGGTTTCAGACGGAACCTCATACCATTCGCTGTGCATCACATGTTCGGCCACTTTTTCAACCCTGACCGGCTGGAAGGTTCCTGCACCGACATGCAATGTCACCGTCGCGCACGTCACGCCCTTGGCCCGCAGCCGATCCAGCATGTCTTGCTCGAAATGCAGGCCCGCCGTGGGCGCCGCCACTGCGCCAGGGGCGCGGGCATAAATCGTCTGGTAACGACTCTCGTCTTCGCCGTCCGTATCCCGGTGAATGTAGGGCGGCAATGGCACCTTTCCGGCTTTTTGCAGGACTTTGCTCACGTCTTCCTCAAATTCCAGCACGAATAAATCGTCCTGGCGCTCGGCCACCCGTGCCGCGGATTCGCCAAAACACATGGTCTGCCCCACCTTCGCCCCGTGGCTGGTCCGCAATAGGGTCAAGACCCGGCTGGAAGAAAGAATCCTCTCCACCAATGCCTCGATTTTTCCCCCGGAACTGCGCGTGCCCACCAGTCTCGCCTTGAGCACACGCGTGTCGTTCAGGACCAGAACGTCTCCTGGGGAAATGTGGTCGGCAAAATTCGCGAAACCGCTGTCTTCAAGCTGCCCATTCACCGCATTCAGGCACAGCAGTCGCGACTCTCCACGATTTTTCGAGGGAAACTGGGCGATGAGTTGCGGAGGAAGTTCGTAATCGAATTCGTCAGTATTCACGCGGCGCATTATATCGACCACGCCGCCGAGGTCATCTATTCAGCCTAGGAACGGCGATTGAATCACGGAGCACACGGTGCGGCACACGGACACGTTACCGACGTAGTCGGCCGATTGCAGGTAGTGCGCCGAAGCATCGCCATCCCGCCCCGGATGGCTACGCCAACGCCGTGTCGGCGGTGCCGGAGAAAATCCAAGATCTTATATTGCTGTCGCCTCTCACCCTGAAGGTGAACGCACAAAGACAACTATCTCATTGTTCTACCCCGTGATCTCCGTGTTCTCCGTGATTCAACTGCTTTTTTTTGGGCTCAAATCGCCGGCAAATAATCTCGATTTGATCGGCGGTACCCATTTCCGCGATAATTGCCGCCCCGTGCCGGGATGGCGGAACTGGTAGACGCACGGGACTCAAAATCCCGCGCCCTCACAGGCGTGCCGGTTCGATTCCGGCTCCCGGCACCAATAAAACAATGAGTTAGAAAACACCCCCTGCGCTTCACTTGTTTTCGTGGCACACTGGCGGCACAATTTCCCGCAACAGTGTGCAACACGTCAAAGCGAGGTGTCCGATGGCTACTGAAAAACGCAAATTTCCTGGTATTCAGGAGCGCAGGACCAGTGATGGCACGATCACCTATCGGGCGCAGATTCGGGTGCGCGGATTCCCTCATCGGAGTAAGACATTCACCCGCAAGACCGATGCAAAGAACTGGATACAGGGAACCGAGGTGGCGATCCGCGATGGAACTGCGGTATCCACCGAAGCCGGGCGCACTACTCTGTTCGAGGCACTTGATCGTTACCTTCGGGAGATAACCCCCAGAAAAAAGGGAGCGCGGCGCGAAGAACATCGCATAAGCCTCTGGAAACGAGATCCCTTGGCGCCGAACTTCCTGTCTCAACTGCGTGGTGACGACTTCGCGAAGCACAGGGATGATCGGCGCAGTCAGGGCCGGGCCGATAACACCATTCGACTCGACCTAGCCCTCATCAGTCACCTTTTCGAAATAGCCAGGAAGGAATGGGGGATGGAGGGTTTGCGAAACCCGATCACGAACATCACCATGCCGCGCGGCTCCAATAAACGCAAACGACGCCTGGAACCGGATGAAGAAACCGCATTGATGGCCGAATTAACCGGCAGAAGCCCCTACATGCGGCCGCTGGCCGAGCTGGCAATAGAGACCGCCATGCGGCAGGGGGAATTGCTGGCGCTGACCTGGCGCGACATAGACCTGCGCAAGCGGGTTGCCTGCCTGACTGACACCAAGAACGGGGAACCACGCGACGTGCCGCTATCGAATCGCGCCGTGGTCATCCTGACGGCATTGCCGCGCCAGATCGAAGGCACTTCACCGGTCTTCCCGCTGAAGAAAAGCAACGTCATCCATACCTTTCACGACGCCTGCGTGACGGCCGGCATAGAAAACCTGCGATTCCACGATCTGCGGCATGAAGCGGTTTCCCGCCTCTTCAAACTCGGGTTGAATCCGATGGAAGTCGCGGCCATCAGCGGGCACAAGACGCTGCAAATGCTAAAACGGTACACGCACCTGAAAGCCGAAGACCTGGCGCTCAAACTGGGATAGGTTTTAACCGTCCCGGCGGAATCCGGGAAGCGGCGGCCGCAGGTGTTGTAGCACCCGGACCGCCTGACCACAACGCAACCCACATAGGGGGAATGCATCATGGCTAGCACAGATTCTACCGCGGTCGATGGCCAAGGTTAGGAAGTCGCCCGCGCGTCCGGGCGAGACTTCGCAGATCGGCTACCTGGCCGCTTTGCTTATGCCGGCACTACGCATTGATCAAGAGTCCTTTCGGAACACAGTCGAGGGTCAAATCAAGCCGCTTCTCATTCGATACATTGAGAAGGGGTTAGGGCGAAAGATCACGACGCAGGACGCCTACACGCTTCACAACGGCACGGACCCGGACCACACTCCGCAGACCTATACCTATGCTCGACTTCTGAGGTATTGCCTCGACTGCTCAGATCACGATTACAACGAAGGCACTTGTCAACAATTGATGCTGTATATGTTGGCAGCCGCGCCGGGCGATCTGATCAGAGTAGAGCAAGCCGAACGAAGAATCGACCAGTATGAGTGGGGCGTAAAGAGTGGCGAGCGGCGCGGTGACCTCAAGAAACTGGTGTTGGACCTGGCTCGAAGCTATCAGCGCGACGGCGACCCACAGAATACCTGCGTTGACAAAATCCTCGACTATATCGGGAAGCAATATCCAGACAAAACGGTGACGCGCCGCCGCGTGAATCAGATACTTCAAAAGCAAAAAGAAATTAAGTAACTTCATTTCCCGAAAAATCGCTTCAGAGTCGGGTTCTGAGGCGATTTTCATTTAGGTGTCGCCCCGATCGGCTGGCGACGCTCCGATAATTGCACCGCGAAGTACAACGTTGCATGGTGCTTTGCCAATATTTCGTCAACTGTCGGTTTCATGTATTACCTCGCAATGAAAAAACCCGCTTTTAATGAAAGGATGAAAATGGAAGCCGACTCCGCGCAAATCGTCCGCGACAATGAAATTGTCACTTTTCGACAATTCGCCCAAGAAAACCCAGCCTGGACCGAAGCAAGCCTTCGCTGGTTGCGGTTCAACGAAGCGCAAAACGGTCTGGCGAGCACGGGCGCATTCATACAACAAGCCAGTCGCGTCCTCATCGACAAGCCGAAATTTTTCCAATGGGTGCGGCGCGGGCAGAAAAAATCCGCATGATGCCGCCCAGAATGAAGCGTCGCCCCTCGCAGGCCGCTGTCGAGAAATCGCTGCGCAATCTGGAAAAATTATGGCGGCTGCCTGTTCCTGAAAATGAAAGCGCCCGGTTGCGAGACGGGCGCG
>CAMDKM010000032.1 GCA_945900965.1 Bordetella parapertussis | reverse complement strand
CCAGGAGCAGCTCGATACCTTTCTCGCCCAGGTCGAAGCGCAAACCGGGTCGGGCTTGCCGGAGTTTGTCAAAGACGAGTTCGAGGCCTTTCTCGAATGCGGTATCCTGGCGCACGGCTTTCTGCGCCTGCGCTGCGCCGGGTGCGCCCATGAGAAGCTGGTGGCGTTTTCCTGCAAGCGCCGCGGATTTTGCCCCTCGTGCGGCGCGCGGCGCATGGCTGAGTGCGCCGCGCATCTGGTCGATCACGTCATTCCGCGCGTGCCGGTAAGGCAATGGGTGCTCTCGTTTCCCATTCCGCTGCGCATCGTCTTCGCCGCCCATCCCGAACTGCTCGCGCCGGTGTTGCAGATTATCCACCGGGTCATCGCGAGCTTTCTGATCAAGCAAGCGGGGCTCAAACGTAGTGAAGCCGACACCGGCGCGGTCACTCTCATCCAGCGCTTTGGCTCGGCCGCCAACTTGAACATCCATCTGCATTGTCTCGTGCTCGATGGGGTTTATCGGAACACCGAGGGCGAACCGGTCTTCGAGGAGGCGCGTGCGCCCACCACCGCCGAGCTACAGGGTTTACCCCAGCCTCTTCTTGCGTCAATCGCCGATCTTGCCAGCCTGTGTAGGCTTCTTGAAACCTCATGATTCGCGTCTCCTGTAACCAACGCGCCCGGCTTATGGGTATTTCCATGGCTCACCCAAAAACCGGACACATTACGTGCTACAGAACCGGACAACTAACTTACTCCCCACACTTGCGCAGCCGTTCATTGAACCGACGCGCCCAATCCTCTATAATTCGCGCCCAATTCAAAGCGGGAGGGGCGGATGCCTCTCCCGCTTTCCATGTCCAGGCGTTGAATCGCAAGTCGGGGAGCCCATCTCTTGTCCGCCCTAAAACAGGAACCTGCCGTCCTAGTCCTTGCCGATGGCACGGTGTTCAGGGGCATTTCCATCGGGGCACCGGTTCACTCGGTGGGCGAAGTGGTATTCAATACCGCGATGACTGGTTATCAGGAGATCCTCACCGATCCGTCCTACTGCCGGCAGATCGTGACCCTGACCTATCCGCATATCGGCAATACCGGCACCAATACGGAAGACGTGGAGTCTTCGCGAATTTATGCCTCCGGCCTGGTGATTCGCGATTTGCCCCTGATGGCAAGCAATTTCCGGCGGACGATGAATCTGTCCGACTATCTGAAATCTGAATCCATACCAGGAATTGCCGGCCTGGATACCCGCAAGCTGACGCGAATCCTGCGCGAAAAAGGCGCACAGAACGGCTGTCTGATGGGCGGCGAAGTCGATGAGGCCTTTGCCCATGCCCAGGCATGCGCCTTTCCAGGCCTGGCAGGCATGGACCTCGCCAAAGTGGTGAGCTGCGAAAAACCCTATGAGTGGCAACAAGCCGAGTGGGCACTGGGCCAAGGTTACCGGACAGCCCCGGCAGCGAAATATCACGTGGTGGCCTTCGATTACGGCGTCAAACGCAATATTCTGCGTATGCTCGCAGGGCGCGGTTGCAAACTCACCGTATTGCCCGCACAGGCAAGCGCCGAGCAGGCGCTGGCGCTCAAACCGGACGGCATTTTTCTGTCGAATGGGCCCGGCGACCCCGGACCCTGCGATTACGCGATCGCCGCCATTCGCAAGATTGTCGATGCCGGCGTGCCAACCTTCGGCATTTGTCTGGGGCATCAATTACTGGCGCTGGCCAGTGGCGCCAAAACCATCAAGATGAAATTCGGCCATCACGGCGCCAATCACCCGGTGCAAGATCTGGAAACCGGCCGGGTGATGATTACCAGCCAGAATCACGGTTTCGCGGTGGATTCCAGCAGCCTGCCGAAAACCGCGCGTGTGACCCACGTTTCCCTGTTCGATGGCAGCTTGCAGGGATTTACCCGTACCGATAAGCCGGCTTTTTGCTTCCAGGGCCATCCCGAGGCGAGTCCAGGCCCCCATGACGTGGATTATCTGTTCGACCGGTTCATCGCAATGATGGAACAAAACAAGGCGCATCGCTGAGCCCATGCCGAAACGCAGCGACATCAAAAGTATCCTGATTATCGGTGCCGGCCCGATCGTAATCGGCCAAGCCTGTGAGTTTGACTATTCCGGCGCCCAGGCCTGCAAGGCGTTACGCGAAGAGAACTATCGCGTGATCCTGGTGAATTCCAATCCGGCGACCATCATGACCGATCCGGAAATGGCCGATGTCACTTATATCGAGCCGATTACCTGGCAGATGGTGGAAAAAATCATCGCCATCGAGCGCCCGGATGCCTTGTTGCCGACCATGGGCGGTCAAACCGCGCTCAATTGCGCGCTTGATCTGGCCAAACATGGCGTGTTGGAAAAATACGGCGTTGAGTTGATCGGCGCATCGCGCGAAGCCATCGACAAGGCCGAGGACCGGGAAAAATTCAAGAAAGCGATGACCAAGATCGGGCTGGCCAGTCCCCGATCGTCGATCGCGCATAGCCTGGAAGAGGCATTGCAGGTGCAAGCCATGGTGGGATTTCCGACCATCATTCGGCCCTCGTTCACCATGGGCGGCGCCGGTGGCGGCATTGCCTACAACAAAGAAGAATTTGTCGCCATCTGCGAACGCGGTCTGGATGCCTCGCCCACTCACGAATTGCTGATCGAAGAATCGGTGATCGGCTGGAAAGAATTCGAGATGGAAGTGGTGCGGGACCGCAAGGACAACTGCATCATCGTGTGTTCCATCGAGAATCTCGATCCGATGGGCATTCATACCGGCGATTCGATCACGGTGGCCCCGGCGCAGACGCTGACCGACAAGGAATACCAGATCATGCGCAACGCCTCGATCGCCTGTTTACGCGAGATCGGCGTCGATACCGGCGGTTCGAACGTGCAGTTCGGCATCAATCCGCAGGACGGGCGCATGGTGATTATCGAGATGAATCCCCGCGTGTCGCGCTCCTCCGCTCTGGCCTCGAAGGCGACCGGTTTTCCGATCGCCAAGGTGGCGGCCAAACTCGCGGTCGGTTATACGCTGGATGAGTTGCGCAACGACATCACGGGCGGTGCAACGCCGGCCTCCTTCGAGCCCAGCATCGACTACGTGGTGACCAAGATTCCGCGCTTCGCCTTCGAGAAATTTCCCCAGGCCGATTCGCGTCTGACCACTCAGATGAAGTCCGTCGGGGAGGTGATGGCAATCGGCCGGACTTTCCAGGAATCGATGCAAAAAGCCTTGCGCGGGCTGGAAACCGGCATCGACGGATTCGACGAAAAGACCACGGACCGCGAACTCATCGAGACCGAACTTGCCGATGCCGGGCCCGATCGCATACTTTATTTAGCCGACGCTTTTCGCATCGGCTTGAGCCTGGGGGAGATTCACCAGCTCACTAAAATCGACCCCTGGTTCCTGGCGCAGATCGAAGACATCATCCGTCAGGAAAAGGCACTGGCCGGAAAACGCGTCGGCGATATGGACGAGTTTTTGCTGCGTAGCCTCAAGCGCGCGGGATTTTCCGACCGCCGGCTCGCCAAGTTGTTGAATGCGACCCAGGACGCGGTGCGCGCAAAACGCTGGGATCTGAAAGTCCGTCCGGTTTACAAGCGGGTGGATACCTGCGCCGCGGAATTCGACACCCGTACCGCCTACATGTACTCCACCTATGAGGAAGAGTGCGAGGCGAGGCCCACGCAACGCAAGAAAATCATGGTGCTCGGGGGCGGACCCAATCGCATTGGACAGGGCATCGAATTCGACTATTGTTGCGTGCATGCCGCACTGGCGCTGCGCGAAGACGGATTCGAGACCATCATGGTCAACTGCAATCCGGAAACCGTATCGACCGACTACGACACCTCGGATCGCTTGTATTTCGAGCCCTTGACCCTGGAGGATGTGCTGGAAATCGTCGCGGTTGAAAAACCTTTCGGCGTTATCGTCCAGTACGGTGGGCAAACGCCGCTCAAGCTTGCCGAAGATCTGGATGCCAATGGGGTTCCGATCATCGGCACCAGTCCGGACATGATCGACTGCGCGGAAGACCGCGAGCGCTTCCAGAAATTGCTTCATGACCTGGGCTTGAAGCAGCCGCCCAATCGAACTGCGCGCAACCCGGAAGCCGCCCTTGCCCTGGCCCGGGAAATTGGTTATCCGCTGGTGGTGCGGCCGTCTTACGTGCTGGGCGGGCGGGCGATGGAAATCGTGCACGAGCAGCGCGATCTCGAGCGTTATATGCGCGAGGCCGTAAAGGTATCCAACGATTCCCCGGTACTGCTCGATCGCTTTTTGAACGATGCGATAGAGGTGGATGTTGACGCGCTAAGCGATGGTGATGAGGTTTTTATCGGCGGCATCATGGAGCATATCGAACAGGCCGGCGTGCACTCCGGCGATTCGGCCTGTTCGTTGCCGCCTTTCAGTTTGTCGAAAGAACTGATCGACGAGCTGCGGCGGCAGACGGTAGCCATGGCCAAGGCGCTCAAGGTGGTGGGTTTGATGAACGTGCAGTTTGCCATCCAGAACGGGGTGGTATTCGTGCTGGAAGTCAATCCGCGCGCTTCGCGCACGGTGCCTTTTGTGTCGAAAGCCACCGGCATGCCCCTGGCCAAGATTGCCGCCCGCTGCATGGCGGGCATTACGCTGAAGAAGCAAAACTGCGATCGCGAAGTGATACCGCCTTTTTATTCGGTGAAGGAGGCGGTGTTCCCGTTCATTAAATTCCCCGGGGTGGACACCATTCTCGGGCCGGAAATGAAATCCACCGGCGAGGTGATGGGGGTGGGTGCCACTTTTGCGGAAGCCTTCGTCAAGTCGCAACTGGCCGCGGGCGTCAAATTGCCAACGCAGGGCAAGGTGTTTATCAGTGTGCGCAATTTCGACAAGCCCCGGGCGATTGCCATTGCCCGCGATCTGCACCAGCTCGGATTCGAGGTGCTTGCCACCCGCGGTACCGCGGCGGCATTGGCCGAGGCCGGTTTGGCGGTTGTCCCGGTGAACAAAGTGGCGGAAGGCCGGCCGCATATCGTCGATATGATCAAGAACGGCGAGATCGCGTTGATCGTCAACACGGTCGAAGACCGCCGCTCGGCCATCCAGGATTCGTATTCCATTCGTCGCTCGGCCTTGCAGGGCCGGGTGACCTATTTCACCACCATCGCCGGTGCCCGGGCCGCCTGTGTCGGCATGCGGGAGATGCGGGAACTGAATGCGTATTCGATGCAAGAATTGCACGCCACCCTGCCCTAACCGGCGATTGAGCTAAGGACAATGACCATGAACAAGGTTCCGCTTACCGTAAAAGGCGCCGAATTGCTGCGCGCCGAGTTGCATCATCTGAAGACTTCCGAGCGTCCCAAGGTCATCGCCGCCATCCAGGAGGCGCGTTCGCACGGCGATTTATCGGAAAACGCCGAATACGACGCGGCCAAGGAAAGGCAGGGATTTATCGAGGGTCGCATCGTCGAACTGGAATCCAAGCTCGCCAATGCCCAGATCATCGATCCAGCCCACCTGGATACCGACGGGCGCTGCGTGTTTGGCGCAACCGTGGAACTCGAAGAGGTCGGCAGCGGCGAACACGTCACCTACCAGATTGTCGGCGACGATGAGGCCAACATAAAAAGCGGGAAAATTTCCATCAGTTCCCCGATTGCACGCGCCCTGATCGGCAAATACTCCGGCGACGTGGCTGAGGTCAAGGCCCCGGCGGGGATCAAGGAGTACGAAATCCTCGACGTCCGGTATTTATAGCGGCGGCAGGTATTGTTTATCTCGATCCGGAATTCGGCTGGGAAGTGAATGAGTGAAAGCGTGAATGAGTGAAGGGTGAAGGGAAGGGTGAAGGGTGTAAGACCCTCGATCCTCAATTCAGGGGCGATTCTGAAAGTTTCGCTTGAGTAGTCGCTTTGGTTTGCGGCGCTTTGTGGAGGGTGCGGGCGCCTTGCCTTCGGGAGCCGGGCGGTAGACCACCAGTAACTTGCCGATATGCTGAACGGCGCCCGCGTCAAGCTCGTCGCAAATTCGTTGCAGGAGCGATTCGCGCTCTTCGCGGTCTCCGCCAGCCCGGATCTTGATTAATTCATGGGCCGATAAACTCACATCGATTTCCTTCAGAACCTGGGGCGTCAGGCCCGCATTGCCGATCGCCACGACCGCTTCGAGTGGATGGGCACGGGCTTTGAGTGCCTGACGTTGGGCGGTGGATAGAACTTGAGGCACGGAATTCTCCTTTAAAAGAAAATAGCAGGCGATGGCAAGAACCAAGACCAGCAAGGCATGGATGCATGAGCATGTCACGGACCCTTTTGTTCGCAAGGCGCAAAAGGAAGGCTACCGCTCGCGTTCGGCTTACAAGCTGGACGAAATTGTCGACAAGGACAAACTGCTGCGCCCCGGTATGACAGTGGTCGACCTGGGCGCCGCGCCCGGCGGCTGGTCCCAAATCATGGCGCCGCGGGTGGGCCCTTCCGGGGCAGTCATTGCCGTGGACGTCCTCGATATTTCGCCCATTCCCGGCGTAAAAATCCTGAAAGGCGATTTTGGGCAGGATGATACCCTGCGCCGGCTGGAATATGAATTGGCCGGCCGTCAGGCAGACCTTGTGGTTTCGGATCTTTCCCCCAATATCTCGGGAATCGCGATGGTGGATCAGGCACGCTCGGTGCATCTAGCCGAACTGGCGCTGGAATTCTGTCAACGATGGCTGAAACCGGGCGGCAACTTACTGGTCAAAGTTTTCCAGGGCGCCGGGTTGGACGAATTTCGGGCGCAACTTGCGGCCCATTTCATGTCGGTAGCCGTGCGAAAACCCAAGGCGTCAAGGGATCGTTCGAACGAGCTTTATTTATTGGCCAAGGCAAGAAATCCGGAGAAACCTGCCAGCCTGCGGCAAGCGGCGGACGCAGCGGATTAGGAATAGAATTGTGCGATGCATTTTTGGCGGGCGCAGCCCGTGGTGACGAAGGAAAATGAACAATCTGATTAAGAACGTGGCGATCTGGCTGGTGATTGCGCTGGTGCTGATGACGGTATTCCAGCAGTTCAATAACAAGCAGCAGCAAAGTGCCTCGATGGAATACTCCCAGTTCATCGACGAGGTGAAGCAGGGCAATGTCGCCAAGGTCACGATCGAAGGCCGGGTGCTGAAGGGCGTCAGAACCGATGGCCGGAAATTCATCACCTATTCCCCGCCTTCGGACGTATGGCTGGTGTCGGACCTGCTTAAGGCCGGTGTCCTGATCGAGGCCAAGCCGGATGAAGAGCCGTCGCTACTGATGAATATCTTCGTTTCCTGGTTCCCGATGCTGTTGCTGATCGGGGTGTGGATTTTTTTCATGCGCCAAATGCAGGGCGGCGGCCGCGGCGGGGCATTTTCCTTTGGGAAGAGCCGGGCGCGCCTGATGGACGAATCGACCAACCCGGTGACTTTTGCCGATGTGGCGGGTTGCGAGGAAGCCAAGGAGGAAGTTGCCGAATTGGTGGAATTTCTGCGCGATCCCGGCAAATTCCAGAAACTTGGCGGCCGTATTCCGCGCGGCGTGTTGCTGGTGGGCTCCCCCGGCACCGGCAAGACCCTGCTTGCCCGAGCCATCGCGGGTGAGGCAAAAGTGCCGTTTTTCTCGATTTCCGGTTCGGATTTCGTCGAAATGTTTGTGGGTGTCGGCGCGGCACGGGTACGCGACATGTTCGAACAGGCCAAGAAACAAGCACCCTGTATTGTTTTCATCGACGAAATCGACGCGGTCGGCCGTCAGCGCGGCGCGGGTTTGGGCGGCGGCAACGATGAGCGCGAGCAGACCCTTAACCAGTTATTGGTGGAAATGGATGGGTTTGAAACCGGGGTGGGCGTGATCGTGATTGCCGCGACCAACCGTCCAGACGTGCTGGATCCGGCACTTTTGCGTCCGGGACGCTTCGACCGCCAGGTGGTGGTGCCTTTGCCGGATATTCGTGGGCGTGAGCAGATCATCATGGTCCACATGCGCAAAGTTCCGGCGGCACCGGATGTGCGCCCGGACATCATTGCCCGCGGCACCCCGGGATTCTCCGGCGCCGATCTGGCCAATCTGGTCAACGAGGCGGCCTTGTTTGCCGCGCGCAGCAACAAGCGCCTGGTGGATATGGACGACTTCGAGCGCGCCAAGGACAAGATCATGATGGGCGCGGAGCGCAAATCCATGGTCATGCCCGAGCATGAGCGGCGCAATACCGCTTATCACGAGTCGGGTCACGCGGTTGTTGCGAAGTTGTTGTTGCGAACCGATCCTGTCCACAAGGTCACTATCATTCCGCGTGGTCGGGCCCTGGGCCTCACCATGCAATTGCCCCAGGAAGACCGCTACAGCATGGACCGGGAGCACCTGTTGCAGAACATTTCGGTTTTGTTCGGCGGACGCATCGCCGAGGAGTTGTTCATGAATCAGATGACCACCGGGGCTTCCAACGATTTCGAGCGGGCGACCGAAATGGCGCGCCGGATGGTGACGCAGTGGGGCATGAGCGATCATCTCGGGCCGATGGTGTACGGGGAAAACGAGGGCGAAGTGTTCCTGGGGCGTTCGATCACCACCCACAAGAACGTCTCCGAAGCCACGATGCAGCAGGTGGACGCGGAAATCCGCCGCATCATCGACGAGCAATACGGTGTGGCACGCAAGCTCATTGAGGAAAACCGGGAAAAAGTCGAAGCGATGGCGAAGGCATTGCTCGAATGGGAAACCCTCGATGCCGACCAGATCAACGACATCATGGCAGGGAAACCGCCGAGACCACCCAAGCCCGCCGGAACCCCGCCGCCGCCTACGGCACCTCAGGGCAATGCTCCGGCCGCGGCCCCCGCGGCGTCTCCGGCGCAGGGAACCTGAGAGGGCGGTGAGGCGCGAGGGGTGAGGCGTAAAGTCCTCACCCTTTTTGTTTTTCTTTGATAAACGGACAAGCGAACCAAGCGGCAGTCGTAATAAGTTGGGAACCCCTCACGCCTTACGCCTCACGCCTCACCCCACTCTTCATGCTGGCCGCTTCATTCTCCCGCTCGAACGCCCGCTGATTGTAGGTGTTGTCAACGTCACGCCCGACTCATTTTCGGATGGTGGTCGGTTTTTTGGCGCGCAGCAGGCCAACGATCATGCGCAGCGTTTGATCGACGAAGGTGTCGACATTCTTGATGTGGGAGGGGAATCGTCGCGCCCCGGCGCAACTCCGATCAGCGCCGAGGAGGAGCTGCGGCGTGTGTTGCCCGTGGTGGAGAAATTTGCGCCGAGCCCGGTGCCGATCTCGGTGGATACCTGCAAGCCTGAAGTGATATCGAAGGCGATTGCGGCGGGGGCGTCGATGATCAACGACATTTACGCGTTGCGCTCGCCTGGAGCGCTCGAAGCTGTGTTGAATAGCCAGGCCGCGGTCTGTCTGATGCACATGCAAGGCGAGCCGCGGACCATGCAGGAGCAACCGGCTTACAAGGATGTGGTGGGCGAAGTGCTGGAGTTTCTCCGGCAACGGATTGAGGCGGCGCTGCAATCGGGTATCGCGAGGCAGCGAATCGTCGTGGACCCCGGTTTCGGCTTCGGCAAAACTCGCGAGCACAATTTCGAATTGTTAAGCCGCCTGCGGGAATTTGGCTGCCTCGGCGTGCCGATCTATGCCGGGCTATCGCGGAAATCCCTGCTCAAGGCGCTGACCGGGCGCAGCGTGGAGCAGCGCCTGCCGGGGAGTATCGCATTGGCCATGGTGGCATTACAAAATGGCGCACGTCTGCTCCGCGTTCACGATGTGGCGGCGACCCGCGATGCCGTGGCCGTGTTTCAAGCCAGTCGTCCTGCCGACGGCGCCACACTTTAAGGCTTGGATAGAATACCGGTCTCTTCACGAATTACCCCAGAAAAAGCATTTGAACCACAGAGGCACAGAGGCACGGAGAAAAACAAATTGTTGCCCTTATCCGCTTACTCACGAAAAAGGCGAATACTGCTGGCACGACAACTGATTGATATCTCGTTCTTCTCCGTGCCTCTGTGTCTCTGTGGTGCGGATTTTAGGATTACTCATTATGTCCAGAAAATATTTCGGTACCGATGGCATTCGGGGCAGGGTTGGCGAAGCGCCGATTACCCCGGAATTTGTCATGCATTTGGGCTACGCCGCGGGCAAGGTTTTGGCGGCGGGAAGCGCTCTGCCGGGCGCAGAGCATCCTGCGGTCTTGATCGGGAAAGACACGCGGATTTCCGGCTACATGCTGGAATCGGCGCTGCAAGCCGGTCTGTCGGCGGCCGGTGTGGATATCTATCTGGCCGGGCCGATGCCCACGCCGGCGGTGGCCTATCTGACACGGGCCTTGAGGCTGCAAGCCGGTATCGTGATTTCGGCCTCGCACAATGCTTTCGAAGACAACGGCATCAAGTTTTTTTCCGGCGACGGCAACAAACTTCCCGACTCGGTGGAACACGCCATCGAGGCGCAAATCGATGCGCCGCTGGAAACCATGCCTTCGGCGCAACTGGGCAAGGCGCGACGGATCAACGACGCAGCCGGGCGCTATATTGAATTTTGCAAGAGCACCTTTCCCTCAAGCCTCGATCTGCGGGGGATGAAAATCCTGGTGGACTGTGCCCATGGCGCGACCTATCACATTGCACCGCATGTGTTTCACGAATTGGGCGCGGACGTGGTGTCCACGGGCGCGCAACCCGATGGTTTGAATATCAACCGCGATGGTGGCACCAATCGCCCCGAGGTGCTGTCCGAGAGTGTCCGGCGCGAAGGTGCGCACCTGGGCATCGCATTCGATGGCGACGGCGATCGGCTTTTGATGGCGGATGCCAGCGGGCGCGTTTTCGATGGCGACCAGTTGCTCTACGTGATCGCCGCATTCCGGCAGAAGCAAGGTCTACTCGATGGCGGGGTTGTCGGCACGCTGATGACCAACCTGGGCATGGAACAAGCCCTTGCCGCGCGGGGCATCGGCTTTGCACGTTCCGCGGTGGGTGATCGTTACGTACTCGAAAAGCTGGTCGAGAAGGGTTGGCAGCTCGGGGGCGAAAATTCCGGGCACATCATCTGTCTGGATAAACACACCACCGGCGATGGCATCGTTTCCGCGCTTCAAGTCCTGCATGCATTGAGAGTCGAAGGCCGTCTGCTGGGCGATTTGTGCGCCGACCTGACCTTGTACCCCCAGGTGCTCATCAACGTCAAAATTGCGCGCGGCTTCGATTTCAAGGCCGATCGCGAAATTCAGGGAGCTCTGGCGGCGGCCGAAACGAGCCTCAAGGGCCGGGGCCGGGTGCTGTTGCGCGCCTCCGGAACCGAGCCTGTCATCCGGGTCATGGTTGAAGGCGAAGGCCGGGACGCCATTTCCGCACTGGCCAAGTCGCTTGCCCAAACCATCACGCTTCGAGCCGCTGCATAAGCATCCTGCAGCGGCGTTTCGGGACTTGCAATCAAACTGTCACAAATCCCGCCTAAGATGGCGGCAATTCTCGATGAGATCGATTGCAGCCAATAGGGGGAGTTCATGAACAGTCTTATTCGTTATGCGGTAGTCGCATTTGCTCTGACAAGCGCTCTGGGCGCTGTGGCGTTGCCTGCCGCTGCCCAGTTAGTCAAAATCGACGGGTCCAGCACTGTTTTCCCGATCACCGAGGCGGTGGCCGAGGACTTCCAGCGCTCCACCAAGGGCAAGATCAAAGTGACCGTCGGAATTTCCGGGACCGGCGGCGGTTTCAAGAAATTCTGCCGCGGCGAAACCGACATCTCCAATGCCTCGCGGCCGATTCTCAAGAAGGAAATGGACGAATGCCGGAAAACTGGCGTGGAGTACATCGAGCTTCCGGTCGCCTATGATGCCTTGACCGTCGTAATTCATCCCGAAAACAAATGGGCGCAGACGCTCACTGTCGCGGATCTGAAAAAAATGTGGGAGCCGGTCGCGCAAGGCAAGGTGACCAAATGGAAGCAGGTCAATCCGGCGTTCCCCGATGCGCCCTTGAAGTTGTTCGGCGCAGGCGCCGACTCCGGTACTTTCGACTACTTCACCGAAGCCATCAACGGCAAGGCCAAAGCCAGCCGCGGGGATTTCACCGCCTCGGAAGACGACAACGTGCTGGTTCAGGGCGTCTCACGCGATCAGAACGCCCTGGGGTTCTTCGGGCTGGCCTATTACACGGAAAACAAAGACAAGCTGCAGGCCGTCGCGGTAACCGACAAGGTCGGCGGTAAGGGCGTATTGCCCTCGGCCGAAACGGTCATGAACGGCACCTATCAGCCGCTGTCCAGACCGATATTTATCTACATCAACGCCAAGTCGCTGGATCGCCCGGAAGTCAGGGAGTTCATCGCTTTCTACATGAAAAACGCCGACAGCTTGGTGCGGGAAGTCAAATACGTCCCGCTGCCGGCTGCCGGATACGCTTACAACGTCGAACATGTGGGGAAAAAAGTGCTGGGCACCAAGTTCGGCGGCGAAAACAAGGTCGGCTTGACGATCGAACAGTTGATGAAACTGGAAGCCAAGCTGTAAGGCCGAAGCGCCCGTTCGCCCCAGGCGCCAGCCCCTCTTAGTCGGTTTTGACGGCGCAGCTTCCTGCGCCGTCAAATCTGTAATAATGCCAACCAGCTCTTGTCATCCATGAGCTCCGTTGCCCACTCATATAACTCTAATATCTTGGCGGATTACGTTGTCAGCGCGCGGCTTGCAAAACGGAGAACCCGGCATGTCCGCGAGCGCCTGATCGAAGCGTTGTTGTTTCTGGCGGCTTCGGTGTCGGTCCTGGTCACAGTCGGCATTGTGGTGGTGCTGGTCAGCGAGTCCTACCAGTTTTTCCAGCAGATATCGCTGGTCGATTTTCTGACCGACAACCAGTGGACCCCGCTGTTCGACGACGCCCACTACGGAATCATGGTGCTGCTGTCCGGCACCCTGGTCAGTTCCCTGGTGGCCTTGGCCGTCGCGATCCCGCTAGGGACCATCATCGCCATTTATCTGTCGGAATTCGCTCCTTTCTCGGTGCGCGAAATTGCCAAACCCTTCCTCGAGTTGCTCGGCGGGGTGCCCACTATTGTCTATGGCTATTTCGCGCTGCTGTATGTCACCCCGGCCTTGCAGTTTTTTTTCCCGTCGCTGCCGGGATTCAATCTTCTGTCGGCTGGATTGGTCATGGGCATCATGATCATTCCCTACGTCAGCTCGGTGTCCGAAGACGCGATGCGTTCGGTGCCAATGGCGATGCGCGAGGGCTCCTATGCGATGGGGGCAACCCGTTTTCAGACGGCCATTCGTGTGGTGACGCCGGCCGCCTTTTCCGGCATCGCGGCTGCCTATATTCTGGGTATCTCCCGCGCCGTGGGCGAAACCATGATTCTGGCGGTCTCGGCCGGCATGCAGCCGAATCTGACCTGGAATCCGGCGGAACCGGCCGCGACCATTACCGCCTATATCGTGCAGGTCGCGCTCGGCGATCTTCCCCATGGCAGCATCGGATATCAGACGATTTTTGCCGCCGGTCTCACGCTCATGCTGCTGACTCTGTTTTTTAATGTCGTCGGACACGTGCTGAAGCGGCGCTTCCGCCAGGCCTATTGAGGAGCGCGCCGTGGCGGACATGACAGTGGCGGAAATCCGGGACTTGATCGCGCGACACAAGCGTTGGGATCTGATTTTTGCCTTGATAGGAGTTTTTGCGCTGATGATCGGCGTGTTGACGTTTGTCACCCTGTTTGCCGGCATGGCCATCGATGGCGCCGGGCGATTGTCCTGGGATTTTTTCACTAATTTTCCTTCGCGTCGTCCCGATCAAGCCGGCATTCTCTCCGCGTGGGTGGGCAGCACTCTGGTCATGGTGGTCACGGCGGCCACCGCGGTGCCGCTCGGTGTCGCGGGAGCGGTCTATCTTGAGGAATACGCGCCGAAAAACTGGGTCACCGACCTGATCGAAATCAACGTCACCAATCTTGCCGGGGTGCCTTCGATCGTGTACGGCCTGCTGGCGCTGGGACTGTTTGTTTACCAGTTTGGCCTGGGCCAGAGCATTCTGTCCGCCGGCCTGACATTGGCTTTGCTGATTCTGCCGATTGTCATCGTGGCCACTCGCGAATCCATCCGTTCCATTCCGTCGGTGATTCGGGAGGGTGCTTACGCGCTGGGCGCGACGAAATGGCAAACCACCGCCGACCACATCCTGCCGTATTCCTTGCCGGGTATTTTGACCGGGGTCATCATCGGAATGGCGCGCGCGATCGGCGAAACCGCACCCATTATTACCATTGGTGCGCTGACGTTTATTGCCTTTCTGCCGCCAGCGCCACTCACCGGCGATCCGCCGGCGGGAATTTTCGACTGGCTGTTTGCGCCGTTTACCGTCATGCCCATCCAGATGTTCAACTGGACATCGCGTCCCGAGGCCGCGTTTCACCAAAACGCGGCAGCGGCCGGAATGGTGCTGGTAGTCATGACGCTGTCCATGAATGCCCTGGCAATCTACATTCGCTACCGGCTCAGAAAAAACATCAAGTGGTGAGAAAGAACTCCATGACCAAAATTACCAACGGAGCGGACACCGGGCGGGTGCTCAAGGCGGAATCCATCAACCTGAGCTTTTACTACGGGGCTTTCCAGGCGCTCAAAGGCATTAACATGCCGATCTACGAGAAGCAGGTCACCGCCTTGATCGGCCCCTCGGGCTGCGGCAAATCCACCTATTTGCGCTGTTTCAACCGGATGCACGATCTGTATCCGGGCAATCGGTATCAGGGGGAAATCCGGCTGCACCCGGACAATACCGATCTGCTCAATCCGCAGGTCGATCCGATCGAAGTGCGCATGCGCATCAGCATGGTTTTCCAGAAACCCAATCCCTTTCCGAAATCGATTTACGAAAACGTAGCCTATGGGCTGCGGGTGCGGGGCGTGCGAGCCGTTGCCATTCTCGACGAAAAAGTCGAACAGGCCTTGCGCGGCGCGGCGCTTTGGGAAGAGGTGAAAGACCGGCTCGACGAACTGGCCTTCAATCTCTCCGGCGGCCAGCAACAAAGGCTTTGTATTGCGCGGGCGCTGGCCACCGAACCCGAGATCCTGTTGTTCGACGAGCCCACGTCGGCGCTGGACCCCATTGCCACGGCGAGCATCGAACAACTCATCGCGGATCTCAAGGATAAGGTCACCATCCTGATCGTCACCCACAATATGCAGCAGGCGGCCCGGGTGTCCGATTTCACGGCTTACATGTACCTGGGTGAAATGATCGAGTTCGACGCCACGGACACAATTTTCATCAAGCCCAGAATCAAGGCCACAGAGGACTATATCACCGGCCGCTTTGGCTGAGCTTCGCCCGAAATTGTCCGGCCGGCGCCTTTGATGCGGTGCCGAATCGCGGTGTGTGTGCCGGGCAAAAACGTCTTCTCGACCCCTATTTGGCCCCGTGGATGCTTATCCACATCAGGCCTGCCCCCCGAACTTCTTCGTGTCAGATTGACCCTCCCTTCGCCAGACGGGTAAAATCCCGCAGTTAAATCGGCGGGTTGATGCATGCGGACGCGGTTGGTGGTCGGAAACTGGAAGATGCACGGCAGTTTCTCCGAGAATGCCGGCCTGTTGAGCAGCGTTGCCCAGACTGCGGCGGCGCTGCGCAAGTCGTCGGTGGCTGTTTGTGTGCCCTTCCCTTATCTGGCCCAAGCACGGGCCGCGCTAGACGGATCGCCTGCCACGTGGGGCGCCCAAAATGCCAGTGAACACGCCCAGGGCGCTTTTACCGGGGAAGTATCGGTGGCGATGTTGCGCGAGTTTGGTTGCCGATATGTCATTGTTGGACATTCCGAACGCCGGCAGTTTTATGGGGACAACGACCGCAGCGTCGCTCTCAAGGCGAGACGCGTCCTGGCGGAAGGCATGGTGCCGATTGTATGTGTGGGAGAATCGCTGGCGGAGCGGGAACAAGGCCGCACCGAAGCGGTTGTGGAACGGCAGTTGTCTGAAGTGGCGAGCGAATTGGGTGCATCGGGACTCAAATCATCGGTCCTGGCCTATGAGCCGGTGTGGGCAATTGGAACGGGGAAAACGGCAACGCCGGCGCAGGTCCAGGCAGTCCATGCCTATCTGCGCTCGGTGCTGGCGCGGCTGGACGGTTCGGTAGCAGAGGCGATATCCCTGCTGTACGGAGGGAGCGTCAAGTCGGCCAATGCGGCCGGCTTATTTTCGATGCCGGATGTTGACGGAGGCTTGATCGGCGGAGCATCGCTGATAGCCAGGGAATTTGATGCCATCTGCCAGGCGGCAGAGGCTTAACGCGGCGGAAAGACTATGCATACTCTGGTATTGATTCTTCATGTGCTGGCGGCGCTTGGCGTCATCGGCCTGGTGTTGTTGCAACATGGCAAGGGAGCGGACATGGGCGCGGCCTTTGGCAGCGGATCGGCAGGCAGCCTGTTCGGCTCCAGTGGTTCGGCGAATTTTTTGAGCCGCACTACCGGCGTGTTGGCGACGGTATTTTTTCTGACCAGTCTTGGGCTGACCTTTATTTCTGGAAGTCAGAATCGTCCCGAAGGGGTGATGTCCACGCACCAGGATAACCCTGCGGCTCCGCCCATGGCAGGCACTGAAACTCCGACGGCGCCCGCGGCCGGCGACTCCAAAGCCGGCGAGGTGCCGAAGTAGGCAATATGAATATTCGCGCCGGGCCGCCGTTATTGGGAATGACGGGTGGAACGGCGTGGCAGTAAGTTTGTTCGCCGACGTGGTGAAATTGGTAGACACGCCATCTTGAGGGGGTGGTGGGGTAACCCGTGGGAGTTCGAGTCTCCCCGTCGGCACCAGAGACGTAATGCTTTGTCCGGATGGCGCCCAGGAGGCCATGGCCCTTCCGACCCGCAATCAAACCAGATTCCGCCAGTGGCGGGATGAGAACGGTCAATGCTTGAGCAGTATTTTCCGATTTTGATGTTCATTGCCGTAGGTTTGGCCTTCGGTGCTGCATTGCCGCTGGGCGGTGCGATATTGAGCCGCTTGTTGGGCGTGCACCGGCCGGATAGCGAAAAACTTTCACCCTACGAATGCGGATTCGAAGCCTTCGAAGACGCGCGCATGAAATTCGATGTGCGTTATTACCTGGTCGCCATTCTTTTTATTCTGTTCGACCTGGAAATCGCCTTCCTTTTCCCCTGGGCCGTGGTGTTCAAGGAAATCGGCATGTTCGGTTTCCTCTCCATGGTGGTGTTTCTATTCATCCTGATTGTCGGATTTGTCTACGAATGGAAAAAAGGCGCACTAGAATGGGATTGAAATGCGGGGTGTCGCAATGAGCATCGAAGGCATCCCAGACAAAGGTTTTGTCACCACCTCGCTGGACACGCTCATCAACTGGACGCGCACCGGTTCCATGTGGCCGATGACCTTCGGGTTGGCCTGTTGCGCCGTGGAAATGATGCACGCCGGGGCGGCGCGCTATGACCTTGATCGTTTCGGGGTGGTGTTCCGACCCAGCCCGCGTCAATCCGATGTCATGATCGTGGCCGGCACGCTGTGCAACAAGATGGCCCCGGCGCTGCGCAAGGTCTATGACCAGATGGCCGAGCCGCGTTGGGTGATTTCCATGGGCTCCTGCGCCAACGGCGGGGGTTACTACCATTATTCCTATTCCGTGGTGCGCGGTTGCGACCGCATCGTTCCGGTCGATGTTTATGTTCCAGGCTGTCCGCCGACGGCGGAGGCGCTGCTCTACGGCATCATTCAGTTGCAGAACAAGATTCGCCGCACCAATACCATCGCGCGCTGAACAAGATGCCCGGTCGCCTGGAAACACTCTCCGACAATCTGAAGACGGCACTGGGACCGCAGGTCGTCAAGCTCGATTTGCTAAAGGGCGAGTTGACGCTGGTGATCAATGCCGCCGACTTGTTGCCGGTTGCCACCCGTCTGCGCGACGAGGCCGAATTCGGCTTCGAGCAACTGATCGATCTGTGCGGGGTGGATTACAGTCAATTCGCCGCTCACGCCGGCGCCGCGGGGCGATTTGCGGTGGTCTATCACCTGTTATCGGTGCGGCTGAATCAGCGGCTGCGGCTGCGGGTGTATGCCCCGGACGAGGAATTACCCTCCGTGGATTCGGTCGTCGGGATCTGGCCCTCGGCCAACTGGTTCGAGCGCGAGACTTTCGATTTGTTTGGCATCGTGTTTCCCGGCCATCCCGATTTGCGGCGCATTCTCACCGACTACGGCTTCATCGGACACCCGTTTCGCAAGGACTTCCCGCTCTCCGGCCACGTCGAAATGCGCTACGACCCCGAACAGCGCCGGGTGATCTATCAGCCGGTGAGCATCGAGCCGCGGGAAATCGTGCCGCGTGTGGTGCGCGAAGCCAATTACGGCGACGTCGAGTAAAGAAAAAAGCTTTCAACGCAAAGACGCAAAGTGAAAAGAAAGAACGCAAAGGAAGGGCGACTTCTCGGAGACTGGAACGCATCCGTTTACGCAAGGATTTTCTTTGCGTCTTGCCTGCTTTTCTTTGCGCCCTTCGCATCAAACGCTTTTGTTTTTCGCCGAATTTCCAATGGCGTGAAAAGCCGTGGCTGAAATCAGAAACTACACGATGAATTTCGGGCCGCAGCATCCGGCCGCGCACGGCGTGTTGCGGCTGGTGCTGGAACTCGATGGCGAAGTCATCCAGCGCGCCGACCCGCATATCGGCCTGTTGCATCGTGCCACTGAGAAACTCGCCGAGCACAAGACCTTCCTGCAGTCGGTGCCTTACATGGACCGGCTCGATTACGTCTCGATGATGTGCAATGAACACGCCTATGTCATGGCGATCGAGAAGTTGCTGGGCATCGAAGTGCCTTTGCGCGCGCAGTACATCCGGGTGATGTTCGACGAAATTACCCGCGTGCTCAATCATCTGCTGTGGTTGGGCGCCCATGCGCTCGACGTGGGCGCCATGACGGTGTTCCTGTATTGCTTTCGCGAACGCGAAGACCTGATGGACTGCTACGAGGCGGCATCCGGTGCCCGCCTGCATGCCGCGTATTACCGTCCTGGCGGGGTGTATCGCGACCTGCCCGACACCATGCCGCAGTATCAGGCCTCGAAAATTCACAACGCGGCGGCGGTGCATAAACTCAACGATAATCGCCGCGGCTCGCTGCTCGATTTCATCGAGGATTTCACGCGCCGTTTCCCGACGCTGGTCGACGAATACGAAACCCTGCTTACCGATAACCGGATCTGGAAACAGCGCACGGTGGGCATTGGCGTGGTATCGCCCGAACGCGCGCTCGCCCTGGGTTTCACCGGCCCGATGTTGCGCGGTTCGGGTATCGCCTGGGATCTGCGCAAGAAACAGCCCTACGAAGTCTACGACCGGATGGAATTCGACATTCCCTTGGGCACCAACGGCGACTGTTACGACCGTTACCTGGTGCGCATCGAAGAGATGCGCCAGTCCAATCGCATCATCAGGCAATGTATCGACTGGCTGCGCGCAAATCCCGGCCCCGTGATGGTGGACGACCACAAGGTGGCGCCGCCCTCGCGAGTGGACATGAAGAAAAATATGGAAGAGCTGATTCATCACTTCAAGCTATTCACAGAAGGCATGCATGTGCCGCCCGGAGAGACCTATGCGGCGGTCGAGGCCCCCAAGGGAGAATTCGGCATTTACCTGATTTCCGACGGTGCCAACAAACCCTACCGGATCAAGATCCGGGCGCCGGGTTTTGTTCATCTGGCCGCGCTCGATGAAATGTCGCGGGGCCACATGATCTCCGATGTGGTGGCGATCATCGGCACCCAGGACATCGTGTTTGGCGAGGTGGACCGATGAGCCTAAAAAGAGCTGTTGAATCACGGAGAACACGGAGATCACGGAGTAAAACACCGAGACTTTTTACTTTTTGCGTTCATCATCCGTGTAACAGGCTGGAGCGATATAAGTTTTCGGAATTTCTCCGTGCAGACCGTGCACTCCGTGATTCAATTGCCTTTTGCAGGATGAATCGACAAGAGAGTTGTGCATGACCGCGCCCCTGGTTCTGTCGCCAGCTTCGCTGGCCCGTATCGACGTCGAGCTCGCCAAGTATCCCGCCAATCAAAAGCAGTCAGCGGTGATGGCGGTGCTCACCATTGCCCAGGATGAAAAAGGCTGGCTTTCGACCGAGACCATGAACTTTGTTGCCGCATATCTGGGCATGCCAGCCATTGCCGTCTACGAGGTGGCGAGTTTTTATGGCATGTATAACCTGCAAGCGGTCGGGCGCCACAAGATCACGATTTGCACCAATCTGCCGTGTGCACTATCGGGCGCCAATGAGGCCGCGCAACATCTGAAGAACCGGCTAGGCATCGGATTCAAGGAAACCACGGCGGATGGATTGTTTACCCTCAAGGAAGGCGAATGCCTGGGCGCCTGCGGAGACGCGCCCGTCTGCCTGCATAACGACAAGAGCATGGTTTCGTTCATGACGCCGGACAAAATCGACGCCTGGATCGAGGATTTGAAGAAGTGAACGCCCCATTGCCGCCGTTTCCCCCGGACATTTACGGTCCCGATGCCATCCTCATGAAGGGCCTGACCGGACTCAACTGGCGGCTTGCCGACTATCAGGCACGTGGTGGCTACGAAGCGTTGAAAAAAATCCTTGCCGGAGGCATGACGCCGGAACAGGTGATTGCGGAAATCAAGAAGTCAGGATTGCGTGGCCGCGGTGGCGCCGGGTTCCCGACCGGTCTGAAATGGAGCTTCATGCCGCGTGGATACACCGGGCAGAAGTATCTGGTCTGCAATTCGGACGAAGGCGAACCCGGAACTTTCAAGGACCGCGACATCCTGCGCTACAACCCGCACTCGGTGATCGAAGGCATGGCGATCGGCGCCTATGCCATGGGAATCAGTGTGGGCTACAACTATATCCACGGCGAAATCTGGGAAGTCTACGAACGCTTCGAGGAAGCCCTGCGCGAAGCGCGCGACGCCGGCCTGCTAGGCCAGAAAATACTGGGTTCGGAGTTCAATTTCGACTTACATGCCCATCATGGGTGGGGCGCCTATATCTGCGGTGAAGAAACCGCCTTGCTCGAATCGCTCGAGGGCAAAAAAGGCCAGCCGCGTTTCAAGCCGCCGTTTCCCGCCAGCTTCGGGCTGTACGGAAAACCGACCACCATCAATAACACCGAAACTTTCGCCGCCGCGCCCTGGGTCATCCAACACGGGGCGGAAGCTTTTCTCAATCTGGGGCGGCCCAACAATGGCGGCACCAAGATTTTTTCGGTGTCAGGTCATGTCAATCGTCCCGGCAACTACGAGGTCAGACTCGGCACGCCGTTCGCCAGATTGCTGGAATTGGCCGGCGGCATGCGCGGCGGACGCAAGATCAAGGCGGTGATTCCCGGCGGCTCCTCGATGCCGGTGTTGCCGGGCGAGGTCATGATGCAGACGGACATGGACTACGACTCCATCGCCAAGGCCGGATCGATGCTCGGATCCGGCGCCGTGATCGTAATGGACGAAACCACCTGCATGGTGCGGGCCCTGGAGCGCTTGTCGTATTTCTATTTCGAGGAGTCCTGCGGGCAATGCACGCCTTGCCGCGAAGGCACAGGCTGGCTCTACCGCATGGTTCACCGCATCGAACATGCACAGGGTCGGCCCGAGGATCTCGATGCCCTGAATTCGGTGGCGGACAATATCGCAGGCCGCACGATTTGCGCGCTCGGCGATGCGGCAGCGCTGCCGGTGAAAAGTTTCATCAAGCACTTTCGGGACGAATTCCAGCATCACATCGACCACAGGCATTGCCTAGTCGGATGACGAACTAATGGCAAAACTCGAAATCGACGGCCGCGCGGTCGAAGTGCCCGACAACAGCATGATCATGGAGGCGACGACCAAGCTCGGCATCCATGTCCCGCATTTCTGTTATCACAAAAAATTGTCGATCGCGGCCAACTGCCGCATGTGTCTGGTCCAGGTGGAAAAGGCACCCAAGCCGCTGCCCGCCTGCGCCACGCCGGTTAGCGAAGGCATGAAGGTTTTCACCCACTCTGAGACCGCCATCAAGGCACAGAAGGGCGTGATGGAGTTTCTGCTGATCAATCATCCGCTAGACTGCCCGATCTGCGATCAGGGCGGAGAATGCCAGTTGCAGGATCTGGCGGTGGGCTACGGCGGATCGAATTCGCGGTATGCCGAACCCAAGCGCGTGGTGGCGAACAAGGATCTGGGGCCGCTGGTGTCGGCGGAAGAAATGACCCGCTGTATCCATTGCACGCGCTGCGTGCGCTTCGGGCAGGAGGTTGCCGGTGTCATGGAGCTGGGCATGGGCGGGCGCGGCGAACACTCCGAAATCATGCCGTTTGTTGCCCGCACCGTGGATTCCGAATTGTCCGGCAACATGATCGACGTCTGCCCGGTGGGCGCGCTCACCTCCAAGCCGTTCCGCTACAGCGCACGTACCTGGGAGTTGGCCCGACGCCGTTCGGTGAGTCCGCATGACAGCCTGGGCTCCAATCTCGTGGTCCAAGTTAAGGGCGATAGGGTGCTGCGGGTACTGCCCCTGGAAAACGAGGACATCAACGAATGCTGGTTATCCGACCGCGATCGTTTTTCCTATGAAGGCCTGAATTCTCCCGAGCGGCTTACCCAGCCGATGATCAAGCGCGATGGTCGCTGGGAGGAAACCGACTGGTCCGGCGCTCTGGAATTTGTCAGCCGTGAACTGCGCCGGGTGCGCGACGCTCACGGCGCCATGGCGATTGGCGCGCTGGCCGCCCCGCATGCCACGCTGGAAGAGCTGTATCTGCTTGGCAAGCTGACTCGCGGCCTGGGCAGTTCCAACGTCGATTTTCGCCTGCGGCAAAGCGATTTTTCCGCGGATGGCGCGCAACCCGGTGTTGCCTGGTTGGGCATGAAGCTGTCCGACATATCGAAATTGGATCGGGCGTTGATCGTGGGCTCGACGCTGCGCAAAGATCATCCCTTGCTTGCCGTGCGATTCCGGCAGGCCGCCAAAAAGGGCGCACAAATTTCGCTGATCCATTCGGTGGACGACGATTTGTTTATGCCGCTTGCCGGCAAGGCGATCGTTGCCCCTTCGGAAATGCGCGCTGCGTTGGGCCGGGTGCTCAAGGCGCTGGCCGAACTCAAGGGTGCTGCGATTCCCGCGACAGTGTCCGGATTGACAGTGGATGAAGCGGCCAAACATATTGCGCAAAGCCTAGCCAGTGGGGAAAAGCGCGCGATTTTCCTCGGCAATCTGGCCTGCCATCATCCGCGATATGCGGAATTGCACAGGCTGGGGCAGGAAATTGCGCGGCTTTGCGGCGCCACGCTGGGAATTTTTGGCGAAGCGGCCAACAGCGTTGGCGGCGCTCTGGCCGGCGCGCTGCCTGGCGCGGGGCTTAATGCGTCGGCCATGCTGGCGCAGCCGCGCAAAGCGTATCTGTTGTTGCACGCCGATATCAATTTCGACTGTGCCGATGTGCCAGCCGCACGTGCCGCCATGCAGGCCGCGGAGCTGGTGGTGGCGATGTCCGCCTTCAAACTGGGCGCACACGAGTATGCACAGGTCATGTTGCCGATTGCGCCCTTCACCGAAACCGCTGGCACCTTCGTCAATACGGAAGGCCGGGTGCAGAGTTTTCAGGGCGTGGTGCGTCCGCTTGAAGAGACTCGCCCGGGCTGGAAAGTCCTGCGTGTCCTAGGCAATCTGCTGGGCCTCCCCGGCTTCGATTACCAGGATGTAGAGGCGGTGCGCGGAGAATGTCTGAACGCCGCGGGTAATCTTGCCACGCGATTGAACAATGCAATCGACGGCGAGTGCGGCGGCATTGCCGCCACAGCCCAGAATGCTTCCGAGCGCATCGGTGAAATCCCGATGTATCAGGTGGACGCGCTTGTTCGGCATGCCACCTCGCTGCAGCAGACTCGCGATGCCCGAACCGGAACTGCTTACCTGCCGGGTTCCATAATTGAGCGGCTGGGATTGCACGGTAGCGACCAGGTTCGAGTCGTGCAGAACGGCAATGCCGTGACGCTTACCTATGAACGCGACGACCGACTGCCGGCCAATTGCGTGCGCTTGTCCGGCGCCTGCCGGGAAACCGCCGCACTGGGCCCCTTGTTCGGCGAGCTTTCGCTGGAGCGCGTGGTCCACCAGAAAAAGGCACTCGCATGAACTTCGAGTTTCTGGCCGATTACATCGGGACGGACGGGGTGACAGTGCTGTGGACCCTCGCGAAGATTTTGGCGATTGTGCTGCCGATCACCATTTGTGTGGCGTTTCTGACTCTGGCCGAGCGCAAGGTCATCGGCTACATGCAGATTCGGATCGGGCCGAACCGGGTCGGCTTTTGGGGACTCCTGCAGCCATTCGCAGACGTCCTCAAGCTGTTGATCAAGGAAGTGATCGTCCCTTCGGGCTCCAACAAGTTTCTTTTTGTCCTCGCACCGGTATTGGCCATCATGCCGGCCCTTGCCGCATGGGCGGTGGTGCCGTTAACGCCGGAACTGGTGCTCGCCGATGTGGATGCCGGGCTTCTATACGTGCTGGCGATCACATCAATGGGTGTGTATGGGGTGATCGTCGCCGGCTGGGCATCGAACTCCAAATATGCTTTCCTGGGCGGTTTGCGTTCGGCGGCGCAGATTGTCTCGTATGAAATTGCCATGGGATTTGCCCTGGTGTGTGTGCTCATGATGTCAGGCAGTCTGAATTTGTCCGACATCGTCGTGGAACAGCAGACGTCCTGGGGTGTGCTGGGCTGGAATCTCATCCCGCTGTTTCCGATGTTTCTGGTGTATTTCATTTCCGGCGTGGCGGAAACCAATCGCGCGCCTTTCGATGTGGCCGAAGGCGAATCGGAAATTGTCGCCGGCTTCCATGTTGAATACTCCGGCACCGCCTTCGCGGTATTTTTCCTGGCCGAATACGCCAACATGATTCTGGTCTCGGCCCTGGCTGCCCTCATGTTCCTCGGTGGCTGGCTTTCGCCCGTGCCGTTTATTCCCGACGGCTTCGGCTGGCTGGCCTTGAAAGTGGCATTTCTGCTGTTTTGTTTTTTGTGGTTTCGCGCAACCTTTCCGCGTTACCGCTACGACCAGATCATGCGGCTGGGCTGGAAGGTATTCATTCCCTTGACCATCGTCTGGTTGATACTGGTCGGCGGCCTGATGCAGTTCGAATGGTGGCCATGGTGAGCCGAACATGATTCGACATATTAGCGATTTTTTCCGCAGCTTCCTGTTATTCGAACTGGTCAAGGGGATGGCGCTGACCGGGCGTTATTTTTTCGCGCGCAAGATCACGGTGCAGTTTCCTGAGGAAAAAACGCCCCAGTCCGGGCGATTTCGCGGCCTGCACGCCTTGCGCCGCTATCCGAACGGCGAAGAACGCTGCATCGCCTGCAAACTTTGCGAGGCGGTATGCCCGGCGCTGGCCATTACGATTGAATCCGAGAAACGCGCCGACGGCACCCGGCGCACGACCCGATACGACATCGATCTGACGAAATGTATTTTCTGCGGATTCTGCGAAGAATCCTGCCCAGTCGATTCGATCGTGGAAACCCGCATACTCGAATACCACGGGGAAAAACGCGGCGATCTGCTCTACACCAAGGAAATGCTGCTGGCGGTGGGCGATCGTTACGAGGAACAAATTGCCAAGGATCGTGCTGATGATGCTGCTTTTCGGTGAGGCGTGAGGGGTGAGGAGTGAGGAGTGAGGGGCAAAGCCTCTTACTCCTCAATCCTTACCGATAAAAACATGGAATTTCAGGTCATTATTTTCTGGGTATTTGCGCTGGTCCTGGTCGGGGCCGCGCTGTGCGTGATATTCGCGCGCAATCCGGTACATTCGGCGCTGTTTCTGGTGCTTGCTTTTTTTACCGCCGCAGGCCTGTGGATGTTGCTGGAAGCGGAGTTTCTGGCCATCGCGCTCGTTCTGGTATATGTCGGCGCGGTCATGGTGTTGTTCCTGTTTGTGGTCATGATGCTGGATATCAATCTGGTGAAGCTGCGCGAAGGGTATTGGGACTATCTGGTTCCCGGTTTAATTGTGGCGGGTGTGATGGTGGCGGAAATGGCGATTATTCTCGCCGGTCGTTATTTCGACCTGGAAGGCATGCCGGCGCCGGAGGCGAGGGCCGCCGACTATAGCAACACCCGGGAACTGGGCGGCTTGGTTTATACCTATTATGTTTATCCATTCGAAATTGCCGCCGTGATTCTGCTGGTGGCGATTGTTGCCGCCATTGCCCTGACTCTGCGCCAGCGCAAGGACACCAAATACATCGACCCCGCCACGCAGATTCGCACGCGCAGCAAGGACAGGTTGAAGATTGTATCGATGCCGTCTGAAAAGAGCGGTGACAAGTGATAAATACAGTGACGGGTGACGAGTGACGAGTAAATCGCGGAATGCGACAAGAGACGAGGAAGATATGTTCGGCCTGACGGAAGTTCCGGGGTGCCGATTCATGAGACACGCGCCATGGCCGTCGCGCATGTCACCCGTTACTCGTAACCCGTCACCCGTCACTGCATCTACGGGAGGCCGCGGATGATCTCGCTTTCCCACTACCTCACCCTGGGCGCAATCTTGTTCGCCATCGGCGTCGTGGGGATTTTCCTGAACCGCAAAAACGTCATCATCTTGCTGATGGCGATCGAATTGATGCTGCTCGCCGTGAACATGAACTTCGTCGCGTTCTCGCATTTTCTCGGGGATCCGGCGGGGCAGGTATTTGTGTTTTTCATTCTGACCGTGGCGGCCGCCGAGTCCGCCATCGGACTGGCGATCCTGGTGGTGCTGTTCCGCAATGTGCGCAGTATCAATGTGGATGATTTGGGAAAATTGAAAGGGTGACGCGTGAGGCGAGAGGCGAGAGGCGTGGAAAATAGATCTGAAGGGATGGCGAGGCGCCGGGGCATTGCGCCTCACCCCTCACGCCTCACGCCTTACCGAAACCAATGAATCCCCTCTATCTCATCGTTCCCCTCGCCCCGCTGGCGGGCGCCGTGATCGTCGGTTTGTTCGGCTGGCTGATCGGGCGGCGTGCGGCGCATTGGGTCGCCATCATCGGCATGATTGTCGCGACGGTGGCCGCGTATCTGGTGTTTCGCGATGTGCTGTCCGGTCATACGTTCAACGGCACGGTATACACCTGGCTCACACTCGGCGACACGACGCTGGAGGTGGGTTTCCTGATCGACAAACTTTCCGCCACCATGATGCTGGTGGTGACCTTTGTTTCCCTCATGGTCCATGTCTACACCATTGGCTACATGGCGGAAGATCCCGGCTATCAGCGCTTCTTTTCCTATATTTCGCTTTTCACCTTCTCCATGTTGATGCTGGTGATGAGCAACAATTTCCTGCAATTGTTTTTCGGCTGGGAGGCGGTAGGTCTGGTCTCTTATCTGTTGATCGGATTCTGGTACACCCGGCCCACGGCAATCTATGCCAATCTGAAGGCTTTCCTGGTTAACCGGGTAGGGGATTTCGGTTTTCTGCTCGGCATTGCGCTGGTGCTGACCTATTTCGGCACGCTGGACTATGCACAGGTATTTGCGAAGGCGCCTGAGTTGAAGACCGAGGTGGTTGGCGTGGCGTTTACGGCGTGGCCTCTGATCACGGCGATCTGCATTTTGCTGTTCATCGGCGCCATGGGCAAATCAGCGCAGTTCCCACTGCATGTCTGGCTGCCCGATTCCATGGAAGGCCCGACGCCGATTTCCGCCCTGATCCACGCGGCGACCATGGTTACGGCCGGTATTTTCATGGTGGCGAGAATGTCGCCGCTGTTCGAATTGTCCGAGGCCGCGTTGTCGTTTGTGTTGGTAATCGGCGCCATCACCGCCTTGTTCATGGGCTTGATCGCCATGATGCAAAACGACATCAAGCGCGTGGTTGCCTATTCGACCCTGTCGCAACTCGGTTACATGACCGTCGCGCTGGGCGCCTCGGCCTACGCGGCGGGCATGTTTCATCTGGTGACCCACGCATTTTTCAAGGCGCTGCTATTTCTGGGCGCGGGTTCGGTGATCATGGGCATGCACCACGAGCAGGACATGCGTCGCATGGGCGGCCTGCGAAAATACATGCCGATTACTTACGCCACAATGATGATCGGCGCACTGGCCAGCGCCGGTGTGCCGGGGTTCGCCGGATTTTTCTCCAAGGACGCCATCATCGAGGCAGTGCATTTGTCGCAACTGCCCGGCAGCGGGTTTGCCTATTTCTGCGTGCTCACTTGTGTGTTCGTCACCGCCTTCTACACCTTCCGGCTCATGTTCCTGACTTTTCATGGTGCCCAACGCCTGGGTGGGCACGACACTTCGCATGACCATGCAGGACATCATGTAGATCACGCTCCGCACGAATCTCCCGCCGTGGTGACCGTGCCCCTCATGGTTCTGGCGATCCCCACCGTTTGTGCAGGCTGGCTGATCGGGCCGGTCTTGTTTGGCGGTTATTTCGGACAAACCATCGTGGTGGATCCGGCGCACGATGTGCTCGCCCACCTGGCGGAGAAATTTCACGGCGTGTTGGCCATGATGACGCATGCGCTGGGCACCCTGCCGTTCTGGTTGTCGATGACAGGCATCGCCACGGCTGCGGTGTTTTATCTTTGGCGCACCGAATGGCCCGGCCAGGTCAGCCGGCTGCTCTCGCCGATATACACCTTGCTCGAGCAAAAGTATTACTTCGACCGTTTCAACGACTGGTTCTTCGCCGGTGGCGCCCGTTTGCTCGGGCGCGGATTATGGAAGGGTGGCGACGTAGCCGTCATCGACGGTTTTTTTGTCAATGGTTCCGCGCGGGTGGTCGGCTGGTTTGCCGGCCTGTTGCGCAATCTGCAATCCGGATTGGTCTATCACTATGCGTTTGCCATGATATTTGGCCTGGCCGCGTTGCTGACCCTCTGGTTTGTGAGCATCTGATCCCATGAGCGCCCTGCTGAGTATTGTCATCTGGCTGCCGATTGTCGCGGGCCTTGTCGTTTTGTGTACCGGCGGGGACAGGAATGCCTCTGCCGCCTGCTGGCTTTCCCTGCTCGGCGCGCTGGCCGGATTTTTGGTGGCGTTGCCGCTGTATTGGGGTTTCGATCCGCAGTTGCCCGACATGCAGTTTGTCGAAAATATTCCCTGGATCGAGTCCTACAACATCAACTATCACCTGGGCATCGACGGCATTTCTCTGCTGCTGATCCTGCTCAACTGCTTCACCACGGTGCTGGTGGTGCTGGCCGGATGGAAAGTGATCGAGTCGCGCGTGTCGCAGTACATGGCGGCGCTGCTGATGTTGTCGGGCATCATGAACGGTGTGTTCTGCGCACTCGATGCCGCGCTGTTCTATGTATTTTTCGAGGCCACGCTGATTCCGATGTTTCTGATTATCGGTATCTGGGGTGGACCGAACCGGGTTTATGCCGCGCTGAAATTTTTCCTCTACACGTTGATGGGTTCCCTGCTGACCCTGGTGGCGCTGATTTATCTGTACCTGTTGTCCGACGGCAGTTTTTCCCTGCCCGACTATTACAGTCTGCCCATCCCGATGGGCGCGCAAGTGATGTTGTTCATTGCGTTTTTTGCCGCTTTCGCGGTCAAGGTGCCGATGTTTCCTGTGCACACCTGGCTGCCCGATGCCCACGTCGAAGCGCCTACCGGCGGATCGGTGGTGCTGGCGGCGATCATGCTGAAGTTGGGCGCCTACGGATTCATCCGCCTGTCTCTGCCGATTCTTCCCGACGCCAGTCATGCTCTGGCCCCGGTGGTGATCGGATTGTCGCTGGTGGCGGTGGTTTACATCGGCTTGGTGGCGCTGGTACAGAACGACATGAAAAAACTCATCGCCTATTCGTCGATTTCGCACATGGGTTTCGTCACCTTGGGCATTTTCATCTTCAACGCGCAGGGGATGCAGGGCGCGGTGATCCAGATGATCTCGCATGGTTTCGTATCCGGGGCATTGTTCCTGTGCGTGGGCGTGTTGTACGACCGCATGCATTCGCGGCAGATCGCGGATTACGGCGGCGTGGTCAATACCATGCCGGTCTTCGCCGCCTTTTTCATGTTGTTCGCCATGGCCAACGCCGGCCTGCCGGGCACCAGCGGGTTTGTTGGCGAATTCCTGGTGATCATGGGCGCGATGAAGGTGAATTTCTGGTACGCAGCGGCGGCGGCCACCACGCTCATTTTCGGCGCCGCCTATACTCTGTGGATGTACAAGCGGGTGGTGTTCGGGGCCACCGCCAATGCCCATGTTGCCGCGCTGACCGATATCGGCGCGCGCGAAGGCCTGGTGTTGACACTGGCTGCTCTTGCCGTGCTGGCGATGGGTCTGTACCCGCAGCCGTTTGCCGCCGTGCTGCAGACCTCGGTCAATGAAATACTGACGCTGGCCAATCAGAGCAAATTATGAACAGAGGGGCGAGGGACGAGGGGAGAGGGGCGAGGCAAGTTCGAAATCGCGCTGGCTCGGAACCCTCTCGTCCCTCGTCCCTCGCCCCTCGCCCCTGACCATCATGAATCACGAACTGCCCAATTTTTTGCCTGCCCTGCCGGAAATATTCGTGCTGGCCATGGTCTGCTTTATCCTGATTCTCGACCTGTTCCTGCCGGAGCGTTTGCGGCCCATCAGCTATTACCTGACTCAGTTCACACTGCTGGCGACCGCTGCGCTGATCGGGGTGCTGGGCGGGGAAGAAGTGATTTATACCTTCAACGCGATGTACGTCAGCGATCCGATGGCGGTGGCATTGAAGATCGCGGTTTGCCTCGCCATGATGGTGATGCTGGCTTATTCGCGCAGCTATGTTTCGCTGCGCGGCATGTTCCGCGGGGAGTTCTTTACGCTCAGCCTGTTTGCCACGCTGGGGATGATGGTCATGATTTCGGCCAATCATTTTCTGGTGCTGTATCTGGGCCTGGAATTGCTCTCGCTTTCCCTCTACGCCATGGTTGCGCTGGCCCGCGATTCGGCGGCCAGCACCGAGGCCGCCATGAAGTATTTCGTGCTGGGCGCGCTGGCCTCGGGCTTGTTGCTCTACGGCATGTCGATGATCTATGGCGCCACCGGTTCGCTGGAAGTCACCGAGGTGGCGGAGCGCGTATTCGATGGCGCGGGTATCCCGACGATATTGGTGTTCGGGCTGGTGTTTGTAGTGGCCGGCATCGGGTTCAAACTCGGCGCCGTGCCGTTTCACATGTGGGTGCCGGACGTTTATCACGGCGCGCCCACCGCAGTGACCTTGCTGATCGGCACCGCGCCCAAGCTGGCGGCCTATGCCTTCATCATGCGCCTGCTGGTCGGTGCCCTGGGCGCGCAGCAGTTGTTGCTCGAATGGCAGCAGATGCTGGTGATTCTGGCGGCGGCCTCGCTTCTCATCGGCAACATCACGGCCATCGCGCAGACCAATATCAAGCGCATGCTGGCCTACTCGACCATTTCGCACATGGGATTCCTGCTGCTGGGAATTTTGAGCGGCAGCGTGGAAGGTTTCGGTGCGGCGATGTTTTATTCGATGATTTATGTGCTGATGGGCCTGGGCAGCTTCGGCATGATCCTGTTGTTGTCGCGCGAAGGCTTCGAGGCCGATTCCATCGACGACTTCCGCGGGTTGAACCAGCGCAGCCCTTGGTACGCGTGTGTGATGGCGTTGCTGATGTTTTCCATGGCCGGCATTCCGCCGACCATGGGTTTCTGGGCGAAGCTGTTTGTGCTGCAGGCAGTGGTGTCGGCGGGCTTTCTCTGGCTGGCGGTGCTGGCGGTGCTCGCTTCCCTGATCGGCGCGTTTTATTATCTGCGGATCGTCAAGGTGATGTACTTCGATGCGCCCGTGGATACGACGCCGCTGATGCCCCGTGCCGACATGCGGGTGCTGATATCGGCCAATGGCCTCGCGGTGCTTGTCCTGGGGCTGGCGCCAAGCGTATTGCTTTCCGTGTGCGAACGGGCGATCCGGTTGTCGCTGTGATTGCCCGGCGATGAGCGCGGATTTCACCGAAAAGAAGATCAGTTCGCGCACTGCGTTTCGTGGCAATTTGCTGCGGGTGAATGAAGACGAAGTGGGCATGCCCGATGGCAGTACGGCCTTGCGCGAATATGTCCTGCATCCGGGGGCCGCGATCATTCTTCCCCTGTTCGACGACGGCAGCGTATTGCTGGAGCGCCAGTATCGCTACCCGGTCGGCCGCCATTTTTACGAGCTGCCGGCGGGCAAGCTCGAAGCGGGCGAGGCTGCGCTGGCAACCGCCAAACGCGAACTTCTGGAAGAGACAGGATACGTGGCGGCGCAATGGCGTGAGCTGGGAATATTGCATCCCTGCATCGGTTATTCGAACGAACAGATCGATTTTTTCCTGGCACGTCAACTCGAATTCAAGGGCGCGCAACTCGACGACGGCGAGTTCCTGGAAACCCTGCGCATGCCATTGGCCGAGTGCCTGGATTGGATAAAACAGGGCCGCATCACCGACACCAAAACAATCATCGGCTTGTTCTGGGCCGAGAAACTCCAGAACGAGCACTGGTAACGCCCGGACTCCGTTTGCCCGTCACCCGTCACCGGGTATAGCTGATCCGATACACTGCCCCCGCCTGGTCGTCGGATACCAGCAGCGCGCCGTCAGGCATCACCAGCAGATCGACCGGCCGGCCCCAGACGCGTTCGTTCTCCATCCACCCGGACGCGAAGACCTCGGCCTTTTCCACGGTCTTGTTTTCCTTGAGCGTTACCATCAGGATCCGGTAACCGCTTTTCTTGCTGCGATTCCAGGAGCCGTGCTGCGCGATGAACAGACGGTTCCGGTACTCGGCGGGGAACATCCTTCCGGTGTAGAAGCGCAAACCGTCGGGGGCTACATGCCCGCCCTGGTTCAAGGCCGGCGCGGTAAATTCGCCGCATGAACGCTTCGAGCCGAATTGCGGGTCGGATGTATCGCCCTGATGGCAATAAGGGAAGCCGAAGTGCATGCCGGCTTTGGGCGCGTGGTTCAGTTCGCAGGACGGCAGATCGTCTCCCAGCATGTCGCGTCCATGGTCGTTGAACCACAATGCCCCGGTTTGCGGGTGCCAGTCGAAGCCCACGGAATTGCGCACTCCCCGGGCGAAGACTTCGTAGCCACTGCCATCAGGGTTGAGGCGGGAAATCAATCCATAACGCTCCGGGTCGGTTTCGCATACGTTGCAAGGCGCCCCGACCGGCACATACAACTTGTCGTCCGGCCCGAAGGCGATGAATTTCCAGCCATGGTGGCCGTCTTTGGGAAAGCGGTCCGTGACCACCACCGGTCGGGGCGGCTCCGCCAGACGGTTTTCGATGTCGTCCAGGCGCAGGATGCGGCCGATTTCCGCTACGTACAGGGATCCATTGCGAAACGCCACACCATTGGGCGCGTTCAACCCCCTGGCCAGGGTGAAGGTTTTCTCCGCTTTTCCATCCCGGTCGGCATCGACCAGGGCGTATACCGATCCCTCGGAGCGGGTGCCCACAAACACGGTTCCCTGTTTGCCCAGCGCCAGGGAGCGTGCGTCCTCCAGGCCCTCCGCGAACACCTCAATGCGGAATCCCGGCGGCAGTTGGATGCGTTCGACCGGCAGGGCGGCTGAGACGGAGATTGCCCTTAGGCAGGTCAGGCCGGCGAAAAAGACAAAGCAGACGATGCGAGACATGATTTTCCTCCCGGGAATAGGCAGACAAGATACTACCCACTCGCCCGCGCACTTGCAGTAAGGCTCTTGAAACCGGGCATATCGCCCTCAGTTAGCAACGTCGTCACAAAAACACGGGAAGCCAACCATCATGAGTGAAACCGCCGAAAAACAAACCCTCGGATTCCAGACCGAGGTCAAGCAACTCCTGCAGTTGATGATCCACTCCCTGTACGGGAACAAGGAGATTTTTCTCAGAGAGCTTATCTCCAATGCCTCGGATGCCTGCGACAAGCTGCGTTTCGAGGCCCTGAGCAATTCGGGGTTGTTCGAAAACGATCCCGAGCTTGGTATCCATGTGGCCTTCGACAAAGCTGCCCGCACGCTCACCCTATCGGACAATGGCATCGGCATGTCGCGCCAGGAAGTCATCGACAACATCGGCACCATTGCCAAATCCGGCACCCGGGAGTTTTTCAAGAATCTGACCGGGGATCAGGCCAAGGACGCCAATCTGATCGGCCAGTTCGGTGTGGGTTTCTATTCTTCATTTATCGTCGCCGACAAGGTGACCCTGCTCACCCGCCGGGCGGGATTGCCGGCCGATCAGGGGGTGCGCTGGGAGTCCGCCGGCGAAGGCGACTATCAGATCGAAACCGCCGCCAAGGCCAACCGCGGCACCGACGTCATTCTGCATCTGCGCGAGGGCGAGGCCGACCTGCTGGAAGGCTACCGGTTGCGTAGCATCCTCCGCAAATACTCCGATCACATCATGCTGCCCATCCTGATGAAAAAAGAGGAGTGGGACAAGGACAAGAACGAAAATGTCGTCAAGGACGAGGAAGAAAAAGTCAACCAGGCCTCCGCCCTCTGGGCGCGGCCAAAGTCGGATATCAGCGACGAGCAATACCACGAGTTCTATAAACATGTGGGACACGATTTCGAACCGCCGCTTGCCTGGATTCACGCCAGGGTCGAGGGCCGGCAGGAATACACCCAACTGTTGTATCTGCCGGCGCGCGCGCCCTTCGACCTGTGGGACCGCGAGCACCGCCACGGCATCAAGCTCTATGTGCGCCGCGTGTTCATCATGGACGACGCCGAACAATTGATGCCGGCATATCTGCGTTTTGTGCGCGGGGTGGTGGATTCCAGCGATCTTCCGCTCAACGTCTCGCGGGAAATTCTCCAGCAATCGAAAGACGTCGAAACCATTCGCAAGGGTTGTGTCAACAAGGTGCTCGGCCTGCTGGAAGACCTGGCGGAAAACCAGAAAGAAAAATATACGACGTTCTGGAAGGAGTTCGGCCGGGCGTTCAAGGAAGGCACGGGCGAGGACTTCGCCAATCGGGAGCGCATCGCCAAGTTGCTGCGGTTCGCCTCCACCCACGCCGACTCCGATGCGCAATCCGTATCGCTGGCCGAGCACGTCTCACGCATGAAGGACGGGCAGGACAAGATTTATTACATCACGGCCGACAGCTACGCGGCCGCGAAAAACAGCCCGCACCTGGAAATATTCCGCAAAAAAGGCATCGAGGTGCTGCTGCTGTCCGACCGCGTCGACGAATGGATGATTTCGCACATCCACGAATTCGAGTCCAAGTCGTTGGTCTCGGTGGCCAAAGGCGATCTCGATCTGGGCAAACTCACCGACGAAGAGAAGAAGGAACAGGAAAAAGGCGCCGGCGAACACAAGGACCTGACCGAAAAAATCAGCAAGGCCCTGGGCGACAAGGTCAAGGAAACCCGCGTGACTTTCCGTCTGACCTCCTCGCCTGCCTGTCTGGTTTCCGAAGCGCACGGCATGAGTGGCAACCTCGAGCGCATGCTCAAGGCGGCCGGCCAGAACGTCCCGACTTCAAAACCGATTCTGGAAATCAATCCGCAACACCCGTTGGTGCAACGCCTGAAGTATGAAGCCGACGATGCGCGCTTCGGAGACTGGAGTCATATCCTGTTCGACCAGGCACTGCTCGCCGAAGGCGGCACGCTGGAAGATCCAGCCGGGTTCGTCAGGCGGCTGAACGATCTGATACTGGCGGTTTCCGGCCGTTCGTGAGGGTGTGAAAATTAGTGAAGGCGTGAAGGGTGAAGGCGTGAAGGGTGAAGGGTGAAGGGAAAAGGCGTGAATGAGTGAATGAGTGAAGGGTCTAACCCCAATCCCCAATCCCCAATCCCCAATCCCCAATCCCCGATCCCCGATCCCCGATCCCCGATCCCCAATCCTCAATCCTCAATCCTGAACTTCGATCCCCGATCCTCAAATTGCAAGACATCATTACGCAGCTTACACAGCGCAATCAGTTAGGATGAGCACTGAACGGAGCGCAGGGGGTGTCGAAATGCGAAACAATTGCGTGTGGCTGGCAATCTTGGCAATGGCATTTTCGCTGGAAAGCGCCCGCGCGGAAATGAAGGACGAGCCCGATGGTTTTCAGGGCGTACAGTGGGATGAACCCCAGGGTGTCGCCAGCGCCCAGATGACCCTGTTGCGCGACGAAGGCGAGGTCAAGTACTACAAACGTATCGGCGGCACGCTGAAATTCGGGCACGTCGATACCGTCAAAATCGCCTATCGTTATTACAAGGACCGCTTCAGCTCCGGCGTGATCCAAACGTATGGCGGCGCGAACCAGAAGGCGATGCTTGCCACACTAACCGGCATGCATGGCGATCCGGTCCGGCCCCGGCAAAGATTTCTCCAGTATTTTTGGGACGGCGAGAAGGCATTTATCGTGCTGACCTGCGAGATCAACTCTTATTGCGTTGCGGAGATCAACTCAAAGGAAGTCATCCAGCGCGAACAGGTGGAGACCGGCGAGGTGGCGCCGGTACAGCGCAGGGACGACGACTGAATACCTGATGAATTCGCGACAAATCGGACAAGCGGATCATTTCCGAACGCGCGGGGTACACATTTCGCTGGATAAGCGGATTTGCTGGAGTTTCTTCCCGCCGTCGCAGTGGACGTCAAGCTGGGCGCCGGACGCCTTAAGGCGGTTCATCCCCGCGCGTGCGGGGAACACGCCTGAGATGCAGCCACAAGCGGCCATGTCCACGGTTCATCCCCGCGCGTGCGGGGAACACGGCGATGCAGCGGGCGAGCAACGAGTAACCATCGGTTCATCCCCGCGCGTGCGGGGAACACCGCAGCGGGGCCTTGAGTTCGCCGGCCGACATCGGTTCATCCCCGCGCGTGCGGGGAACACCATGACTTGGTGCGCAAGACGGGCTTTAACATCGGTTCATCCCCGCGCGTGCGGGGAACACGCGGCTTGCTCCTGCGTTATGGCCTCATTGGCCGGTTCATCCCCGCGCGTGCGGGGAACACATCGGTTGCCCTCACCAGTCCGTCCTCACTATCGGTTCATCCCCGCGCGTGCGGGGAACACAGAGGCATAAGTTTCCGTGCCGCTGGCGCTGGCGGTTCATCCCCGCGCGTGCGGGGAACACGCGAATCCGTTTTTCAAAAGCAAATATGCCGACGGTTCATCCCCGCGCGTGCGGGGAACACAATAGCAACCCGGCCGAACTCCAACCCCCGGACGGTTCATCCCCGCGCGTGCGGGGAACACCGCCCCATTGTCCAGGAGATCAAATCATGATGCGGTTCATCCCCGCGCGTGCGGGGAACACTCGACGATGAAGCGGGAGAACTCACCCGACTACGGTTCATCCCCGCGCGTGCGCGGGAACACGTCCAGGCATTTGAGACCTGACTCTTTTGTTGCGGTTCATCCCCGCGCGTGCGGGGAACACGAAAGTTTCGAGCACGTAGTCCATCGCCCTGACGGTTCATCCCCGCGCGTGCGGGGAACACTGGAGTGATTGCGACGTTGTTTAACGAAACTGCGGTTCATCCCCGCGCGTGCGGGGAACACCGTCTCTTTCGAGTAGTTTCTGAATCTGAAAACGGTTCATCCCCGCGCGTGCGGGGAACACGGAAATTGCATCGTAGTCTTTGCCTGCCGTTGCGGTTCATCCCCGCGCGTGCGGGGAACACGGCAGTATCCTCGGCGCTGTCATTGTCCGATTCGGTTCATCCCCGCGCGTGCGGGGAACACACTTCTGGAAGTAAAGCCAGGATTCATCGACGCGGTTCATCCCCGCGCGTGCGGGGAACACTGGATTTTCTGCGGCCATAGACGCCTATCAAGCGGTTCATCCCCGCGCGTGCGGGGAACACCTATTCGTTGCCGCGACTGGGCGCGAAAACGCCGGTTCATCCCCGCGCGTGCGGGGAACACGTTAACTGGGGGATCATTGATCGGAAGACTATCGGTTCATCCCCGCGCGTGCGGGGAACACGCAAATGATTGCGGCAAACATTACTCAAAGCACGGTTCATCCCCGCGCGTGCGGGGAACACGCCTGCCTCATCCCGTCGCGGCTCTGAAACCGCGGTTCATCCCCGCGCGTGCGGGGAACACACGTCGCAATGACGCCATCACTGATCGCCGCGCGGTTCATCCCCGCGCGTGCGGGGAACACGTAATGTCCGGAGGACACCTTATCCACATATCCGGTTCATCCCCGCGCGTGCGGGGAACACATATTGGTTAGCGCGGCCACCTGCACCGGCAGCGGTTCATCCCCGCGCGTGCGGGGAACACGGGCAATTGAGCCACGGGGGTTTCCACCACCGCGGTTCATCCCCGCGCGTGCGGGGAACACTACTGGGCTAGGCGTAGCAAAAGGTAATCCGGCGGTTCATCCCCGCGCGTGCGGGGAACACGGTCCAAATGGAGCCCTTCCAAGGTCGACATTCGGTTCATCCCCGCGCGTGCGGGGAACACGTCGGTGCATCTGGGAGGCCCAAGGCAAACGTCGGTTCATCCCCGCGCGTGCGGGGAACACTTGATCGACCGTAGCACCTCCATGGCCCGGCCCGGTTCATCCCCGCGCGTGCGGGGAACACGCCCCAGTTCTGTGCAATTCGACTTGCAGAGGCGGTTCATCCCCGCGCGTGCGGGGAACACCAGCCTCAAATGCAGCGCCAGCGTTTCCTCGCCGGTTCATCCCCGCGCGTGCGGGGAACACG
>CAMDKM010000031.1 GCA_945900965.1 Bordetella parapertussis | reverse complement strand
TCGAGCCGCTCTGATGAAGAATCTTGAGTACAATTTGGCATCGGCGTTTCTCCTCTTCCGTGTGGTTGCATTGACACCAACATCATAGGAGAGATCAGTGGAAACGCCGATTTCTTTTGCGCTCTATGGTGAAATATTCAGGCTAGTCTGATCGCACGCATGCGCGGCGCGGATCTCGTTGTTTGCAGTGGCGCCGATCTGGAGATCGGCTGGTTGCCGGTTTTGCTGCAGGCTGCCGGAAACCGCAAGATCCAACCCGGCCAGCCAGGATTCATCGCCGCTGCTGAGCTGGTCGAGCGCCTGGAAACCCCGGCAAGATTGGACCGCTCGGAAGGCGACATTCATCCGGCGGGCAATCCGCACGTTCACCTGGATCCGCGCAACATTGCGAAGATCGCGGTGCATGTTACGCAACGATTGCAGCATCTGGATTCGGCGAATGCCATGCACTATGAAGCCCGCGGCAAGGATTTCCAGGCGCGCTGGAGCCAGGCCATGGCGCGCTGGGAGAAAGAGTCCGCGCCACTGCGAGGGAAAAAGGTCGTCTGTCATCATAAGAGCGCAACTTATCTGCTGCATTGGCTGGGAATGAACGAAGTGATGAACGTTGAACCCAAACCGGGTGTGCCGCCCAGCGCCGGACACCTCTCGGAACTGGTGACGAAACTAAAAGCCAAATCTGCGGACTTGATCATTCGATCGATGTACAACGATCCCAAGGCCACGCGCTGGCTGGCGGACCAAACCGGGCTGCCCCTGGTGGAAATTCCCTATACCGTGGGCGGGACGCGAGAAGCGAAGGACCTGTTCAGTTTGTTCGACGAAACGCTCGCGCGGCTGAAGAAAGTGCTGGGCTGAGATGCCGAATTTCGAGATCGGAATTCTGCTTCCGGCACTGATCGCCGGCTTGCTGGTCACGGCAACCCATGTGCCGCTTGGCATTCAGGTACTGAATCGGGGCATCGTATTTATCGATATCGCCATCGCCCAGATTGCCGGTGTGGGGGTGATCGCCGCCGACTTCTTCGGCTTTGAAACGGAGGGAATGGCGGTCCAGGTTTCCGCGCTGTCGACAGCGTTGCTGGGCGCGCTGTTTCTAACCTGGACCGAAAAACGCTGGCCGGAGGTACAGGAGGCGATAATCGGCAGCGTATTTGTGCTGGCGGCGACTCTCGAAATATTACTGCTGGCGGGCAATCCCCACGCAGGGGAACACCTCAAGGACATGCTGGTCGGCCAGATTCTGTGGGTCGGCTACGGCCAGCTCGGCATGGTGGCCGTGCTCAGTACCCTGGTTCTCGCCGCGTGGTTCGGCCTCGGCATGGGGCGTCTGGGGCGCATCGGCTTCTACCTGCTTTTCGGCCTGTCGGTCACCGCCTCGGTGCAGATGGTCGGCGTCTATCTGGTGTTCGCCACCCTCATTCTGCCCGCGCTGGCCTCGCGCAATGCGCGGCGTTTCCGCCTCGGCAAAGCCTATGCGGTGAGTGGCTTGGGATATCTCGCCGGCGTCATTGCCTCGACATTGTTCGATCTGCCGACCGGCGCGGTCATCGTCTGGGCAATGGCCATGGTGGGTATTGCATTTTCCTGCTTTGAAAAAGCGGTCCCCCAAGGGCGGTGACGAGTAACGGGTGACAGGTGACGGGAAAAAACTCCCCAGCGGCTGTCGATTTTGACCTTTACCCGTCACTTGTCACTTGTCACACGTCACCGCTCTTGAGTCACTCGTCACCGCCCTCCTCCAAGTACAATCTCGCTTTAGGCAGTCAGCAACCCAAGACACCCGCATGAGCGAACCCTTTCACGGCACCACCATCGTATCCGTCCGGCGCGACAAGTCGGTCGCGCTCGGCGGGGACGGTCAGGTCACTTTCGGCAACATCGTTCTCAAGGCCAGCGCGCGCAAAGTCCGGCGCCTTTTCCACGAAAAGATTCTGGCCGGTTTTGCCGGTGGAACCGCCGATGCCTTCACGCTCTTCGAACGCTTCGAGGCCAAACTGGAAAAACATCAGGGCCATCTGTTGCGCTCGGCTGTCGAACTGGCCAAGGATTGGCGCACCGATCGCATCCTGCGCCGCCTGGAAGCCATGCTGGCGGTGGCCGACCGGGAAACCTCCCTGATCCTCACCGGCAACGGCGATGTGGTGGAGCCGGAATACGGGCTGATCTCCATCGGCAGCGGCGGCCCTTTCGCCCAGGCCGCGGCCCGCGCCCTGCTGGAAAACACCCAACTCGCCCCTCGGGAAATCGTCTCCAAGGCCCTCGGCATCGCCGGGGAAATTTGCATTTACACCAATCAGAATCACGTCATTGAAGTGCTTGAGTGACGAGTGACATGTGACGAGTAAAACAGCACAATTCACTGAGTTTTTACTTGTCACACGTCACTCGTTACACGTCACAGGATTTACCATGTCCCACATGACCCCCCAGGAAATCGTCCACGAGCTGGACAAGAACATCGTTGGCCAGCAGGCCGCCAAACGCGCGGTCGCCATCGCCCTGCGCAACCGTTGGCGTCGCCAGAATGTCGAGGAGCCGCTGCGCTACGAAATCACCCCGAAGAATATTCTGATGATCGGACCGACCGGCGTGGGCAAAACCGAAATCGCCCGGCGCCTGGCCCGGTTGGCTGAAGCGCCGTTTATCAAGGTTGAAGCCACCAAGTTCACCGAGGTCGGCTACGTAGGCAAGGATGTCGACTCCATCATCCGCGACCTGGTGGAAACCGCGATCAAGCAGACTCGCGAGCAGGAAACCCGCAAAGTGCGGCATCGCGCCGAAGATCTGGCCGAGGAGCGGGTTCTGGATGCACTGCTCCCGCCACCACGGGAAGCGGCTTTTCAGACTGTGGAGCAGGAGCCCGATAACACCACCCGGCAAAAATTCCGCAAGAAGTTGCGGGAAGGCGAATTGGACGACAAGGAAATCGAGATCGAAGTCGCCACCGTGCAGGCGCAGATGGAAATTCTGGCCCCGCCCGGAATGGAAGACCTGACTTCGCAGATTCAGAGCATGTTCCAGAACCTCGGCGGGGCGCGACGCAAGGCGCGCAAACTCAAAATTCGCGAAGCCATGACACTGCTGGCCGAAGAAGAGGCCGCCAAACTGGTCAACGACGAGGAACTCAAACACAAGGCGCTCGCCAACGTCGAACAAAACGGCATTGTGTTCATCGACGAAATCGACAAGATCACCAGTCGCCAGGAAACGGGTGGCGCCGAAGTTTCGCGCCACGGCGTGCAACGCGATTTGCTGCCGCTGGTGGAAGGGACCACCGTTTCCACCAAATACGGCATGATCAAGACCGACCACATTCTCTTCATCGGCAGTGGCGCCTTTCATCTTTCCAAACCCTCCGATCTGATCCCCGAGTTGCAGGGGCGTTTCCCGATCCGGGTCGAATTGGGCAGTCTGTCAGTCGAGGATTTCGAGCGCATTCTCACCGCCACCGATGCCTGCCTCACGCGCCAGTATGAGGCGCTGCTGGGCACTGAAGAGGTGCATCTTGACTTCCGCCCGGAGGGTATCCGCCGGCTGGCGGAAATTGCCTGGCAGGTGAACGAGAAAACCGAGAATATCGGCGCACGAAGACTCTATACCGTAATGGAGAAACTGCTCGAGGACGTGTCTTTTGAAGCCGGAAAATATCAGGGAAAAACCGTGGTGGTTGACGCGGCCTATGTCGATGCGCGCCTCAAGGATCTGGCGCAAAGCGAAGACCTGGCGCGATACGTGCTCTGAGCTTGCCGTAACTGACGGAGACATCTCGCCCGTCGATTCGACGCCTTTATCCCGGAGCAAACAATTTCGCCATAATCCCCGGCATGAATCCGAACACGATACCGCGCAGTACCTTCATCCTCGAAGTCAATGCCAGCCTGCCGGCGCGGCTGGCGCGGCTGGAGGAACTGGCCTCCAACCTCTGGTATAGCTGGGACCGGCCGACACGTACGCTGTTTTCGCGCCTGGATCCTCAGCTTTGGCGCGAGGTCGGACACAATCCCAAGGTTTTCCTCAAACGGGTGTCCGCGCAGAAACTGATCGACGCCGCCGCCGACCCGATTTTCCTCGGCAACTATGATCGGGTGCTGTCGGCCTTCGACATTTATCTCGATGCTCCCTTGCGGCGCGATGCTTCTCAAGCACTGGATCAGAGCGATCTGGTGGTCTATTTTTGCGCGGAATTCGGCTTCCACGAGAGTTTGCCGATCTATTCCGGGGGCTTGGGAATCCTGGCCGGGGACCACTGCAAGACGGCAAGCGATATGTGCCTGCCCTTTGTCGGCGTTGGCCTGCTCTACCGCCAGGGCTATTTCCACCAGACCATCGACACCGAAGGCAATCAGCGCGCGCTGCATGCGGATTCGGATTTCGACGACCTGCCGATCGCCCCCGTCCTGCGCGATGACGGCTCGCCAGTCTGCGTAAGCGTTGAGTTTCCGGGCCGCAGCGTGCAGGTCAAAGTGTGGCAGGCACGTGTTGGACATTGCTCGCTTTACCTGCTGGACACCGATATCCCCGAAAACACCGATGCGGACCGTTATATCACCCACCGGCTCTATGGCGGTGACCGGTCCACCCGCATCGAACAGGAAATGATTCTGGGCATCGGCGGGGTGCGGGCGCTGCGCGAACTCGGCCTCAAGCCCACTGTCTGGCATATCAACGAAGGTCATCCGGCAATTCTGATTCTGGAGCGCGTGCGCGCCCTGGTCAGCGAGGGCCTGACATTCGAGGCGGCCATGGAAGCCGTGGCCGCCCACACCGTTTTCACCACTCATACGCCGGTACCGGCCGGGCACGATCATTTCAGCGCCGAAATGATCGAGAACTATCTGGGCCGGCTGCGCGAAACCTTGGAGCTGAGCAAGGAGCAGTTCTTCGCCCTGGGCAAGGTGGACAACGGCGAATTCAACATGACGGCGCTGGCGATTCGCGGCTCGCGGTTCCAGAACGGCGTGAGCCGGATTCACGGCGGCGTTTCCTCGCGCATCTGCGCCCCGCTGTGGCCGGAAGTTGATGCCGAACACAATCCGATCGCCTATGTCACCAACGGCGTGCATGTGCCGACCTTTCTCGCCCCGGAGTGGTCGGAGCAGTTCGACCGGCACCTGGGTTACGAGTGGTCGCAAAACGTCGGCGACCCGGCGTTCTGGCAGCGTCTCGAGGAAATGCCGGACCATCTGTTCTGGAGCGTGCGGCAATCGCTCAAGGCACAGATGCTGACCCTGGTGCGCAAGAGATTGTCGCGCCAGCATTTCCGCAATCGCGGCTCGGAAGCGCATCTGGATCGGCTGTTGCGCTTCGCCGATCCAGACCATCCCAATGTGCTTACCATCGGATTCGCGCGCCGCTTCGCCACCTACAAGCGTGCCGCACTACTGTTCGAAGACCTCCACTGGCTGCGAGAAATTCTCGGCGACGCGCAGCGCCCGGTGCTGTTCCTGTTCGCCGGCAAAGCACATCCCGCCGACGTGCCGGGGCAGGATCTGATCCGCAAACTGCATCAGACCGCGAGCCTGCCCGAGTTCGAGGGCAAAATCCTGCTGATCGAGGATTACGACCTGAGACTGGCCCGCCACCTGGTCTCGGGAGTGGACGTGTGGCTCAACAATCCGGTGTATCCGCTGGAGGCCAGCGGCACCTCCGGGATGAAGGCCGGCATCAACGGCGTGCTCAACCTGTCCGTGCTCGACGGCTGGTGGGATGAAGGTTATGACGGCAGCAATGGCTGGGCCATCAAACCGGTGGCCGAACATTTCGACACGACACGACGCAATTTCGAGGAAAGCCGCACACTTTACGAATTGCTCCAGGATCACGTAATACCCATGTACTACAGCCGCGCAGATACCGGCTACTCGGCGGAATGGATCCGCATGTCCAAACGCTCGATCGCCACACTGTTGCCGCGCTTTTCCTCCAAGCGCATGGTCGGCGAATATCTTGCCCGCTTCTACCAGCCGGCAAGCCGCCAGGGGCGGCGCATCCACCACGCAGGGTACGAGCCAGCCCGCCGCCTCGCCGAATGGAAGGCGCATATCCGCAAGGCTTGGCCGGGCATCCGCCTGCGGCGGCTGGATACCCCGAAAAAACGTATCGCCTTCGGCGAATCCGTGCGCTTCGAAGTCGCCGTCGCACTCGGCGCACTCCAGCCCCGGGATATCGCGCTGGAAATGGTGATGATCCGCACCACCGGCGACAACAACACAGAACCGGGTTCGATCTTCAAATTCGTCGCCGACGGCGAACACACCGATAGAGCAGAACAGCGTTTCATCCTCGAACTGAACCCCGACCTGTGCGGCAAATTGGAATACCGCATCCGCGCCTACCCCCACCACGAGCTATTAACCCATCCCTTCGAGATGGGCATGATGCGCTGGCTATGACTGCCCTTGCTTATGCTTATGGGGTCAGGCCTTGTTTTTTGCCTAGGTAGAGTGTAGCGTTTTCCCTATGGCCCGTCCATTACGCATCGAGTTCCCCGGCGCTATCTACCACGTTACCTCTCGTGGGGACCGGCGCGAGCCGATCTTTGTCGATGACGAGGACCGACAGACGCTCTTGACCCTTGTTGGCCAGGCGCTTACCCGCTTCGATGCCCAAATGCTCGCCTATTGCCTGATGGACAACCACTACCACTTCGTCCTCCATACTCGGCGCGCCAACCTGTCGGCCTTGATGCGCCACATCAACGGGGTCTATACCCAGGCCTTCAACCGTCGGCACGATAAAGTCGGGCACCTTTTTCAGGGCCGTTTCAAAGCGATCCTTGTCGACCGGGATGCCTATCTATTGGAAGTCTGCCGCTACGTGGAACTGAACCCGGTACGCGCTCGGATGAACAGAAAGCCCGGTGCCTGGCCTTGGTCAAGCTACCGGGCGCATGTCGGCGAAGTCGACACTCCCGAATGGCTGGATACAGACGGCCTGCACGGCTACCTACTTGGCCGAACAGTACGCTCTGCCGCCGACCGCCGACATGCGGCGAAAAGTTATGCCGAACTGATGGCGGCTGCGCGGGATGTGCGCTTGTGGGATAAAGCATTGCGCCAGCAGATTTTTTTGGGCGACGAGGCATTTGTCGAGCGCATGCAAGTCTTGAGTGACCCTGCGAAAGCAAATGATCGGGACATCCCCAAGGCGCAGCGCCGCACAGCGCGTCCTTTGAACGAATGGTTGGCTACCTGCAAAACACGGGAAGAAGCACTGTATCGGGCACACACCGAAAGCGCCCTGAGTATGACTGCGATGGCCAAAGAACTGGGTCTGTCAGTTTCCCGGGTGAGTCGTCTGATCGCGCAGGCGGAGCAGGCAAAAAACAAGGCCTGACCCCTGTGCGCGGCAAGCCAATTCAACCGGGAACCAAGCTTCGATACACCTCCAGATACTGCTTGGCGCGCGCGTCCCAACTGAAGTCGCGCTTCATGCCGTTTTTTTGCAATTGCCGCCAGATGCGCGGTTGACGATAAACTTCCACCGCACGCCGGCAGGTCTCCAGCAATGTCTTCTGATCGAGCGGAGCGAAAACGAATCCGCTTGCCGTTCGATCTTTGAGTGTCGCCGGCGTGCAGTCGGTGACCGAGTCACGCAGACCGCCGGTGGCATGGACAACGGGAGGCGTGCCATAACGCTGGCTGTACATCTGGTTGAGGCCCGAAGGCTCGAAGCGCGAGGGCATCAGAAAAATATCGCAGCCGGCCTCGATCTGGTGCGACAGCCCTTCGTCGAAACCGATGTGCGTGGCGATTTTCCCGGGGTGGCGCAGCGCCAGATCCCGAAAGAGTTTCTGCAGCGGCGCTTCGCCCTCCCCCAACACAACCAGTTGGGCGGGTAGTGCAAGCAGCTTTTCGGCGCTGTCGGCAATCAGGTCGACGCCTTTCTGATGGGTCAGCCGGCTGATCACGCCAAACAACGGAATATCCTGCGCTTGGGTCAGCCCCATGCGGGCCTGCAATGCGCGCTTGTTGTCCTGCTTGCCCGCGGGCCGGGCGGCATTGTAATAACGCTCGATATAAGGATCGGATTCCGGATCCCAGGCATCGACGTCGATACCGTTCTGGATGCCGGTGAGCACTTCGCGTCGATTCGATAGCAGCCCTTGTAGTCCCATCCCCAGCGGCTCGGCCTGAATTTCCTGCGCGTAACCCGAACTCACTGTGGTAATTCGGTCCGCGAACTGCAAGCCGCCTTTCAGGAACGACAGATTGCCGTAGTACTCCACGCCATCCATGGCAAAGGCTTCCGGCGGCAGGCCGAGGCGGGATGTTGTATGAGAGGGAAAAATACCCTGGAAGGAGAGGTTGTGAATCGTTATGACCGAGGGCACATGCGCTCGCCTCAGATAATGCAGATACACCGGCGCCAAGGCAGTTTGCCAGTCGTTGCAATGCACGAGGTCCGGCTTCCAGGCAAGCGGCGATTCCGGCATGCAAAGCAAGGCCGCAGTGTACGACAGCAGCCCAAAGCGCAGATCGTTGTCGGGCCAGTCGATTCCCTTGTCGTCCTGATAGGGTCCACCGGGACGTTGATACATGGCGCAATCGATCGCCAGCAGCGGTATACCCGAGGGCAGTTTCGATGCAACCAGATGCGCGGGAGGAATGCCGGAAAATACCGGGAGAGCGGCCACGCGACTCTTGGACTTCAGCGCGCCCATGATCCGCGGATATCCGGGCACCAGCACACGAATGTCCACATCGAGACCGGCGAGCGCAACCGGCAGCGAGGCGCTGACGTCGGCCAGCCCGCCGGTCTTGACCAGGGGGGTTACTTCCGAGGTGGCAAAAAGTACTTTGAGTTTGTGAGTGACCGACATGTCGGATTTAATTTCTGCCTGATTGGTATCGCGCTACCCGGCTCCCGGAATCAGGAACACAGCCCCCAGTGGCGGCATGGTCAGTTGGGCGGAATATTCATAACCCATCCAGGGCACCGCCTCGGCATGAATGCCGCCGACATTGCCAAGATTCGATCCGTTGTAGAACGACGAGTTGCTGTTGAACACCTCGTGCCAGGCGCCGGATACGGGCACGCCCACGCGATAGGCCTGGCGCGGAACGGGTGTGAAGTTGAAAGCGGCCACCATGACTTCGCCGCTGCGTGCGCGACGCTCGAAACAGACGACCGACTGATCGGCGTCGTGGCAATCGATCCAGCGAAATCCTTCGCGATCGAAATCCAGATCGTGCAAGGCGGGCAGGCTGCGGTAGAGCCGGCCGAGATCCCGCACCGCCGTCTGGACTCCCTGATGCCAGGCGATGCCCAGCAATCCCCAATCGAGTTCCCCGCCCACCCGCCATTCCCGCCTCTGCGCCAACTCGTTGCCCATGAAATTGAGCTTCTTTCCAGGTGTGGCGAATTGCCAGGCCAGCAACAGGCGCAGGTTGGCGAACTTTTGCCAGGCATCGCCCGGCATCTTGTCGAGCAGTGAGCCCTTTTCGTGCACCACTTCATCATGCGACAGCGGCAGCAGGAAGTTTTCGCTATAGGCGTACAACTGGCCGAAGGTCAGGCGGTTGTGATGAAACCGCCGATGCACCGGATCGTGCTGGAAGTAGTCGAGCGTGTCGTTCATCCAGCCCATGTTCCACTTCATCGAGAAACCCAATCCGCCAAGATAGACCGGCCGCGACACCATGGGCCAGGCGGTGGATTCTTCGGCACAAGTCAGCGCACCGGGGAATTCGCGATGCACCATGACATTGAGCTCGCGCAGAAAATCCACAGCATCGAGGTTTTCCCGGCCGCCAAATTTGTTGGGCAGCCATTCGCCGGGCTCCCGCGAATAATCCAGGTAAAGCATTGAGGCGACCGCGTCGACGCGCAAGCCGTCCAGGTGGTATTCGTGCAGCCAATAATGCGCGCTGGACAGGAGAAAACTTCTCACTTCCTTGCGCCCGTAATTGAAAATGTGCGTGCCCCAATCCTGGTGCAATCCCAGCCGCGGGTCCTCATGTTCGTACAACGCCGTGCCATCGAAATGCGCCAGCGAAAAGGCGTCCGCGGGAAAATGCGCCGGCACCCAATCGAGAATCACGCCAATGCCGGATCGATGGCAGGCATCGATAAAGGCCTTGAAATCCTGCGCCGGGCCAAACCGGCTGGTGACGGCGAAATAACCCGTGGTCTGATAGCCCCAGGATTCGTCCAGCGGATGCTCCGACACCGGCATCAGCTCGATATGGGTAAAGCCCATGTCCTTCACATAAGGAATCAGGCTGTCCGTCAGTTCGCGCCAGCTATACATCCGCCCATCCGGATGCCTGCGCCAGGAACCCGCGTGGAGTTCGTAGATATTCACGGGGGCATGCAACCAGTCCCACCCTGCCCTGGCCGCCATCCATGCATGGTCTTCCCAGTCGTACGAGGCCAGCGTCACGCGCGCGGCGCTGCCCGGACGCATTTCATGGAAGCGCGCGTAAGGATCGGTCTTGAGCAGCAGGGCCCCGGTGGCACGATTGCGCAGTTCGAATTTATACAGATCGCCTTCGCCCAGACCGGGGACAAATGCCTCCCACACTCCGCTGTTGCCATGCACCGCCATGGGATGGGTGCGGCCGTCCCAACGATTAAAATCGCCCACCACGCTCACCCGTTGTGCATTGGGTGCCCAGCAGGCAAATCGCACGCCGCTTACACCCTCGCGGATTTGCGCCTGACCGCCGAGCATGCGATAGGCCTGCTCCAGCCGGCCTTCGTTGAACAGGAACAGGTCGTCCGCACCGATCATGAGCGGGAACGAATAGGGATCGTGGATTTCGCGGGTGGTATCCGCCTCCGTGACACGCAACAACACCGGACGAGGAACAACCTCATTGCCGCGAAGAAAAAATATCCCTTCCGGATGCACCTTGCGCAAAGCCTTGAAGCCGGCAGCGGTATACACCGCCACCTTGGATGCGTGGGGCAGAAATACTGTCAGGTTCCAGACCTGGCCTGAAGCATGTAGCCCGAGGATGCCGAACGGATCGTGATGCCGAGCGTCCAGCAGGGCTCGCAGGTCGGACTCGGCAACAGCGGTGGCGATAGTGGTCATATGGGCGCGCACCCGCCGGATGTGGCGTGCCACGCACGGAATCGGGTGACGGCGGGGGAAGGTGCCCCTATTATACGGGTAGGGTGCGCAGTATCCGGCGCCGTTTATCGATTCAGACGTGAACGCGGGCCATGATCCGGGTCCGCGTCGGGGACAAAACCATGTACGGCAACGACCCGGGCGTTCAGTTTGCAAGTACGCTTACCAAGAACACCTATGCCTTGGTACTGGCGGGTGGACGCGGCAGCCGCCTGAAAAATCTCACCGAGTGGCGCGCCAAGCCGGCAGTGCCCTTTGGCGGCAAATTCCGCATCATCGATTTTCCGCTGTCCAACTGCGTCAATTCCGGCATCCGCCGTATCGGCGTGGCCACGCAATACAAGTCTCACAGCCTGATCCGCCACATTCAACGCGGCTGGAGTTTTCTCGACGGGCGATTCCACGAATTCGTGGACATTCTCCCGGCTTCGCAGCGCACCGCGGAAGAAAACTGGTACCAGGGAACGGCCGACGCCGTGTTGCAAAATCTGGACATCATCCGATCCTACGAGCCGGATTACATTTTGATCCTGGGCGGGGATCATGTTTACAAGATGGACTACGCGCGCCTGCTCGCCCAGCATGTATCCACTACCGCCGATATGACCGTGGCCTGTATCGAGGTGCCCGTCGCACAAGCCAGGGACTTTGGGGTGATGGCCACGGACGAAGATCTGCGCATCACCGCCTTCCAGGAGAAGCCCGCCCATCCGCCTTCGATCTCCGGCAAACCCGGCGTCGCCCTCGCCAGCATGGGCATCTATGTTTTTAACGCGGCGTTTTTGTACGAACAACTCAGCCGCGACCGCTGGCTGCCGAACTCCAGCCACGATTTCGGCAAAGATCTCATTCCGCATATCGTGCCGCGTTACCGGATTTTTGCGCACAGCTTCGACAACAGTTGCGTCGGGACAAAAGGCAAGCCTCCGTATTGGAAAGACGTGGGAACCGTCGACGCGTATTGGGAAGCCAACATGGACCTGACGCATGTCATCCCCGACCTCAACCTCTACGACAACGATTGGCCGATCTGGACTTACCAGGAACAGCTCCCGCCCGCCAAGTTCGTTTTTGGCGACGAAGACCGGCACGGCACGGCCACCGACTCGCTGGTGTCCGGCGGTTGTATTGTCAGCGGGTCCCAGGTTATCCGCTCGCTGCTGTTTTCCAATGTCAGGGTGCATAGCTTCGGCAGTATCGAGGACTCGGTGATTCTGCCCAACACGGAGATCCATCGGCATGTGCGGCTCAGACGGGTCGTGGTGGACAAGAATTGTGTCTTACCCGAGGGCCTGAATGCCGGCTTCGATGAGGAGCAGGATCGGCGGCGCTTCCACGTGACCGACAACAAGGTGGTGCTGATTACGCCGGACATGCTGGGACAGAAAGCCTCGCACCAGCGGGAAGCGGCAAGCGCGGCAGATCCCCGCATCAGCCCGCCGGCCAGACCAGGGCAAAGCGATGAGTGAGCGCCCGCCGCTCGACCTGGTATTGCTGTGGCACATGCACCAGCCGGAATTCCGCGACCAGGCCAGCGGCGAATTTCTCCGGCCCTGGGTTTACCTGCATGCGGTCAAGGATTATTCCGACATGGCCGCGCATCTGGAAAGCCATCCGGGCATCCGGGCGGTGGTGAATTTCACGCCCATTCTTCTTGACCAGATCGAGGACTATGCCGCCCAGTTTGCGAGCGGAACATTGCGCGACCCACTGTTGCGAATGCTTGAGCGACCGGATCTCGATCATCTGTCGACACAGGAGCGCGAATTCATTCTCGATAGCTGCTTCAAGGCCAACCATCACAGGATGATCGAGCCTTATCCTGCTTATCGTCGCCTGAGCGAGTTGTATCGCTTTTCGCTGGCACAGGGCGGCACAGCGTATCTTTCCGGTCAGTACCTGGGCGATCTGCTCACTTGGTATCACATCGCATGGGTCGGGGAAACCGTGCGCCGCCGCGACGAAACCATCGCCAGGCTACTCGCCAAGAGTCACGGTTTCCATCGCGACGACCGCCTCGCTCTATTGCAACTGATCGGCCGGGAAGTGAGCCGCATTATTCCCCGTTACCGGGCGTTGACGGAATCCGGACGCATTGAACTCACCACCACCCCGGGTCATCATCCGATCGGCCCGCTGCTATTGTCTTTCGACTCGGCCAGGGAGGCCGCCCCGGAGGCGCCCCTACCCAGAGCACCGCATTACCCGGGCGGACGCCAGAGAGCCAGCGCCCACATTGCAGCCGCGAAACTCAGCCATGCGCAGCGTTTTGGCGCGCCGCCCGCCGGCATGTGGCCGGCCGAGGGTGCGCTCTCCCAGGGCTTTGCGGAATTGCTGGCCGCGTCCGGCTGCTGCTGGACCGCCAGCGGCGAAGGTGTGCTGGCCAACACCCTGCGCCGCGCCAACCCGGTGCTCCCGGATCGCGCGCAGTACCTCTACAGACCCTACCGGCTTGAGGCGACCGGGGGGCCGCTGGCAGTATTTTTCCGCGACGATCGCTTATCCGATCTGATCGGCTTCGAGTATTCCAAATGGCATGGCAGCGATGCGGCGGCCAATTTTGTCGGCGAGCTTGCAGCCATTGCCGATGCCGGCAACAACGGCGAGCGCCCCGTCGTAAGCATCATCCTGGATGGCGAAAACGCCTGGGAGTTCTATCCCTACAACGGCTTTTATTTTCTCGACGAACTGTATGCGGCACTGGAGAAACACCCGGGCATCGCCTGCAAGACCTTCGCCGAACTATCGGACAAGAATACCAACGCCACACCGCTGCCTGCGCTGGTAACCGGCAGTTGGGTATACGGCAATCTGGCCACCTGGATCGGATCCCCCGACAAAAATCGCGCGTGGGATCTGTTGTGCGAGGCCAAACGAAGTTTCGATCTGGTGATGGCGGGGCATCGCCTCGGCGCGGCCGAAGCCGAGGCCGCGACGCGCCAGTTGGCCGATTGCGAAGCCTCCGATTGGTTCTGGTGGTTCGGCGACTACAATCCCGCCGAATCGGTGGCCGCTTTCGATCGCCTGTTCCGGCGCAAACTCTCTCATCTCTATCATTTGCTCCATCTGCCGGCGCCGGCCGAATTGGCGACCCCAGTAAGCCTCGGCAACAAGTATCAGGAACTCACAACCGCGATGCGCCGGGCATCCTGACCGCGACCCTCCCGCTCACCTACCCGAACTCTGCCCGATATGACACGCAAGGTTTCCCTGTTGTTCGGTGTCCACGCCCATCAACCGGCGGGCAATTTCCCGGAGGTGATCGACGACGCCCACCTGCGTTGTTACCAGCCGTTTATCGACACACTTTACCGTTACCCGGATTTTCGTTTCGCCGTGCATTTCAGCGGCTGGCTGCTCGATTATCTGCTGCGCCATTTTCCCGGCTCGATGCATAAGCTGCGCGAGATGGTCCACCGCGGGCAGGTGGAAATGTTCGGCGGCGGCGACACCGAGCCGGTGCTTGCGGCAATTCCGGAGCGCGACCGGCGCTCGCAATTGAAGGCCTTGTCCGAGCGGCTGGCGGCGGCGTTTGGCGCGCGCCCCAGCGGCGCCTGGCTCACCGAGCGGGTCTGGGAGTCCGCGGTGGCCCCCTCCTTGGCCGACAGCGGCATCCGCTACGTCACGGTGGATGATTACCATTTTCTTTGCGCGGGCAAAGCCGCCACGGATCTGACGGGTTATTTTTCCACCGAGGAAGGGGGCGTACGGCTGGACCTGTTTCCGATTTCGGAGGCATTGCGTTACCGCATTCCGTTCTCGGCCGCCGCGCAGACCGTCGAATACCTGGAATCGCTGGCCACTGAAGGCGGGGACACGGCGGCAATCTATTTCGACGACATCGAAAAGTTCGGCATCTGGCCGGAGACCTACCAATGGGTCTACGAAAAAAAATGGCTGGAGCATTTTGTCGAAGGCGTGCTGGCTTCCGCCCATATCGAAGCGTCACATTACCGCGATTTTCAACAGTCGCGGCGCGGTCGAGGCGTGGTTTATCTGCCGACCACCTCCTACATCGAAATGAATGAATGGACACTGGACGCGCATCATGCCGACGACTTCGCGGCACTGGTCAAGGCGGAAAAAGACAGCGGACGTTTCCCGCGTACCAAGCCTTTTTTGCGCGGCGGCATCTGGCGCAATTTTTTTACCCGCTACGCCGAATCCAACTGGGCGCACAAACGCATGCTGGAGGTATCCGCTCGCCTGGACGCGCTGGCAGAACGCGCCACTCCTCGCATGAAGGAACTGCTGCATCTGGCGCAGGCCAACGATGCTTATTGGCACGGCTTGTTCGGCGGCATTTATCTGCCTCATCTGCGGCGTGCGGTCTGGAACGCCATCGTGGAACTGGAAGAACGGCTGGACGCCCTGGCGCCCCGCACACAATTACGCGGCGACCTCGATCTCGACGGCCACGAAGAGATATTCCTGCTTTCCCATGGCCTGCAGGCGGTGATCCGCGATGACGGATTCGGCGCGATCCATGAATTCGACGCCTACGCCCTGCGCCATAATTTCGGCGACACCCTCGCGCGCCGCACCGAACATTACTACCGCAAGATCCGCGAGGGAGAACAAGACGGGCATGAAGGCGGCGGCATCGCCTCCGCCCATGACCGGGTGAAGTTTCGCCATCCGGTGTCACCGCAGGACCTGGTACCCGACACGTGGCCGCGGGCGATGTTTGTCGATCGGATTCTGGATGACAGCGAAGCGCCGCGTTACCGCATCGCCTCCACGGGTAGCCATCATGTGCGACTGCTTGCCGAAGGCATCGAAAAACATATTGCGCTCGATGCGCACGGCTTGTCGGTGCAATACCTTCTATCGGCGCCGGACGCGACCTTGGAAACACGCATCGATTTGGCGCTGCCCAGTTGTGATGGATTCCTTGGCCGATTCGTTGTCGATGGCGAGGTGGCGGGCGGCTTTGGCGAGGAATTCTCCTGGGCGCAGCTCACCCGGATCAGCCTCGAAGACGGTGTATTGGGCGGAAGACTGACCTTGAGCATCGAACCTGCCGCCGAAGTTCAAGTAAAGCCGCTGCGCAGCGTGTCGCAATCCGAGGACGGCTTCGAAAAAATCATGCAGTCGGTTTGCCTGACTATCCGCGGCCGCGGGCCGGCGCTTGGCATCCGAATTTCCGTCCAGAAAGAATGAAAGACAAGGATTTCGTGTTCAGCACAACCCGCAAGTAATTTCCTCTTACCGGATTGTGGCGGCCCTTCGGGGCCGTTTTTTTTCGCCGTCAGTATTCGAGCTTATTTTTCGTTTGTCCGGCCGGGGCGCTACACTGCCGCCACGAAATGGAAGAAAGGTTTTGTTGTGAACGGGCAAGTACGCAGGATTTGTGTATTTTGCGGATCGAGCAGCGGAGCACGTCCAGGCTACGCCACCACCGCGCGCGAACTGGGCAAACTGCTTGCGGGGCGCAACATCGGGCTGGTGTATGGCGGCGGCAGTGTTGGCTTGATGGGTATTCTGGCCGACGCCACACTGGCGGCGGGCGGGGAAGTGATCGGCGTTATTCCCCAATCCCTGGCCGACAGGGAGGTGGCGCACCATGGCCTCACCGAACTTCGGATCGTCGAGACCATGCATGAACGCAAAGCCGTGATGGCGGATTTGGCCGATGCTTTTATCGCCATGCCCGGCGGCTTCGGCACACTCGACGAATTTTTCGAAATCCTGACCTGGGCGCAGTTGGGCATTCACGCCAAACCCTGCGGCCTGCTCAATGTGGAAAGGTATTTCGATTCCCTGCTTGAATTTCTCGACCACACGGTGGACGAGCGGCTGCTGAAACCCGCCCATCGCCAATTCATCCTGGTCGAAAATGACGCGAAAGAATTGCTGGCACGGCTTGAAAAATTTTCCCCAACGCGAAATCCGGTAACGCTAACGTAGGGCGGATTAGCGCAGCGTAATCCGCCGGCACCGCGCATACGCCTGTTGAATACCAGCGGGTTACACTTCGCCAACCCACTACCTTAAAACCGGCAGCTGTAACAACGATGGCATGTAGCCCGGATGGAGCGCAGCGTAATCCGGGTATTTGGTGCCGCAAGCGTGCCTTTATTCCCCGTATTCCGCTGCGCTGCATACGGGCTACGAACTGCTCGCGCGGCTTGAACGATTTGCATCAACGCAAAAGCAAGTAACGCTAACGTAGGGCGCATTAGCGCGGCGTAATCCGCCGGTACCGCGCATACGCCTGTTGAATACCGGCGGGTTACGCTTCGCTAACCCACCCTACAAATGCTCATTGCCTTGATGGCACGATTTCGGAATTCGTTTTTCTCCGTGTACTCCGCGCGCTCCGTGATTCAACTGCCTTTTTACTGGTCGGCCAAGCGGCCTGCCCTCAGCATTCTGAGCGCCGCGCAAGCTGCGCCGAAGCCATTGTCGATGTTCACCACAGTAAGCCCGGCGGAACAACTTGCCAGCATGGCGCGCAATGCCGTCTCGCCGCCGGTGGCCACGCCATAGCCCACCGAAGTCGGTACCCCGATAACAGCGCTGGACACCAGGCCGCCGATCACTGTCGGTAGGGCGGCGTCCATTCCGGCAACAGCGATCACCACTTTCATGCGGCGGATTTCTTCGATGCGTTCCAGCAATCGCCACAGGCCGGCCACACCCACATCGTTGATTTCGGCCGCCGGTTCCCCATAGAACTTAAGAGTGCGCGCTGCTTCCCGTCCCACCGCCACATCCGAGGTCCCCGCCGCAACCACCACCACCTGGGTCTGCGTTCTTGATTCGTGCGCGCCGCCGAAGAATCCCGTGCGCGATATTTCGTCGTAATCGAGCCGCGCGCGATGCTCGGCGGGTAATTGCGCGTGTTGCTCAGGTGTCAGCCGGGTCAGAAGGACATGCCGGCCGCGCGCATGAACCTGGTCGAGAATGGCGCCAAGGTGAGCCACGGACTTGGAGGCGCAGAGCACTGCTTCGTCCAGCCCGGTGCGCGCATCGCGCGCGAAATCCAGCATTACGTCTTTATGGAGCGTCATTGTCTATCGCCCAAATGAAAACTCTTTCAACACGAAGGATCACGATGGAAACACGAAGTTAGACAAAGGAATAACTTATGCGAAAAATGAAAATTCCGAGAAACGTAGTGGTTAACCCGAAAATGCCACTCAATAGCTCATTGTCTTGTTTTCGAGTTTCTCCTTCGTGTTCCTTCGTGTTTCCTTCGTGACCCTTCGTGTTAAGTGAGGTTAGCGCTTTTCTCACGCTGCGGCATGCGGACCAGGAATGCGCTGCCGGTGCGATAAGGCGCCAACGTGACCGGATAATCGAACCCGCCATCGCGGAATAACGCGCCGATGGCCTGCTGGAGCGCGCCGAGTGATTTGCCGTCCAAACGCGCCAGATTGTCTTCATCCAGCTCGATTACCACACCTTTGGCGCGCACCCGGCAGCGCACGGTGCGCGGCGCCATCTTTTTTGTCACCCATTGTTCGGCGGCATGCACCAGCCCGAGCATGGCGGGATCGATGGCAATGCCGGTTTCGATTCGGCTCGACAAACACGGCGCGGAAGGCAGTTCCGATACTTCGGCGAGCCCTAGATGACGGGCAATGGCGCGCACCATGGCCTTGCTGATCCCGGCCTCGACAAACGGATGTCGCACCCGGTGGTTTTTGGCGGCCTCCAATCCCGGGCGGTATTCGCCCAGGTCGTCGAGATTGGTTCCCGAGACAATCTGCGCGCCGGTGAGTGGCGCCAGAGTTCCATAAAGATTGGTCTTGCAGTAGAAACAGCGATTGACCGGATTGCTCAGGTAGTCGGTATCGGCAAACTCGCCGGCATCGGCCACGATCAGGTCCCAGCCCTCGCTCCGGGCAAGTGCCCGTACCCGCGCGGTGGCTTCGCCGGGAACCGCGGGCGAGACCGCATGAAACATCTGCACGCCGGACTGACGGCGATGGGCGAAAGTGGCCAGGGTCAAGCTATCAACGCCTCCACTGACGGCGACCGCCATCGGGCCGATGCCGTCCAGCACCCGACCCAACTCGGCGAGCCGCATCTCCGCTTCGCTCACGTACGATCCTTCCTCAAAACGACTTTTTCCGCCTGCTGTTTCATCTCTTCCCTTGCCGCACGGCCCCCACGCAAATTCAACAAATCGTCGGCTTCGATTTTTGCCGTCCTGGTGCCGGGCCGTTCGGCAACTTTGACGCGCACCTTGCGACCTTCCGATTCGAAGGTGGTGCTGGAACGCGACAGTATGCGCCGCTGCAAGACCTGGTAACGCAATCCCAGTGTAGTGGTCTCGCTGAAGCAGGCCTCGAATACGCTTTCCAGATCGGCGGGCTCGGCGAGTATCTGAATGTGCAGGGTGATACGGCCCTTTTTGCCGAACGCCGGGGTTTGCAATACATCCAGCACCGAAGGATGGGCACGCAGCTTGTCGAGCGCGATGGCCAGATCTTCTGGCGACTGATCGTCCACCTCGAACAAAATCTGCGCAACATGATCGCCACTCGGCGCCACCGTGCTTACCTCGAAGGCCAGCAGGCGCAGCACATTGCTGATCCCGGGGAAAGTGCGGGTTCCGAATCCAATGCCTGTGCGCATCAGGCGGCGCGGCTGTCGGTCGGCGCTCTGGCTGCAGCGAAGATATTTCAGGATCGCAGCCCCGGTCGGCGTAATGCGCTCGCCTTCCAGACCATCATCACAAAACTCGAAACCTTGCAGCAGCAGTGTGGCGGCCGGCGAGGGGATCGGCAATCTGCCGTGAGCGCTCGCTACGCGCCCGCGCCCCAGCGGAAGGCTTCCCACCGACCAGGTCGATGGCGACAGGGCTTCGATCAGATAAGCCGCGCCCACCATGTCGGCGATTGAATCCCACTCTCCGAGTTCATGAAAACTCACCTCGTCCAGCGCCTTGCCATGAACCTGGGCTTCGGCTTCCGCGAGGGTGGTGAAAAGCCCTATGGCGTGTTCCTTGAGTTGCGGGCTCAAAGCAGAGCGATCGAGGTGATCGCGAATTTCCGTGAAGGGCGTATGAGGGTGATGATGGGCGCTGACGAGCGCTTGGGCGTCGATCGGTTCGATCACTCGGAATCGCAACCCGGTTAGCGCGTGATCCCGATGCTCCGCCAGCCCGGCGTGAATGGAGGCCGGCAGACCCGCCGCCCGTACCGCGGCGAGCAGGCCATTGCGCAGATCGGGAAAAGCGTCGAGTACGGCGGCAATAAACATGTCGCCGGCTACGCCTCCGACCGCGTCGAGATGAATATGCATCGAGTGGGCCACTATCGGTCTGATCGCTTTATTCCCCTCTCCCCTTGCGGCATTGTTCCCTCTCCCCTTGCGGGAGAGGGCTAGGGAGAGGGGGGTCAGGTCGAGGGGGGTTAAGGCAGAAGGCGGGTCAGGCCGTGACGTGCTCCCGGTGTTTGCCCAGCATCGGATACAGGTTGCCCTTGGCATCGAACTTCATCGCCTCGGGCTGGCCGACAATTTCGAACATCGCGGGATTGGCCTTGATGTAGGGCAGCATCGGCTCCGAGACATGAATATCCATGATCTCCAGAGTATTGGCGATGCGCACGATTTTGCAGTCCTGCGGTTTAACCCTCACCACCGTTTTCACCGCCAACTGGATGGCTTGTTCATCGGTATTCATGATGATCGGAATCGCGCCGCCGTCCAGATAAGTCGACGTAATGATGTTGGCGTAGGTCTTGGCGACATCCAGCTCCTTGTAGAGCTTCATGGTCGTGACATCCGCGCCGCCGATTCCGCAAGCGTTGCCGTGGGTTTCGGGCGTCAGGCCCAGCACCGCGATTTTCTTCACGAAGGGTTTCATGTTCCATTCGATGAAGCGGCAATTGCGGCCAGTGATGTTGGGATCCATGCCGGAGCCGGAAATGTTCTTGCCGATTTTCTCCACCACCAGCACGTCGATTTCGTCGAACTGAAGTCGCGGCATCAGCTCCTTGGCCTTGGCCAGCAAAATGGGCTCGCGCTGGAAAATCTGCTCGGAGGGCACCACTTCGATGATTGCGGTTTCGTCGGCCGCGTTTTCCACCATCGCCACCCCGAACAGGATATTTTTCTTCGCCATGATCAGTTTGGCGGTATCGGGAAGCAACTGCCCGAAGGTATCCATCCCGTAGGTGTGCAGGGTGGTGGCGCCAATGATCTTGCCCATGCCGATGGTCAGCATCTTGACGATGCCCGATTCGATCGGGGCGCGGAAATTGGTGTGGGGCTTGATGCGCGGGATGATCACCACGGCATCGGCCGCAGCCGCCAGCTTATCCATATAAACCGGCATGCCGTCGGCGAGTTTGCCGATCTCCACCACATCCATCTGCGAATGCACCGGACAACCCATGGTCGCCTCGGTAATGCCGTAGCCTTCCAGCACTTCGCGCTGGCCCTCGGCGGTGGCGCCCCCGTGGCTGCCCATGGCCGGGAAAATGAAAGGTTTGGCGCCCAGTGCCTTCAATTCGGCGACCACGGCCTTGGCACATTCGGCAATGTTGTTGATGCCGCGCGAGCCGCAGCCCACCGCCACGCTCATTCCCGTCTTGACCTTGCCGCGAACCTCGGGACGCTTGAACTGATCGGCCACCGCCCTGGTCACGCTGTCCAGCTTGCGGGTCGCGAATTTCTGCCGAACATGGACCATCTTCGGCATCGGAATATCCAGCCCCCCGGCAATATTGACTTCGATGCGGTCTCCGATCATGGCTTCAGGCCTCCGTTAGGTATTGATAGGTGAGATGGGGTGCCGCCCGGCTTGGCCGTACGCCAGGAGCGGCAGCAAGGTGGAATTCTACCTCACCCTGCTTTGTACATAGAGAGGTTGCGCCTCCGGGTTGATTTCTTGAAATTAAGGAAACACTGAATAAGTCCCCGAATGTCATTCCCGTGAAAACGGGAATCCAGGTTTTTCAAAAGGAACTGGTTCCCCGCCTTCTCGGGGAAGACACTTATTCAGTGTCTCCTTAAGCCGATCACGGAGTTTTTCACCCATGGCGGCACCAGGCGCAATGGCCTATCGGACTGTTTTTCCCGATCGGGCGAGACTACAATGGATACGACAATGTGGTTTCTAGGAGAGTCGCGATGGCGCAGACGGTGGGAATTCGGGAACTCAAGGCTCGGCTGAGCGAATATCTAAAACTCGCCCGCGGAGGCCGCAGGATTATCGTTACGGACCGAGGTCGTGAGGTCGCCACGCTAGGCCCGGTTTCCGACGAACGCCGCACGCTGGAGGCGCTCATGGCTGCCGGAAATCTTCGATGGTCTGGACGCAAACCCAGCGGACTTGCCGGCGTGAAAGCCAAAGGGGGCAGCGTCGCTGATGCGGTGGCCGAAGACAGGCGGTAGTCGGAAGTGCAATGCTGCTTTATCTCGACACGAGCAGTTTGGTTAAGCTATTTATCGAGGAAGCTCATTCGAATCAAGTACGGAGTTGGGTGGATGCGGTTGATTTCGTTCTGACCTGCAGGGTAGCGTACGCTGAGGCTGTCGCGGCGTTTTCCCGGCGCCATCGTGAAGGTACTTTGAAGCCGGCAGACTATCGGGGCGTCGTGCAAGCCTTCGATAAGCAGTGGGCGAGCTTTGGACGGCTCGAATTTGACGAACGCGTAGCTGGTCAGCTCGCGGCCAAGCACGCCCTGCGGGGATTCGACGCGATCCACCTCAGTGCGGCCAGAATGCTTATGTTGGAGGCTCGAGGTACATCGGTCGTTTTCAGTTCCTTCGACGACCGACTCAATCGAGCTGCGGAAAGGGAAAACTTGACGGTGCTGCACCCATCATAAGCCCGTCACATTCGCGGTTCGAACGCTAACCGGCATTCAATCAAATCCGCTCTGCCTGTCCGCGCTGTTTGCTCGGCGGGCAAGGAGGGGGAGCCTTTCACCCTCGAATGAAGCTATCGCAGTGTAGTATCCCAGTAAAATCAGAGGACTAGATTCCCATTCAAGCTGGGATCACCCCTTCAGTGCCTCCCCAGTGTGGGTGCTTTTCGCCCCACGAGGTTATCCGAACCCCTCCTGCTCAAACACTTTTCCAAGCCGTAACTTCCCTCTTCCCCTCCAGCCTTAAGTGCGCTTATACTGCGCCCCGGTAAACTGAAAAAACCGTGAACTGACTGAGGGTTGGCGAATGAATTTGAGGTTTTATCTAGGATTGGGGTTGGCGCTGGCACCAATACTTGCCCAAGGGCAGATCCAGGGCGGCTCGGATTTCAGATTGGATTCCATGTCAGCCCCGGCGATCCAATCACCGACCATCGTAACCCCCTCCGCCCCGGCCGCAACCGACAGCATCATTTATCAGGCGCCAGTCCAGGAGCGCCAGACCGTCGTTCAGCAGGTCCGGCCCGGTCCGCTTGAGCGCAATGAATTCCAGGAATTCGTCTTCAAATCCATCGGCCGTAACCTCACCATGTACGGCTACAACCTGTTCGAGGGCGGGCCCAGTACTTTTGCGCCTCTCGACCGGGTCCCGGTTCCGGCTGATTATGTCATCGGGCCGGGCGATGAAATCATCATCCGGGCCTGGGGCCAGATCGACGTCGACGTGCGGACAACCGTTGACCGTAACGGCCGCATCTACATTCCAAAAGTGGGCGCGATCGGTGTCGCGGCCACGCATTATCAGGATCTCGACGCGCGCGTCCGCGGCGCGGTGTCCCGTCTGTTCAAGAATTTCGATCTCGTGGTCACGCTGGGAGAGTTGCGGTCAGTCCAGATATTTGTGGTCGGCCAGGTGCGCAAACCCGGCAGTTACACCATCAGTTCCCTTTCCACCCTGGTGAACGCCTTGCTCGCCTCCGGCGGCCCCACCACCAAGGGCTCGATGCGCAAGGTGCAACTCAAGCGCGCCAACAAAATTTTGACGGAGTTCGACCTGTACGACCTTCTGCAAAAAGGCGACAAGTCCAAGGACGTCGTGCTGCTTCCCGGCGATGTGATCTTTGTCCCGCCAATCGGGCCGCTCGCGGCTATCGGTGGCAGCATCAACGTACCGGCGATTTATGAAATCAAGGACGGACAAAAACTCGAAGACCTGCTCGCCATGGCCGGAGGACTATCCACGAGCGCGGCCGGGCAAAAAGTGTCAGTCGAGCGCATTTTCCAACGCAAGTCACGGGTCGTCGAGGAACTCAACCTGGATGCTGCGGGTCTCGCCCGGACGCTGACCGACGGCGACATCGTGAACGTCTTCGCGCTTTCGCCGCGACTCACCAATGCCGTCACGCTGCGCGGCAATGTCGCCACACCTCTGCGTTTTGAATGGAAAGAAGGCCTGCGGGTCAGTGACATTATTCCCGACCGCGGCATGCTGGTGGTGCCGGACTACTGGCTGCAACGCAACCGCTCCGGGCGCCCGCAGAGCTGGATAGTCGAGTCCACCGAAGCGAAGGGGGACAACGACGCGAAAGTCACTCGCGACGTCCAGCGCCCGGGCGCCGAAGTCAACTGGGACTACGCGTTGATCGAGCGCCTGAACCTCTCGGACCTTTCCCTGATGCTGGTGCCTTTCAACCTTGGCCGGGCAATCGAAAACAAGGCGTCCAAGGACGACCTGGCCCTCGAACCCGGAGACATCGTCACCATTTTCTCCAAGGACGACATCCAGGGGCCGCAGGCCAAACAAAGCAAGTTCATCCGGCTGGAAGGGGAATTCGAGTACGCAGGTGTCTATCAGATATTGCCGGGCGAAACTCTACGCAAACTAATCGCACGGGTGGGTGGTGTCTCTGCCCAAGGCTACATTTACGGCGCGGAATTCACCCGTGCTTCGACTCGCGTGCAGCAGCAGAAAAAACTGGCGGAAACGCTCGACCGGCTGGAAGCCGAGGCCGCGCGCGCAGCGACCACCCGCAGCCAAAGTGTGGTGTCCAAGGAAGACGCCGAGTCACTCGCGCAGCAGGCCGAGGCCCAGAAAGTGCTGCTTGCGAAACTGCGTCAGGTCAAGGCCGCCGGCCGTATCGTTCTCGAATTGCCGCGGGCGCGAGCGACGATAAAAGATATTCCGGACCTGGCATTGGAGGACGGGGACCGCCTGTACATTCCGCCGCGACCCAATACGATCACGGTCTTCGGCGCCGTTTATAACCAGAACGCCTTCCTCTACAAAGACGGCAAACGCATCAGCGACTATCTCCACCAGGCCGGTGGCCCGACCCGAGAAGCGGACCAAGGCAGCCTGTATCTGATCAAAGCGGACGGCTCAGTCATCAGCAAGCAGCAGGGCGGATGGTTTTTCAATTCGTTCAATGGACAGGCTGTCGTACCGGGCGACGCGATCGTTGTGCCGGAAGAACTCATCAAGTTAAGCTGGACCAAGGAACTCAAGGACTGGAGCCAGATCTTCTATCAGTTCGCCCTCGGTGTGGCGGGCCTGAAAGTATTGAATGATTTCTAGGCTTATCTTGAATACTGTTTACCGATTACCGTTCACCGGTTGTCCGGACACCGGGTCCGCTTTATTACCTGGATATTTGAGCATCCCGTCCCCCCGCACCCGAAAGCAGAAACATGACGCACACTCATAACACTACCTTAAGCGCTGATCCCGCGACAACCACGGTATGTAGCCCGGATGGAGCGCAGCACAATCCGGGGATCGGCGCCGCGTTTGAGCATCCTGCCCGCTAGACTGGAGACCTTCCGTCCCGCCTCAACCAATAGCATGAACATGTCGCACCCCGATCAAGTTATCGACACGACTCTGCGCAGCATTCTGGCGGGCCATCCCGAAATAGGTCTGGCGATTCTGTTCGGTTCATTGGCCACAGGACAGGCGCGACCGGACAGCGACTTGGATCTCGCCGTCGACGCAGGCAGGCCGATCACCGCCGATGAGAAGATGAAACTCATCGAAGACCTGGCGCTAGAGTTCGGCCGGCCCGTCGACCTGATCGACCTGAGCACGGTGGGCGAACCCTTGCGGGGGCAGGTCGTGACGCGTGGCCGGAGGCTGTTGGGAGACGACATTCGCTACGCCGAGCTGATCCGAAAACATCTTTTCGAGCAAGCGGACTTCATGCCCTACCGCTCGAGAATCCTGGCCGACCGGAGGCGCAGATGGATCGGGAAGTAATCGAGGAAAAGCTCGAATCCCTTCGCCGCTGCATTCACCGCGTGCGCGAGAAGCATCCCATGGAACTTGACGCGCTCGTGCGTAACTTCGATCTTCAGGACATTATTTCATTGAATCTTACGCGTGCCGTTCAACTATGCGTGGACATTGGATCACACATGATTGCCGCGACGGAGGTTGCGGCGCCCGACTCCATGAGCGAGAGTTTCGACGCCATGGCTCACATTGGAATTCTGGATGCCAATCTGGCTGGCCGCCTAAAGAAGGCGGTCGGCTTCCGAAACATCGCGGTGCATAATTATCGGACCATCGATTGGGCAATCGTCCATGCAATCTGCCAACATCGTCTCGGCGATTTCGAGGATTTCGCCAAGGCAGTCATGTTGCACATGGAAAAAAAGTGATGGCGCAAGATCAGAGGGCGCGAGTCTCCGGGCACCCGCAGAGCGGACTATTTTTGACCGTTCACCGATCCCATGAATCCTGAAGAACAAGTCAAGAGCATGATCGCTTCGGCAATGCGCCAGTTCGCTCCGCAACTCCGTGGCCACAGGGTCATACTGTTCGGGTCGCGCGCCAGCGGCACCGCGCGGTTACGGTCCGACTTTGACGTAGGTGTTATCGGCGATGAACCGCTGCCCGTTAAAGTGTTCTATGAAATCGACGACATGCGCGCACAAATCGTCACGACCGGGGAGAGGCTCTATTGCGCGGATGCCCGCGAGTGCGACACCTTCGAGGATTTTGTCTTTTCCTCCTATGCCCGTTTGAACGAGGAGCGGCGCGAGATCCTTCGGGATATCAAACAGCGAGAGTCGGTTTATGGTTGACGATGTTTTGCTCAATAAGGCGGCAAACATTGGGCGATTCACGATCTACGAGTTCTCTGCGCGTCCAATAAATCACCGATTACCACGCACTGCAATGGTTTTATGAGCCCCACGATTTTTCGTGAAGGAAAGTTTAGATTTTTCTTTTTCTCCAGAGAAGAATCCAGAATGCATATACATGTGGTTTCTAGCGACGGCGAAGCCAAGTTCTGGATTGAGCCAGCCATCGAAATAGCGCAGAATTACGGACTGTCGGATCGCGATTTGCGCGTAGTCAAAGCTTTGATCGAGGAGCATGAACATGGTATCCGCAGCGCTTGGCAGCAACATTTCGGACGTTGAGGTGACCAATGTATCCGGGCACGGACTTTGGATACTCTTGAGCGGCGAAGAGTTGTTCTTACCGTTCGAGACATTTCCATGGTTCCGAGAGGCGTCAATCAGGAAGGTGACCAATGTGGAGCGACCGCAGCCCCATCATCTCTACTGGCCTGATCTCGACGTTGACCTGCACATCGACTCAATAAGGAACCCTGACCGGTTTCCTCTGCTGTCGCGATGAACACTGCTGCCTTTCGGAAAGACGACTGGTCCCGATCGCCGTTCACCGTTCACCGACTTGCGCCGCACCATAATCATGGCCGCTGATAACCATCAACCGGGTTCGGACCCGTCACTCGTCACCAGTCACCAGTCACTGCAGTCAGGTCCTCAGCCCCCCCATACCGATGACGAGATCTCCCTCCTGGATATCCTCATCGTTTTGGCAAAGCACAAGAAAATTATGCTGGGGCTGCCTAGTGTTGTTTTGGCAGTTGCCACCTGCATAACTCTTCTCATGCCAAATATTTATACTGGCCGCGCTGTCCTCATGCCACCGCAGCAGCAGCAATCTTCCGCGACCGCCATGCTTGGGGCGCTTGCCGGCATTGCAGGCAGCGGTCTTTGCATCAAGAATCCGGCCGACCTTTACGTCGGTATGCTCCAAAGTCGGACCGTCGTTGATGCCCTAATCGAGCATTTTCACCTCAAGAGTCTTTACGACGAAGATACTTTGGTCGACACGCGCAAAGAACTCGAAAAGCTTACGTCAATCACCAGCGGTAAAGATGGATTGATCATTATCGAAGTCGACGATGAGGATGCTCAACGTGCTGCGGACATGGCAAACATGTACGTCGAACAACTCGAAAACCTTACTTCGCGGCTCGCAGTTACTGAGGCGGGACAGCGTCGATTATTCTTCGAAAAGCAACTACTCAAAGCCAAAGACGATCTGGCCAAGGCGGAGGTCGGATTAAAGGAAACTCAGGAGCGGACCGGTTTGGTCCAACTCGATAATCAGGGACGCGTAATGATCGAGGCGGTCGCGACACTTCGGGCTCAAATCGTAGCAAGAGAAGTGCAGCTTGCTGCCATTCGGTCGTACGCCACTGAGAATAACCCCGAATTTATCAAGACAGCGCGGGAAATGGAGAGTATACGGGCCGAACTACGCAAGCTCGAAAAAGGGGCGGGCGCCGGCGCCGATTTAACTATGCCTACTAGGGAAATTCCGGCTGCAGGGCTAGCTTACGCACGTAAATTAAGAGACGTAAGGTATTACGAGACGATATTTGAATTGATGGCAAAGCAATTTGAAATGGCAAAAATAGATGAAGCGCAGGATGTTGGGGTGATTCAGGTTCTAGACAAGGCCATTCGGCCCGATAGGAAGTCTAAGCCGAAGCGCGTGCTGATAATTCTGGCCTGCACCGTTGTCGCGGCACTCTTTGGATTCTTTCTTGCGTTTGCGCTTGATTTTTTTGAACGCAATTATCGAACCCCATTCGGGCGCGAGCGCCTACGAATGCCCGTATCAGGCACCCCGACAGCCGCCCGGGAGACCACGTGATCCATGCCGTTTTTTTAAGTTGGCACGACCATCGACGATCCAGAGAATTGGCGCAACTTCTCGCCGTTCCTTTTGTTGTGCTACGCAAATCTCATCTACGCCTTGCGAACCCGTGGTATCAGGTGTTTTGTACAATTGTCTATCTTTTTAGATCTAGATCTCCCGTCGTTATCGTCCAAAACCCATCCCTCATTCTTACTACCATTGCATGTGCGGTGGCAGGAATATTGCGGAAACGCGTCATTCAAGATCTGCATTCTTATTTTTTCCTGCATATCGAAAAAGGAATAGGGCTGCGCGGCAGGATCTACAGACGCCTATCGCTTTTTTGTATTCGGCGAGCGGCGCTAACTGTGGTGACGAATCGTGAACTAAAGCAGGTTGTGGAATTGCATCGCGGTCGGGCGCTAGTCCTCCAGGACGTAATTCCTCGATTTAGCGATGTTCCCATGTCGCCTAGTGCTTTCAAGCGCGTAGTTTTCGTCTGCACTTACAGTGCGGATGAACCGGTCACCGAAGTAATTGAGGCGTCCCGTTCTTTGCGACCCGAGATCCGTGTGCTGATTACGGGCCGCATTCCAGAATGGATAAAGCGTAGTCCGATGCCCGAAAATGTCGTTCTTACGGGATTCCTATCGGAAACTGACTATCTCGCATTGCTTCGTTCCGCTGATGCGGTCATGGTATTAACGACCCGCGAAAATACGTTGGTTTGTGGCGCGTACGAAGGCCTTGCCTTTAACAAGCCGCTAATTCTTTCCGATACGAAAGTGCTACGGGAGTATTTTGCAGATACTGCTGCTTACGTCCGTAACTCGCCAAGTTCAATTCTCTCCGGGATTGAAGAGGTTTGCATACAGGGGAAATTTGATGAAGACCGGCACGCGGAATCGATAAGAAGATTAAGACTCAATTGGCAAGAAGCGTTTAGGGAATTTCGTGATGCCGTGAACTGTTGAGTTCACCTTGCAAATCGTGACATTAGGTGGGGCCCAGCTGAAAACTTAACCGACTTGACAAGTTAGTCCGAGAATTGTGGGAATACTTTCCCCGTTGCGTGGTGGTCAGAATACGTTTAGCTGTACGCGAAATGGTTAGTCGATTCAGCCGGAGTGCGTATTCCCTTTTTTGTTCAGTTTCGGTCATTTAACTGTCTGTGTATCCCAGAACAGCCATAGGGACTGCGCTATTAGCTAGCAAGGTGGTAGGAGATTTTGTATTTAGTCTGTGCAAGAGAAGAAGGAATTCCCACTTTTTTATTTTTGATTCGTATTTTTGGCCTTGAGTTGACCCTTTCTGACAGTGCGCTTTCGGGCAGAACCAAAGGTCTATATTGAATTTTGACGAACTAGTGTCAATTCCGGGGCTTTTTGGCGAACGACCAAGCCTAAGTTGGGCTGAAAAAGGCGAAACGCACGCACATCTTGGGAGGGACGGAAGAAAGCTATCGGTGGGAGGCATCATTATTTGGGAAAGTCTTAGGGACATCGGATGTTGCGGGAAATACATACGGTCCCTATATCAAACCGATCACGATGAGATGTCTCGCGTGTTTTATCTCGAGGGGCGGCAAGGAACGGGACGGCTGTGCTTGCAATTACGCCAAACTGAGTGTCCTGCCGATCAAGGGAGGATCACCGATAAATGTGGGCCTTAATGAACTTGCGAGGCAGATTGAAGCAGCTGCGGTTGATGCTTAGTACTGCGGGGTCTGTGGTAGTTATCAGAGTTGGCGCCTCACTCTTGATGCTTGCCAACTACTCCCTCGTCGCCCTCCTCTTGTCGCCAGGGGAACTGGGTATTTTGTTTCTGGTAATGAGTTTTGGCCAGACTCTCTCAGCGATTACGACGCTGGGATTTCCCGAAGCCTTAATTAAGGTCGCCGCAGATTCCGAAGTGGACCCTGGAATTTCAGTAATGCGCTCGGCCAAGAAAGCCGTTCTCACGATTGCTTTGGTTTTTGGGTTAACGTTCATTGCCGCAACTGCATTACCGGTTGATCCGCTATTTGAAATGTTTTGGCAAGGCGCATCTTTGTCCCATGCAGGAATAATGGTGTGGGGCAATATGGTAGGAAATTGTTTGACCCTTTTAGTCTCGCAATTATTGCTCGCGGCGCACTGTCGAAAGTCGGCGGTATTAGTATTTTATGCGGCTGGTCCGCTGGGTTTGGCTTTTGTATTGGCTACGGCAAACTTATTAGGTGTATCCCTTGACCTGCATCAGATTATTGTTGCCTTGGCATTGTCGCTGTCCATTGTCGCGCTATTTGGAGCGTCCACGCTCGCATTTTTTATCCCAGCCCGATGGTGGCAGGGGAGTTCCGTCAGCATTAGTCACCTTTTCAAACTGGGCCTGCCCATGATGGGTACTCGTGTTGGCGGGATGGTCGATTCTTGGAGTCCTGTATGGATCGCTGGAATGTTTCTATCAAGCGCCACTGCCGCCGCGGTTGGGGCTTCAACTCGCTTGTTGATTGGCTTGCTATCTCTGGCCCAGGTGGTCAGTTTCGTTTCACGCCCGATGGTTGCTACTCTGGTCGCCCTCGGCGAAAAACAGACGCTGCGCGCGTATTTTAGAGCCACAGCCACGGTGCTCGGATGCTATATGGGACTGGTCAGCGTCGCAAGCTGGCTCGCGGGACATTCAATAATGCAGCTTCTCTTCGGTTCTGAGTACTATGGATCGGGATTGATCCTAGCCATACTATCGATTGGATATTGCGCGCCGTGCATTTTTGGAAATATTGATGTTAGCTTAATGCTGGGAGGTCAACAGAAGTCCGTCTTCTGGATTAACAGTTGCAGCACGGCAATGTTGATGGCAGGTATGGTCGTAGGAATTCAGGTGGGCGGAATTCATTGGGGTGTGGCGATTTTCAGTGTATTTTCTGTGGGTAAGTTTTTTATTTTGGCCGCCGTCGCTAGAAATGTATACGGCTTTTGGAGCATTCCGACAGTGTCTATGCGGTTACTATCCCGCGGATTGAAGGTTCTAACTGAATCACGGTTTCACATGTCTGGAGGCAAGTAAAGTGTCCCGAATTAGGCAAGTACCTGGACTAACCTTAGAGATGCCACATTCGGGAAGTCGCGGCGCCCCATTTCTTGGCGATTCAATCGTTGCAGTTACGTTCGTGTTGGCCCTTTTGTTGCCTTTGGGGGTGCCTTCTGGAGATTCGCCTGTCAAGGGTGCTCTGGTACTAAGTTTCGGAATTCTGGCGTGCCTTGTTTACTGGATTGTTTTAATGGATGGCGGAAAGATGTCGATATTGGCCGGCCGGTTAGCGCTAATGATGCTCCCCTATCTGGCAACTGTAGTTGCACGTAATGGGTTTCTCCACGCCGGTTACCTCGTCGCAATTTGGGTTTCTGTCGCACTCAGTGCCTATGCAGAATTGGGGACGCACTTCTGGCGAATCGTGGTACTGGTGATAGGGTTCGTTTCCGTAATTTTTCTAGCGCAATGGATATATGAAGGTGGCAATTTTCAGTTTGGGGCCTGGATGGTAAATAAGAATTATTTGGGCACCTTGATTTTTTTCCTGTTAGTCGCGACAACATCTTCGATGAAGTATTTGAGAAGTCTTTTCGCGCGCGTTACGTGTGTAGCTATATTATTAGTACTGGGCCTGCTTCTTGTAGTTAGCAGCTCTCGCGCCGCTCTTCTGGCCACCGTGGTTTTTTTTCTCGTCTTTGGGATTTGGCCATTATTGGTAAAGCACCCCAAATTACTACTAGCCTCCTTCGTTGGTACGCTGGCATTATCGATTTTGGTCGTTCCGTCATATATCGGGCTCTGGTTGAGCCCTTGGGCCGATTATCTAGATGACCTCTCGACGTTAATAACCGGGCAGATGTTTTTCTCTGGTCGTCAGTACGTGTGGCCTGTGTATATGCTCATCATTGCCGACGCCCCATGGTTAGGTCATGGGTTTGCTTTTGATGTTCTAAATGATGCGGCTATGATGCAAGGAATGCCCGAACGCCTTGAAAATCTCTCTGCTCACAATCAGTATTTAATGATCGCAGTTCAAACAGGGGTAATTGGGCTGACCTCTTTTTGCATTCTGGTCTCTGGAGTATGGCATTTATTGATGAGATACCCAGAGAGATTTTCTGTGCGTATAGCAGCGTCTGCTTTTCTGGCGTTCTTATTGCATGAGATATTTGAGGTGACATTGCTGCAAAATAATGTTGTCTCGGCGTGGCCAATGTGGATGTTTATAGGGTTTGCTCTATGTCAATCTAGAGATCGATGTCAGGCGGAGGATTCATGTCGATAGAACAGGATTTGGATAGTTCACGGAAACGAATTGTAGATGAGGCGAAATATCACGATCAGAGAATAAGTAATTTTTTAGCAGGCGACGAAGGGAACGAAAGAGCTTCTCAGGCCAAGTACTACTGGGCCACGGAGATGCACGATATTGCCCTTTGGCGACTGATTGAGTCTTTGTCGCGAAGGCGTGACGTGCTTGAAATTGGGTGTTTTAAGGGGATACGAACTGTCCAGATTGGAAGTGTCGCCAAGTCGATCATAGGATTGGATATATCAGCGGAGGCGGCAAAGCTTACGGGGCGAAGACTTGTAGAAGAGGGTATTAATTTCGGGGCCACATTAGTGGCCAATGCGGAACGTCTACCATTTCCTGATAGTTCATTCGATGTGGTATTCGGTACGTCGATAATTCATCATTTAGATATCGGAAGATTTGTGCGCGAATTGCATCGAGTGCTAAAGCCTGGCGGATATGCTGTTTTTCGGGAGCCACTTGGCCACAATCCGCTGATAAATCTATATCGGTGGCGAACACCTGGTGCGAGGACTGAAGATGAACATCCGTTGTTACGTAAAGATCTCGCAACTCTTAACGACTTGTTCGACATTGAGGAGTCGCATTATTTCGGACTAAGTTCCCTCCTTGCTACCCCGTTCCGGGGCGTTTTTGGAGGGGCGCTAATGCGGGACTTGCTTGGATGGGTCGATTCTTTGTTACTTAAGGCTTCATGGTTGAAACATTATGCATGGCAGGTCAACTTGGTACTACGAAAATAGAATCGAGGCCTGCCATATGGGTAAGTACGGAAAGAAGTTGTTTTATATAGTGGCGTTCGCGTTGTGTATCTTGTCCCTACAATGCGCAGCTATTGCCGAGCCGCCCGACGCGGGCTACAAGCTGGTTTGGGAGGAGTTATTCAATGATCCGGTTTTATATCACAAGAATTGGACATTCCGAATGCCGGGTTGGCGAAGAGAGGGATACTTGAATAGCACAGATATGGTGGTTAATGATTTCCAGAACGGTGCGCTAATAATAAAGACACAATTTGGTAACCCGCCCAAGGCTGGAATGGTTTCGACGTATGGAAAGCGCTGGTTCTCCCCTGGCTATTTCGAGGTCAAAGTTACTCTTCCCCGCCATCCAGGCCACCACATCGCGTTCTGGTTGAAATCTGACAACTACGACCAGGGAGGTCCTTCTTCAACGCATGGCGCGGAGATTGATGTGGTCGAATACGTGCCCTTAATGCCAAAAATGGCACATTTCAATATTCACACTTTTGGTTACGGAATCTTTCATAGGGTCAATGGACATCGAGTGGCAGATATTGTCTGCCCTGGATGCACACACATTGTCGGATTCGATTGGCGATCGGATCGATACACGTTTTATATTGATGGTAAGGTGGTTTGGCGAACTGCAGAGTCTATTACTTCGAAACCTCATTACGTCATTCTAAGTTCGCACGTTTCGGGGTGGGGAGGATATCCCCGCTTGGGAAAAGATTCTGATGAGGTGCGGTTTCATTATGTGCGGTATTACCAAGATCAAACCGCGCAAAGGCCAAAGTAATGACAGATCGCCTCACACCTATTGACACTTTTCTGACCTAAGGGATCGCTATACAAATGCGCGTATCAATAATTACGCCCGTTTATAACTGCGCAGAATTTCTCGCGGAAACGGTTACGTCCGTCATGAAACAGTCATTCGGTGATTGGGAGTTAATTCTAGTAGATGATTGTTCTACCGATAACTCTGTCGCGGTAGCGCACCGATTTGTTGAAAATGACCGTCGAATTCGACTTCTGCGTCTTTCTGTTAATTCGGGAACAGCTGTAGCACGAAATGCGGGTATCGAAGTCGCCAGCGGGCGCTTTATCGCCTTTGTCGACAGTGATGATATTTGGTTACCTGAAAAACTTGACAGGCAAATATCTTTTATGGAGTCAAATAACTATGCATTTTCCCACACTCAATATGAAAGAATTTCAGAGCGCGGTGAGCGAATTGGTCCGCAGGTTACGCCGCCGAGGAAGATGTCATATAGAGACATGTTGAAATCCAATCGGATTGGATGCTTAACCGCAATATACGATTCGGCGAAGCTTGGTAAATTGTACATGCCGCTTCTGCGAAAACGACAGGATTATGGTCTATGGCTACGAATTCTCAAACAAGAGCCGTTTGTTTATTGCGTTCCACAAGTGCTTGCTCGATATCGGCTGAGGGCGAATTCCATATCGAGAAATAAATTGCAGCTCCTTCGATACAATTGGAGCCTATTTCGTACAGTCGAGAACCTCTCGGTCTGTCAATCGGCGTATTACGTTGGCTGGAACGTTGTTAGAAGGATCCTCGGAAAATGATGATTCATATTGTCGGTGGGAGTGGGTTTATTGGCACACGACTTTGCTCTCGACTCGATAGAGCGGGCGTTAACTTCACAATTATTGACAAGATTAACAGCAGGGATTTTCCAAGACGCGCAGTTGTAGGCGATGTCCGTTCACTTGAGGCGCTTCGTGCGTCAGTCCTTGAAAATTCGGTAATCGTAAATCTGGCCGCCGAGCATCGCGACGATGTCAGGCCACAAACCCTATATGATGAAGTAAATGTTGGGGGGGCAAGGAATATCTGCGTGGTAGCCCATGAAAAGAACGTCAAAGTCATTGTGTTTACGAGCACGGTCGCTGTATACGGATATGCTCCTATCGGTACGGATGAATCAGGCCAAATTGCTCCGTTTAATAACTATGGTCGTACGAAGTATGAAGCTGAGCAGGTTTTCAAAGGCTGGCAGGCGGAGGCACCAGGGGAGCGATGCTTGGTAATTGTCCGGCCTACGGTTGTATTTGGAGAGCGGAATAGAGGTAACGTCTTTAATTTGTTACGACAGGTCGATTCCGGTAGGTTTGTAATGGTAGGTAACGGAAGGAACAGAAAATCGATTGCGTATGTCGAGAATGTTGCTGCGTTCTTGGAATACGCGACAAGGTTCAAGCCAGGAGTTCACGTTTACAACTTTATCGATAAACCAGACTTTACGATGAATAGTTTTGTTGGTACGGTTTATCGTTTATTGGGTAGGAGTGAGAATATCGGTTTTCGGGTACCTTATTTGGTTGGCTATATTGTCGGAAAAGCATTTGACATAGCTGCGGCAGTTACCGGCAAACGTTTTGCCATAAGCGCCATCCGAGTTAAGAAATTTTGTGCCAATTCTACGTATGGCACTGCTATTGAAGGTACCGGGTTTTCTTCCCCAGTTCCGTTGGCGAAAGCACTGGAAAGGACGATTCGTTATGAGTTTTTGGAATCGCATGGCGAGGAGGGCGTTTTTTATTCCGAGTGACGAGCCGGGACCGATAATGGAGAAAGCTAGCCTCTGTTGTGCAGGCGTTTGAGTCAGTGTCGGAGCGCAATATTCCAATGCGAATTGTTGCACGGCGCCCTGGGGGCACCGCGGTCACTTGCGCGCATCCCGCGCTTGCCCATCAACTATTGTGTGAGCAGGCAGCGAAGGATCTGATAGACATTTGCGCCGATGCCTGGCGTTGGCAAGAGAAGAATCCTCAAAGCTTCATAACCCCATTGGAAGTTCGTTAAACCTCTAGACATTGCTTTGCCATGAAGAGGCGTAAAACGCAAGTCTTTGACACAGATGAAGGACGTCACCCCCTCAATAAGTTGAAAATTTTACAAGTGGACACTTTTGGAAACCCCTAGGTATAGGATCCACATGCTTGATAGAGAACAATCGTTGCGTCTTGACCTTCTAAGGTTTCCACTTATTGTTGGCGTTGTATTCATACACGCATATGTGAGTACTGCGATTTACTCCGGGAACGAGATTGGTTTGAACCAAACCCATTTTGTTGTCGATTTTATAAGAAACTTAATTTCTAATGGTATTGCACGAGTAGCCGTGCCGTTGTTTTTCTTGATGGCCGGTTATTTATTTTTTACTGGGTTTGAGTGGTCAAAAAAAAGTTATTTCGTAAAATTAAAGGCGAGAATTAAGACCCTGCTGATTCCATTTATTTTTTGGAATATCGTCACCCTTTCATTTATTGCACTTGCTCAGGCTATACCCGCAACTCAGATATATTTTTCTGGTAATAACCCTCCGATAGCGGGGTTTGGCTTTTTTGATTACCTTAATGCAGTCGTTGGTATAAATCGCTCCCCGATAGCCTATCAATTTTGGTTTATTCGGGATTTGATGATTCTGGTGTTGTTGGCACCATTAATAAAAATTATTCTTAAATTCGGGCCATTTGCTTTTTTGGCCGTTTTTTTCATCTATTGGTTTTTTGATATTTGGCCTTTTTATGTGCCATCATCGGAAGCCTTATTATTTTTCTATGTCGGAGCATATTTAGCGTCAACGAATAAAAATATGTTTGCCGTTGATAGGTATGGGTCAATACTTGTTTTGTTATATTTGATCATAGTTACTATTGATGCGAGTTTTATTGATGGACCGTTCAATCCATATCTGCATAAAGTCGGCATTATTGTTGGTGTTCTGTCGACACTATTCATAACGAAGTTTATTGCAAGGACCGAAAGAATAAAGTCTATTATTTTATGGTTGAGTAGTGCAAGTTTCTTTGTATATGCAATTCACGAACCCTTGCTTACAATCGTGAGGAAAATTTCGTACAAATTACTTTCCCCCAACACTTCGTCCTCAATACTTTGCCTGTATTTTTTTGTTCCTATTGTTGTTATAACTTTTTTGATCATAGCTTATCGCGTCTTTTTCAGAGTTACGCCAAGATTTGTCAGTATCGTAACCGGCGGACGCTGATGCAAACACTAGTCCATGCCTGCTGGCCCCTTGCGATCGGGGGTCGCGTAAATTCCGCTGATCGTCGCAGTCTCTCTCCCAACGCAACGCCGTCGCCTTATTGAGCGCCACCGTGCCGGTGAAATTTGATGTTTTGCTCCATGAACCGCCTGTTCTCATGCTTCAAAACCACCTGGGTCTGCCGAGGTAAATTAGTCGTCGCCACAAGAACCTGCCAGCGACCTTGACGAGTGTTGCTGAAATAGCGACAATCGTCGCTATTATGGCAACGAAGGTCTCGAACCTCGGCGTTTTGCTTTTTGGCGCATATCGACGTCAGGTCCTGGCATTATTGTTGATGCATCCGGAACAATCGTTTCATGTGCGGGAAATCGCGCGCATCACCGGAAAGCCGGCCGGAACACTCTATCGGGAACTCAGTTCCCTCGCCGAGGCAGGATTGCTGCTTCGCAGCCCCTTGGGAAATCAGGTTCATTACCAGGCCAACCCTGCGTGCCCCATCTATGAGGAATTGCGCGCAATCCTGCGCAAAAGTTTTGGGGTGGCCGATATAATCCGGGAGGCTCTGGATCCGCTCGCGGCTCAGGTAGATGTTGTCTTCATATATGGCTCGGTTGCTCGTGGCGACGAGAGGGCGGCCAGCGACGTAGACGTCATGATCATCGGCAGTTTGAAATTCGCCGAGGCCGTGCTGGCACTTTCATCGGTCGAGGAAAAGCTGCGTCGCGAGGTGAATCCGCATGTTTATTCCAGGCGGGAGTTCCAGAGGAAGTTTGCCAGTCGCGAACCATACCTCGCGCGAGTCGTGGAAGGTCCAAAGATTTATCTGATTGGAAGTGACGATGACCTTGGAAAACTTATTAAGCATCGGTCGGCTTAAGTCCCATAACGCGTCGGTCATCGAAATTCGCCGCTTGCTGGCCTCTGCCGAGTGCCATGAGACTTAAGAGGCTTCGTGGCACGTTGTTGGCCGCCGCAATATAATCGCTTTAAGTTGCCAGGAGGGAAGGCCCATGAATTTCGAGAGAATCTCGCATGATCCCCGCGTAATGGGGGGAAAACCTACCGTTCGCGGCATGCGTGTGACGGTGGGCACTATCGTTGGGATGATCGGGGCCGGCATCACAGTGGAGCAGGTGTTGGCGGGTTACCCTTACCTCGAGCGAGAGGACATCCTTCAGGCCTTGAGGTATGCGGCATGGCGGGCGGAGGAACGTGAGCTGACGACGGGATGAAAATTCTCGTCGACATGAATCTCTCGCCTCGATGGGTAACAACCCTGCAGGCAAAGGGATAGGAGGTGCGTCACTGGTCTCAAGTCGGTGCACACAACGCACCAGATGAAGAGATATTGCACTGGGCCTCCGAAAACGGGATTGTTTTTTTACGAACGATCTCGATTTTGGCGCGATTCTGGCCTCCTCGGGAGCCAAGGTTCCAAGTGTAATTCAGTGTAGAACGGCAGACCTGCGTCCTGAAGTTCTTGCCGGGCGTGTTGAGTTAACCCTTGCGCAGCAGGCGGGGGCATTGGCTCTCGGAGCTTTGGTAACGATCGACCCGGCGCGCGAGCGCGTTCGCATACTTCCCCTGCAACCGGAGAATTCGAATTGACCGCTTGGCCTGGTCACAAGAATTGCAGCACTTGACGATCACGGGCTCCGGTAGTCTTAGGCGAAGCATCTGCCGGAAGAAGGTTTGCTAATTGCTCATTGCCGCGAAGCCTGCGAAGAGAAATTGGGGAAACAAAAATTGCATAAGGGAAAATTACTGGTTACGGGTGGTCTGGGGTATATCGGCTCGCACGTGTGCGTCGAACTGCTCGATCAGGGTTTCGACGTGACGGTGGTGGACAATCTGAGCAACAGCAAGATTGAAGTACTCGGACGGATCGAGTTCATCTGCGGCCGTCGTCCTGGTTTTGCAAAACTGGATGTTTGCGATTACGCGGGGCTTCGGGATGTTTTCAGCCGGGAGAAGTTCGACGCCGTATTACATTTCGCCGGCCTCAAGGCGGTCGGCGAGTCAGTTCGGAAGCCTATTCTCTATTACCAAAATAACCTGAATTCCTCGATGACACTTTGCCAGGTCATGGAGGAGTTCGGGGTTCGGAAACTGGTGTTCAGTTCGAGCGCCACGGTCTATGGGACTGCAAGCGCTGCGCCTTTCAGTGAGTCCGCCCCGCTGGGACCGACCAACCCCTATGGACGCAGCAAGCTCATGGTGGAGGACATGCTGTGCGATCTCGCCACGTCGGACGCCAGGTGGCAAATTTGCTTGCTACGGTATTTCAATCCAGTCGGAGCTCACCCAAAAGGCGTTCTAGGCGAGGATCCCACCGGGACGCCCAACAATCTCATGCCCTATATCTGCCAGGTGGCGGTGGGTACGCTCAAGGAATTGCAGGTATACGGCAAAGACTATCCGACGCCCGACGGAACCGGTGTTCGCGACTATATCCATGTGATCGATCTTGCGCTCGGTCATGTAGCGGCGTTAAATCACTTGTCCGACATGCGCGGTGCCGTGCCGATCAATCTGGGTACCGGCCGCGGTTACAGCGTTCTGGAAGTGGTGGAAGCATTTCAGGCCGCGAGCGGGCGAAAGATTCCCTTTCGCATTGTCGAGCGGCGCCCGGGAGACATCGCGGTCAGTTACGCCAACCCCGCGCTTGCGCATCAACTGTTGGGTTGGCAGGCAATGAAAGGGCTGAACGACATGTGCGCCGATGCCTGGCGCTGGCAAGAGAGAAACCCTCAAGGCTTCATGACTCCTTTTGCGGCTCGTTGAGCCCGTCTTTGGGGTCAGGCCTATACTTTATACTATAAAGTATCGGCCTGACCCCAGGTGGCTGAAACTGAAATAATCCCTGGCTAAAGTCCAGATTTACAGTGGGCCATTGGCCGGTCGCCATCTCGGAGTTCGCTCCCGCGCTATTCAATCGAGGCGCGGGAACTCGGCAATTCATTGAAACAACTAATAA
>CAMDKM010000030.1 GCA_945900965.1 Bordetella parapertussis | reverse complement strand
ACACAAATCAGGCTCGCCACCCATGTCGGGGAGGGGGATGCTTTGCCGACAATCTTGTGAGACAGAAAATAACCGCTGGAAAGTGCCCTTCAGATCGTCAAACGCGCCATTTCTAACTTCATCTGGAACACTCCCACGGGAAAAAACATTACGGTGAAATATGCAGGCTAGGTGTTGGATAGCGAAACGGTGGGAGAGCGAGGACAGATTTTGACGATTTCGACGCGCATATCGGGACTATGTAAGGAGCAAGCGGCGAAATATGGACCGCTCTCCCACCGTTGCAGCCGTATCATCCTAAGTCCGACAGGCTCCGGGGTGGCACATGCACGAGGATGGTGACGGTTCGCCAAATCATGAGGGCGTTCGCCTTAAGCGAAGTGTTCTCGTCGGTCGTTGGCGTCTCCTGTCCTATACGACAGGAGTTGAGTACCCGATGGGGCGAAACGCCCTCGGCGTGCTGCATTATTCTGCGGAAGGAAAAGTCTCCGTCCACATCATGGGCGAAAGCTACTTCGCTTACTACGGCGACTACACCTTAGACGAGGGGAGCTCCGTGGTCACCCACCACCTAAAGCTGTGCTCCGACCCAAAGCTCGTCGGCGTCTCGAACCTGCGCAACGCGAGGCTCGAAGGCGGGCGCCTTACGCTGACAGGATCAATGCAATTCAGTGGGCAGACCCGCGAAATCCGCGTAGTGTGGGACCGCGAAGCTGACTAGCAAACGTCCGCAATTTTTCAACAGAATAGATGGTTCCGGGTCGGACCCGCAAGTGGAGTTTTCCCTTTAGTTGCCGGGTGGGTACGTGTGCATGGTGCGCGCAGGCGTCTAACGCGCATGCAAGCTCGCGCGAATCGTCGTTCAGAGGCTCCGGATGCGCTGGAGAATCGTGCCAGGCGCTCGAAACGGCCGGATTGACGCATGGATGATCGGGAGGTTGACCTCCGCGCGCGAGTTTCTGTCCTCCGTCTTCTGATCGGGGAGACTCAGGGGGCGGATGGGAGTGGGATGCGAGCACGGATAACGCGCGCCCTTGGGCGCACGCCGCGGGGGTGTTGGCGCCGGCCGAAAATTGACCAGGTAGAGGGGTAGATTTCGGCTGAAATCGGATTGACGCAACAATTTGTTTTCTCCGTGTACCCCTCAAGGGGGTATTGAAGTGAATTCTCAGGGGCTCTGTGGCTCAACTGATTTTTCTGGGCTCAAGCAGCGGTCAATGAACCGTAGCCCCTATCTTGTCGCGCATCATGAGCGCTTTTACCGCCTCCACAATGTCCTCGGTGGAAGGTATCACCAGCCGCTCGAGTTTGTCGTTGTAAGGCATCGGCGTATCGCGCGCGGCCACCCGCACGATCGGTGCGTCGAGCCAGTCGATGGCTTTTTCGGCCACCATCGCGGAGACTTCGGCGCCGAAACCCCAGCTCTTCCAGCCCTCGTGCGCGATCACCAGCCTTGAGGTTTTCTTCACGGATTTGATGATCGTCTCCTCGTCGAGCGGTCTAAGGGTGCGCGGGTCGATCACTTCGACGTCGATACCCTCGGCCTCCAGGCGTGTGGCCGCCTGCAGCGCGGAATCCAGCATCGCCAGCGTGGCGACCAGCGTGAGGTCCCGACCTTTGCGCTTCACTACGGCCTTGCCGATGGGGATGGCATAGGATTCTTTCGGTACAGGTGCTTTCTTGCCGACGTAGAGCAGCTTGTGTTCGAGGAAGATCACCGGGTTGTTTTCGCGGATGGCGCTGATCAGCAGGCCTTTGGCTTCATACGGAGAGGAAGGCGCGAGCACCACCAGCCCCGGCACATGCGTGAACCATGCCTCGAGGCTTTGCGAGTGCTGCGCCGCCAGGCGGATGCCGCCACCCTGCGGGCCACGGATCACCAGCGGAACGGTCGGTTTGCCGCCCAGCATGAAGCGGAATTTGGCGGCTTGATTGACGATCATGTCCATCATGTGGGTGATGAAGTCGAAGATCTGCACCTCAGCGACCGGCCGCATCCCGGTAATTGCCGAGCCAACCGCACAGGCGGCGATCGCCGCTTCCGAGATCGGGGTATCGCGCACGCGCTCGGCGCCGTATTTCTCGATCAGGCCACGGGTGGCGGCGAAGATACCGCCGATTTTGCCGACGTCCTCGCCCAGCACGAATACGCATGGGTCGCGTTCCATCTCCTGCGCCAGCGCTTCCTTGATTGCCTCCGCGAAGCTGAGCTCGCGCACCGTGGCCGAAGGCGTAGGTTCGGGCGGCTGGTAATGCGGCGCGTACACCGCGTCATGCAGATCGTCCAGAGTCGGCTCGGGACTGGCGACCGCAAACTCCTTGGCCGCGACGAGTTCGGCTTCGACTTCGGCGCGGATGCGGTCCAGCGCGTCGCGCTCGAATTCGTGCGTGGTTTCGAGTAGGTGCTCGAACCGGGCGATCGCGTCGCGCTTGCGCCACTCGAGCACCTCGTCGTCGGTGCGGTAGCGTGGCAGGTTGGCACGCATCGAATGATCGCCCCAGCGGTAGGTGATGGCCTCTATGAGGCTCGGGCCCTCTCCACTGCGTGCCTTTGCCACCGCTTTTTCCACGGCAGCGTGCACTTCCAGCACGTCGTTGCCGTCCACCGTTTCGCCGGGGAGCGAGTAGGCGGCGGCGCGTTTCGAGATGCGATCGATTGAAGTGGAATCCTTGATCGAGGTGGACAGGCCGTACTGATTGTTTTCGCAGAGGTACACCACCGGCAGCTTCCACAACGAACCGATGTTCAGGCATTCGTGGAAGATGCCCTCGTTGACCGCGCCGTCGCCGAAGAACACCACACCAACCGCGCCGGTACCGCGCAGCTTGTTCGACAGTGCCGCGCCCGTACCGATGCCGATGCCGGCGCCGACAATGCCGTTGGCGCCGAGAATATTGAGCTCGAGATCGGCGATGTGCATTGAGCCGCCCAGGCCCTTGCAGTAGCCGGTCGCGCGTCCCATCAGCTCCGCCATCATCTTGGCGAGCGAGGCGCCTTTCGCGATGCAATGCCCGTGACCGCGGTGATGGCTGACTACAAAATCGTCCCGGGTAAGCGCCGCGCATGCCCCCGCGGCGACTGCTTCCTGTCCGACATAACTGTGCGCGGTGCCTTTGACCAGGCCTTCCTTGAACAGATCGGACACCCCCTCGTCGAAACGTCGAATACGCAGCATCGACCGGTAAATCGCCTCAAGGTGCTTCTTCTCCATGCGAATGCTCCCCTTCGATGACGCCCGATGTTCTACCGTTTGCGCCGGCCGATTCGAAACCGGGCCGGACGTCGTAGTGGACAATATACGCCGAGCGGGAAAATTTGTAGGGGGTGGGGGGGTGAAAGACAGTGAGGGCCGATGGCGAGACGCGTGAAGGGTGTGAAGCCTAAAACCCCCAACCCGTACCTCAAGCCAAGGCAATGATTCGGAATACTCTATATCGTCGCCAACGGTGCGACCGAAACGCTGTGTGGAGACTTGTACGCGGCGCGATGTCCTTCGGTTGTAGCGCCCTACGATAGGGGAAGTGCTGGTGAGGAGAGAGGCGAGAGGCGAGAGGCGTGAAGGGGGCGCGGGCAGTTTTTGGTGTGGCCCTATGGAGGCAGGCGATAAAGTGTGGCCCTGATCTCAACAATGGTTAATGCCGCGCGAATACTTCGGTATTGCCCTGGTTGTCGAAGGTCAGCACTTCATAACGATCCTTGCGATCGCCTTGCTCCATACCGGGTGAACCGATCGGCATGCCGGGTACCGCGAGGCCGCGCACGGGCGGTGCTTCTTTGAGCAGGCGCTTGATGTCGCTGGCGGGGACGTGGCCTTCGATGACATAGCCATCCACCGTGGCGGTGTGGCAGGACTCCAGTGCGCGCGGGACGCCGTTGTCGGCTTTGTGGCGCGACAGATTTTTGACATCGTGGGCGGTGACCTTGAAGCCGTTGTCGCGTAAATGCTTGACCCATAGTTTGCAACAGCCACATTGCGCAGTTTTGTACACAATGATTTCACCGGCTAGCACGGGTGCTATTCCCACAGTACATAGTGCGAGAAGTAATGCGACGTAACGCAAAAATGGGCTCATACCGATAATCTCCTTCGTCATGTCATGGACGCCGGCGGCGCGACGGTTACGCCACGAACATTGTATTGGGCGATCAAGCGGGCAACAAGTTCCGAGGATTTTGCCTCTTCGATGTAATCGCACAAATACGTCGAGCCGGCCGGGCGGCCGTGCAGGGTGCCGGCGGATTGTTTGACCGAGGTGATCTGGCCTTCGAGCACACGCGAGCCGGGCAGGTTTTCGGCATCGGCAACCAAGCGAGGTTTAAGCCCGGCCAGGGCTTCGAGTTTTTCCCGGACGAATAGTTGACACGAACCATCGATGCTGGTGGCGCGCCGCAACTGCGCGTGCGTGAGATAGCGGGTGAGGAACAAGTCGTACGCGCTTTTTTCCATGACGGCGACGCGCACGCCCTCACGATCCACCTCGGCCAGGGTGTGTATCGGTGAACCCGCCGGTACGAGACAGGTGACGGGAATTTCCAGATACGCCGCGGTAAAGGCGATTTCATTGGCGCGCTGGGGTTCGTTGCCGAGGAAGGCCACGTCCCACACGCTGGTCTTCCCGGCATCGGCCAGTTTGCCGGGGGATTCGTACACCACAAACTCGCAGGGCACGCCGAGCCGGCGCGCGAGTTCGCGCCCCAGGTCAGGCGCGATGCCGTGGGGTTCCTTGCCCGCGACGTAGTTGGACACCAGCAGGAAGTTCGCTAAATTGATGCCGACGCGCAGTTTGCCGGTGGGTGCGAGCTCGGATCGTACAATCGGTGAGACGGAGTTCATTATTTCCCCTTCGCCAGTTCGGCGACCAGTGGCGCATTTTTGTCGAGCAGCCGCAAAATTTCGTCGCGACCAATATCCGGTACTTCAAACAGCACGCGATAAATGCCCGCCTCGTGATACGGAATCAGTTTCTCGCGCTCGGGTGGCGCGGCGAATACGGTGATCGGCAGCGTGGCGGGATCGCGGCCGGCCGCTTTTGCCGCTGCATGCAGGCGCGCCACGGCGGTTTTGGGCTCCCAGTTATTGCGCGGCCGCGGAAACCAGCCGTTGCCGAACTCCACCACGCGCTTGATGGTGTGGTCGGATTCGCCGCCAATGAGAATGGGCGGGTGCGGACGCTGCCTGGGTTTCGGGTACATCCATACCGGATCGAAGTTGACATACTCGCCATGAAATTGCGCTTCGTCCTGGGTCCACAACGCCTTCATCGCCAGCACGCGCTCACGCAGCAGCTTGAAGCGCGTTTCGTAGCGCGCGCCGTGGTTTTCCATTTCGTCCACGTTCCAGCCACCACCGATGGCAAAGATGAAACGGCCGTTGGAGAGTTGATCCAGACTGGCCACGGATTTTGCGGTGATGATCGGCTCGCGCTGCGGGATCAGGCAGATGCCGGTGCCGATTTTTAGTTTACGGGTCGCGGCGGCGGCGAACGAGAGCGCAACAAAAGGATCGTGGGTGTGTTTGTAGCGCTTGGGCAACTCGCCGCCGCTGGGGAAGGGCGTGCGCCGGCTCACCGGGATATGGGTGTGCTCGGGCAGAAACAGCGAGTCGTAGCCGCGTTCTTCCAGGGCGCGGGCCAGTTCCGCGATGTCGATTCCATAATCGGTTGGAAAATAGTAAACACCAGCGAGCATGGACATGCCTCCAAATTTGTTTTATGTGAATGATTGCCACCCAGGACGGCATAGGCGGCAGCCGGCGCAGCGCGCATTGTATTCTTTCCCACCCTTGGCCTTGGATTTTGTGGCCTCGGCCGGCGCCCATGCGGCAAGCCTAAATTCGACAAGTTTTGTAATGCTAGCCATACTGCAGAAACGGACTATGCCGCCAGCGTTGGATGTGTGTCCGCCCAGGAACGCCGGCCCGTCCCATTCCAAAAAAGAGGAGCCAGACATGAAGCTGAATCGTCGTGCATTCCGTGTTCGCCCGGGCATGCGCAGGGGCCTGCAAACAGAAATTCCGATCCCGACCCGCCTGGTATCCAACGAAGAGTTTCCGCCGCTGCCGCAGACTGCCGCCCAGCGCGCGGTGGAGGCGAGAATCCTGGCCGAAGCCGGGCGTCTGGCGCCGAAGCTGGGTCTGACCCGGAGGGAATTTCTCCGCAGCAGCGGCGGGATGGTGACCTCGTTTCTGGCGATGAACGCCGTATTCGGGCCGTTTTTCAAGGTCTCCGCGGCCGAGGCGGCGGATCAGGCGGCGGAGCAGGAACTCAAGGGCGGCCCGAACTTCATTTTTGATGTGCAGCTTCATTACGTCGGGGCCGGCTACGATCCGACCGATGCGGAGGCCGATCGCAAGGGTGCGGTTGCCAAAGGAAATCTCATGCGTCTGCGCAAGAAGGCCCAGGGAATGAATCCGCTGCTCGCCTCCGACAGCGGCACGCTGGCCGATCTGTCCTGGCAAAATTTCATCAAAGAGGTATTCCTGGATAGTGAAACTTCCATCGGACTGATCTCCACGCCGCCCGGGCCTTATCCGCAGGAGGCGGTGGTGCCGCCGAAGGAAATGACGCTGTTCCGCGACGAGATCAACCGCATTACCCGCTCGCGGCGCATGCTGTCTCATGGTTTGGTGACGCCGCAGTTGGGTCAGACCGATCTCGATTTCATGGAGTACCAGGCGCAATCACTCAAGATCGATGCTTGGAAGGCCTACACCGGGTCGTGTCCCAAGGGCTTCGATCGCGGCTGGTTCGTGGACGACGAAAAAATTGCCTACCCCATGCTTGAAAAAGCCCGGCAGCTCGGCATCAAACGCTTTTGTGTGCACAAGGGGCTTCCGCTCGGTCCGGTGGCCGACTACAACCATCCGCGCGATTTGATCAAGGCGGCAAAGGATTTTCCCGATATCGATTTTCTTGCCTACCACTCCGGGCTGCTGGGTGTCTCCGCCGTGAAGGGCGCGGATGTGCCGTGGACCACGGAATTTTGCGCCATGAAGAAAAAAGAACCGGGTATCAACAATATCTACATGGAGATGGGTTCTACCTTTGCCCAGCTTGTGACCACCAATCCCAATGCCTGTGCGCACCTGCTGGGTCAGATGATCGACGTCTTCGGCGCGGATCATGTGCTCTGGGGAACGGACTCCATCTGGTACGGCTCGCCGCAGTGGCAGATCGAGGCTTTCCGGCGCTTCGAGATTCCCGAGGTGCTGATGGAAAAACACGGCTATGCGCCGCTGACCCGTGCGGTGAAGGAACAGATTTTCGGGCTGAACGCCGCGCGCGTATTTGGTGTGGATGTAAATGCCAAGCGCAACGAAATTCCCAGCGACTATCTGAGCCGGATGAAGATGAGTTATCTGGAAGAGGGCGCCGATCCCAGCCACCATTGGTATGGTTGGGTGACGGCCTAAATTTCACCCCCATCCCAGCTTTCCCCCGTCAAGGGGGAAGGAGAGGTGTCTTGTAGTTTTTTTTAACACGCCGTAACCGGCTATTGCGTGCTGGGGTTTTTCCAGAGTTTGCGTTGCAGTGTGCGGCGATGCATGTTGAGTGCGCGCGCGGTCGCCGATACGTTGCCGGCGTTCTCCGCCAGTACCTTCTGGATGTGTTCCCACTCCAGCCTGTCCACTGACAGCGGCTGGGCTTTCAGCGGTGCGCCGGTATCGCCCTGATCGTGGCCGAAGGCGGCCACTATTTCGTCGGCATCGGCCGGTTTGGGTAGGTAATGTATGGCGCCCAGTTTGATCGCTTCCACCGCGGTGGCCACACTGGCGAATCCGGTCAGAACCACGATGCGTGCGGCCGGATTTCGCTGCTTCAGCCGCTCGACCAGGGCAAGTCCCGACCCGCCGGGCATTTTCAGATCAACCACCGCGAAATCGTGTTCCTCGCGGTCTATGACGGCAAGGGCATCGGCATAATCGCGCGCCGTCTGCACGGCGAATCCTCGCCTGGCCAGCGCGTCGAGAAAATCCGCGTCGTCGTCCACCAGCAGCAGGCGCCGGGTGCTTGTCGAATGTGGGTTCATGCGCCGGCAACCAGACTTGCGAGCGGAATCGTCACCCGCGTGCAGCCCCCGCCGCCATCGCGATTGAACAGCACCACGCTTCCCCCCAGGCGTTCGATCGTGGCGTTGGGCAGAAACAATCCGATGCCGCGCCCTTCTGCCTTGGTGCTGAAAGTTGCAAATCCTGGCGCATCTCCGGGTCGGCTTGATACTGGCGTTCCAGTTCGCGGGTGATGACCGCGATCGTGGACAGCGGAGTGCCCAGTTCGTGGGCCGCGCCTGCCGCAAAGGTTCCCAATGCCACCACTTGTTCGTCGCGCAGAGAGCGTTCCCGCGCGATGGCGAGTTCGCGGTCGCGCCCGCGGATCGACGCCGACATCGTGGTCACAAAACCGGCGATCAGCACCGCGCTCACCAGAAAGTTTGCCCACATTCCGAGCAGGTGCAGATTGAAGGCACCGGAATGCATGGCGTGCTCGTTTTCGGGCGGATGATGGAAGTACATCAGCGCTGAATAACAGGCGATGGTGAGCAGTGCCATGAACCAGGCATATCGTGCTCCGAGCGCGGTGGCGGCAATGGTAAGCGGCAGCAGGTACAGGGAAACGAATGGGTTGGTGGACCCGCCACTCAGGTAGAGCAACGCAGTGAGCGCCGCGACATCCGCGAGTCACTCGAAAAACAACTCCTTTTCGCCCACCGCTTCCACCTTGCGCAAACGCAGCCAGGTACGCAGATTTATGGCGGCCTGGCCCACGATGACCCCGCCCATTGCCAGGAGCGGTAACGGCGTGTCGAACATCAGGACCGCGGCGGAAATGACTAAGACCTGGCCGACGATGGCAAAACTGCGCAGGTAAAACAGACGGCGCAGGGTCGAATGGGTCTTGACTGAAACGTTCATGGCGCAGAGGGCAATAAGCAGATGCCACCGATTCTATCCCGTTGTGGGCTCATGGCGACACCGCGACAAAAAGTCGCGCCGCAAGGTGCTGGATTGCCTTTGCACAACCGCGCGGATAGGATGACCTCAGTTCGAGATTCCGCTGGCACATGATGAAATTCGCACCATCAATCGCAACCGGGTTGCAACGAGCGATCGCGTATCCACCGGGAACCCGTCGAACTTACTTTGCGGCCCGGCACCGGGCCTTGGTTGGAGGGTTCGCCACCCGGTTCTAAGCCGATCGCGTCATTGCATGGATGACGCGGTGGCTGCGGCGGTACACTAGGTGCTGCCATTGTTTTTCGAATTCCCATGACCATCCTGCTCGCGCCCATGGAAGGGCTGCTCGATTTTGTATTGCGCGACATTCTGACGCGGGTGGGAGGCATTGACCGCTGTGTGTCGGAGTTCATTCGTGTGACCGGCACCTTGCTGCCTGATCATGTGTTTCGCCGGATAGTGCCCGAGCTCGATCATGGCGGTCGCACACCGGCCGGAGTGCCGGTGAGGGTGCAATTGATGGGTTCCGACCCAGTATGCCTGGCAGAAAACGCCGCCAAACTGGCGGCCCTGGGTCCGGCCGGCATCGACCTTAACTTTGGTTGCCCGGCAAAAGGCGTAAATCGCCATCGCGGCGGAGCAGTGTTGCTGGACGAGCCGGAACTTATCGCCAAAATTGTCGCCGCAGTACGACAGGTTGTACCCAGGCATCTGCCGGTTTCCGCCAAGATGCGCCTAGGCTATCTGGATGCCACACGTACGCTGGATTGTGCCTTGGCTATCGCTTCTGGCGGGGCAGACGAAGTGGTGGTGCACGCTCGAACCAAGGCGGACGGTTATCGGCCGCCCGCTTACTGGGAGCGTATCCAGGAAATTCGCGCGGTCGTGAGCATTCCGGTGATCGCCAACGGCGAGATATGGAATCTGGAGGATGCCTTGCGCTGCCGCGCCCTGTCGGGCTGTGATGCCTTGATGCTGGGGCGGGGCATGGTGAGTGACCCCGGGCTGGCACTGGCGATCAAAACCCACGATGAAGCGGGGTCTTCGGGTACGAATCACGCATTGGTCTGGGAGACGCTGCAGCCGCGGCTGGCGGAGTTCTGGCAGATCGTCAATTCCCGACTGCTGCCCGCGCATCGGGCGGGCAGACTCAAACAGTGGCTCAACTTCCTGCGCCGTCGTTATCCTGAAGCCCAGAGGGCTTATGCGACTATCCGCACGCTTACCGATCCGGCGCAGGTCAGCCGGGCATTGTTTGCCGGTCAGGGTAATTCGTACTAAACCAATCGCTCCGAAATTGGTAATTCCCTCGATGTCACTTCTTTGGGGATGCGAGGTATTGAACCTGGATCGCATCCCATCTTTGCACGGCTTTGCCAAGTGACTTGTACGAATGGATATATCGTTGGATCGAGTCAAGCGTTTGGTTTTCGTCTCTCATACTGGGCCGGGGTTCGATGCGCAATTACCCTAAGCCGGGGCACACAAACAGTTCGCGACCAAACTGCTTTGTCCTATCGCTGGATGGTGGCCTCATGCCATAATCCATGGGTCTCGCGGTGGCGAGCGAGGGCGATTTTCTTCAGGGGCGCCGATCGTGCGAATGAATACAACGCTCGTGATCAATCCGAAAGGCGGGTCGGGAAAGACGACTGTGACGACCAGTCTGGCGAGCTATTTCGCGGCAAAAGCAATCGCTGTTGCCATCATGGACTACGACCCCCAGGGGTCGAGCCTAAACTGGCTGCGCATTCGTCAATCCTCGCGTCCCCGCATTCATGGCGCCAACGCCGCTCCGCAGCGCGGACCACGGCTGCGCGGTATCGAGATGTATGTCCCCGCGGAAACGCAGCAGCTTGTTGTCGATGCGCCTGCTGGCGCCTCTGGTTTACTTCTGCAGGAATTGCTTGGCCGGGCGGACTGCGTCGTTATTCCGGTTGCGCCGTCCATGATCGACATTCATGCAACCGCGAATTTTATCCGTGACTTGCTGCTTTCCGGCAGGGTGCGGACACGCAATATTCGTCTGGGAGTCATCGCCAACCGGGTTCGCAATTCCATGCCTACTTATGAGCCGCTGGAACGTTTTCTCAAGGCCTTGAGTTTGCCTCTGCTGGCCCGGCTGAGCGATTCGGACATGTTTCTCAAGGCAGTCGAAACGGGCGTGGGAATCTTCGAAATGGATCTGCCATTGGCCGAGTCCGAATGCGAGCAATTTCGCCCCATTGCTCAATGGGTCGAAGGGCAACAGCCGCCTCAGTTACAGAAGGAAACTGAAAATGTTTTTCAGCTTCGTAGTCGTTTAGGGCGAGCATGCTAGCTTCGGCATCCAACTCGTCCGATTGCAGTACTGGCGCGGCGACGGCGCCGGGTTGTTCCGCAACTTGTGAAGAAATTTGAGTGTAGTCGTTGAGGCAGGTGGAACAACGGTACCTGATTTCAATCGTCGTTTTCGAAATTTCCCTGCCAAAAAAACTCATCGGCGCGTGTGACCGTAGAAAGCGACCGATTTGCCAGTGCCTGCTGTCGAGGAGAAACCACATGAAAACATCAAATCTGTTTCAAGCGGCCATGGTCTGTCTATCGTTTGCTGCGGGTATCCGTACGCAGGCGCAAGACACGCCGCCACAACTGCGGCTTACCCCGGGCGAGATCGAATTCCCGTTACCCACCGCCGGCCAGACCGGAACTTCTGGCGTTGGTGGATTGCAGGTGAAGGTGTTGTCAGGAGATCCGAAGAAAGCGGGCTTGTACACAATGGTCATCAAGGCCGGCCCCAACATCACGATCAAACCTCACGCGCATCCCGATAATCGCGTGGGAGTTGTGGTGGCGGGGGCATTCTTTTTTGCACACGGCGACATATTCGACGAAAACAAGTTAAAGGCACTGCCGGCGGGTAGCCTTTATACCGAACCACCGAACGATAACCACTTTGCCATGACCGGGGACGAAGGTGTCACGTTGTACGTTACCGGCACCGGACCCACGGGCACGGTGTACGTGAATTTCGCCGATGATCCCACCAAAAAATAATTCCAGTGACGCTGTGTGAAGATCCGGGACGGCGCTGAATGGCCTTGCCTGCCGCGGCTAGCCGACTTCCAGAAGGAGCGGCTGGTGATCCGATGCTTGCGTATTCGTGTTGACGGCAATGTGCCGCAGGCGAGGAGCGAGATTGGCTGTGATAAACAAAAAATCGCAGCAATAGGGTGCCTTGGCCCAACTGTTTTCATGTACGCCGGCTGTCGGTGGATGTGGTGTTCGCGCATGGGCCACGGACCAGGCGTCGAGTAGCGCCGGCGTGTCGCCGGAGAATGGTTCGACCAGGCGAAAGTATTCCGGCGAGCCAGGCTGGAAATTAAAATCTCCGGTGAGGATTGCGGACGCTGGGCGGGGCGTCGATTCGAAGGGCTCCCCCGATTCGCCGTCCTTGCGCGGTGATTGGGCGTGGTTGCAGGCCTCGGCATGCAGGTGGCGCAGTGCGTCAACCTGGGCCGTGCGCTGTGCCGGAGAATAATATTCCAGGTGGGTAGTGAGGATACGCAAGGGGCCCCAGGGTGCGGACGCAACCACTTCAAGCGCGCCGCGTTGCATGCTCTTGACGTCGGGATCGGCCGGCCATGGCAGCAGATGGCGGAATACCTGGAAAACGGGAAGCCTTGAAAAAATCAGGTTGCCGAACTGACTGCGGCGACCTCGGCTATCCGGTACGTCGGTGGCAGAGCCAAAATGCGCGCTGTATTCCGGGAGCAGACGAGATAATTCCGCGACCCCAGCTTCACCACGGTTGCCCGGCAGGCCCGGGAAATTGATTGCAACTTCCTGCAAACACAACACGTCGAAATCCGCCATCTCCCGCGCCGTACGTGCAATGCGCCCCAGATCCACGATTCCGTCGATCCCGCGTCCCCACTGGATGTTCCAGGTAATGAGATACATCGCATCGACTTTGCGAGGAGCGTCTGGCGCCGAATGAGGGTCCGCAGCGTTACGGCGCGACCGCGGCCGATTCGTCGGCGCGCACTTTTTCCATCACTTCCAGGATAACTTCCGGCGGTTGCGCGCCGGACAAAGCATAGCGCTGCCCAAAAATGAAGAAGGGCACGCCTTCCACGCCCGTGGCACGCGCGCGCCGATCCTGTTCCTCAATCAGTTCGCGATCCTGATCGCTTTCGAGGTAGGCGGTAACCTGGTCGCGATCGAATCCCGCGTTGGCGGCAAGCTCGGCCAGGGTGGCCTTCCGGGTGAGATTCGCCGCATGGAGAAAATATCCTTCAAATAACGTCTCGGCCATGGCGTTCTGGCTGCCGCGTTCCGCGGCGAAGTGAAGCAGCCGATGCGGATTCACCGTGTTCGGCTGTACCTCGATTCGATCGAAGTCGAAGGCGATACCGGCGCGCGCACCGGCCGCCGTAACCCGCGCATAAATCTCCCTGGCGCGATCCGGCCCGCCGAATTTTTGCTCGAGATATTCGCGGCGCGGCACGCCATTTTCCGGCAGTTGCGGGTTGAGCTGAAAGGGGTGCCATATGACCTCGGGAACAGGTTCGTCCACGTGCCTGCCCTGCCACTGGGACAAAGCCGATTCCAGGTTGCGCTTGCCGATGTAGCACCAGGGGCATACCACGTCGGAAATAACATCGATTCGCATAACTTGGTTTTTATCCATCAGTTGCACACCATTCGTTTCACTGCCATGCCTTCCATGCCGTATCGAACCCGCCGATCGAATACCGCGTTGCAGCCGGTGACGCCCGGCGGTAGTACGGTCATCAGATTCGCGGCGGTGCGCTCGTAGTCGCAGACCAAATGAAAGTTGCGCCGGCTTTGTGGCAAACGCCAGGACACTCTCAACTCGCCTTTTCCGCCATGGGTCTGAAAAGACCTCACCCTCCGGTTTTGCGCAGGCGGGCCATCGTACACCGTGATGCCGACCAGCTTATAGGGCGGCGGCGACACGGACACGGACCATTCGCTGCTGGGTGTCGTAGCCTGCTGATTGACTTCAATGCTGTCCGGGCAAAGCACTTCTGCGCCGGTCGGGAGGGAGAGCATACAAAATATCAGGATCGCGGCGTTACGCATCGACAATGTCTCCAAGCTGATTCCTCGACTGGAAATGCCAAATGTACAGCAATGCCCCTTAACGTGTAATCATCAGTCCGATTCGAAATTGCGTGCGGGACTTCCCGTTGTATTCGATCAGGCTTTCGCCATAGCCGTCGAAAATCTGCATGTGCAGGTACCCGCCAAGATTGCCGAAGGTCGGGCGCTTTAGCGGGTAGGAAAGGTCCACCAGTACGCTGTGACGAGCGGCCTGGTTTCCCTGGCGAAACAGGGCGGCCATCTGAAAACCGTCAGTTTCTCCCCATTTGACCAACAGGTCGGCATAACCCCGGTAGTCGGGAATATCGGGGTTTTCATCCTTGTTCTGGTAGGCAAAAAATTTCGGCGACAAGGAAATGAAATAATCTCCTTGCAGAGGAAAGGTCAGGGTCGGCCTTACAAAAAAGGTATTGATACTTCGGGACGAGGCGCCGTCTTTGCCGTTGGATTCGTGCTCGAAACCGCCTTGCAACCCGAGTCTGGAATCGCGCCAGGGCCATTGCTGGATTTCGTCGTCCAGGAAAAATACGCTGGGCCGGTAACTGGAATCGCGAAACGGTTTGGAGTTGGACGACAGATCCCACAGCGAAGTCTGGGAATAACTCAGGTAGAGCTTCTCCAGCATGGGCGTGCGGGTATTGGGATTGAATACGCGGAATTTCAGGCTGACCTGGAACCGGGCGTTGGTCGGGCCGACCGATCCGGCCGAAATATAGTTTGGCTCATAGGGGGAATAGGCTGCGGCGAAACGCTCCGCATCGACATCGGGCCGCGGCGGATTTTCCACTGGTACTGCCGCAGGCGGAGTGGCGGCGATCGACAGAAACAGCGGATACGACGAAACGTCTGATGTTTCCAATATCACCTCTCCCGACAAATCTGCCGGCAGTTTTCCTGCGTACCGAACGCGCACCATGGCGCCCGGCGCAAGTTCCGTCGACGCAGACGCATTAAGGGGGTGCAGCACCAGAGTCTGCGGTGATGTTCCGCGGGGCTTGAGCGTGATTTGTGCGGGGGCACTTACGGTACGAGTCTGGGCAGAATCATTTACCAGCATAAGCGTCAGTTCGATGCCGGACCCGGCGACAACCGTAGTCTGATCGGGAACAATCAGCCACTCCGCGCGTGCGACGCAGCCGAGGCCGATCAAAATCAGCCACACTAATCCACGCATCACGATGCCCGCACGAACGCCGCCGCAATGTCCGATGGCTACAGGTCCATCGGCCAACTGATGCCCGCCGTGAAACCGCCATCGACGCGCAGGGTTTGCCCAGTGACGAAGGCCGAGGCGGGCGAGGCAAGAAAAATGGCCGCGCCCACCAGATCTTCCACGTCGCCAAGCTTGCCGAGCGGCGTATTGACGTGCGCCCAGTTAAGCATTTTTTCCTGGGACCACATCTTGCCTGTGAGGGCGGTCGGAAAAAAACCCGGCGCAATCGAGTTGACCCGTACCCCGTGTTTTCCCCACTCGTTGGCCAGTGCCCGGGTCATCATCAATACGCCGGCCTTGCTCATTGCGTAAGGGGCCACCCCGGTCAGCGGTGCGTATGTGTTGAGGGAGTCGATATTGATGATCTGCCCGGATTTGCGTTCGATCATGTGACGGCCTGCCGCTTGCGCGATGACAAAGGCGCCGCGCAAATTGATGTCCACGATCCAGTCGTATTCCTCGATCGTGTACTGTTCCGCCTTCATGCGTTTGTTCACGCCGGCGACATTGAGCAGGGTATCGATGCGGCTGTATTTTTCGATGACCCGGGAGACCAGCGCCGTGACCTCCTCCGGCTTGGCCACGTCGCACACTTCGTACGCAACGGGATGGGTGCCGTGGGATATTTCCTGCGCCGTGGCGGCCAGCGTTTCAGCCTCGCGGCCCGCGATAATCACCTGGGCGTCACGGTCGGCAAAACCCTGGGCCAGCGCCCGGCCAATTCCACGGCTGCCGCCCGATACCAGCACAACCTGACCGTCCACCGAAAACAGTTCATCCTGCATTGTCATTTCCCCCGAAAACAAAACCTTGACGCAAAGGCGCAAAGACGCAAAGAAAAACAAGTGCTAGAAAGTAAAAAAAGGAAATACGAATTTAGTGTCCAGCCAGTATGCCGTATTGGGATCAGCAATTCTCTTGTCTTTCTTTGCGCCTTTGCGCCTTTGCGTCGAATTTTTCTTTAGACTCTAACCACCCATGCGAGTGATCCGAACGCCGTCGGCTTCAAGGGCCGCGCGGATCTTGCGGGAAAATTCCACCGCGTCCGGCTGATCGCCATGAATGCAGAGCGTATCGGCGGTGACGGGCACGTCGATGCCTTGAATGCTGCGTACGAAACCCTGGCTGACCATATGGCGTACCTGGGCGATCGCAGTGCCGGTATCCTGGATCAAGGCATCGGGGTCGGTGCGTGGAGTCAGGCTGCCGTCGGACTGATAAGTCCGGTCGGCGAAAACCTCGGAGGCGACGCGCAGGCCGGCCTGTGCCCCGGCTCGCAGCAATTCACTGTCCGCCAGGGCGAAAAGGATCAGCGTGGAATCGATGGCTTTTATCGCTTCGGCAATGGCGCGCGCCAGGGCAGGGTTTTCGGCTGCCATGTTGTAGAGCGCGCCATGGGGTTTGACATGTGAGAGCGTTCCACCGAGCGCGCGTGCCGTGCCCGCCAGTGCGCCCACCTGATAGATGATCAAGTCGCGAACTTCCTCGGCACTCACGCTCATGGTTCGCCTTCCGAAGCCCTGGAGGTCGGGCAACGAAGGATGGGCACCGAGTGCGACATTCTTGCTCATTGCCAGCGAAACCGTGCGTCGCATGGTGCCGGGATCCCCGGCGTGGAAACCGCAGGCAATGTTGGCCGAGGTGACGTTATCGAGCAGGGCGGCATCTTCGCCCATTTTCCAGGCGCCGAATCCTTCACCCATGTCGCAGTTCAGATCCAGAGTCTTCATTGCGCGAGGTGGTGATCGATGGCCTCGGTGATGGCCAGGATTTCTTGTTCGCGTTTCAGCCAAAGGGCCTGGGCCAGGGCGAGCGACACCAGTTCGAATCTCAGACGGTCTCCGGGTTTGAGTTGCGCGGCCAAATGCAGATCCACACCGGCGACTTCGGCCACCTTGGGGTAACCGCCGATGGTCTGGCGATCGGCCATCAGGATGATCGGCTGACCACCGTGCGGTATCTGAATGCTGCCAAAGGTTACGGCTTCAGAGACCATGGCGCGCAGCGATTCGATGCCCACGCTCGGGCCGGTCAGCCGGTAGCCCATGCGATTGGAATCGGCCGCCACGCGGAATTGAGCATCAATGAGAATTTTTCGCGACGGCGCCGGAAAATCGTCCCAGTGGCGCCCGGAGACAATGCGGATCAACTGCGGACTGCGGCCGATTTTTTCGTTATGTTGATTGACCGACCATTTTGGAACAGAGAACTCCCGAGCCGAATGCGCGAGATCGGCAATAAGTCCGGGATAAAGGCGGTGCGCCGCCGTGCCGATCGGCAGAACATCGCCGCTTCGCAGCGCCCGCCCTTCCAGACCTCCGATCCGGGCGGTTTCGTAAGTGCTGCGGCTGCCCATGACCGGCGCCACGGCAAATCCGCCCTGCACCGCGAGGTAGGCGCGGCAGCCGCTCAGGCAGGCGCCAAAATCCAGCACCGCCCCCGCGTGCACGCGCACCGGACGTCCTTCCGGTACCGCAACACCGCCGATCATGGGCGACAGGTCGGCGCCGCAAATGGCGAACAAAGCGTCGCCATCGAATTGCAGCCGAGGACCCTGCAAGGTGATTTCGAGCGCCGCTTGGTCGGTTTCGTTGCCCACCAGCAAATTGGCCACACGGTGTGCGAAAAAGTCCATTGCCCCGCACACCGGCACGCCCAGGTGCTGAAAGCCGTGGCGGCCGCTGTCCTGGAGCGTGGTAAGCATGCCGCCTTTGAGCACTTGCACATTCATGATCCGCCGTCCGCTTCGAACTGCGCCTCGGATATCGGAATAAATTGGACCGTGTCGCCGGCATCCAGCAGACACGGTGTTGCCGAATCCGGGTCGAAAAGCTTCACAGTCGTGCGGCCAATCAACTGCCAGCCGCCGGGTGTTGCCAAGGGATAAACACCGGTCTGTTCCCCGCCAATCGCCACACTGCCGGCAGGCACGCGTGCCCTCGGTGTGGCATGACGTGGCACGGCGATACGAGTGTCCAAGCCGCCCAGATAGGCGAAGCCCGGCACAAAACCCAACATGTGCACCTGATAGCGGGCCTCGCTATGAATGCGGATTACTTCCTTCATGCCGAGACCGATCGACGCGGAGAGTGACTCCAGATCCTGTCCGTAACGGCCGCCGTAACAGACCGGAATTTCGACATAGCGACCGGCTGATCGAGGTTCATCGTTTTCCAACAGCAAGTGCCCGGCAACGGCAGCCACCATCGCGTCATAGGGTTCGGCGCCAATGAGCGCGGGGTCGTAATGCAGGGTGAGTGTGGTATACGCCGGCACAATGTCCGTCACGCCCGGCAGCGCGCAGGCGCGCAGACGACGGGCCAGTGCCGCAATCTCACAGCTCAAATCGACATCGATGCGATGACCCAATTCGACCACCAATGCCCGATCTCCCATCGGAAAAAATTGCGGTTTGAAAAACATGACGCTGAACTTAGCCCGCGCCAAAGCGCATACGGGTGCGCGCTTCGATGCGCGGGATGGTGGCGCGCTCTAGAAAATAGCGATACAGGTCGAGGGGGTTGAGTTCGAAAATGGCCTTCACGTCCAGAGGCAACACGTACCAGCCGCCCTGAGCAAGCTCCGCTTCGAGCTGGCCTGTGGCCCACCCGGAATAGCCGGCATAAAAACGCTGCTCGTGAGCTGCTTCCGGATGTTCAAGCAGGTGATTCAGCACTTCACTAAAGCCACTGATATAGATGTTGTCGATGACATGTAATCCCTTGGAAGGCGCCGTCGTCGAACGAAATGCGAACAACAAGGCATCCGGCTGGACCGGGCCGCCGAAAAAAAGCAGATCGTCGCGCTGCGCCAGTTCGGGGCGATCGGGATATAACTCGCGCAGCCTCGTGGGCGTGGGGCGATTGAGTATGACGCCCAGTGGCCCGCCCTCGTCTTGCCGGACTACGAGCACGACGGTCTCGGAAAAATGCGGATCGAGCATTCCCGGTTTGGCCACCAGCAGAAAGGCGCGACCGGGTTCCTGTTGCGCGAATGTCGGCAATGCCGACCATCCTGCGCAGATGGTGGCCGCGATCCAGAAGGCGATTTTTGCCGGCGACATAACGCGCTGTCGTTCCTGGCAGCGCTACTGCATGATGGCCTGATACACCAGCGCGCGCAGCAGGGTGCGATAGTGTGCCCGGCGCAGCGGCTCCTGGGACATATACACCACCGCCATACTCTCCGCGGGATCGACCCAGAACGCAGTCCCCGCAAAGCCGCCCCAATAGAAATCGCCGATGGACCCGGGCCATTCCGACTGGCCGGTTTCGATGCGGGTGCCGAAGCCCAGTCCGAATCCATACCCCGGCCCGGGCAGGAATAAGTTGCCGCGCGAGATGCGGTCATTGATGTGGTTGGAACTCATGTTGCGAAGAGTACGCGGGCCCAGGATGCGAACCCCATCCAATTCACCGCCGTTGAGCAGCATGCGGGTGAAGCGCATATAGTCCTCGGCGGTGGACACCAAGCCATGCCCGCCGGCAAAGAACGTGGCGGGTTCGCGCAGGTCCAGCAGTTCAGGCGTCTTGCCGGTGTATTTGTCGGGAATCGGTTGCGCGATGCGGTTGTGTTTTTCGCGCGGGACATGAAAGCCGGTGTCGTTCATTTTCAGCGGCCGCAGTATTTTTTCCGCCAGGAAAACATCCAGTGACTGGCCGGAGGCCACTTCCACCACGCGGCCCAACACATCCGTCGAATGACCGTATTCCCAGGTGCTGCCTGGGTCATATTGCAGCGGCAGTTTCGCCAGCGCCCGGCAAAAATCCGCCAATACCCATTTCTGCGAAAAAATGCCGGCATCCAGGTAGGCTTTTTTCACCAGATTGGGTGCGCCCAGCACGCCATAGGTCAGCCCGGAGGTATGCCGCAGTAAATCCTGAACGGTGATCTGACGCGTGGCATTGACCAGGGTGAGCACGGGTTTTCCCGAGGCATCGGGTGCCTCGACTCCGACCTTCATTTCCTTGAACTCGGGAATAAATTTCGACACCGGTTCGTGAAGGCCGAGACGGCCTTCTTCCAGCAGCATCATTGCCGCCACGCTGACGATCGGTTTGGTCATCGAATAAACGCGGAATATCGAATCGCTTCGCATGGCGATTTTGGCATCGCGGTCCTGCCAGCCGAGCGCGCGGGTATGGACGAGTTTGCCATTGCGCACAATCATGACCACCGCTCCCGGCAACTCGCCCGAATCCACTGCCTGTTGCAAGGTGGCATCCAGGCGCGCCAGGCGCTCGCTGGACATGCCGGCGCTCTCCGGCGCGGCCTCGGGGGATGCCCCCCTCACACACAAGGCCGTGAAGATTAGCGCCAGGAATGTCATGCAACGCAGATAATTGGACATCGTTACTCCCAAGGTTGAAGGTTGGATGACGGTCAGTTTAGCGCAGGTTGATCCGCTGCCAGGCGCCGGAGCGCCAGCGCAAGTAGATGAGGCTACCCAAAATGCAGGTATACACCAGTGCCGCGGCCCAACCGCCAGCGGCCCCATAGCCATACTGAGGCAGGAAATTTACCCAACCTTCGCCCGGCGCAAAGGTGAACATGTGCGTGATGGGTACAAAGACCAGCCAGGACAAGACAAAAATCACCACGGTGGGCACTCGCATGTCGCCTGCCCCGCGCAGGCAGAATCCGGCGCCCAGATTGAGTCCATCGAAAATCTGATAGCCGGCGGCGAACCACAAGAGAGTATGACAAAGGGTGATGACGGCTGACGCACTGGGGTCCGTCGGATTAACGAACAGCGGCACGAGCCAGGGGCCAATCAAGGCGAGAAATACCGTGACCAAGCCCATGTAGGCGACAGCCAGAACAATCGTCGCATTGCCCACTCGCGTTGCCCAGGCCTTGTCGCCCGCCCCGATGCTTTGCCCGACCAGGGTGGTGCCGGCGAGCGCGAAGCCCATGGTGGGCAGGTAGGCGATGGAGGTGAGCATCATCACGATCTGAGTGGCGGCGCCGCCAACCGCGCCGGCGGCCACTTGCATGGCCTGAAATGCGGCAAGACCGGCGACGTCGATGGCGGGAAACAGGCCGATCGGTATGCCGACGCGCAACAGTTTGCCGATTTGGCGGAAGCCTTCGCGCCAGGCGGTGCGTGACGCATAGTCGTAATGGACCGCCGGGCTGAGAAATACGGCGACGGCCATGGCCAGTCCGGCGCCCAGAGCAAGGGTAGTGGCCCATGCCGACCCGGCCACGCCCCAACCCAACTCGACAATCAGAATCTGATTAAGCGCGACATTCAAAACCGCGACCGCGCCCATGACCAAAAACGTGACCCGCGGCCGGCCGATGCCGTTGAAAAAGCCGCTCATGCCCCATAGGCCCACGGCGAACATGCCGCCCATCATTCTGGGGTACCAGAATTGCGCGGCCAGCTCGGCGATGTGTGGCCCAAGCATGAGCCATCCGGCGATGTCCCGACCTGCATAGGCCAGCGCGACGAACGCCGGTGCAATGATCACCACGCCGTACAAACCGGCCCAGGCAGCTTGAGCGGCAGCGCGGCGATTGCCGGCCCCATAGGCGTGCGCGGCGAGGGTTTGTACGGCCAGCCCGGGTCCGCCGAAAAAAAGCAGGCCCACGATCAGAAACCAATAGGTGGCCCCAACAGCGGCGGTAGCGTCCGTGGAAATACGCCCGATGAACCAGGTGTCCGTGAGATTGAGCACCACTTGCACGCCGCTGTTCAAAAACAGCGGCAGCGCCATCGCGACGACCGCGCGCAGATCCACATGGCGGATCCCCTTGGGATCCAGACGGACTGCGGGCAGACGGGATGGATGATCTGGAGTGGAATTCATGATCGGCACGGATACGCGGGCCGGCCAAGTCGGCGGGCAAGCCGGCACTGTAACAAGAATCAGCGTGCCGGAAACCCGTCGGAATTTCCAGCGCAATCGGCTAAACTTATGCCCGATGCGCCTCATGACATTTATCGTCTTCGCCGCGATTGCCCTCGGGCTCGTAGGCTATTTTGCCGGTCAGCATTTCGGGCTGGCGAAAGCGGTCCCGTTGGGCATCTTTCTGGTCGGCGCCGGTTTGGCGGTGGCAGGCATCGAGTCGCTTTATACGCGCAGAATGAGCATGCGATTTTCTCCCGATGCCGCGCAGAATTACGCCGGTTTCCCGGCGCTGGTCTGGGGCGCGATGCTGCTGGCGGTGGGGGTGGCGACTATCGGATACGCCTATGTCGTGGACACCCAGTGGGCCCGCCTGGTGGTCACCCTGCAAAAATACTATGGGGCAAAGTACCTTGCAGCAGGCATTTTGCTATCCGGTTGTTCGGTACTGGCGTTTGTCGATCCCGGCGGCCGGCTCCATTGGTGGGAATCACTGTTGCTGCGATTTCCACGGGTGGTTTTGGGGAGTGTTCTTCTGGTCAGTAGCCTGCTCGTCACCGGCGCAGGCGCCTGGCAATTACTCGACCCACCGGGATTCGCGCCACTGGAACGCGAAATATTCTCGAAAGCCGGCATCGTGTTGAAAGCAGCGGGATTGCCTGATTCTTTCGAACCTTCGAAAGGCGTGAAAAGTGAATGAGTGAATGCGTGAATGAGTGAAGGGTGTAGAACCCTTCGATCCTCGATCCTGAATCCTCAGTCCTCAGTCCCCACCTCTGGCGTGGGAAGCATTCACCCTTCACGGCTTTTCAATGCAAATGCTTCCTTCCGGCCGGCATCGGGACTGTCTCCGATGCGGTACTCGTGGGCGCGGCCGTGGCGCCGGCTTTTACGTTGCGTTCGAATAACTGATTGACCAGGGCGACAACCTGCGCGATTTCCGGTTCGGAAAACTGGCGCGACAGCAAGTTCTGCAGGTCTTCGATCATCAAATGTCGCTGAGCTTCCTGAATGGCCGAAGGCGTGGGGCCAACGAACACCAGGCTGAATTCGTCCTTGCCGTCTTCGAGGTAATAGCTGATTTCGAAGGCCGAGGCTTCCTCGGAGTAGGCATTGAGCCCGGCAAGAGAATCATTGATGGTCTGGTGAAAGCTGCGGCCTACGTCTCCCGTCCAGCAGACCTCGAGGACGCGGCGCTTGCGATCGTAAACCACACCCGGCTCATCGGGGTGAACGCTTTTGGTGTCGGCGATGTTGTCTTCATCGATGTAATCCAGCCAGGGGCGCAACGCCTCCTCGACTTGTGCTGAAGTGGTGCCGGTACGCAACAGGACCGTGCCGTGTACATGAACTTCCATCCGCATTGCAGTGCTCCGTGTTCGGTTCGTGGGGCTGAAAAAGAGCACCTATGATAAGGCTTTTGTGGCAAGGGTACTGTTTTTCCGCTTGGTTCATCCTGTAGCGGTTTGGACGCCGATCTCCGAAGAGGTAAAATGGAGCGTCTTTCCTTTCCCCCAGCTCAATGACCGCAGCACTGGCCCGTTTCCGCGCCCTGAGTCCGCGCGTGCGCGCGATTTCCTACATGATGGTCATGGTGTTCTGCTTTTCAATCCTGGAAACCATCGCCAAATACCTGAGTCGTAGTTACCCTGTGCCGATGATCGTGTGGTCGCGTTATGCCGTCCACGCCACCTTCATGCTGTTACTGTTGGCGCGCATGGGGCCACGTCTGATGCGGACGGGGATGCCTACCGGTCAAGTGTTCCGGGCCTCGCTGCTGGTGGGGTCCACCAGTTGTTACTTCATGGCCCTGAGCTATCTTCCGATGGCCGATACCAAGGCCATCAGCTTCGTTGCTCCCTTGCTGGTGACGGCGTTCGCGGTCTGGATATTGCACGAACATGTCGGCTGGTCGCGCTGGGCGGCGGTCATCGCCGGATTTCTGGGCGTGTTGTTCATCATCCGGCCCGGCGGCGGTATGTTGCAATGGCCGGCCTTGTTGCCCCTGCTGGCGGCGGTTTTTTACAGCCTCTACCAGATCATGACCCGCAAAATCAGCGACACCGAGAGCCCGCTGACCACGTTGTTTTACACCGGGATTGTGGGCTGTGCATGGATGTCCATGGCCGTGCCATTTTTCTGGAAGACCCCACAACTGCACCATGTGCCGCTGTTTCTCGTTCTGGGCATGGCTGCCGGCTTCGGACATTTCATGCTGATCAAGGCGCTCGAACTGGAAAACGCCTCGGTCCTTTCGCCTCTGGGATACGTGCAAATGGTCTGGGTGATCTTGTTCGGTTTCCTGGTGTTTGGTGAACTCCCGGGTCTCACGTCCCTGATCGGCATGGCGATCATCGTCGGCAGCGGTCTGTACGTGGCGATCGGGCATCACTTCGGGCCTCGGGAAGAGCCGGATACGGCGATTGAGTGAGGGAGAAGCGTGAAGAGTGAAGAGTAAAGGCGTGAAAAGTGAATGAGTGAATGAGTGAAGGATGTCGATCCTCAATCCCCAATCCCGAATTTCCCCCCCATGAACATCTCCAACCTCCTGCTCCGTAGCGCGCGATCGGCTCCGGAAAATCCGGCGGTATCGCTGGGCGATCGGGTGTGGGCGAACTACGGGCAATTCCAGCAGCGCGTCGAGGTGCTGGCGGCGCATTTGCGTGGGACGTTCGGCCTGCGGCCGGGTGACCGTGTGGCGATGGCCATGAGCAATTGCCCGCAGTATCTCGAGGTGGTGTATGCGGTATGGTATGCAGGGCTTGTCGCGGTTCCGATGAACGCAAAGTTGCACCCGCGCGAGCTGGAATACATCCTCGAAAATTCGGGGGCCCGGGTGTGTTTCGTCACGGAGGAGTTGGCGGAGTCCGTAGCCGGTTTGCGCAGCAATCTTCCGGCCTTGGAGCGAGTCATTGATGTCGGGTCCGCCGATTTCCGGGCGCTTGGTAAGCCCGGGGCGGCCATTGAAATGCATGCTTGTGAGCCGGACGACGTGGCTTGGTTGTTTTACACCAGCGGCACCACCGGTCGGCCAAAGGGCGTGATGATTACCCATCGCAATTTGCTCAGTGCCACCCTTTCGTATTTCGCAGCAGTGGACAGCATTGATCCGGGCGACAGCATTTTGCATGCGGCCCCCATGTCGCACGGGTCAGGCTTGTACAACTTTCCTCACGTGCTGGCAGGCTCCAATCAGGTGATTCCCGACAGCGGGCATTTCGACGCGGCGGAGATTTTCGACCTCTGTTCGACATGGAAGGGCGTGGCGATGTTTGCCGCGCCGACCATGGTCAACCGGCTCGTTGCCCATGCCCGCACCCATCGCCCGTCCCTCGGTGGTCTGAAAACCATCGTCTATGGCGGCGGGCCGATGTATCTGCAGGACATCAGGCAGGCGCTTGATGTGATGGGGCCGCGCTTTGTACAGATTTACGGGCAAGGAGAGGCCCCCATGACGATCACCTCGCTTACCCGGCAACACATCAACAACGCGACACATCCGCGTCATGCAGAGCGCCTGGCATCGGTGGGCGTGGCGCAACCTGTGGTTGAGGTGAGGGTGGCGGATGCGGACGATCGGCCGCTGCCGGCCGGTGAAATCGGCGAGATCCTGGTGCGCGGCGACGTGGTGATGCGCGGTTACTGGGAGAATCCGCAATCCAGCGCTGAGACCCTGCGCAATGGCTGGTTGCATACTGGCGACGTGGGATCCTTCGACGAGGACGGCTTCCTGACGTTGCGCGACCGCTCAAAGGATCTGATCATCACCGGTGGTTCAAATGTCTATCCGCGCGAAGTGGAGGAAGTGTTGTTGCGTCATCCGGCGGTGAGCGAAGTATCGGTCGTCGGGCGTGTCAGCCAGGAGTGGGGTGAGGAAGTGGTGGCTTTCGTGGTGACGCGTGGCGGCGCGAAAATTGACGAACGGGAGCTTGACGATCTGTGCCTTGAGCGCATTGCCCGCTTCAAGCGGCCCAAAAGTTATCGCTTTGTTCCGGAGTTGCCCAAGAACAATTACGGCAAAGTATTAAAAACGGCGTTACGGGAACAACTGGAACAGACTTGAATCCGCAAAGGTGAGGCACATGAAAACGGACATTAAGAAATCGACTTGTCGATGGCTGAGATCGGCCTGCCTGGCGAGCGCCGTACTGGTGGGGCTGACGGTTTTCGCAGCCGAACCGCCCGCATTTATCAAGAACCGGGCAGTCATGGTCGGCGGCGGCAAAGAAATCGATGCTGCCGTGCGGGTGATTGCCATCGACTCGCATGAGATCGATGCCGGAATTTCCCAATTCGAAGTCGCTCCCGGAAAACACGCTATCGAAGTCGAGTGCACTGCGCGGGTGTTCGTCGGCATGGGGACCGTGGATTTTCCCGAACGCTCGGCTTTGTCTGTTGAATTGAAAAGCGGTCGCACCTATCAACTCGACGCCACCGTCACCGTAAAGGGCGAGTGCGTTCCTGTTTTGAATCCGCACTGACGTCTCAGGCCTGCTTTCACCCGTTCGGGTGATAGGTCAAAGACATTCGTCTCCTAAACTGGGTTACCGGTCGTCGTCTTAACGGGCCGGGAAATCAATAACCTCAATTTTCGAATGGAGACTGACTCATGACGCAACTAAGGGAAATCGGATTTGCCACAGCGTTGTTGTTTGCTGCCCATGGCACCATGGCTTTGGCTGAGGCGATGCCGGAGCTTGACGTTTATAAGGGAAGTTTGGGGAAATTCACCTGTAATGCGAAGGAAATCGGATCGGGGAAAACTTTCAAGGCGACAGTCGAAAAAACCGTGGAATTTGACGGCCATACCTATCTGGAAAGATATGTAGAAATGAAGAGTGCCGATCATCCCAGCCCCTGGAATGCCGTCTTCCTGCTGTCTTACGATTCGGGCGCGAAGAGATGGGTGCGCAACGGCATCGATAATTCCGGCTCGCGCAACGCGGCAAGTTCGAGTGGCTGATCGATTCTTAACGTGAATTGCGCATCTGGATCGCCGCTCGACCCGCCCTCAGCGATCTGGCAGCATTCCCGCACTGCGAGCAGAAACTGCGTTTGCAGTGCCGGATCTCGAACCTGCAGGGCACCCTGCTTGTTGGGCACAATATGGCCCGAGCGCAGCGTCTCCTCGAAGGCCAGATTGGCCCGGTGCAAATGTCCGTTCGATTTCGCGCATGCCAGCGGCTCGTGCAATGCATCCAGCACGGTGTGTCCCAGTATGGCTTCGGAAGCAATGGCGGCAAAACGCCGGGACAGTTTTACCGCGCGATCCAGATGCAGCATGACGGAATCAATACGCTGGCGCGTGGCGTCACCGAGCTTCTCCTGAGGCGAAGTCCGGATAAGTGCCGCCGTTCCCAGGCGGGAGCCTTCCTTGGCGAAGGTTGTGATCAGGGTTTCTCCGCCGCCATTCGCATAAATGTATTCTCGATAAAAGCGATCTTTCTTTCGGAACTCTTCGGTAAAAAGATCGTGGTCGGAGAGCCACGCGAGCCGATTGTTCCCCAGGGCCATCGGAATCCGAGGGTCTATTGATGCGTAGTCTCGCATGTATTGCTGATTAAATTCTTCCGTATTGCCATAAAGCGCCTGGCGGTGAATGACGCCCGAAGCAAAATCGGAATCGAGTATTAAGGCATGTGGAGCATCGGCAAGGGCCGCCAATTTGGCGATGGCGACAGGCCATCGCTCGTTTTCAAGCACGGCACCATACAGGGTATGAACGAAATCATCGGCGGCCTGATTCGCCCTTTCTTTTTATTGGTGTGCACAACGATTCGGCCGCACAGAAACCGGAGAATCGTGAGCGTACTATGCCGCAGGCATCAAGGGCGCGTCAATTGGGACAATGACACGACGGAGAGCATTTAAGAAAAATGAGAGGCGCGATTTTAAGGATCGAGGATCGGGGATTGAGGATTGGGGATCGAGGGGTGGAGCGCCGCAAAGGCGACGCGTTTATTCTTATACCCTTCACCCTTCACTGATTTTTCGCCCGTCACTCGTTACCCGTCACCGCCTCATAGGGCGCAATTTCGGACTTTTTCTCCAAACTGTATCCAATATGTAAGTCCGCAAGCCGTAATCTGTCGGGGTGGACGGGGCGGTAAAGACTCCCGCCGCTGGCCACGATTTATCTCTCTCCTTGGGGTGCGACCCGATTTACGGGTTGGGCCGGGGTTTGGCAACCCCGGCCAATTTTTTTGCTGCGGCGCGCCAGCGTTCGAGGATCGAAGATCGGGATTGAGGATTGGGGATTGAGGCTTGACACCCTTTACTCATTCACTCATTCACTTTTCACGCCCTTTACTGCACTTCCCCCTTGATCGCCTTAACAAACAACTGCCGCATGTCTTCAGGACTGACCGGGCGGGGATTGCCGCCGGTTGAGGGATCCGCCACTGCCATCGGAGTCAGCATATCCAGGTCCGACTCCTTCACGCCCAGGTCGGCGAGGGTATGCGGAATGCCAAGGTCTTTTCGCAGCTCCAGCACCCAATCGAGAAAACTCTGGAATCCCGGATTCGGCAAATTGAGATAACGGGCAAGGCGGGTGATGCGTTCTTCTATGGCCGGGCGGTTGAATACCAGGACGTAAGGCATTACCACGCCGTTGGTCTCGCCGTGATGTGAGTTGTAGACTGCGCCGACCGGGTGCGAGAGCGAGTGAATTGCCCCGAGGCCTTTTTGAAATGCTGTCGCGCCCATGCTCGCGGCTGCCAGCATATGGGCTCGAGATTCCAGGTTTCCTCCGTGCTTGGTCGCGATCGGCAGCCATTCCTTCACCAGTCGTATGCCTTCCACCGCGATGCCATCGGCTAGCGGGTGATACCCCGGCGCGCAATAGGCTTCGAGGCAGTGCGCGAAAGCATCCATACCCGTTGCCGCCGTGAGCCTGGGAGGAAGCCCGGCACAAAGAACCGGATCGGAAATGACGACGGCGGGCTGCATCTTCGGGTGAAAGATGATTTTCTTGATATGAGTAGCGTCGTCGAGTATCACGGAGGCACGCCCGACCTCCGAGCCGGTGCCGGCGGTGGTCGGAACGGCAATGGTCTGAGCCATGCCGGCGACGTTGACGCGTGTGTACCAGTCGTCCCGGTCCTCGAAATCCCAAAGGGGGCGCGATTGGCCTACCATCAGCGCGATGGTCTTGCCCACATCAAGCGCGCTGCCGCCGCCGAATGCAATGACGCCGTCGCATTGCTTCCCTTTGTAGAACGCCACGCCATCCTCGACGTTCTTGCCAATTGGATTGGCGCGAATATCGGAAAAAACTGCGTCGCCCAGGCCAGCCGCGCGCAGAGAGGCCAGTGCACTTTCGATCATCCGCATCGGACGCAAGCCCGGGTCGGTGACCAGCAGCGGACGCTTCATGCCGAGTTCCTTGCACACGGCGGGCAGTTCGTCGATTCGGCCTATGCCAAAACGAACAGAGGTGGGGTAGTTCCAGTTTCGCTTGAAATATTTGGGGTCCATGAGATTCTGTGACAGGTGACGTGTGACAAGTGACAAAAAATGGTTAATTAGTGACTAAGTGAATGCGTGAATGCGTGAATGCGTGAATGCGTGAATGAGTGAAGGGTGAAGGGTGTAGAACCTCAATCCTCAGTCCTCAATCCACGATCCCCGCCCCTCGTCCCTGCGCGTCACGTAGTGAGGCGCAAGTGAAACGACTTCGGCCGTGTGAGCACTTCGTATCCCACGCGCGAGAGCGTGCATCCGCGCCCGGAATCCTTGACCCCGGTCCAGGCCAGCGCCGGGTCGAGGTAATCGCAGCGGTTCATGAACCAGGTGCCGGTCTCGACGCGCTCGCCAATCGAGAGCGCCGCTTCTTCGTCCGAGGTCCAGATGGCAGCGGTCAGGCCATACTGGCTGTCGTTCATGAGCGCGATGGCTTCCTCGTCGCTTTTGACTTTCATGATGCCGATCACCGGCGCGAAGCTCTCTTCGTTCATCAGGCGCATTGTGTGATTCACGTTCATCAGCACTTGTGGCGCCATGTAAGGCGTGCCGGGTTTGTCGGCGGGAAATCCTCTCGCATCGACCAGCGATTTCGCCCCGGCGGCAATCGCCTCTTTCACCTGACCGCGCGCAAACTCAGCGGCGCGGCTGCGTACCATCGGGCCGAGATTGATGTTGGCCTCAGTCGGGTTGCCGAGACGGTACTGGCGGGTGAGTTTGACGAAGCCCTCGACGAATGCGTCGTAAATCTTCTCGTGCGCGTAGATGCGCTCGATGCCGCAGCAGGATTGGCCGGAATTGAAAAAGGCGCCATCGACCAGGTTCTCCACCGCGTGAGCCATGTCGGCGTCAGCGCGAACGTAGGCCGGGTCCTTGCCGCCCAGTTCAAGACCGGCGCCGATAAAGCGCGCCGAAGCGGCTTTCTGCACCGCATGGCCGCCCTCGACCGAGCCGGTGAAGCAAACGAAATCGATCAGGGGCGAGCCGATCATGGTTGCGCTCTGTTCATGCGTGCAATGCAGGAACTGGAATACGCCTTCGGGTAACCCGGCGTCCTTGAAGCTTTCGGCAAATCGCTCCGCGCACAGCGGGGTCTGGTTCGAATGCTTCAGGATCACCGCGTTGCCGGCGAGAATGGCCGGCACCACGGAATTGACCGAGGTGAGATAAGGGTAATTCCAGGGCGCGAGCACCAGCACCACGCCAAGAGGTTCGCGGCGGATGAAGCGGCGAAAGCCCTGCTTCGGCCCGGCGTCGATGTCCGCAAGCGACTGTGCCGCGATCGAAACCATGTAGCGCGCGCGCTCCTCGAAGCCGCGCACTTCGCCCGGCGACTGACTGATCGGCCGGCCCATCTGCCAGGTGATCTCTTCGGCAATCTTGTCCTTGCGCGAGACGAAGGCGTCGATGAAGCGGTTGACGAAGGCGATGCGCTCGGCAAGCGGAACGAGTTTCCATTTGGCTTGAGCAGCACGGCCACGGTCCATGGCCTGTTGAATCTGCGCGGCAGTGGCGAGCGGCCGTTCGACATAGACGCGGCCATCGACGGGGGATGTGGTTTTCTGAAGAGATGACATCGTGAAGGGCGTGAATGAGTGAATGAGTGAATGGGTGAATGGGTGAATGAGTGAATGGGTTAAGGGTAAGTGCATAAAAGGACGGGCAGCGGATATTGGTTCAGCGTAAGTAAAAAGTAGAGACTCTATTGGCGCGCCACTTTTTACGCTTTTCCCCCTTCACACCTTCACTCATTCACCCTTCACGCCCTTAAATTATTTCAAAATACCTCTCCAACTCCCAATCCGTCACCGCCTTCCGGAACTGGCGTTCTTCCCATTCGCGGGTGGCGGCGAAGTGTTCGACGAAATCGTCGCCGAAACATTCGCGGGCGGCTTTGGAGCCCCGCAGGCGTTGCGCGGCGTCCCATAGCGTGGTCGGCAGCGCGCCCTTGGCGGATGGTTTGTGGTCGTAGGCATTGCCGGAAATGGGTTTGCCGAGTTCGAGTTTGTGTTCGATGCCCCAAAGGCCGGAGGCAAGCGCCACGGCGAGGCCGAGATAAGGATTGCAATCTGCGGCGGCGATACGGTATTCGACGCGCTGGCTTTTCTCCGAGCCGGGAATCACGCGCAGCGCGCAGGTGCGGTTTTCCGCGCCCCAGGTGGCATGCGTGGGCGCCCAGTAGCCGGGCACCATGCGGGTGTAGGAATTCACCGTGCCCGCCACCATGGCGAGAAATTCCGGCATCAAGGCCTGCTGGCCGGCGACAAAATGTTCCATCAGCGGGCTCATGTTGAGTTGGCCCTTCGGGTCATGGAACACCGGGTTGCCATCCTTGCCCTTGAGCGAGACGTGAATGTGGCCGCTTTGTCCGGGCAGGCCGGCGTTCCACTTGGCCATGAAAGTGGCCATGCGGTTATTCAATTGCGCGTGCACCTTGATGAAGGTCTTGAACAGGCCGGCCTTGTCCGCCGCCTCCAGGCCTTCGTCCACCGCAATGGCCGCCTCCAGCACGCCGGGGCCGGTTTCCTCGTGCAGGGCTTCCAGCGGGAAGCGCATGTCCTCGCACAGCTTCAGCGTTTCGTTGTAATAACCCGAATGCACTGTATTGCGGATCACCGAGTAGCCGAAGTAGCCCGGCGCCATGGGTTTCAAATCTCGGTAATGCTTGGCGCGCACTGAATCCGGTGTTTCGTCGAAGACGAAGTATTCATACTCGAAGCCGGCATAGACCTCGTAGCCCATGTTGTGGGCTTTTTCCAGTACGCGACGTAATACGCCGCGCGGGCAGGGAGCATTGGCGGATTCGGCAAATTCGGCCAGAAAAAACAGCATGCTTGGCTCGAACGGAATGTCGCGGCAGGTGTGCGGGATGATGCGCACCTCGGCATCCGGGTAGCCGGTATGCCAGCCGGTGAATTTGGTGTTGTCGTAGAGCTGATCGTTGGAATCCCAGCCCAGCACCACGTCACAGAAGCCGAAGCCTTTATCCAGCGAACTGAAAAACTTCTCGCGCGACATGTATTTGCCGCGCAGGATACCGTCGATGTCGAACACACCGACCTTGACATGAGTGAGGCTGCGCTCGGTGACGATCTTCTTCGCGTCGTCGACGGTTTTGACGTCTGCGGGCTTCATCGGTGTATCCAATCCGGTTGTTCTGGGTGAAAGGGTACGGCAGCACCATGATAACCGGGAACGGCGGGGATGATCGATAGCCAGCCTGGAACTGGGAAAGGGGTGGTTTTTCGCAACCAGTCAGCCGGATCCAGTGCTGGGTGTGTTCAGTGTGGCCACCTTCCATGTCCGGCAAAGCAGTGGCAAAATGCTCGTGAACTCGCCAACCCGCCAACCCGCACACGACCATTGATCGAATCATGACCATTGCCATCAAACCTATTGACCTGGCGAACCGCTCATTCTTCGCCGCGGAAGTTTCCGGTATCGACCTGACCCGGCGCCTCGCCGAAGTAGAAGTGCGGGCGATTCACGACGGCATGGATCGCTTCGGGGTGCTGGTTTTTCACGATCAGCATCTGGAAGACGATCAGCAGGTAGCGTTCAGCCGCCAGCTCGGTGCGCTGGAACAAGCCACCGGTGACATTCAGGCGCCGGAGGACCGGCGCGTGAGCATGGATCTGAACGACATCTCGAATCTCGACAAGCATGGCGAATTGCTGCCACGGGATGACCGGCGGCGCCTGTTTGGCCTGGGCAACATGCTGTGGCACTCCGACAGCTCATTCAAGGATGTCCCGGCCAAGTATTCCCTGTTGTCGGCGCGCAAGATTCCGCCGACCGGGGGTAATACGGAATTCGCCGACATGCGCGCGGCCTACGATGCCTTGGATGAGGAAACGAAGCGCGAGGTGCGCGATCTCTTCTGCGCGCACAGCCAGATTTATTCGCGCGGGATCCTCGGTTTCGATGATTTCACCGAAGCCGAGCGCATGAAATGGGCGCCGGTGCGGCAGCGGCTGGTGCGGCGGCACCCAAACACCGGCCGCTTGTCACTCTATCTGTCGAGCCATGCCGGCGCCATCGAAGGCATGCCGGTGCCGGAGGCGCGGTCGTTCTTGCGCGATCTCACCGAGCACGCGACGCAACGCCAGTTTGTCTATGCCCATGTCTGGAAGCAATGGGATCTGGTGATGTGGGATAACCGCGTCACCATGCACCGTGCGCGGCGCTACAACCTGCTTGAGGTGCGCGATATGCGCCGCACCACGCTCACCAATGAGGTCTCGAGTCTGCAGCAGGGGCCTTGAATGTAGCGGCGGGTTTATGCGCGCTTGCCCATCCCTGCAGACAACAAAAAAGCCGGTCAAAGGCGTTGACACAGAGGCCAAAGAGAAGGGCAAAAAGTTCACAGAGAAAATCAATAAAGGAACTCCCCATTTCGTTTCCCTCTGTGCCCTCTCTTGTTTTTGCTCTGTGCTCTCTGTGTCGACGCTCTTGAATTTCATGGTCTGACGACACTGGCGCTTGGCACTATCGCGGCCACTGCAAGAGATTTCTTTCAGATCAATACCGCTTTTCCGCGTTGAGCGCTTTTGACCTTGAGCGCTATTGGGTTTTGTAATCCACTCCCACCAGTTTCGCGGTGTCCAGAATGGATTGCCAGGTTTCCTCGGCCAGTGGAATGCCTTCGACAAGGCGTTTTTTCTTCATGCGTTCTTCCGGCTCGCCGGGCACCAGGGTTTCGCCGCCGGGTTGATCCGGTTTCGCGGACTTGATGTAGGCGACATAACGCGCCGCCTCTTCAGGGAAAAGCATTTCGGGGTCCATTTTCCCCGGGTCGAGGTAGATCGACATCATGCCGTTGGCAAACGGGCCTTCGCGCGAGGAGCAGCCGTTGCCGGTGAGTGCGCCGCCGAGTAGTTCGCACATCAGCGCGAGGCCCGAGCCTTTGTGCTCGCCGAAAGCGCGTATCGCCCCCTTGCCTTGGCGGAAGTCGCGCTTGCCGGTGACCGGGAAGTCGCCATAGATCAGGCGCGTGTCGTCACTGGTACGGCCATCGGGGCCGATCAAGGCGTCGGCAGGTATGGCCTTGCCACCCTGGCTTGCCACCAGCACCTTGCCTTCGGCCACCAGTGAGGTGGCGAAATCGAGCAGGAGCGGCGGGCGCCCCGGCAGCGGAACGCCCACGCAGTAGGGTGCGGTGGAAAAGCGCCGCTCGACACTACCGTGTGGCGCGACGAACACGCTGCCCGCGCCGTTGACGAAATGGATCGATACCAGTCCCGCATCGGCTGCCATGGCCGCCCAGTCGCCGATGCGACCGAGATGACCGGAGTTGCGCAGGCTGATGGCCGAAAGACCCATTGGCTTGCATTTGTCGATGCCCATCTGCACGGCTTGCGGGCCGACTGTCTGACCGAATCCCCGTTTGGCGTCCACCAGTGCCAGAACAGGGGTATCCACCAGCACGGCTACTTGCTGGTCCGCCACCAGCAGGCCATCGAGTTTCATCTGCACATAGCGCGGAATACGAATCACGCCGTGGCTGTCATGGCCGGCGAGATTGGCGCCGAGCAGATACTGGGCGACACGGCCGGCTTCTTCCTTCGAGCAGCCGATGGCCGAGAATATATCCGAGGAAAGGGCTGTGAGTGTATTGACGGCGATGGTGGTCGTTTTCACGGTGCAGTCCGGTGCGCGGTTGGGTGAGATAACTTGGCTTATGATGTTACCTTGTTCAACAGGGTGGGCGTCATGAGAGAAAACAAAATCAAATCAATCTGGAAACAGGGCGGAGCAGTCATCAACGGCTGGCTGGGCATTCCCAGTTCCGTCGCGGCCGAAAATATGGCGCAGGCAGGTTGGGATTCGCTGACGGTCGATCTGCAACACGGGCATGTGGACTACCAGGTCGGCATCACCATGCTCCAGGCGATTGCCACGACATCCACCATGCCCATGGCCCGCGTGCCCTGGTGCGAGCCGGGCATCATCATGAAAATGCTCGACGCCGGTGCCTACGGAATTATCTGCCCGATGATCAACACGCGCGCGGAGTGCGAAGCCTTCGTCGGCGCCTGCCGTTATCCGCCCAAAGGCTACCGCAGCTTCGGCCCGGTGCGCGCCACCTGGTATGGCGGCGCGGATTATTTCAAGCACGCCAACGATACCCTCATCACCATGGCCATGATCGAAACCAAACAGGCCATGGATAACCTGGATGCGATTCTGAGCGTTCCAGGACTCGATTCGCTCTATGTAGGCCCGAACGATCTGGCTATTTCGCTCGGCTTCCCGCCCTCGGGTGTGCCCAACGACAAAGTGGTGCTCGATGCCATCCGCACCATAGCCGCCGGCGCCAAAAAGCACGGCGTCGCCGCGGGTATTCATTGCGGTTCCACGGCCATGGCGAAGGAAATGATTGCTCAGGGTTTTCAGTTCGTCACGCTTATGGCGGATAACGCCTTGCTGCTCAATGCCGCAAAAGGCGTGGTGGCGGAAATGCGCAAGGACGGCGGAGGCGGAGCGAAGGCTGGAGGGACTTATTGAATTGCCGAAGGTGGTAGCTATGTCGAGTCTGACCCTAAATTCCCGAAAAGACGCAGTTCGTAGTTCCTATGGAGCGCAGCGGAATACGGGGGGAAATAAATGCTCCTGGAATGCGCTGCGCTCCTTCCGGGCTTCCGAGTTTATCTGGTCAGTCGGCCTTAATTCGGCAGTGTCTGACTGCTATTCTCTTGGAGGTCGACTATGGAGGCGGGCGTCCTTTAAAGTAGACGCCGTCCCATTAAAAGGTCGGCGGGTGCAAAAATGCTGGCGGAGCAATATGGAAAGGTGATCAGAGAGGCGCGTTTGCTCAAGGGCATGAAACAGGAGGAGCTTGCGACCAAGGCCAAAGTGTCGCGCGCCATTTTGTCCAGGCTCGAGCAAGGCCCGGTGAAGGCCATTCAGTCCGACACGTTGGACAAACTTCTGGCCGCGCTTGATCTAAACCCGCAGATCGGTCAGGCGAACGGCACGGTCCAGAGAAAGATGCTGCGTTTGGAGCAGGAGATCAAACGTCGGGAGCAGAAAGAGCGACACCTTCGCCTTGCTATAAGCCTGGGTGAGGATGCCTCCGGTGCCGCGGCCAAGATGGCCAAAGCGCGCAAGCGCGTGGAGCTCTGGCGCAGCAACCGCACTTGCAGCCTGTTCTACATTGATCGCTGGTCTCGATTGCTGGCGCTTCCGCCCCGAAAACTGGCGAAAGAAATGTCTTCGCTGGGTGAATGGGAAGACGCCATGTTCCAGAATACTCCCTGGTCGTGGGCATGGAACTGAGCCATTTGCAGGTTTTGTTCATCGAAGCCAAAAAACTGACCAAGCATAGAGAATTTGTTGTCGGGAGCCTGAGTATCCTGGGCCTCGTGCAGAAGTCTTCCGAGATCCCTGCGCGCATGCTCATGTCCATCGATGTCGACTGTTACACGAAAGCGGATCCCGAACGAATCTTCGAACTTAACGAGAAGCTGGGAGAAGGCAGCTAGTTCGAAGAGGAGCACGGCTACTATCTCGATCCGATCTCGCCGGACCTTCCCGTGCTTCCGGAGCAGTGCGAGTATCGATTAATTTCGGTGGCGTTGGCGGAGGGTATTGTCGTTTACTTCCTCGATCCAAACGATGCCGCGGTGTCGACATATGCACGCTGCGATGCAAGAGACAGGGAATGGATTCGCGCTGGCCTGAAAGCCGGTCTTCTCTCCGCGCCAATCATTAAGAGCCGATTCCGGCAAACCATTTTGCTGGACGATGCGAAAAGCGCGCGTGCGCACAAAGCACTAGTCGAAGATCAATCGGCCATGGCGAAACGCTAGAAAAATCGCGATGGCACGGTAGATTACACCGGACAATTCAATGCGGACCGGGGTATTCTGGCCAATACTCTTTATGGCGGAGGTAACAGGGAGAATTTGACGTCGTCGCTCGCTCTCGGCGTGCCACGGATTCAACGTGACGCAATGGTGGACGTTGCCTGTTGCGCGCGCATCGCAGTTGATGTTCGGGCACGATGCAGGCAAATGCGCGATACAACTTGAACCAACAAGGCGCAGCCGAGCGAAACGAGAAAGGCATTTTTGATGCTGGTGGCGGGAAGCATCTGCGACAACACAATACAGAAGACGGCGAAGGAGTAATAACCCAGCACCATGCCCCGCAAAAGGTGGATTGCAAAAGCCGGGCCCGACTGCCGGTGCGAGAACACTGCCAATATCGGCGCCAGGACCGGGAACATGGCGAACGAACCGCTGAGCCGCGGGCCCAGTCCGGAGGCAAAATGCGTGACGAGGAAAACCAGCAAGACGCCGGTGCCCATGCGCCAGAAAATATCGTTGACTGGCTCGCCGGCGGGCTGTGCCGTGGGAACCGGCAGGGGATATAGACGGGGTGCGAGCAGAAGCCCGATCAGCACTACCGGAACAGCCACATACAGTGACGGCGCCCAAAGGCTCAAGCAGGCGACGACCAAAAAATACCCGGTAAAGCCCGTCGCAAGGCAAGTTGGCCATGAAAAGCGCGTCGCGCTCCATGCGTAAGCGACACCAAAGGCGAGGTTGGCGAGCACGGCAGACAGTGTGCTCGCGGCAGCACTTGCGGCGAATGGCCCGCCGTGTTCGAGGGCAATGGAAATCAAGATCGGCGCCGAAATTACCGGGAATGACGATAACCAGCCGCCAACCGAGGGGCCCCAGTGGCGCGCGGCGAGTGTTACGCCCCCGATCAGCAAAGGCACCAACACCAAATTCAGGATGAGAAGGGTGCTCAATTCGTTGTTTGCCTAAGCAGTGAAGGCGTGAAGGGTGAATGAGTGAAGGGTGAACGGTGAAGGGTGTAATTTCCCAGCCCCTAGTCCCCAGCCCCTCGTCCCTCGCCTTCCTACTTCTGAAATGCCGGCATCACCTCGCGCGCGAACCAACGCAACTGCTCCTTGAAGTCCTTCGGTGACATGCCTTCGGCCCAATGGATCATCATCTGATCCAGGCCGGGATAACGGGCCTCGAATTCCTTGATCTGCTCGATCACCAGCTTGGGCGGGCCGCATAACCAGGCGCGCTGCGCCACACCATCGCGGATGGTTGGCATTTTTGACGGCGCGCCCGGCGTACCCCAAGGTCGGCCATGTTCATCTGCATAACGCACGAAGCCGAAGGGCGCGAACCACTTGTAGCGTTCGTCGTGGGCGGGCTCGATGCGCTTGATGGCCTCTTCCACGGTATCGGCCAGACATAGCCCCACTCCCCAGCAGAGGTCTTCGCCTAGCGTGAGGTTGCGACCGACTTTGGCGGCCTCGGATTGAAAGGAACGCGCAACCTGGTCGAAAATCTTTTCGCCATTCAGCGTCACCATGCCCTTGAAACCCTGGCGCACAAGGTAGGGCAGGGTTTTTCCGCTGGCGATGGGTTGCCAGATTTCCACCGGGCGGCGCAGCGGCCGCGGGACCAGGGTGACTTCTTTCAGGTCGTAGCCGCGATAGGGCACCGTCGCCGGAATCTGATAATGTTTGCCCTGATGGGAGAAGGATTCCTGGTTGAAGGCCTTAAGAATCACTTCCACCTGCTCTTCGAAGAGTTCCTGGTTGGCCTTGGTGTCGAGTAACGGCGCGCCAAGGCTTTCGACTTCCCGTGTGTGATAACCGCGACCCACGCCGAAAATCACTCGCCCCCCGGTCACAATATCGGCCATGGCATAGTCTTCTGCGAGGCGTATCGGGTGCCACATCGGCAAGATATTGAACCCGCATCCAAACTTCAGGCGCTTGGTCTGGGTCGCCAGCCAGGTGCCGAGCATGATCAGATTGGGAAACACTTCGTAGCCTTCATGCTGGAAGTGGTGTTCCGCCGTCCACAGGCAGTAGTAGCCCAGTTCGTCCATCACCTGGGCCACCTCTTTGGAGGTCTGGAAGGCTTCGGCCAGTCGCTCGTTCGGATAACGGCGTTCGTCCGCCGGGGTGCCGTTGATGCCAACGTTGTCGAGTTCGATTTGCCCGACGTAGAGGACGGAAAACTTCCTGATCATCTTGGCTCCCCATTTTTCTGTAAGTTGTGGTCTGCTGCCCCTGATGCAAACCATATGTTACCGTTATCGGATGAAGTCTGACGATTGCCGTCTTTTGTGTGCGGGCGACCGCAGACTGGCGACCATGATAAGGGGGAGAGCACCATGGATCTGGGATTGAAAGGCCAAACCGCCGTTATCACCGGTGCCTCGAAGGGCATAGGGTTGGCCATCGCCCAGGGACTGGCGGCGGAAGGCTGCGCCGTTCATATCGTGTCACGCAATCAAGCAACCATAGAAAACGCAGCGCAAATTATTCGTGAGCAGCATGGCGTCGAAGTGAGGCCGCATGCCTTGGACTTGTCGCGCAGCGAGAGTGTCGCCGCGCTTCTCAAGGCCACGGGCACGCCGGATATTCTCGTAAATAACGCCGGCGCCATACCGGGCGGCGATCTGCAAACCGTGGACGAGGCGCGCTGGCGTGCCGCCTGGGATCTCAAGGTGTTTGGCTACATCAATCTTTCCCGCGCCTACTACGCCGCGATGAAACAGCGAAGCAAAGGCGTAATCATCAATGTCACCGGCCTCGCCGCCGACCGGCTCGACTCCGGTTACATCGCAGGCTCCACCGGCAACTCGGCACTGAATGCCTTCACCCGCACCTTGGGCAGTTACAGCATCGAAGACGGCATTCGCGTGCTGGCGGTCAGCCCCGGCGCGGTTGAAACCGAGCGCCTGGTGACGCTCATGAAAACACGCGCGGCCGATAAACTCGGCGATCTCGAACGCTGGCGCGAGTTCGTCAAGGGTCTGCCGCTGAACCGGCCGGCAAGCGTGGAGGAAGTGGCCAACGTTGTGGTTTTCGCCGCGTCCGACCGGGCATCGTACTTGAGCGGTATCGTTATCACTGTGGATGGTGGGCATAACGCGCGGAGTGGGGCGTTTAGCTGATTCAGTTACACGGCGCCCGTTAAGAGACAAGTTCACGGGAAATCGGTTTCCTTTAAAAAATCTGGCTTCCCGTTTCCACGGGAATGACATTCAGGCGCTTATTCAGTGTCTTCCCCCGCCACTTGCGATCGTGACTTGTGGGACAATATCCATTGCAAATCCCCCATGTCACAGATCGTTTTTTACCACAGGAGAATCCTCACATGGAACGCAGAGATGCAATCGTTGGAATGGGTGCAATTGCCGGAGCGGTATTTGTCAAGGCGGCGATGGCGGCGGATTCGGAGCATCATCATGTGTCGGGGAAATATGCCGATCTGATCGCTTCGGCTGCGGAATGCGTGCAAACCGGGCAGGCCTGCATCAATCACTGCTTCATGCTGCTGGGCGACGGAAAAAAGGAAATGGCTGCCTGCGCGCGCAGCGTGAATCAGCTTATAAGCGTGTGCAACACGCTCGAAGCACTGGCCGCCGGCGAGTCGAAACTGCTTGGTCAGTACGCCAAGGTTGCCATGGAATTTTGCCAGGAATGTGAGAAGGAATGCCGTAAGCACGAAAAGCATGAGCTGTGCAAGGCTTGCGCGGAAGCCTGTGCGGAGTGTGCGAAGGAATGCAAGGCTGTCTCCGCGTAGTCAGCCCCAGGAAGTTCGACAGAAGGACGGCATTCTTTGAATGCCGTCCTCTTCATTCAAGGGTGTCGTCGTCGATGTTTAGGATCTCGTAGGGTGCAATAAGCCTGTCCTGAGCATAATCGAAGGACGAAGCGCATTGCACCGGATGTTTTCCTCGGCAATGACCCCCGTCATTGTCTGATTACCGCCGCGCCTAGCATCCGGGCGGAACATATTTCTTCA
>CAMDKM010000029.1 GCA_945900965.1 Bordetella parapertussis | reverse complement strand
GAGGGGTGGGGGCATACGCCCCCACCCCTCTTTCAATAATTCAATCTGTCAGGCAATCATCCCGGAACCTGGAGGAAACGGGCGGGATTCTGCGGTGCTCCCCATTGACGCACTTCGAAATGCAAGTGTGTTCCCGTGGATCGCCCGGTGCTGCCGACCTCGGCAATTTTCTGCCCACCCAAAACAACATCACCCACCTTGGCGACCAGCTTCGATGCATGTGCGTAACGCGTAATCAAGCCATTGCCGTGGTCAATCTCAATCATATTACCATACTGAGGATGCAGGGCCGCATACACCACTACGCCACCCGCCGCGGCAGTGATCACTTCTCCCGCCGAGGCCATGAAGTCCATGCCTTCATGAAAAGCATTCCAACCGGTGAAAGGATCGATTCGCCAGCCGAAATTTGAAGAATACCAGCCAGCCTTGACCGGCAATTGTGTCGGCTGCAATTGTTTTTTCGCGTGCGAAATCGTCAGCATCGATTCGAGGACACCCAATTTGTCTGTTCGGTCATCCACACGAGCCGACAGATTATCAAGCTTGTCGGCCAACTCACTCATGGAAAACTCATGCGGGGGAATGGAAGACACGGCGCCGCCTCGTGCGGGGGTCTGATCGAACATGAACTCCTCGGGTTTCATGCCGGCGAGTTTGGTCAACTGGTCGCCCAAAGTGTCCAATCTTAGTAATTTGGCCTGCATTTCGCCCAGCCGGGACGCCATGGAATTCAGACTCTCCCGCAGGTAGGAATGGGTCTTTCGGGTCTGCTCGGCTTGCACTACCTCCAGCAGCGACATCAGATAAGGGCTCTGGCTGGCTACTGCGTGACGCAAGGAAAAATAATTCAGGATGACCGCGAGAGAAACGACCAGAAGCCCCAGGAGCAGGGCAAGAAATGTCACTTGCGGCACACTTACCGTAAAGTTACGGGCGTGCGCAAACTTGTTGGAAACCAGAATAATATCCATCCGTACCTCCTAATTCTTTTCGCCGCCCGCCGTGAACAGTGAACGCATTGGTCCAATATTGGACACGAATCCCGAATTGCAGGCCCTCACGCGAGAGGCAAAACGACTACTCTTCCTTCAGAACTTACTGGCGGAACTGCTACCCTCCGCCCTGGTTTCCCACACTACGGTCGCTGCGCAACGGGCCGGCGAGCTACACTTGTTCGCCGATAATGGCGCTGTGGCCGCCAAGTTAAAGCAATTGGCACCCCGCCTTGCCATGCTATTACGTGAGCGGGGAGTTGAGGTTACTGGAATTCGCATACAAGCGCAAGTAACAATCCCTCATAAACCATTGCCTAAAAAACACTTTTCTCTCGGGCAGGAGGCACGCAACGCATTTGTCGATCTAGCCAGAAGCTTGCCGCCCTCACCCCTCAAGACGGCCATCGAGAAGCTTCATAAAGCGGCCACTCATTCCTCAGACAGCAATCAGGAACCGTTCCATAAAAAATAAAGTAATTAGGATCAAGCAGATAATCAGGCCCGCCTTGAATACCTGCCAGGCAAATCGCAACCATCTCTTGTCCCGGGTAATGGCAAACACCAGAAACGAAGCGCCCAACGTCACAACCAGGAGGGCACCGAGAATCCTCAGAATGACCATGCAGAACGCAACTTAAATGCCAGGCCGAAGCCGCGAACTCAATGCCGGCCCGACTCAGGCCGCCTGAAGCTGCAATTTGAGGAAGGCTGGGGCGTCCTCGGTCTTCAGGAAGCTGACGAATTCCCAGGCCGAAGCGTCTTCCAGGAGTCGGCGCAATAAGCCGTTGTTGAGGGCATGACCGGACTTATATGCGGAGTAGGCGCCAATAACCGGGTGCCCGAGCAGGTATAGGTCGCCGATGGCATCAAGCGCCTTGTGTTTGACGAACTCGTCTTCGTAGCGCAAACCTTCTGCGTTAAGCACACGAAATTCGTCCATAACGATGGCATTGTCCAGACTACCCCCCAATGCCAAGCCTTGCGCGCGCATGTTTTCCACGTCCTGCATGAAACCGAAGGTCCGTGCCCTGCTGACTTCCTTGACGTAGGAAGTGGACTCGAAATCGACAACGACCCTCTTGTTGGCATTGGCAAAAACCGGATGGCGGAAGTCGATACTGAAATCCACCTTGAAGCCCGCGTAAGGTTCAAATCTGACCCACTTGTCACCCTGCAGCACTTCCACCATTTTTCTGATGCGGATGAACTTTTTTGCGACGGGCTGCTCCTCAATACCCGCCGATTGCAGCAGAAATACGAACGGGGACGCCGAGCCATCCATGATCGGCACCTCGCCGGCGCTCAGATCGACATACGCGTTGTCAATACCCAGTCCGGCCAGCGCCGACATGAGGTGCTCCACGGTCTGCACGCGAGTTCCGTTATGCTCGAGGCATGACGACAACCGCGTGTCACCCACCGCGTAGGGGCCGGCTTTGATTTCGACCACCGGTGTAAGGTCCACCCGTCGAAAAACAATTCCGGAATTTGGGGCGGCCGGTCGCAAAGTCAAATAAACCTTCTCGCCCGTATGCAACCCAACCCCGGTTGCTCTGACCAAATTCTTAAGCGTACATTGTTTGATCATTTTTCCTGGGTGACGGCGGCGCACGAAACGTGGCCACCGCACCGAAAGTAGATTAACTGACTGATTAGGCTAACATAGGCCAGACATCCATACCACACGCGACTCATTATATGCTGTATTGCAGCATATAAACAGCGCTCGGGGCGTTGGTCATTAGTCCGCCTGTTTACGCAAAAATGCCGGGATATCGAGCATCTCGACCCCCGATTGTTTCATCGCTTCGACAGCCGCATCCCGTGACCGCCTGCGCATGACGGCAGGTGTTTCGAGATCGCCGTAATTGACCTGCAGCGGCGATGGATCAGTTCCGGTTTTCACCATCATCAAGGGCTTTTGCTGGCGGCCGCCCACGGCGCCCAAACCGGTCGCAACCATGGTGACGCGCAGACGATCCTCCATGGACTCTTCAATAACCGTTCCAATAATCACGGTTGCGTCTTCGGCGGTAAATCCCTTGATGGTGTTCATGACTTCGTGGACTTCTTTCATCTTCAGGCTGGAACTGGCGGTAATATTCACCAGCACGCCTCGAGCGCCGGAAAGATTGACGTCTTCGAGCAAGGGGCTTGCCACAGCCTGTTCGGCGGCCGCATGCGCACGATCTGGCCCTACCGCAACCGCAGATCCCATCATGGCCATTCCCATCTCGGACATGACGGTTCGCACGTCGGCGAAGTCCACATTGACAAGACCCGGACACTTGATAACTTCGGCAATGCCCGCTACCGCGCCGTGCAACACCGAGTTGGCCGCCTTGAAAGCATCAAGCATGGACACGTCGTCGCCCAGCACCTGCATCAGCTTGTCATTGGGAATGACAATCAGCGAGTCCACATGACGCGCCAATTCGTCCAATCCTTGTTGCGCAATTTTCTGACGTTTGCCTTCGAAGGCGAAGGGCTTGGTCACCACGGCAACGGTCAGGATGCCCAGTTCGCGCGCCGCCTCGGCCACTATCGGTGCCGCACCCGTGCCGGTGCCGCCGCCCATCCCCGCGGTAAGAAACAACATGTCCGCGCCTTCGATCAGCTCAATGACGCGCTCGCGATCCTCGACGGCGGCGTTACGGCCGATTTCTGGATTGGCCCCCGCCCCCAGTCCCTTGGTCACGTTTGGCCCAAGCTGAAGCAGCGTTTTGGCCTTGTTGCGTTTGAGCGCCTGCGAGTCGGTGTTGATGCAGATGAACTCGACGCCATCCACGCCCTCGTTGATCATATGGTCCACGGCATTGCCGCCGCAACCGCCGACTCCGATGACTTTGATGACGGCTTCCTGCGATTGTGTATCGACGATTTCAAACATAAACGTGTCTCCTCAGTGGATGGTTATAAAACGTAACAAAACGGAACTTCTTTCTTCAGCTAAAAATTGGTCTCGAACCATTTCTTCACGCGTCCGAACACCTGCTTGAACGAACCTGCCTGCAATTTTTCGATCTGCAGGCGCTGATGCTGATTCAGCCCCGCGATCAGCAGACCGACTCCTGTGGAATAACGCGGATTGCGAATAACTTCCGACAATCCTGCGGAATAAGTGGGCAGCCCCAGCCGCACTGGCATGTGAAAAACCTCTTCTCCCAACTCGATCATTCCCTGCATCGATGCGCTTCCTCCGGTGATCACGATTCCCGAAGAGAGCAGCTCTTCGAATCCGCTGCGGCGCAGCTCGGCCTGCACCAGGGAATACAATTCCTCGACTCGCGGCTCGATCACCTCGGCCAGTGTTTGACGCGACATTGTTTTTGCGCCACGCTCTCCAACGCCCGGCACTTCGATCGTTTCCTGCTGGTCGGCGAGTTCTCGGAGCGCGCAACCGTAGCGGCGCTTGATTTCTTCCGCTTCTTTGGTCGGGGTGCGCAGCGCCATCGCAATATCGTTGGTGATCTGGTCGCCAGCAATGGGAATCACCGCCGTATGCCGTATCGACCCCTGAGTGAAAACCGCGATATCGGAAGTGCCGCCGCCGATGTCCACCAGGCACACCCCGAGATCTTTTTCATCCTCGGATAACACGGCGATGGCCGAGGCCAATGGCTGCAAAATAAGGTCATTGACCTCCAGTCCGCAGCGCCGCACGCATTTCATGATGTTCTGCGCCGCGGACACCGCCCCGGTCACGATGTGTACTTTGACTTCCAGCCTCACCCCGCTCATTCCCAGCGGTTCGCGCACGTCCTCCTGACCGTCGATCACGAACTCCTGATTCAGTACATGCAGAAGCTGCTGATCGGTCGGAATCGGAATCGCCTTGGCAGTCTCGACAACCCGATCGATATCGTGCTGGGTCACCTCCCTGTCCTTGATCGCCACCATGCCGTGGGAATTGAAACTGCGAATGTGACTTCCTGCAATACCAGTCCACACTTCCCGAATCTTGCAGTCAGCCATCAGTTCGGCTTCTTCGAGTGCGCGCTGGATGGCGTTGACCGTCGATTCGATATTGACCACCACACCCTTTTTCAATCCGCGCGAAGGCGAACTGCCCATACCGATAATTTCGAACCCGCCTTCGGGTTTCATTTCCGCCACGATGGCCGCGATCTTGGAAGTGCCGATATCGAGACCCACGATCAGGTTCTTGTTTTCTTTTCTTCCGCTCAATGCCATCGTGTTGTCGATCCGTCAGACTTTGTCGGCGGCGATTCCTGCCGGTCTACGCACCGCGAAGCCGTTTGGATAACGCAGATCCACGTACGCAGGCAAGGCCTGTAAGCCCGCAATGCTGCGGCCGTAGGCCTCGACAAAGCCAGCCAGACGAAGGTCGATCGCATCGCGTCCCAGTTCGATCACCATGCCGTCGTCGAGTGTTAGTTGCCAGGCGCGGCGCGCCGATACTCTGATTTGCACTACACGGCGGCTGATCTTCGACAACATGCCGTCAAATTCCCCATAACGTGCCACGACTTCTGGAGCCGCATCCTTCGGCGCGTAAAACACCGGCAGGGTGCTGTTAACCGCCGCCTCGAACACTTCGCCCTGGGCACTCACCAGCGCCGTTGAATCCCATCGGGCGATCGGTCGATGTTCCTCGACAACAAATTCTATGCGGTCTGGCCAGAGTCTATGCACACTAACCTGCCTCACCCAGGGCAATTTTCTGAAGGCGGCTCCTGCCTGAACCAGATCGACGGTAAAAAAATTCCCGCGTAGTTCCCGATCCAGGACCGCCTGCACCTGTTCGCGGGTAATGTGTTGGGTTTCGCCACGGACCTCGATTCCCTGAAGGGCAAATACCGGCAGCCGCACGACATGGTGCAGCAGGGCGTAGACGATCAGAATGCCCGCCACGATGAAGAGACAATTCGCCGCCTTGCGCATACTCCGCGCGTTATTCCACATCGGCCGTCTCCAGAATGCGCAACACCAGATCGTCGAAGCCAATTCCGGCCGCCTTGGCCGCCATGGGGACCAGGCTGTGACCGGTCATGCCGGGCACCGTATTTGCCTCCAACAAAAACGGTTTGCCGCGCGCATCGATCATCACGTCGATACGTCCCCAGCTTCTGCAACCCAGAATGCGGAACGCCCGAAGCGCCAGCTCCCGAATACTATTTTCCTGCGCATCAGGCAAGCCGGAGGGGCAGTGGTAACGGGTCTCGTCCGAAAAATATTTGGCGTGATAGTCGTAACTGCCACCCGGCGCCTCGATCCGGATCAAGGGCAGCGCCTGGTCGCCGAGAATGGATGCCGTTACCTCTGCGCCGGCAATAAACTCTTCGGCAAGCACCATGGGATCGTGATGTGCGGCCTTGCGGTAAGCCTCGTGCATCTCCTGCGATCGGGTCACACGGGTCAGGCCGATTGTGGAGCCTTCGCGCGAAGGCTTGACGATCAAGGGCAATCCAAGCTCGCGAACGGCCGCGTCGAAGTCAGAGGACTCGTCGAGCATCACAAAACGCGGCGTCGGAATTCCCGCCGCCATCCAGACCAGTTTGGTGCGCCACTTGTCCATCGCCAGTGCGCTTGCCATCACGCCGCTGCCGGTAAAGGGAATTCCCATCCACTGCAAAGCGCCTTGAATGGTGCCGTCTTCGCCGTAGCGACCATGCAGCGCGATGAACACTCGTTCAAAGCCCTCGGACTTCAAGCGCTGCAGATCCATCTCCCGGGCATCGATGGCCAGTGCATCAACACCCTTGCGCTTGAGTGCTGCCAGCACCGCGTTGCCACTCATCAGCGAAACCTCCCGTTCCGCCGAGCGCCCGCCCAATAACACGCCTACTTTGCCGATTCCGCTCATTTGAGCGCCTCGCCGACGATTTCCACTTCCTGAATCAGGCTTACGCCGGTGCCCTGTCGAACCGTCTCCCGAACCAGATGAATCAGCTCTTCGATGTCGCGGGCCAAAGCACCGCCCTTGTTGACGATGAAGTTGGCGTGTTTCTCGGACACTTCGGCTGCACCGATGCGCCGGCCCTTGAGACCGCAGGACTCGATCAGCCGCGCCGCATGATCGCCGGGCGGATTTCGAAATACCGATCCGGCATTGGGCTCGTTCAGTGGTTGGCTGGCAATGCGCCGGGACAACAATTCCTTGATGGTCCGTCTTGCGCGTTCGCCGTCGCCTTGGCGAAAACGAAACCATGCCCCGACAAAAAATTCGCCCGTGGCCTGCACCGGCACAACGTGGCGATAGCCAATCGAATACTCCCGGGGTTCGCGGGTTCGCAGGTTTCCGCCACGATCAATGGTGCGCACTCTGGCCACCACCTCCCAGGTTTCGGCGCCGTAACATCCCGCATTCATCGCCAGCGCTCCGCCGATGGTGCCCGGAATGCCCGCCAGAAATTCGGCGCCTTCGAGTTGATGGACGGCGGCAAACCGCGCGACCTTTGGACTTGCCACGCCGGCTTCGGCATAAATTTCCGTGCCGGTATGGTTCTGCTCGATGGAAAAATGCTTGAGCGCACCATGGGTAAAAATGACCGTGCCCGGGAAACCTCCGTCACGCACTAAAAGATTGCTGCCGAGACCGACAAACAACACAGGCTCATCAACAGTCAAGGTCCGCAGGAATTCGCCGAGATCATTCAGATCCGCCGGAAAATAAGCACGGCCCGCGCATCCCCCTGCACGCCAACTGACATGTCTGCTCATCGGCTCGTCGCTGCGCAATTGACCGCGCAGTCCGATGGGCCCGAAGTGTTTCGATTCCGTCATGTTCATGCCAGGCTCAAATGCTTGTTGACCAATTTTGCGGCTACGCCACCGATCGAACCGGCCCCCATCGTGACCACCACGTCGCCCGGCTGGGCAGCCGCAAGAATCGCCGACGGCAGTTCCGATACCTGTTCGACGAAACGCGGCTCGACCTTGCCGGCTACGCGTATGGCGCGCGCCAATGCGCGCCCATCGGCGGCGACAATGGCCGTCTCTCCAGCGGGGTAAACATCCGCCAGCACCAGCGCATCGACCGAGGACAACACTTTTACGAAATCCTCGAAACAATCCCGGGTTCGGGTGTAGCGATGCGGCTGAAACACCAGCAGCAGGCGCCGGCCTGGATAGGCGCCGCGCGCCGCGGCGATGGTGGCCGCCATTTCCGCCGGGTGATGGCCGTAATCGTCCACCAGGGTGAATTTGCCACCTGGTATCGCCACTTCTCCATAACGCTGAAAACGCCGGCCGACGCCGCGAAATTCGGCCAGCGCTTTGACAATTGCCGCGTCCGGGACACCTACTTCCATCCCTATTGCCAGGGCGGCCAAGGCGTTTTGCACGTTGTGGATGCCCGGCAGATTGAGGGTGACCGCAAGATCCGGCAGGTTTTGTGCGTTGCCGTTGTAACCGGTTCGACGCTGCACGCGGAAATGCATTCGGGTGGCATCAGCACGCACGTCCACCGCCCGGATCTGCGCGCCTTCCATCAAGCCATACGTGGTCACCGGCTTGCTGATGATGGGGAGCAGACTTCGTACGTTGACATCGTCCAGGCACAAGACGGCCATACCGTAGAAGGGTAGGTGGCCGATGAACTCCAGAAACGCCTGACGCAACCGCCCAAAATCGTGCCCGTAGGTTTCCATGTGATCGGCATCGATATTGGTCACCACCGCCGCCACCGGCTGCAGATACAGAAAGGACGCATCCGACTCGTCGGCCTCGACGACGATAAATTCCCCGGTGCCCAGTTTGGCGTGTGAGCCGGCCGCTTCCAGTCTGCCGCCGATGACAAATGTGGGATCCATGCCGGCCTCGGCCAGGATGCTGGCTACCAGACTGGTCGTGGTGGTCTTGCCGTGGGTTCCGGCAATGGCGATGCCTTGCTTCAGACGCATCAGTTCCGCCAGCATCATGGCCCGCGGTACCACCGGAATATGCTTCAGCCGCGCCGCGGTGACCTCCGGGTTATCTGGCTTGACCGCCGTGGAAGTCACCACCGCGTTGGCGCCCGTGACATTGGCCTGATCGTGGCCGATCTGAACCTTCGCACCCAGCCCCCTCAGCCGCTGGGTGGCGGCATTTTCCGTAATGTCCGAGCCGCTGACTTCAAAGCCCAGGTTGAGCATCACCTCGGCAATCCCGCTCATTCCCGAGCCGCCGATGCCGACGAAGTGCACATGTTTGACCTTGTGTTTCATCCCGCCACCGCCACGCAGTGATCCGCAACGACACGGGCGGCGTCGGCCTTGCCCAATTCCCGCGCACGGCGCGCCATTTCAAGCAACCTGTCCCGGGTAAATCCCAGCAGCAAGTTTGCCAGCCTGCGCGGCGTCAGTTCGTTTTGCGGCAGCAACACTGCAGCAGATCGATCGGCGAGAAAACGCGCGTTATGCGTTTGATGATCGTCCACTGCCTGAGGAAACGGCACCAACACGCTGGCGACTCCCGCGGCCGCCAGTTCCGATACGGTCAACGCGCCCGCGCGGCAAATCACCAGATCAGCGGACCCATAGGCCGCCGCCATATCGCGAATAAACGCCGCCACGTTTGCCCGCACGCCCGCTGCCTGGTATCCGCGTTCCAGTTCTTCCAAATGACGGCCGCCCGACTGATGCGTAACCTCGGGACGCTCTGCCGCAGGAATCATGGCAAGCGCTTTCGGCACGGCATCGTTCAAGGCTTGCGCACCAAGACTGCCTCCCACCACCAGCAACTTGAGATTGCCGCTGCGATGGCGAAATCGTTCTTCCGGCGTTGGCAGCACGGCAATATCGCGGCGCACCGGATTGCCGGTCCATTCGGCCTTAGTTAATGCCGAAGGAAATGCCACCAGAACCCGACTGGCCAATCGAGCAAGAATTTTATTGGCGAGACCGGCAATGGAGTTTTGCTCGTGCAGCACCAGCGGCCTGGCCAGCAGTGCCGCCACGGCACCGCCCGGGAATGAAATGTAGCCGCCCAGTCCAAGCACCACATCGGGACGAATTCGAAACATGACCCGCGCGCATTGCCAGACTGCGATCAACAAATTAAACGGCAGCAAGGCCATGCGCAAGAATCCTTTTCCCCGCAAGCCCGCAAAACGAATGAACTGAATCGGATAGCCATGCGCCGGCACGATCTCCGCTTCCATTCCGGCACGTGCCCCGAGCCAAACGACCTTCCAGCCGCGCTCGCGCAACTCGTCCGCGACCGCCAGCCCGGGATAGATATGCCCGCCGGTGCCACCGGCCATCACCAGTATTGTGCGAGCAGCCGCATGAGGGACAAGGTGGGACTCGCGGGGTCTGCTCACAAAGAATACCCCTTGTTCATATGGCGATTTTCGTAATCCACCCGTAACACTATTGCCAATGCGCAACAATTGGCCACCATGCCGCTGCCGCCAAACGAGAGCAGCGGAAGGGTGAGCCCCTTGGTCGGCAATATGCCCATGTTCACACCCATATTGACCACCGCCTGCATCCCCAGCCAAAGACCCACACCTTGGGCGACCAGTGCCGAGAAATAGCGCTCGAGCCGGGCCGCGCGATTGCCCACTGCAAACGCCCGCCAGATCAGCCACAAGAACATGGCGATGACCGCCAACACACCGGCATAACCCAATTCCTCGGCGATGACCGCCAGCAGAAAATCGGTATGGGCTTCTGGAAGGTAAAGCAGTTTTTCGACACTTGCGCCAAGACCAACACCAAACCACTCACCACGGCCGAAGGCGATTAGTGCATGGGACAACTGATAGCCCTTGCCAAACGGATCGGACCAGGGGTCCATGAATCCAATCACACGCTGCAAGCGGTAGGGCGAAGTCCAGATCAACAGCGCAAAACCGGCCAGCAACAAAATAATCAGCGCGACAAATAATTTCCAGTTCATGCCGCCCAGAAATAGCACGCTCATCGCGACCACCGTGATGACCGCAAAGGCGCCGAAGTCGGGCTCGCGAAGCAGCAGCGCCCCGGTGAAAAGCATCACGCTCAGCAGCGGCAGAAAACCTTTGCGGAAGCTGTGCATCACCGCGGCCTTGCGCACGGTGTAGTCCGCCGCGTACAACACGGCAAATACCTTCATCAGCTCCGAAGGTTGCAGGTTGAGCATGCCCAATGACAGCCAACGCCGGCTGCCGTTGACTTCCCGCCCTATGCCAGGGATGAGCACGATGATCAGCAGAACTATTCCCAGAATGAACAGGTAGGGCGCGGCTTGTTGCCAGAACCGCATCGGAAACTGGAAACACACAAATCCCGCCAGGATTCCGATCGAAGCGAAGATGGCGTGACGAACCAGATAATAAGTAGGCTGATTGGCGGAGAACGCCTCGCCCTCGGCGATGGCGATCGACGAGGAATACACCATGACAAGCCCCAGTGCGATCAATATTCCGGTCAGACCAACGACTACATAGTCGATCTCGGCAACCGGCGCCGGCTTAAAGGCCAGTTCCCCAGGCATCCCGTTCAATGCGTCACACCCAGTTTCTTGACGGCATCGGCGAAAACCAGGGCACGATGTTCGTAGTTACGGTACATATCAAAACTTGCGCAAGCCGGCGACAGCAGAACCGCATCTCCGGGGCTGGCGAGTTCGGCCGCGCGGCGCACCGCCTCATCCATATCGTCCGCACGAACCACGGCTACCTTCGAGCCGCGGATCGCCTCGGCAATGAGTTCCCGGTCGCGCCCAATCAACACCACCCCGCGGGCGTGCTTCGACACCGCCTCGTTCAAAGGCGAAAAATCCTGGCCCTTGCCATCGCCCCCCGCGATAAGAACGACTTTGCCTGGCATGCCGCTCAAGGCAGCGACCGTCGCTCCCACGTTGGTCCCCTTGGAATCGTCGTAGTAGGAGATCGAGCGAATTTCGGCGATTTTTTCCACTCGATGCGGCAGCCCCTTGAATTCAAACAGCGCATCGAGCAGCGCCTGATAAGGCAAATTGACTGCGCGGCACAAGGCCAGCGCCGCCAGCGCATTGGCCGCGTTGTGCAGTCCCACGATCTTGAGTTCTCCGACCGGCATGAGATTGGCGCGACCTTCGGCAAGCCAGAATTCACCATCGATTTTGCGCAGCCCCCAGTTGTGCTCATGCCATGGCTCGTCCAGCCCGAAGGTAAATACTCGCGCGCCCTGTGGCATCTTGGCGGACGTGCGGGAATCTTCCCGGTTGGTGACCACGGTGGCGGCACCAGAAAATATCCGCGCCTTGGCCTGTGTGTATTCCTCCATTCCGGAATAGCGGTCCAGATGGTCTTCGCTCAGATTCAATATCGCCGCCGACTCGGGTTTGAGACTATGGGTGGATTCCAATTGAAAGCTGGATAATTCCAGCACCACCACATCGGGTTTGCGCCGAGTCCCGGCTTGTACCTCCAGAAAGGCATCCAGAATCGGCAGGCCGATGTTTCCCGCCACCAGTGTGCGGCGACCGGCCGCGCGCGACATGGCGCCCACCATTTCCGTGACCGTGCTCTTGCCGTTGGATCCGGTGATGCCGATCACCTTGGCCTGTGGCCATTCTTCGCGCGCCTGGGCGAACAATTCGATGTCGCCCATGACCGGCAGTCCGCGCGCTCGGGCAGCGACGATATGTGGCTCCTTCAGCGAAACGCCCGGGCTCGCGGCGATCAATTCCGCATCGGCAAAACCAACGGCGCCGAAATTGCCGGTGTACAGGGCGACCTGCGGAAACTCCGCGCGCATCTGTCCGGCAAAGGGCGGCGCCGCGCGGCTATCTGCCACGCGTACGTCGGCACCTCTGCCCGCCAACCAGCGCACCATCGACATTCCGCTTGCCCCCAGTCCCAGCACCAGTACCCGCCTATTTTTCAATTCGAATGGCACGCGCCTCCTTCATTGCGGCCTCCATTCATCGCAACTTCAGAGTTGAAATGCCCACCAGTACCAGCATCATGGTGATGATCCAAAACCTCACCACCACCTGATTCTCTTTCCAGCCCTTCAGTTCGTAGTGATGGTGCAGCGGCGCCATCCGGAAAATCCGCCTGCCCGTGAGTTTGAATGAGGCAACTTGCAGCACCACCGAGAGTGTTTCGACCACAAACACCCCGCCCATGATGAACAGCACGATTTCCTGTCGCACGACTACCGCAATGGTTCCGAGTGTCGCGCCCAGCGCGAGCGCCCCCACATCGCCCATGAAGACTTCCGCCGGATAGGCGTTGAACCACAAGAATGCCAGGCCGGCACCGGCGAGCGCCGCGCAGATCACCGTGAGTTCTCCGGCACCGGGAACCAGCGGAAATCCCAGGTAGCGGGAATAGACCGCATTGCCGGCGACATAGGCGAATACTCCCAACGCGCTGCCAACCATGACGGTGGGCAGGATCGCGAGTCCGTCAAGTCCATCGGTCAGATTGACCGCATTGCTGGTGCCGACGATTACGCAATAACTCATCAACACAAAACCGACGATCCCCATCGGGTAGGTAATCTGCTTGAAAAACGGCACGATCAATTCAGTCTGCGCCGGCAGCGTGGCGGTGGCGGCGAGATAGATCGCGGCACCCAGACCAATCACCGACTGCCAGAAGAATTTGCTGCGCGCCGCCAGGCCTTTTGGATTGCGATGCACGACTTTCCGATAGTCATCGATCCAGCCCACGATGCCAAAACCCAGCGTCACCAGCAGCACCACCCACACGTAACGATTGCGCAGATCGGCCCACAACAGTGTTGTGATGGCGATTGACACCAGGATGAGCGCACCACCCATCGTGGGTGTGCCCGCTTTTTTCAGGTGCGTTTGAGGACCATCGTCGCGCACCGATTGGCCTATCTTGTAAGCGGTGAGTTTGCGGATCATTCCGGGGCCGACAATAAAAGAAATCAGCAATGCCGTAAGGGTGGCCAGCACCGCCCGCAGGGTTATGTAGTTAAAGACGTTGAAGGCGCGAATGTCGGCGGCCAACCATTGGGTGAGTTGCAGCAACATCAGGCGACTCCTTTCGCGGTGGTTTCGCCATTGCTGGTGCCGAGCGCTTCGACGACGCGCTCCATGCCCATGAAGCGCGATCCTTTCACCAGCACCGTTGCTTCGCGCCCGAGCATAGGCAACAGCGCCGCCACCAGCGCATTCAGTTCGGAGAAGTGCCGGCCGTTGGTACCGAAACCGCGAATGCAGTGCGCACTTAATTCGCCGAGACCCAGCAATACATCGATGCCCGAGCGCTTGGCGAATTCGCCAACCATGACATGCAAAGACTCGGCGTCCGCGCCCAATTCACCCATGTCGCCGATCACCAGAATTTTCTTCCCGGGGTACGCGACAAGCACCGAAATCGCCGCTTTCATCGAATCAGGGTTGGCGTTGTAGGTATCGTCGATGATTGTTGCGCCCGAGCGATGACGCCGTGTCTGCAAACGGCCCTTCACGCCGCGATATTGCGCAAGCCCTGCGGCGATTTGCGCCGGCGGCAATCCAAGCGCCAACGCCACGGTCGCAGCGGCCAGTGCGTTCTTGACATTGTGCAAACCGGGCACATGCAGTGTGGTCACGAATTTTCCAGCCGGGGCCTGGACGGTTATCAGGCTTCCAGAATCGGCCAGTTCGTAACGGGCCGATACCGCTGCGGGATTGGCAATGCCAAATTCCAATGTTCGGCGTGAGCCAATCAATCCTCGCCAAAATGCTGCAGCGGGCTCGTCCACATTTAGGACCGCAACACCGGCAGCGTCGAGTCTTTCGAATATTTCTCCTTTGGCACGGGCAATCGCCTGCGTCGAACCCAATTCGCCGATATGCGCCGTGCCGGCGTTGTTGATCAATGCCACGGTGGGTGCGGCGATTTTGCTGAGATAGGAAATTTCGCCCAGATGATTCATGCCCATCTCGATGACCGCATAGCGATGGGTAGCGCGTAGCCGCAGCAAGGTAAGCGGCATGCCGATGTCGTTGTTCAAGTTACCTGCCGTCGCCAGCACGCCTGTTGGACCGGCCGCCTCGCGCAGGATCGCAGCGAGCATTTCCTTGACCGTGGTTTTGCCGTTGCTGCCGGTAATGGCGGCCACAGGAATGACAAACTGCCGGCGCCAGTACGCAGCAAGCGCACCCAGGGCAAGCCGGGTATCCCGCACTTCCACCAGGCGGGCGCCCGGAGTTTTGACACTCTCCGCGTCGACGACCATGAGCGCACTGGCACCAGCCGCCAACGCCTGATCGCCAAACAATTGCCCATCGAAACGATCGCCGCGAATGCCGATAAAAAGATCACCCGCGCGGATATCGCGACTGTCCGTGGTCACACGCTCAAATACGACGTTGGCGCCGATGAGCCGCCCCCCGGTTGCCTGCGCGGCGGTTGTCAGATCAAGCATGGCCGGCAACCTCTTTGTGGCGCAACAATCGGTGCGCAATATCGGCATCGTCGAAAGGCAGTTTGCGACCGCCAATCTCCTGATAAGTTTCGTGACCTTTGCCGGCAATTAATACCACATCGATCGGCCCGGCTATCCCAAGTGCTTCACGAATCGCGGCGGCCCTGTCTTCTTCGATTTGGTAATTCGGTTTTGCGCCACTCGCGATAGCATCGATGATTTGTCGGGGATCTTCCGAACGTGGATTATCGCTGGTGATGATGGCGTGATCGGCAAGCCGGGTAGCCACTTCCCCCATCAGCGGGCGTTTGCCGGGATCTCTGTCTCCGCCACACCCGAATACGCAATACAACTTGCCACCGGCTGGCAAGGTTTCGCGCAAGGTCTGGAGGACTTTTTCCAGGGCGTCGGGAGTGTGCGCGTAGTCGACCACCACCAGCGGCGCCCCCGGTACATTTACTTTTTGCAATCTTCCCGCCACCGCTTCGACACGAGCCAACGCGTCCACCGCGTCCTGCAGGTCGATCCTGGCGCTGATCAGCACGCCCAGCGTACCGAGTAAATTCGCCGCATTGAATGTCCCGAGCAGTGAACTGTTGAGTAGCGCGGCGCCCCACGGTGTGCGAATTTCGAGGCTCAGCCCGCGAATGGAAAGATCCAGTCGCTGGCCGGAGATTTCACCGACGCCGAATCCGTATCCCAATACATCGACTTTGGAGCGATCGATCGAGTCGGCCAGCCGTTTGCCGAAGCGATCATCCAGATTGAGGACTGCGTGCTTGAGATTCGGCCATTGAAACAACTTGGCCTTGGCCGCTGCGTAGTCTTCCATGGTCTTGTGATAATCGAGGTGGTCGCGTGAGAGATTGGTCAGCAACGCCACATCGAATTCGACATGACTGACCCTTCCCTGTTCGATGCCATGGGAAGACACTTCCATGACGCAACCCACGGCCCCCGCATCCCGATACGCAGCCAAACTGGCTTGCAGCATCACGGCATCGGACGTTGTGTTGGGCGTTGCTTCCAGTTCGCCCGGGAATCCATTGCCCAAAGTCCCCATGACGGCCGTTTTGCGCCCCAATCGGTTCATCGACTGGGCAATCCAGTGCGCACAACTGGTCTTACCGTTGGTCCCGGTCACTCCGGCCACCCACATTGCCTGCGAGGGTTGCCCGTAGAATCGGCTGGCTATTTCACCCAAGCGATTACGCAATTCCGGTACCGCGAAATGAGGTATCCGCCAGCCATCGTCCCAGGTGAAATTGCCGGTCTCCCAAAGAACCGCGCCGGCACCGGCGGCAATTGCCTCGGCAATATGCTTGCGACCGTCGTCGCGCGCGCCGGGAAAAGCCAGGAACAAATTACCCGCGCGTACTTTTCGGCTGTCCACCGCAAGCCCGGTGGCACGGTCAAGTGGTAGCCCGAAAAAAGGCGCATCGCAGCGATCGCGTGTCGTCTGGGAATTGGGCAGCGTCGCGCTCATACTTCCTCGCCGATTTTCGGCTTCCGGGACGGGGTAGGCCCATTTTCGAGCGGCGCATCGGGCTCGATACTCATCAGCCTCAAGGCTCCTGCCATGACTGAACTGAATACCGGCGCCGCCACTTGACCGCCGGTGTGATGCTCGCGTCCGGGTTCGTCGAGCATCACTGCAATCAGCAGACGCGGACGCGACACGGGCGCAAATCCGACGAATGAGGAGATATAGCGGTCTGGCGCGTAGGCACCATCCACCAGTTTATGGGCGGTACCGGTTTTACCTGCGATTCGATAACCGGCCACTTGCGCGAGCGGCGCCGTGCCTTCGGCCTGAGTCACCGATTCCAGCATTTTGCGCACCGCCTGTGCGGTTTTGGGAGCGATCACCCGCCGCCCGGCGACGGGTTCCTGCCTTCGCAGAAGCGTCAGGGAAATCAATTCACCATCGGTGGCAAACACCGAATAGGCGCGGACCAACTGCAGCAGGCTGACCGAGATACCGTGCCCATAAGACATGGTGGCCTGCTCGATTGGCTTCCAGGACTGAAATGGCCGCAGATGTCCGCCCGCCTCGCCGGGAAAGCCCACCTGGGTCGACTTTCCAAATCCGGACTCCGAGAGAACATTCCAGAGTCGCTCCGGCGGCAGTTGCATGGCCATCTTGGCGGAGCCGACATTGGAGGATTTCTGGATAACCTGGGAAACCGTCAACATTCCCTCCGGGTGTACGTCGCGGATCATATTGTTGCCCACCAGCATATGACCGCCTTCGGTATCAATCAGACTGCCGGGCTTCACCAGCCCGGCTTCCAGGGCCGCCGCGACGGTAAAAGGTTTGAGCGTGGAGCCCGGTTCGAATAAATCGACGATTGCGCGATTGCGTGCCCGCGTCGTGTCGAGCGTCTCGCGGTTGTTAGGGTTATAAGTCGGCCAGTTGCATAGGGCGAGAACTTCGCCGGTGCTCACGTCCGCAACCACAATGCTGCCGGCCTTGGCAGCGTTTTCCGTGATCGCACGTTTGAGCTCGCGGAACGCGAGATATTGAATACGCTGGTCGATGGCAAGGGCCAGTTCGCGCCCCTGCTGGGGCGCCTGGATGCCTTGCATGTCTTCCACGATTCGCCCAAGCCGGTCCTTGATCACGCGCCGGCTGCCGGGCTTGCCGGCGAGCCACTCCTGTTGCGCCAGTTCGACGCCCTCCTGGCCGTTGTCGTCAACACCGGTAAAGCCCACTACATGAGCCGTAATTTCGGCCGCGGGGTAATAACGGCGATATTCTCGCCGCAAGAAAATTCCCGGCAGATCCAGCTCCACCACTCGGGCAGCCTGATCGGGCGGCAACTGACGTTTCAAATAAACGAAGTCGCGCCGGGTATCGGCGAGGCGCTTGCGCAAATCCTCGACGTCCAGATTTAACGAGCGTGCAAGCCTGGCCCGCTGCTTGGCATCGAGGTTGGCATCGGCTGGCGCCGCCCATACCGATTCGACCGGAGTACTCAAGGCCAATGGCTCGCCGAATCGATCGGTTACCATGCCGCGATGGGCGGAAATTTCAACCGTCCGCGCATACCGCGTCTCGCCTTTGCGCTGCAGGAAATCGTGATTCAGGCCTTGCAGATAAAAAGCGCGTGCCGCCAAAACCATGAAGCCCAGCATGACCAGCAGCAACAAGAAGCGCGCCCGCCACACGGGCAGATGCACCGATAATGCGGGATTGCGGCGCGACTTCATGACAGGTTCAATGTGAATAGGACGGGAATATCAACCGCAACCTCCGCCCTGGCAAACACAGAAAAAGCCCGCGCCCCCAGACTTGCTCGTATCGACTTGCCCGGACATGCCGGGCAGACTTCTCGATGCAAAGTAGGGATGGCGCGGGTGGGGGAGGAACCTTGATCTAACTGATATTCCGGGCGCCGCTGGAAAATTCCCGCGCCGCCATACACCACCGCAGAAAGCAAATAGTGCGCGGCCGCTGGGTACATCCAGCACGGGATTTGTTGCCGCGAGGGAATTCGCACGGTGGTCATGGTTTGAACGGCGCGGGCAAGGGAGGAACCCGTTGCACGCGCGCGCCATCGGGCACGCGCATGCGTAAATTATTGGCCGCTATTTTCTCAACACGGGAATGCATGGCCCAGGTACTTTGCTCAAGCTGCAATTGCCCGAACTCGACTTCCAATTGTCTAGACAGATCCTGTTGCTTCTGCAATTCGACAAACAAATTTCTGGCCTTGTGCTGGGAAGTGACCAGTGCCAACGCACAGATCACAAGAAGCACGGCAAGCATGATATTGAATCGAATCATGCGGCCAACTTTTCAGCCGCACGCAATACTGCGCTGCGCGCGCGCGGATTGCCTGCCGTTTCATTCGAGGAGGCACGCACAGCACGACCCAGCAGTTTCAATCTTGGCGATGGCAAATCGGCGGCCTTTACCGGCAGACGTCGCGGCAGGTGATCCGCACTCGACTGCGCACGCAGAAACTGCTTGACGATGCGGTCTTCAAGCGAATGGAAACTGATCACCACCAGCCTTCCCCCGACGGTCAGCGCGTCCACGCATTGCGGCAGCGCTATTTCCAATTCTTCAAGCTCCTGATTGAGGTAAATCCGTAGAGCCTGGAAGGTGCGCGTCGCCGGGTCCTGATGTGAATCGCGCGCGGGATTGGCTTCTGCCACGATCTTGGCAAGTTGCCCTGTGCGATCGACAGGCACTCTCGATCGAGCCGCAACAATCGCTCTTGCAATCTGTTTAGCAAACCGTTCTTCGCCATAACGTCTGATGACCTGTTCAATATCCTCTTGCGAAGCCTGTGCGATCCACTGGGCCGCGGTCTGCCCGCGGCTGTTGTCCATCCGCATGTCCAGGGGGCCGTCCCGACGAAAACTGAATCCCCGTTGCGCCTGGTCGAGCTGCGGGGAAGACACCCCGAGGTCGAGTAACACACCGTTTACCTGTTTCACGTCAATCTGTTCCAATACCTCACGCAGTCGGCTGAAGGCGGAATGAACCATCACAAAGCGCGGATCGTTTACTTCGCGCCCCGCAGCAACCGCTTCGGGATCGCGATCCAGTGCCACCAACTTTCCGTCTGGCCCAAGCCGCCGCAAAATCGCCGCACTGTGCCCGCCACGACCAAAGGTCGCATCCACATAAATCCCGCCTGGATCGACCGCAAGCGCCTCGATCGCCTCATCCCGCAGTACAGCCTTGTGTGGTCCCGGGTCCGTGGATGCATCCACGCCCGCACTCACAAAGCGAAGTTCTCCAATCCCGCAGGCAGTTTGTCTGCCCCCAAAGAGATCTGATCGAGCTGTTTGTCCCAGGCTTCCTGGCTCCAGATTTCAAAGTGGCTCCCCTGACCCACCATCATTGCCTGCTTCTCCAGACCGGCGAATTTGCGCAACTCGGGCGACAGCAGCAGCCGTCCGGAACCATCCAGCTCGATTTCTTCCGCAAACCCAACCAACAAGCGCTTCCACAAACTGGCCTGCGCATCGAAACTGGAGAACCCCATGATTCGGTTTCGAATCGGCTCCCAGGCTGGAGCGGGGTAAAGCAGAAGGCAGCGATGCGGATGGGCAGTAAGTACTTGCTTTCCGCCATTCCCAGACTGAAGCGCGTCCCGATGCCGGGTCGGTACGGCAAGCCGGCCTTTGGCATCCAAACTTAATGCGGTCGCCCCCTGGAACATGTTTTCTTCTCAAATAGAAGTATCGGAGTTTCGATAGTTTCCCACAAAAACCTACTTTTCCCCACTCTATTGGAAAAGAAAAATCAGGTCAAGCGCTGTGAGTCTGCTTTTTTACAGTCAGGACAAAGACTTACCGATGGCGGTCAAAAATTGACCCAATACACGGGAGAAAGTGCTTGATGCTGTTCTGTTTATTCAGCCAGCTTAGTTCATTACGACAGGCAGACGTGCCGCTGAAACGAATTGTGAGTAGTTACTGCGGATACTGGTCTGAGTGCCGAAGCGAACCACGGGGAATGCGCATCCGCGGGAAAAGGGTAGGCCCGATTTTTACGATCCCGTGCGTATTACAGGGTCTGCTCGGCCCCGTAGTGTAGTGCTTCGTACTTGGCGGCTCTTCTGAATTGACTGTTGCCACGGCTATTTGCGCACCAAAACCGGCGAAATCGGCGCCAGACAAGGCACAGAGCGCAGCCAAGTTGAACACCTGGCGAGGATGTGCAAGGCCACCTGGCGTCGATTCTCGCCGTCTTTTGGGCCGGCAAGTGCGAAGCACTACATTAGCGTCGGAGACGATCTCGGAACCATTCATCGGGAGAAAACATGAAGCCGGCCTGTAAGCCGGGTTCTGTGAGTTGCCTTGCGGCAACCCGGCAGTCATTCATCTGGGCCCTCAGTTGCCTGAGGGCTCGAGCGACCTACCCGGAAGCAGCGCGAGCCGCGCTATGACTTCCCTATTTGGTCTTGCTCCGAATGGGGTTTGGCGTGCCGCTGGTGTTACCACCCGCGCGGTGGGCTCTTACCCCACCTTTTCACCCTCGCCGGTTTCATTGCTGAAACTTAGGCAGTCTATTCTCTGTGCCACTTTCCATCGCCTCGCGGCGTCCGGCCGTTAGCCGGCATTCTGCTCTGCGGAGCCCGGACTTTCCTCTGCGCAAGCGAATTGCACAGCGACTGCCCGGCCAGCTTCACCGGCACATGGTAACACCCGACTCTTCCGCAACTCGGAAAAGAAAAAAGGGCCAGTGGCCCTTTTTTCTTTCGTGCTCCGATACTTGGATTTATTTCCTGCCATTCACCGCTGCTTTGAGCCGGATTCCCGCGGAAAATTTCGCGGTGCGGGTCGCGGGAATCTTGATTGCCGCGCCCGTCTGGGGATTGCGCCCCTCACGTGCGGCACGTTTGCCCTGCGTAAATGTTCCGAACCCGGCCAGCGTTACACTTTCGCCCTTCTTCAAGGAACCCGTAACCGCCTCAATAAATGCATCAATCATGTTATCGGCGATGACTTTGCTGCCGCCGGTTTTTTTTGCCATCACCTCGACAAGCTGCGCTTTGTTCATTGCTCCCCCCGTGCTTTTTATTAGAACCGCGAGCGGAAGCTTAGGATTTGGACGCTCTCCAGTCAACGCAAAAAAACAGTCTCTCGTCTCAGCATCACGATAACGTCGGGGATCGGCGACAGGATCTTAGAATTTCAGGCCCAATTTTGCGCCATACGTCGTGGCATCACCCGTTTTGTCCACCTCAAAGACCATGTTGACGAGCAGGAACTTCATGCTCACCCCGGCGAACATCTTGGTCAGCGAGAACGTCTCTTCGCTTAAAGGCACATTCTTCGGCGTGCTGGTCACCCAGACCTGCCCAACACCCGCATAAGGCGTGGCAAACACAAAACCTTTCGACACAGAAATATCGATCGCCTTGGTACCAAAATCAAGTTCCTCGATGCCATCCAGACGAGTCATACTGCCGCGCAATCCCACAGCCGGAATTGCGATGCCTCCTTCAACCAGTGCCCAGCGCAGTTCCGCGCCCCAAAGCTTGATGTCGGTTCCGGGCACGCCAACATAGGTTGCACCGATGTCGAAATTCCCCGGCAGTCCTTTGAGAACATGCAGTCTTGGCATCGGAAGCACCGAAGGCGCATCCCCGGAAGTCGCCAATTCCAGGGCCGCCTCGTTCTCCAGCGAGGTGCCGCTCAGCACAATGCCGACATCGAAACCGGTGATGCCCAGCGGGGCGGCCGGTGCCATTGCCTTGTAGGAAAACGCCGCGCCCATGTCTTCGGACAGCAGACGAAACTGATCTTGCGCGAGATTTTGCAGTTGGTCGATATCGCTCGCCGCAGCGGCAACACCACTTTCCAACGCGATGGCAACTGCCAGTAAACGCCCGACTCGATACCTTTTCATTTGCTTCTCCTGTCGTGATTCAACTACAGATGAATTTCATTCCAAGAACTCCGAAATCAATCCGCACTCAAGCAAGTTACAGCCCAACCAATTTGACCGCCAGCGCGCAATGGCACCAGTGTGGCGCCGTCAAACGCATAATCTTCCGGAACATTCCAAGGCGCTTTTTCCAACGTGATCTTCCGTTGATTTCTGGGCAGTCCGTAAAAATCGGCGCCATGAAAACTGGCGAACGCTTCCAGTCTGGGAAGCGCGCCTGCCGCCTCGAAAGCTTCGGCGTATAACTCGATGCCGGCGTGTGCCGTATAAGTTCCGGCACATCCGCAATCAGCTTCCTTGGTGTGGCGCGCATGAGGGGCACTGTCGGTGCCCAGAAAATACTTCGGGCTTCCTGAAGTGGCCGCGCCCAGCAATGCCTGTCTGTCCTTTTCGCGCTTGAGTATCGGCAGACAGTACAAATGCGGCCGAATGCCGCCCCGGAACATATCGCTTCGATTCAACAGCAGATGATGTGCGGTGATGGTCGCCGCCACATTGACCGGCGCATCGAGCACGAATCGCACGGCTTCCCCGGTCGTGATGTGCTCCATTACGATTTTCAGCCGCGGGAATTTCCGCAACAGCTCGCCCAAGGTTCGCTCCAGGAAGATCTTTTCCCTGTCGAAGATATCCACCTCAGGGTCGGTCACTTCGCCGTGCAGCAGCAGCGGCAGACCAATCTCCTGCATCGCATCCAGGGTGTCGTAGCATTTTCGCAGGTCGGTCACCCCGGAATCGGAGTTGGTGGTTGCACCGGCCGGGTAATATTTCACCGCGTGAACCAGCCCGCTCGACCGTGCGGCGCGCACTTCCGCCGCTCGCGTGTTATCGGTCAGATAAAGCGTCATCAATGGCTCGAAAGACGAGCCCGCCGGCAAAGCCTCCAGAATACGACTCCTATAGGCCACCGCCGCCGCCACCGTCGTGATGGGAGGCCTGAGATTCGGCATCACGATAGCCCGCGCGAATCGGCTCCCGGTATGCGGCAAAACCGCTCGCATCGCAGCGCCATCGCGCAAATGCAAATGCCAGTCGTCGGGCTGAGTCAGCTTTAAGACATCCGGCATGATGGAAATCCTGTCACAAGCTCTTCCAGATAAAATTCGTTCTTCAGCCGCGTACTCTTCATTTTGCCCTCCATTGCAGCGCTTGTTCGTATAGCGCATTTTTTCTCGCACCACTGATTTCGGCAGCCAGGGTGACGGCCTGCTTGAGCGGCAGTTCGCGCAGTAAGATCCCGAGAATTCGGTCCGCATCGCCATCGGGTGTCGCGGACGATTGCACTGCCCCCTCCACCACCAGCACAAATTCCCCGCGCCTGCGATCGGCGTCTTCCTGTAGCCAGGACAGCGCATCGCCCAATCGGCAGCGATGAACCTGCTCGAAGAGTTTGGTCAGTTCGCGGGCGATGCATATTTCGCGATCGGGGCCGAAAACCTCCACCAGGCTCGCGACGGCTTCTACGATCCGGTGCGGGGCTTCGTAAAACACCAGCAGATCGGACCGCTCTTTCAGGGACTCCAGCATTTTTCCCCGTTCGCCTTTTTTGGCTGGCAAGAACCCTTGGAAACTGAACGGCACCACTGACATGCCGCTGACAGAAAGTGCCGCGATGGCGGCATTGGGGCCGGGTATCGGCTCGACACGAAAGCCCGCCGTCCGGACACGTTCGACCGCCAGTGCGCCCGGATCGCTTATCGCCGGAGTGCCGGCATCAGAAATCATTGCCACCGATTTGCCTTGCGTCAGCAGCTCGATCAAGCGATTGGCTGCGCTGCTTTCGTTGTGCTCGTGCAGGGAAATCAACTGGCACTTGATTTTGAGGTGAGCAAGAAGTTTTTGCGCCACCCGGGTATCTTCTGCGGCGATCGCTTCCGCGTTTTTCAGAATTTCGATCGCCCGTAGCGTAATATCGCCAAGATTTCCGATCGGAGTGGCCACCACATATAATGCGGCTTCCGCCGGAATCGTCTGCATGTTATGCAAATTCGTACTGCCTCGTTGGCGTGGATTCTGCCGCTACTATACTGGCCGCTTGCCACCTTAGCCACCGCCACCGCGTTCGCGCAGGTTACCGGCCAGGAGACCGGCGTGGCACCGCAGTTTCAGATCGGGGTGATACTTCCGCTGCAATCTTCGACGTTTGCCAGACATGCCGAAGCCGTTCGTCTGGGCGTGCTTGCCGCTGCCGAGCAGGCTGCCGGCGGACCAAAAGTACGCATCTTCGCCACCACCGACGAAGCCGAACAGGTTGTTTCGGCCCACCAGAGGGCGGTATCCATGGGGGCAAGATTGATTATCGGACCACTCACCCGCAACGCGGTAACCGCCCTCGCCTACGGCGGCACCCCCAGCGTGCCTACCATTGCCCTGAGCTCGCCGGAGGGCGACATCTTCCTGCCAAAAAACTTTTACGTGTTCGGCTTGCAGATCGAGGCCGAGGTTCGCCAGGTGGCCAACTGGGCGTATCGCAAGGGAGGCAATCGCGTATTCCTCCTGGGGAACGACTCACCGCTGGGCAACCGGATCTCCCAGGCCTTTGAAAACGAATGGAAGAGTCTGCGGGGCGAGGTGGTTGGCCATTATGCGTACACAACCGAGCGCATATCGCTATCCCAATTGCGCGGGCAGGTCATCGCTTCCCGAGCCGACATGATTTTCAGTACGCTGGACGCCGGTCACACGCGTTTTCTGCGTCCCCATCTCGGCAAGTCGATTCCGGTATATGCCACGTCCCAGGTGTACACGTCGGCTGCCGGCGCCTCGAATAACTTCGATCTGGATGGCGTGCGATTTCTGGATATGCCATGGCTGCTGCAACCCGACCATCCTGCCGTCATCAGCCATCTTCGCAGCGACTCGGGAATCTGGGAGCCCGACTTCGAGCGTCTGTACGCATTGGGCATCGACGCCTACCGCATCGCTCTAGGAATATTGCGCCCCCTCAAGAGCTCCGAATCTCTGGACGGGGTAACAGGCTCCATACGAATTGGCGCCAATTCCCTGATCGAGCGCCTGTTGGTGCCGGCGGAATATTCCCAGGGCGTAGCGCGTCCGCTGGAGCCTGACGCTACCCAATGAACTTGCGCGGCGATCTGGCTGAGGACGCCGCCGCGGCGTTTCTTTCGCGCCAAGGACTCACGCCTGTCGCCCGTAATTACCGTTGCCGGTTTGGCGAAATAGATTTGATATTCAACGATGGCGTCACGTTGGTCTTCGTCGAAGTGCGTTTTCGCAAGAACAAGGAATTTGGCGGCGCTTCCGAGAGCATCACTTATGCAAAGCAACGCAAACTGCTCCGCGCTGCGCGCCACTACATGGCCGAACAGCGCCGTTTTCCGGCCTGTAGATTCGACGCCGTGTTGCTGAACGGCGACACATCGAACATCGAGTGGCTGCGCAATGCGTTTGGCGAATAGCAAAGTATGCTAAGCCAACTGTCTCCTGTGCAATAATTCCACTGTGGCAACCAATTCTCCCGCGATGGATCTGATCAATCGAATTACCGAACACTTTACCGATAGCGCCCACCTCAAACTGCAGGCGGTAGAGGTACTCGCCCAGCCTCTGGCACGCGCCGCCGAACGAATGGTTCAATGCCTGATGAATGAGGGCAAGATCCTGTCCTGCGGAAACGGCGGCTCGGCAGCCGACGCCCAGCATTTTTCCGCCGAATTGCTCAATCGTTTCGAGAAGGAGCGCCCGCCGCTGGCCGCGATGGCGCTTTCCACCGACACCTCGACGCTGACCTCGATTGCCAACGACTACAGCTACACGGAAGTTTTTTCCAAGCAGATTCGCGCGCTTGGGCGTCCCGAGGACGTTTTGCTGGCCATCTCCACCAGCGGCAACTCGCCGAACGTCATGGAAGCGATTCGCGAGGCGCATAATCGGCAGATGAGTGTAGTAGCACTCACCGGCAAGGGCGGCGGCAAAATCACCAGCATGTTGCGCGTCGAAGATGTGCATATCTGCGTGCCCGCGGATCGCACCGCCCGAATTCAGGAAGTCCATTTGTTGTGCCTGCATTGCATGTGTGATGCCATCGATTCACTGTTATTGGGAGTGGAATAAATGAAAATGACCGACCGTGCGTTATTGATCCTGGTACTTCTAGTCCCGTTTCTTCATGGCTGCCCCCTGGTGATAGGCGCCGGCATCGGCGCAGGCGCTCTCATGGCCGATGATCGCCGCACCAGCGGAGCCCTGCTGGAAGACCAGACCATCGAAAGCAAGGCAAAGAACCGTATCGACGAAAAATTCGGCAGCCAAGCCTATTACAATGTCACCAGCTTCAATCGCTATGTATTGATCACCGGCCAGGCGCCAACCGAGGAAATCAAGGAAGACATCGCAGTACTGGTTCTAGAAGTGCCCAATGTCCGCAACATACAGAACGAAATGATCATCGCCGGCAATACCTCGTTTACTTCCCACGCCTCGGACTCGTTGATTACCACCCGCGTCAAGGGCAGGCTTTCGCAAAACAAGGAAGTCGGTGCTAATCACGTAAAAGTGATTACCGAAAATGGCACCGTGTTCCTCATGGGTCTTGTAACTCAGGAGGAGGCGAAGACCGCGGCGGAAACCGCGGCCACCACCAGTGGCGTGCAAAAAGTGGTCAAGGTGTTCGAGTACCTCAACTGAATATTTTGTCCGTTCGCCTAAAAAGGCCCCTCGAGGGGCCTTTTTTAATTGCGCATTGAGCTCGGGTCGGCAATTTAGTGTCGAAAAGCCGTGCCTCGGGCGGAATAACTTTGCCCATGTATGATGACGCCCGCTCATGAATAAGTCTCCGGTTTTCGAAAACAAGATCTGCCACCCCGAGTTGCTTCGCACTCGCCTGCCCCTTCTCGCGCATCCTTTGGTTTTTACCAATGGCGTATTCGACGTCCTGCACCGCGGCCACGTCACCTATCTCGCCGAATCGCGCGCCCTGGGCGCCAGCCTGGTTGTAGCGCTCAATACCGATGCCTCGGTAAAGAGGCTGGGCAAAGGGTCCGACCGACCAATCAATTCGCTGGAGGATCGGATGGCGATTATCGCCGCGCTCGAAAGTGTGAGCCTGGTGACATGGTTCGACGAAGACACACCATTGGCGCTCATTCAATACTGCCTCCCCGACGTATTGGTGAAAGGCGGCGACTGGGTAGCGGAAACAATCGTCGGAGCAAAAGAAGTCCTCGCTCGGGGCGGGAGCGTGCGCTCAATACCCTTCCAATTCGAGCGCTCAACCACCTCGCTGATCTCCCGCATCCGCAACACCTGATTCGTTTTACCAAGGAAATCCAATGCAACGAAAACCCGGCTTTGTCCGCGACGTCTGGCGTCTGATCAAACCCTATTGGACATCGGAGGAGAAATTCAGCGCCTGGTTGCTGCTCGCGGCCGTGATCGGGCTGACGCTGGCCATGGTGTACATGAGCGTCCAGTTCAACAACTGGTACAACGATTTTTACAACTCGCTACAGGAGAAAGACAAGGAGGTTTTTTTCAGTCTTCTTGGCAAATTCACCTGGCTGGCGGCCATTTACATAGCTATGGCTGTGTATGCGTTTTATCTGAATCAGATGCTGCAAATCCGCTGGCGGCGCTGGTTGACCGAAGACTACCTTGTGAAATGGCTTGCCGATCGCACCTACTACCGGATGCAGATCACGGGCTCGGTCACGGATAATCCCGATCAACGCATCGCGGAAGACTTCAAGATATTCGTCGATGAAACCCTGACCCTGTCGCTGGGGTTTCTAAACGCAGTGGTCACCCTGGGCTCCTTTGTCGGCATATTGTGGGGATTATCCGGTTCGTTTTCCTTTTCCTATAACGGGGGAGAGATAGCCATCCCCGGCTATATGGTATGGGCTGCCCTGATCTACGCCATCGCGGGCACATGGCTCACCCACAAGATCGGGCGTTCGCTCATCGGGCTCAATTTCCACCAACAGCGGTGCGAAGCCGATTTTCGATTCTCCCTGGTGCGTTTCCGGGAGAATGCCGAAGGCGTGGCACTTTATGGCGGCGAAAGCGACGAGCAACGCGGATTTCGTGCGCGATTCTCCGCACTGATGCACAACTGGCTGCTCATCATGAAACGGCAGAAAGTGCTCAATATCTTCACCATCGGCTACAACCAGCTCGCGGTGCCCTTTCCCTTCCTGGTCGCCGGGCCGCGGTATTTTTCCGGTGCGATCCAACTCGGCGGCCTCATGCAAATCAACAACGCATTCGGCCAAGTACAAGGATCGCTGTCCTGGTTCATCGGCGCTTACAACAGCTTTGCAGGATGGAAAGCCACTGCCGATCGGCTTATCGGCTTTCATCAATCGATCGAATCCGCCCGCCAAGAGGCCGATCGGCCGTCTGGCGTGAATCAGATTCGCGGCCGCCAACCTGAACTGGTTTTCAAGGATCTTGCGTTGTCCCTGCCCGACGGCTCGCCGCTCTTGCATGCCTCAGACGCAACCTTGGCGCCCGATCAAAGCTGGCTCATCCGAGGCCCTTCCGGTTCCGGAAAAAGCACCTTGTTTCGCGCCATTGCCGGCATCTGGCCGTTTGGCGCGGGCCGAGTGGACCTTCCGGCCAAGGCGCGAATGTTGTTCTTGCCGCAGAAGCCTTATTTGCCAATCGGCAATCTTCGGGAAGTGCTCAGCTACCCGGCCGGAAGTCAGGAACATTCAGATAAAGAAATCCAGGCGGTGCTTGATCAGGTCGGGCTGGCGCAATTGGCCGGGCGCTTGAACGACGTGCAGCATTGGGCGCTGCAACTCTCGCCCGGCGAACAGCAACGCATCGCCTTTGCCCGTGCGCTGTTGCAGAAGCCCGACTGGTTGTTCCTGGACGAAGCTACCTCGGCGCTGGACGAACGCTCCGAAGAGTTACTTTACAAACTCCTCAAGGAAAAATTGCCGCGCACCACGCTGGTCAGCATCGGCCACCGGCCCTCGCTGGTCGGGTTGCATTCGCGTCAACTGGAATTGCAGGAATCCGCCGCCGGCTTGCGAACGCTTGTGCCTATTTGATCCTAAAAACCGCACCACAGAGGCACAGAGACACGGAGAGGAACAATATATCAATCAGTTATCGTGCCAGCAGTGTTCACCTTTTTGGTGAGTGCGCGGATTGACGCAAACATTTGTTTTTTCTCCGTGTTCTCAGTGTCTCTGTGGTTCAACTGCTTGTTCTAGGTTGATTCAGCTCCTCGTTTTTCAACCAGGCGGACATTCCACTGTCCGCAAATCAGTCCCCGCAAACTCGGCTTTGAGCGCCAAAAATCGCGCGGACTCCGCCTCGGTCGGGCTGACAACCAGGAAGGCGGACTGGGTAACGCGTTGTTCGCGCTCGCCCATAATTGCCGAGCGCACGCCGGCTTCGCGCAAGGTGGCAAGATATTTTTTGGCGCCCTCTTCGCTGCGAAATACGCCAAGCGATATGGCGTGCAGAAATGGTCCGGACTCGGTAATCGGGTAATACTCCGTCACGCCAAGGGCTTTGAGCTCCGAGATTTTCTTTTCCCTGCGTGCTTTATCGCGCTGCGGCGGGATGTACACCCAGTGACTTAACGGCGTGCTGACATCGGCCCGGCGCAATCGTGCGCCCAGATTAAGAGCGTCCAGCGCGCTGCTGGCGCGCGCGAAATCCGCCTTCCCGAAGCTGCCCCACTCCAGACACACGACGGGGCTTTTTGTCCCCGGCGCAGCCACCGGCTCCGGAGGCGGACGCGGTCTTGGCGGAACGATGACAATCTGATCGGCGTTCATCTGCAAGGACAACAATTGCGCATCGGGATTGGGTGTGGCTTCCCGAAGGTAGACGAACCCGGCAAAACCCAGATTGGCGATGAGCAAGAGGGCAAAAAACCACTTCATCGGGTTTCCTGCAAATCTGCCGCGATTCGAACCATGCCGTCGAGCACCAGACGTTCGGCATGCCTCACCGGACGGCCCAGCGCCTGCACCAACTTCTCCGCAGCACCGCCGCCGACGATCAGTGTTGGCTCCGACTTTCCTGCGCCAAGCATGGCTTGCCGCATCCGCTCCACGGCACCACACAGTGCCTGAATGGCTCCGCTGGTCATTGCGTCTTGCGTATTGCGAGGAAATATCGAGTACTGGCCTGTTTCCGCCGATAGAAGAGCAGTTCTCGATGCCAGGGCATCATGCATGAGGTCGAATCCCGGCACGATGATCCCGCCGAGGAATTCGCCTGCGCTGCTTAGTGCATCGACCGTCATTGCCGTGCCCACATTAACGACCAGGCAGTCGCCCGAAAAATGTGCGCGCGCGCCGATCAGCGCCGCCCAGCGATCCGACCCGAGTTGCGCCGGATCGTCATAACCGCTCACGACGCCGCACTGCTGGCGCACCCCGGAAACGAAGTGGCCATTAATTTTCCGGCGCGCCAGAAACGACTGAATTGTGTCGCGCACCGCTTCACCCGCGACATTGGCGATGACCGCGATTGCCACAGGGGGTATTTCGCGCCACGCCGCATCAAGTTCGCTCAGGTCGCCTGTGGGCGCCCAGCCGTCGCGAACATATCGCCGCCCGTCGTGCAGTGCCCATTTCACCCGGCTGTTGCCGGCATCGATCGCGAGAATCACAGGGGAAACATTTGTCTTGTCGGCCCGCACATGCCCACATCAACCCGCGAGGCGCAGGCTGATTTCGCCACCATAGTATTTTCGGGTGCCGGATTCGGTGCGCAGTAACAACGCCCCATCATCCCCGACACCTTCAATGCTGCCTTCCATTTCCGAATTGTCCGGCATGCGCAGTTTGACCATTTTATCTTGATAGAGGTGCAACCGGTCCCATTCCTGACGAAACAAGGCAAAGCCATCGCGTGCGAAATCCCGCAAGACCTGATCGAGTTCGAGCAACAAGTCCGCGAATAGCCGGTTGCGGTCGATGTCAACGCCGTTGCGAGCCAGATCCGTCGCCGGCTGATCGACATGCGACCTGACGGGATCGGCGAGCCTGAGATTGACCCCAATGCCGATCACCGCGGCCGTCGGCCCCATGATGTCCCCTGAAAGTTCGATCAGTATGCCGGCCAGCTTCATATGGTTCCAGAGAATGTCGTTAGGCCATTTAAGCCTGACATCGGTGGCCCCATGACGATGCAGCACACGTGTCAGTGCAATGCCAACCGCCAAACTCAGCCCGGATAGAAGCCCCGCGCCCTGTTCGAAGCGCCACAACAGGGAAAACGTCAGCGCCCCGCCCAGACCCGAGTGCCAGGTCCGGCCGCGTCGGCCACGACCACCCGTCTGCAGTTCGGCCACGATGACGGCCCCGGATGCCTCACCGGCGGCGGCCCGCTCCAGCAAATCGCTATTGGTGGAAACCGTCTGATCGACCACCTCTACCGAAAGATGCGTCGCCCGCGACCCCAGGTGCCGCAGAATTTTTTGCTTCGACAACCACTGAACCGGCGTCACCAGTCGATATCCGCGGCCATGTACCCGGTCCAGGCTCAGACCGGATTCCACAACGTCGTGCAGCGCATTGGATATTGTTGCGCGCGTCAGATTCAGCGCCGCGCCAAGTGCTTCGCCGGAGTGGAATTGGCCGTCCTCGAGCAGTCTCAGAACATCCAGCGTATGGGGTGTCAAATTCGGGTTTCGTGGAAATTTTTCGGCGCGGGCACTATACCGGAAGGCGATGCGCACCGGCCGCCACGAACGCGGCGGCGACGGCCCCCTGCTTTCCTGATTAGAATGCGCCAGTTCGCCGTTTCTGGAGCCTGGATGAAGCGTGTCATCGTCTGTTTTGCCGCATTGGTTTTTGTGTTTGCCTTGGCAGGCTGCGGGAAAGACAAATCGGCCGGCTATCCCGCCCGACCGGTCAATTTGATCGTGCCATTTCCCGCCGGCGGCTCGTCCGACATGATTGCCCGCGTGATCTCCGAGCGCGCGGCCCGCGCGCTGGGCCAGCCCATTGTCGTCGAAAATCGGCCCGGCGCGGGTGGCAATGTCGGCACCGAAGCAGCGGCGCATGCCGCGCCCGATGGCTACACCCTGGTGCAATGTACGATTGGTACCTGTGCCATCAATCTGGCGATCTACAAGAATGTTGGCTACGACCTCGATCGCGACTTCCAGCCCATCGTCCTGTTTGCCTCGATTTCCAACATCCTTGCCGTGCATCCCTCGGTTCCCGCACGCAGCGTCGCGGACCTGATTGCCCATGCGAAGAAAAATCCCGGCAAATTGAGCTTCGGTTCTTCGGGCTACGGCTCCAGTCCGCATCTTTCGGGGGAATTGCTCAAAATCGCCAGCGGTACCGATATTTTGCATATTCCCTATCGCGGGAGCGCGCCGGCCATCACCGATTTGCGCGGCGGGCAAATCGACATGTTTTTCGACAATTCGCCTTCCATCCTGCCGCATATTAAATCAGGGGATCTGCGTGCCTTGGCGGTGACCGGAACTCGACGCCTCGTCTCCCTTCCCGATATTCCTACCATGGAAGAAGCCGGCTATCCAGGTTTTGTCATCACGCCCTGGTTCGGCCTGATGACGCAAAAAAAGACACCGGCCGCCGTTGTCGAAAAACTCAACTACGCATTCGGCGAAGCACTGACCGACATTGAACTCCTCAAGCGCCTCGCCACCATGGAAGTCACGCCCGGCGGCGGAACGCCAGCGGAATTTGCCGCGTTTATCGACGCGGAACGCAATCGCTGGGGAGATCTCGTTAAAGCTCGCGGCATCCAGGCGGAAGAACTCCAATGAAAATTACCGCTATCGAAACCATTCGCCTGCCGGATCGTCCGAACCTGCTGCTTGCACAGCTCCACACCGATGAAGGCCTCGTCGGCCTGGGCGAAACATCGCGTGGCGCGCAGGCCGTAGAAGCCCAGTTGCACGAATTGGTTGCACCTTATTTGCTGGGGAAGAATCCCCTGGAAATCGCCCGCCACAGCAAACACCTCATGAACGCCTACCTCGGTTTCGCGGCAAGCAGCGCGGAAGTGCGGGCGGCTTCCGTGGTGGACATCGCACTGTGGGACATTTTTGGTCAGGCGGTGAACCAGCCGATCCACGTTGCACTCGGTGGTGCCTGTCGCGATCGCATCCGCGCCTACAACACCTGCGCCGGTTATCACTACAACACGCGCAGCGTCGCCCGCCGCGCAATGCGCGTGGGCGATTCCGCGCCAGCCACCGAAGGCCCCTACGACGACCAGATCGCTTTTGTCCACCGTGCCGACGAGCTGGCACAAAGCCTTCTGGCCGAAGGGTTCACTGCCATGAAAATCTGGCCCTTCGATCCTTACGCCGAAGACAATGGCGGCGCATTTCTATCGGCGCGCGACCTCGATGCCGCTTTGGAGCCCTGGCGAAAAATCAGAGAATCCGTGGGGGATAAGATCGAGGTGATGGCTGAATTTCATTCGTTATGGAATCTGCAACAGGCCAAACAGATCGCCCGTGCTCTGGAACCTTATCGCCCTTACTGGTCTGAAGACCCGATCAAGATGTGCGACGTCGATTCGCTGAAAGAATATGGGCGCTCGACCTCCATACCGGTATGTGCCAGCGAAACCCTGGGCGGCATGTATCCGTTTCGAGATGTCCTGGCCAATCAGGCGGCCGACATAGTCATGCTCGACGTGGGCTGGTGCGGCGGGTTGACCGAAGCGCGCAAGATCGCCGCACTGGCCGAGTCCTATCAGCGCCCTGTCGCGCCGCACGACTGCAACGGACCGGTCGTGTGGGTGGCCTCGATCCATTTCATGGCCCATATTCCGAACGCGCTTATCATGGAAGTGGTGCGCGCCTATTATTCGACGTGGTACAAAGACATCCTGACCGAACTGCCAACGGTGAAGGACGGATTTATTTATCCGTTGCAAGGGGCCGGATTGGGAACCCGACTGCTGCCCGACCTTGTCATGCGCCAAAATGCCCAAGTCCGCCGCAGCAGCCTTTGACGTGCGCGTCGAGACGAACCGGCACAATACCTGGCGTGAACCAATTGCGCCTGCCGAACTCTGAATAATCTCACCCCTGCCAACACTTACATGAATCGCTTGCCCTGCCTGTTGCTGTTTGTTATCGCCTCCGCGGCACTCGCAGCGCCGGTACAACGCCCGCATATCGAAGTCGAACTTGTCGCGGAGAAAACTTCGATTCGTCCGGGCGAGACCACGACGCTTGCGCTGCGTTTGAAATCGCAGAAACATTGGCATACCTATTGGAAAAATCCCGGCGACTCCGGCCTGCCCACCCGGATTACCTGGAGCTTGCCACCAGGCTTCGAAGCCGGTCCAATTCGCTGGCCTGTTCCCAGCCGCATCAACGTCGGGCCACTCACCAACTTCGGATACGAAGGCGAAATTTTCCTGCTCAGCGATATCCGGGTACCGGCGGAGCTCGCGCCGGGCACCAGCATCCCGATCAATGCACGCGCGGATTGGTTGGTGTGCGAAGAAATCTGCATACCGGGCGATGCCAGTTTTCAGCTTGATCTGCCGGTCAGTACCGAGCCTTCGAAACCGGATGCGCGATGGTCGAAACCTTTCGAGCGTGCACGCAAGAATACGCCCGGCAATCTTGCCGGCTGGGAAACGCAGGCGTTTCATCAGGGCAGCGATCTGGTGATTCGACTGGCCTCGACGACCCAATCGCGCGTTATCCGCGACTTGACGTTTTTCCCCGATACCGATGGCTGGATCGAGAACGCCGCGCCGCAAAAGCTGTTTCACTCGCCCAACGGTTTCGAGTTGCGTATCGCCGCTGCCCCGGATATCGGCAAACGCTCCGGATCCTTGCCGGGATTGCTGGTGGCCGGCTCGGGGCTTGAAGAAAATAGCGGGGCCGCCACGGTGTCCATACGCTACAGCGCCACGGCGCCAGCGAATAGCTCTGATTCGAGCGCGATAGTCCCCGGCGCCGATGGCGGACTCACGCCCGTTGCCCCGCAGGTAACTCTGGGGCTGCTGGCCGCAATCGCGGCCGCATTCCTGGGCGGCATGATTCTCAATCTGATGCCTTGCGTATTTCCGATCGTATCCATCAAGGTCCTGGGATTCGTGGAAAAGGCTCACGGCGATCCGGCGAAATTGCGCGCGCACGGATTGGCTTTTACAGCCGGAGTCGTGATGTCATTCTGGGCCGTGGCAGGGGTGCTGTTGACCCTGCGGGCGCAAGGCGAAGCACTTGGCTGGGGCTATCAGTTGCAATCGCCGCTGGTCGTCGCGGGTTTGGCTTTGTTGTTTTTTGTCATGGCATTGAATCTGAGCGGCATCTTCGAGTTCGGTGCACGCATGCAGTCATGGCTGGGCAATATGAAGCTGGGCAATTCCTATGCGGACTCGGCCCTGGCGGGCCTGCTTGCCACAGTGGTGGCCACGCCCTGCACGGCGCCCTTCATGGGCGCGGCGCTCGGATTTGCGTTGGTACAGCCGGCAGTCGAGGCGATGACGGTATTCTCCGCGCTTGCGTTGGGCATGGCGGCACCTTATTTGATTCTGAGTTTTTCACCGGCATTGATCGCCCGGCTGCCACGTCCGGGCGCGTGGATGGTCAGCCTGAAACAATGGCTGGCGTTTCCGCTTTATCTCACTGTGGCCTGGCTCGCCTGGGTGCTGGGCAGGCAGTTGGGCGTGGATGCCATGGCGCGCCTGGTCGCGGGACTGATACTGATCGCGGCGGCATTGTGGTTGTTCGGTGGGCAAGGTAGTAATACGCGACGAGGTCGCCGGCAAATCGTGGCCCTCGCAGCCGCTGGCCTACTGGCCGTATCTGGCCTGCTGTTCGCATGGCCGGAACCCTTGAAAAATGCGAATGGCCAAACTCGGGCGAACAGTGCGTGGAAACCCTGGTCGGAACTATCGGTGACGCAGGCACGCGCGTCGGGAAAGGCAGTATTCGTGGATTTCACCGCCGCTTGGTGCGTGACCTGCCAACTCAACAAGCGCCTGGTGCTGGAATCGAGCGAAGTCGAAAATCGGCTACGGCGCGACGACGTGGCGCTTTTCAGGGCAGACTGGACGCAACGCGATACCGACATAACCGCTGCGCTCGGTAACCTGGGCAGAAGCGGAGTGCCGGTCTATGCGGTCTATGCCGCAAAATCGACTGGCGCGCCGGTGTTGCTGCCGGAATTGTTGACCCGGGAGCGCGTGCTGGAAGCGATCGATAATGCAGCCGCGACGTCGATTAAATAGAACCCTTTTTCAATCCCCTTCAGGAGGACGCTCATGAAAAAATTGTTGCTGTTTGCAACCCTAATGGCCGCCGCCGTATTCGCCGTGCAAGCGGCCATCGCCCCCGGTCAAACGGCGCCCGACTTCAGCCTGGTGGATATCCACGGCAAACCGCAAAAACTCTCCGACTATCGCGGCAAATACGTGGTGCTGGAATGGTTTAATTCCGAATGCCCATTCGTACAAAAGCACTATGAGAGCGGCAACATGCAGGGCTTGCAGGCACGTTACACGCAAAAGGGCGTGGTGTGGCTGGGCATCAATTCAACCAGCCGAAAACACAGCGATTACCGCGATCCCGCCCGCTCGCAGGCGATACTCAAGGGATGGAAAGCCACTCCCTCCGCGCTGCTGCTCGATCAGGAAGGCACTGTCGGCCGGCAATACAGCGCACGCACCACGCCGCACATGTATATCGTCGATCCGGCGGGCTTGCTGGTCTACGCAGGTGGCATCGACGACAAGGCGTCGACCAATCGGCGCGATATTGCGAGCGCCAAAAACTTTGTCGCAGTAGCGCTGGACGAAGCGCTTGCTGGTAATTCCATCAGTGCCGCCTCGACTTACCCCTATGGATGCTCGATCAAATACGCAGACTAAGTCTGGATACATGGCGATCATTGTCGCTTTTCTGAGACAATAATTCACTTCTACGCGATGATTGCACAAAAACTATAGTTGCACTGCCCAAAGCCCTGCGTTAACTTTACGGGCGCTACGTTTACATCACTCCAGAGAGGGAACTGTTATGCAGAGAATGTTTTATATGCTGGGATTTATCGCTGTCCTGGTTGCGCCGAATGCGATGGCGCAGAGTAGCGAACGGATGTTCATTGGCGGCGGCGGCGGAATATTGAAGCACCATGGTCCGAATACCGATACGGGTATCACGGGTTTCGGACGCCTGGGCAAAAGAATTGAAGGAAATGTGTCTTGGGAAGCCGACGCAAGCCTTACGTTGTCCGACGGAAAGCGTGGTCAACAGGACTGGTCGGTAACTTCGCTGGCAGGTTATGCCGTTTACCGCACCAACACTCCGATTCAAGTTAAAGCCAAATTGGGAGTCGCCCTCTGGGACGATGATTTCGACGACGACCTCAGTCTTGCGGCGGGAATCGGCCTGGGATTCAGGCTCGGCGCCGGCACGCTCGATGTCGAGTTCACCCAGATCAACGATCACACCGATTTTGTGACAGTTGGCTTCACGGTACCTTTCTGAGTTTAGCTGGTAGGACATAAAAGCCCGGGACATTGCCCGGGCTTTTTTTATTCCGATTTCCGGCCTTAAGGTTAACGTGTCGCCAGGGGTTTCCACGTACAGCGATACAGCGAAGCGCTGCCCGCCATAAACAACCGATTGCGCTTGGTGCCGCCGAAACACAGGTTGCCGATAATTTCCGGCATGCGGATCTGGCCGATGCGCGTGCCATCCGGCGCGAATACATGCACACCGTCGTAGCCGTGGGCCACCCAGCCCATCGCGGCCCGGACGTTGCCGTCCTCGTCGCAGCGGATGCCGTCGGCAAAACCGATCTTGCCATTCATCTCCATGCTGGCGAATACGCGCAGATTCTTCAGTTTGCGGCTGCTGTCCGTGAGACGAAGCGATATGCTTGGGTTTCGGGCTTGGCAAGCAACCAAGCCAAACTGGCTGGAATACTCAGTAGGCTCAGGTTCCAGGAAACGCGAAATAATCCATTGGAGGTTCGATGAAATTCGTGAATCAACTTCTGCATCAACATGTTGAACGCTACCCGGCGTTGCAATTGATCGATATCTATAAGCTGCTGCATCAGGCGGCCCTGGGCCCGGGCCATGCGGTGCCCGACGCAGCGATAGCGCTGGACCGGCTGAAAAAAGAAGTCCCCACGCTCGGTCCGCCGGCCAACGAGCCAGAGCAGGAAGTCATCTCCCCCGATGGACGCCTGGCCCGGATACATCTGCGGCCCTACATTGCGGCGGGAAAAAAGATCGAGGACCTGCACCGGGCGTTTGTAGAAACCGCCAATACCTATCCCGCGTCCGCCGAAAAACTCGTGAAATTTTGCGGCTGCCTCGGCGATCTCGCCGGTGCGGGCGGTATTCCTTTCCGACAGGACGAAGTGGTGAAATTTTTCGAGCGCATCGCACAAGCCGGCTATCCGGCGATGCATCATTCCCCCGAGTACACTGCCGCCTATCGCCCGGCCTACAGGGTCGTGGCGATCGAACTGCTAAATCAAAAATAATTCAGGGAGGCCATCATGTCCGGACACCGGATCGCAGAGATTCGCGCTATTCCAACTTCATTTCCCGTAGACCCGAAAGATGCGGTCACGCTGGGCATCGGGCGCACCGTCAAACGCGACGCTGTCATCGTAAAAATCACCACCGACCAAGGCATCGTTGGTTGGGGCGAAGCACACCACGGCCGTTGTCCCGGTGCGGTGGCGCATCTGATCAACACCACGCTCAAGCTGCTGATCATGGGCATGGATGCCGACGATGTCACCGGCGTATGGAAGAAAATGTACGACCGCCAATTGGCCAGCCATGGCATGGGGGCGGGCGCCTGTCTGGCCATTTCCGGCATCGACATGGCGTTGTGGGATATTCGCGGCAAGGCTCTGGGCGTTCCCTTGTACCGCTTGCTGGGGGGCACCGCCAGGCCGGTACCGGCCTATGCCGGCGGCGTATCGCTCGGCTACCAGGATTCCAAGGCGCTCATCGAGGAAGCCCGGCCGCACATCGAAGCCGGATATAAGGCAGTGAAACTGCGTATTGGCGATACGGTCAAGCGCGACATCGAACGCATCGCCGCGGTGCGCAAAGCCTTCGGCGACGACCTCGCCATCCTCACCGACGCCAACGCTGCATACACGGTGGCGGATGTGCGGGCGGTGATGCCGGCGCTGGACGAATATAAGGTCGGCTGGCTGGAGGAACCGTTTCCCGCCCATGATTACCTCTCGTACCGGCAGGCGGCCCGCTATGGGCGCACGCCCCTTGCCGCCGGGGAGAATCACTACACTCGATTCGAGTTCAACCGGGTCATCGAAGACGGCGCCATCACCATCCTGCAGCCCGATTTGTCAAAATCCGGCGGAATCACTGAATGCCTGCGCATCGCCGCCCTGGCCTCGAGCTGGAAATTGCCGATCCATCCGCACACCTCCATGACCGGGCTCAATATGGCAGCCTGCATTCATTTCCTCGCCGCCATCGAAAACGGCGGATACTTCGAGGCGGACATCTCGAAGAACAATCTGTTCCGGGACGCCCTGGTATCAACGCCCTTCAAGACTGACCGTCAGGGCAACGTGTTTCCACTTGAAAGTCCGGGGCTGGGCGTCGAAGTCGATGAACAATTCCTCGCCACGCACCCGGTCATCGAGGGGCCTGCTTACGTTTAGGCGACAAACCAAAATAATAATCACGGAGAACACTGAGAACACGGAAACAATTCAAGAAAACTCAATTTCGCGTTTGAACATACACGCGACGCACGACTGAGGATAACTTCACCCAATCTCTTGTCTTGCCCTGGCCCTTTCTCCGTGGTCTCAGTGTCCTCCGTGATTCAATCTGTTTTTAGAATTTCATAAAAGGAAAAGTAATGGCATCCAGCGTCAAGCTCGAACGTGCCGGCCCGGTGGCGATTGTTACTCTCAACCGGCCGGAAGTACTTAATGCGGTCAACGTCGAAAGCCGGGAAACACTTATCACCCTGCTGACTGAACTCAACGCGGAAGCGGCAACCCTCGCCGTTGTTATTACGGGCGCCGGCGACCGGGCCTTTTGCTCGGGGCAGGATCTAGAGGAAACCTCGCGATATGGCGTTGCCGATATCGATACATGGCTCACCCGCCAGCACACGATGTACGGCGCCGTACGCAATCTCGACAAACCCTGTGTGGCCGCTTTTAACGGCGTTGCGGCGGGCGCGGGATTTCAGATCGGCTTGTGTGCCGACCTGCGCGTGGGCTTTCCGGAAATGAAAATCGGCCAGTCCGAAATCAGGGCGGGCTTGGCCAGCATTGTCGGCTCCTACATGATGACCCTGCATGTGGGACTGTCGCACAACGTTGCCTTGTCGCTAACTGGAGAACTCATCTCGGGCCAGCGGGCCTACGATATCGGCCTGATCAATCACCTGGTTCCGCGCGCCGAAGTCATGGAGAAATCGCTAGCCCTGGCAACCGAACTTTCCAAACTGGCCCCCACTGCCGTGCGGCTCACCAAACAACGTTTCCGGGAAATCACCCAATCCGGCTTCGACGCCGCGCTGGAAGCCGGCAAAAAAGCACAAAAAGAAGCCTATGCCAGCGGGGAGCCCCAGGCCGCCATGAAGAGATTCCTGGACGCCAGGAAAGTCAAAACCTGAAACACTTTCAACACGAAGGGAAACACGAAGGAGCACGAGGGGAAAACGAAAGCAATCGACTACGGGAGTTTCAATTTTCGACGACACTAAGAGTTGTCATTCCCGTGGAAACGGGAATCCAGTATTTTTGAGAAAGCTGGATGCTCTCCCCCAGCAATATTATTCTCGGAACCATTCGTTGCTTTAGCCTGCATATTTCACCGTAATGTTTTTCCCCGTGGGAGTGTTCCACATGAAGTTAGAAATGGCGCGTTTGACGATCTGAAGGGCACTTTCCAGCGGTTATTTTCTGTCTCACAAGATTGTCGGCAAAGCATCCCCCTCCCCGACATGGGTGGCGAGCCTGATTTGT
>CAMDKM010000028.1 GCA_945900965.1 Bordetella parapertussis | reverse complement strand
AGTGTAGTGCTTCGTACTTGGTGGCTCTTATGATTGAGTGTTGCCACGGCTGACTGCGCGACAAAAGCAGCGAAATTGGTGCCAGACAAGGCGCAAACCGCAGCCAGGTTGAACACCTGGCGAGGATTTGTAACGCCGTATGGCGCCGACTCTCGCCGTCTTTTGTGCCGCCGAGTATGAAGCACTACACTAGACGAGTCGCGGAACAAGACGCAAAACAATGAAATTTCCATGCAAAACGGGTGAACAATTCAACATGATTGCGAAATTCTTGCTGATAGGAAGCGCGGCATTTGGCTTGATCGTGGGATACGCGGGTGCGCTGGCCCAGCAACCGGCAAAGACCAATGTGATATTGAAGGAAAAAGGCCCGGTCCACTATGGACGGTCAGGCAAGATTAAGGCGACAGTGGAAGCTATTGATCTGTCTACCCGGCATTTGACCGTCAAGGTCCCCAAAGGGTACTTGATGACCATGCGCGTCGAGGAGCGGGTCAGAAACCTTCCCGAGGCCAAGGTCGGCGACGAAGTGACGGTGCGCTACAACGAAGCCGTGGGACTGGAAATTCGCCTGGCGGTCGAGGAGGAGGCGGTTCCGGAGCAGGACGGAGAAGAGACGGAACCGGCCGCGGAGCCCGAAGAGGAAATGGTGGCTGGGGAGGGGCAGCGTATTGTCTCAGCCGTGGTGGAAGCCGTGGCCGTCAAGCAAAAAACCCTGACGCTCAAGGACGAGGCAGGGAATTTCACCAGTCTTTACGTCCGCGATGCCGAGGTGCTGGAATTGATGGTGGCCAGGCAAAAAGTGCTGGTCCGCCATACGGAGGCGGTGGTGGTGTCGATCGAGCTGCCTAAGCCGGAAGAACCGAAATCCAGGAAGAAAAAGCGATAGTCGTTCGAATTTCGCTCGCTGGCCGAACATGGCGCTGGACAAGGACGAATCGTCCTGACGAACATGGCGCCTGGTGCCACCCCGGGAAATGAAAGAGATCGCGGAGAAAACCCATCCTACCGAGGTGGGGAGGCTTGTGCGCGATTGGACCATCGTTTCTTTCATGTTAAAAAAGCTCTTTGCCACAATGGCTTTCCCTGGAGCGCGCCGAACAGGTGTGCACCTTGGTTGTCGAGCACGAAATCGAAGAGTCCGTAATAACAGTTGCCGGGCGGGGAGAAAACGAATTGCTGGTGTCGACCGACGATGGCGTAAATGAGCCTAGGAATCGGCGGGTGGAAATTGACGTCCGATAATAGGGGGGGCAGATCACAATACTTTACGCTTAAGCCCGTTCGCCCTGAGCTTGTAGAAGGGGAAATGGGCTTCGACAAGCTCAGCCCGAGCGGCTAACCGAACAGCATTGGGTCAGATTAGCCCTTCGAGCAACTGCACGTCGACCAGTGACCCGGTTTCCAGGTTGCCCTGGTCCGTGGGCAGAACGATGAAGCAATTGGCCTGACTCATCGAAGAAAGTATCCCCGAACCCTGGTCGCCGGTTGTACCGACCGTCCATTGGCCGTCGGCACCCTGCCGCAGGATGCCGCGCTGGAACTCGGTTCTCCCGGGAGCTTTTCTGATCGGCGTGGTGCACTTCACCTTCAATGTCGGCATCGGTGTGACGGCAGATTGGCCCTGCAAATACAGCAGTGCATCGCGAACGAACTGGTAGAACGTCACCATTACCGCAACCGGATTGCCTGGCAAGCCGAAAAAATGCGCGCTGCCAATCTTTCCGTAGGCCAGCGGCCGCCCCGGCTTCATGGCGATTTTCCAGAACAGCACCTGGCCCAGCCGATCGAGAATCGTCTTGACGTAGTCCGCTTCGCCCACTGAAACGCCGCCGCTGGTGATGATGACATCCGCCTCTTCCGAAGCGTTGCTGAAGGCTTGTTCGATGGCTGAGGGATCGTCGCGAATCACGCCCATGTCCATGACGTCGAATCCAAGCCGGGTCAATACGCCGTACAGAGTATAACGATTGCTGTCGTAAATTTGCCCCGCGCCAAGAGGCTGGCCGATCGCGACCAGTTCGTCGCCGGTGGAAAAAAAAGCCACCCGCAGGCGCCGGAATGCCGCAATTTCGCCGATGCCGAGAGACGCCAGCATACCGATCTCGGCCGCGCGAATGGGTTGTCCGCGCCGTAGTGCTACCGCGCCGTGCCGAAGATCCTCGCCCGCCTGCCGGGTATTGGCGCCGCGTTTCGCCGCTGGCGCGACACTCACCTGGTCGCCGGAAAGTTTTGCCTGCTCCTGTTGAATGACGGTGTCGGCGCCGGAGGGCAACACCGCGCCGGTCATGATACGTACCGCTTCGCCCTTGTCGACCTTTCCCTGGAATGGGCGGCCGGCAAAGGAACTGCCGATTACTCGTAGTCGCGATTCGCCATCGGTCTTGATGTCCTCGAAGCGCAGGGCGAAGCCATCCATCGCCGAGTTGTCGTGCTGGGGCACATCGATCGGCGATAACACATCCTCCGCCAACACTCTCCCCAGGGCCGAGCGAATGGACAGGCGTTCGGATGCGGTGACCGGCGATAGAAAGCGGCGAATATGCTCGCGTGCCTTTTCCACCGGCATCGAATTGGGATCGTAGTCGGACGCGGTGGCCAGATCGTGCAGGGATTCGATGGAATTCATAGCGGCAGACGTGTTGGCGACGGGAGGCGACTATTTATTGCCCAGGCCTTTTTTCAGCAGTTCGGCCACCAATTCGTTTAATCCGGTGTTGCGCTCCTGCGCCAGCATATGGATTCGTTTGATCAGATCGTTTTCCAGTTTGACCGCGAAGGGCACCAGCCCCAGCGCCTGATCGCGCTTGCGCTGTTCGCGCCTATCGATGACGGCGCCCGCGCCCTGGCCAAACCGGTCGCGCGCCGCCGTGGGATTCATCTGGTGTTCGATTTTTTTGCCTTTGTTTTTTGCAAGGTCGGTTCTTTTCAAATTATCTAGCCTCCGATGTAAGACATTTCCACCTTGCGCAGCTTGGAAGTTTCTTCGGTCCGGATTTCCGAATAACGGTCCGTCCGGGCGGCCCACACTTTGGCGATGACCTGGGCAACCTCCGAGTCGCTGCTACCGCCGCGGATCAGCTTGCGCAGATCGGTCCCCTCGGCAGCGAACAGGCAGGTGTAGAGAGAGCCTTCCGCCGAGAGCCTCGCGCGGGTACAGTCGCGGCAGAAGGCCTGTGTCACCGAAGAGATGAAGCCGATTTCGCCGCTGCCGTCCAGGTAACGCCAGCGTTCGGCCACTTCGCCGGTGTAATTCGGCTCCAGGGATTCGAGAGGGAATACCTCGCTGATCCGTGTAACCAATTCACGGGAGGGCACCACATGATGCATTTTCCAGCCGTTGGTGTGGCCCACATCCATGAATTCGATGAAGCGCAGAACATGGCCGCTACCCTTGAAGTGGCGTGCCATGTCGATCACGCTCTGGTCGTTGACGCCGCGTTTGACGACCATGTTTACCTTGAGCGGCCGCAGGCCCACGCGATCGGCTTCTTCGATGCCCTCCAGAACCTTGGCTACTGGAAAATCGACATCGTTCATCGATCGGAATACCGCGTCGTCAAGCGAATCCAGGCTGACGGTGACACGGTGCAGACCGGCGTCTTTCAAGGCCCGGGCTTTTTGCTTGAGCAGCGAGCCGTTGGTGGTGAGCGTCAGATCGAGCCCCGGTTCGAGGGCCAACAGTTCAATGAGTTTTTCCAGTTGCCGGCGGACCAGTGGTTCGCCGCCGGTGATGCGGATTTTTTCGATGCCGTGATCGCGAAAAATTCTGACCAGGCGGTGGATTTCATCGAAATTCAGTAACTGGGCGCGCTCCAGAAATTGGAAATCCCGGCCATAGACTTCCTTCGGCATGCAATAGGTGCAGCGGAAATTGCAGCGGTCGGTGACGGAGATGCGCAAATCGCGCAAGGCTCTTCCACGGCGATCCACCAGGCCATTCGCGCCGGGGAGGGACTTCATCTTCAGGTTCGGGATCGGTTCGAGATTCATGGCAGATGGTCGATTTCGACACATTATATTCGAACAGGAATAACGGGGTCGAACCAGTGGCGCTACAATAATCGCCAAAGATGCGGATGCCCGATGCCATGAAACCGAACGATTCGAAAATTGCCACCGTCCACCTCCGATATTTCGCGCGCCTGCGCGAGGCTCTGGGGCGCGATGCGGAGGAACTCGCCTTGCCCGAGGGCATTGCCAATGTGGGCGCCTTGCTTGCGTTGCTCAGGGAGCGCGGCGGCGCATGGGAGAAAGAGCTGGCCTCCGGCCGACCGGTACGCGTGGCGGTCAATCAGGATATGGCCGATAGCGCCAACCCGGTTGTCGCTGGCGACGAAGTTGCGATCTTTCCGCCGGTGACGGGAGGTTAAGGTGGGCGTGCGGGTGCAAACGGAGGATTTTGATGTCGGCGCCGAAATCGCCGCGCTTCGGCATGGCAATGCCAAGGTCGGTGCGGTGGCCAGTTTTGTCGGCATAGTTCGCGACCTTAATGACGGCGCGGCCGTGGCCGAGATGACGCTGGAGCACTATCCGGGCATGACGGAGCGGGCGCTGGAGAAAATTGTCGCCGACGCCAAGGGGCGCTGGGACATCTACGACGTGTGTGTCATTCACCGGGTGGGGACGCTCAAACCCACTGACCAGATCGTGCTGGTGGTGGTGAGCAGCGCCCATCGCGGGGAAGCGTTTCAGGCCTGCGAGTTTCTGATGGATTATCTCAAGACCCGGGCCCCGTTCTGGAAGAAGGAAAATACCCCGGGAGGCGCGCGCTGGGTGGAAGCCAAAACCGCGGACGATGCCGCCGCGGATCGCTGGGCACGCTGATGGCTGTCAAAAAAACACCCGGCACCGCCCAGGGCAATCGCCTGCGGCCGCAGATTCGCATCATGTTCCGCAAGGTGATCGCCATGGGCCCGGGCAAGGCCGATCTGCTCCAGGCCATCGCCGAATCCGGTTCCATTTCGGCGGCGGCGCGCCAGATGGACATGTCCTATCGCCGGGCATGGTTGCTGGTCGACACCATGAACCAATGCTTCAAATCGCCCGTGGTTGTCACACTCACCGGCGGCAGGGCCGGAGGAGGGGCTGCCGTGACGGAGTTTGGCATGGGCGTTTTGGAGCGCTATCGGAAGATGGAGGCCAAGGCCAGTGCCAGCGTGGCAAAGGAGCTGGGGGAATTTGCGTCGCTGATGGTGAAGGACTGAGCAGTAGTCATTTTGCGTCAAAAGCGCGGAAACCTTGAACAGGTGACCTTGTGTCATTCCCGGGCAAACGGGAATTCAGAATCTTCAAGATAAGCTGATTTCCCGGTTTAGCCTGCCCGAAGGTCAAATTCAGAGTCGGGGCGACGCTTGTCCCGCATTTCCTTAAAAGTACTTCCCGCACTTGCCTTCCTCCTCAGAACTGAGGAGTTGACAAACCGCTATGTTCCAATGAATATAGCGACAGCTTTCCGCGCGGTCCGAGATCCCGCCGGAGGGTCTTTCGAGCTTGAGCAGCGTCTTGCGTGAACGCGAGACGCTGCTTATTTTTTTGGGTTACCCATCCATATGCTGGCAGTTGGAAGGCAGAGCCGTCGGTGCTCAAAATTGAAAATCCGTTTATCGTTATATACTTGAGGATATGACGATGCGGGATTGACCGCGCAATTCGCGTCCAATGAATCCAAAAATAACCCTATGACCTCGCAAGCCGTCCTGGTTCCCTTGCTCCTGACGCTCAAGGTTGCGGCGTGGGCCACGCTGTTTGCGACCCTGCTGGGGGTGGGCATTGGCTGGGTGGTCGCCCGGTTTCGGTTCGTGGGCCGGGATGTTTTCGATGCGGCGATGACACTGCCGATGGTCATGCCGCCGACCGTGCTGGGCTACTACCTGCTGGTATTGCTGGGCCGCCGAGGCCCGATCGGAGAGTGGCTGGAGACCCATTTTGGAATCACCCTGGTTTTTACCTGGCAGGGAGCCGTTATCGCTTCCTGCGTGGTGGCTTTTCCTCTCGTGTACAAGGCGGCGGTCACTGCTTTCGAAGGAGTGGAAAGGGAACTCGAACAGGCGGCGCGCGTGTTGGGTAAATCGGAGTGGGAGGTATTTGTTCGCGTTACGTTGCCCCTGGCGTGGCGTGGCATCCTGGCCGGGGCGATGCTGGGTTTTGCGCGGGCATTAGGGGAGTTCGGCGCCACCTTGATGATTGCGGGCAATCTTCCCGGACGCACACAGACATTGTCCATCGCCATTTACGATGCGGTGGAATCAGGCCGCGACCATGTCGCCAATTTTCTGGTAATCGTCACTTCGATCGTATGTATCTCGATACTGGTGGCTTCCGGGCGCTTGCTTAAACCCCGGTTCGCCAACTGAGGCTTGCCGATGCGAATCGAGGTGGTGCTGAAAAAAATTCTGCGATCGATGTCGCGCGAGTTCCATCTTGATGTGGCGTTTACCTGTCGTGACGACATAAGTGTGGTGTTTGGGCCGTCAGGGTCGGGCAAGAGCGTGACCTTGAGGGCGATAGCGGGACTGGAGCACCCGGAGCGCGGGCGTATCGTGGTGGACGGGCGGGTATTGTTCGACAGCGATGCCGGAATCAACCTTGCGGCAAAGGATCGGTCGATCGGTTACCTGTTCCAGGACTACGCGCTGTTTCCGCATATGACGGTGGAAGAGAACATCGTTTTTCCTCTACGCAAGTGGTGGCATCGGCACTGGTCCGCGGACATGCGAAGCAAGGTACGCGAGATTCTCGAACTCTTCGAGCTGAATCAACTGCACAAGAGTTATCCGTCGCAGATTTCCGGCGGTCAGCGTCAGCGCGTTGCGTTGGCGCGCGCACTGATCCGAAAGCCGGCGGTTCTGCTGCTGGACGAACCGTTCGCCGCGTTGGACCCGTTGTTAAGAATCAGGATGCGCGAGGAATTGCTGAAGACACAGGCGCTGTTCAAGGTTCCGATGCTGGTTATTACCCATGATCCGCAGGACGTAGCAGCACTGGCTCAAAGCGTCGTGATTCTGCGCGAAGGGCGAGTCGAACGTTCCATGGATCTCAAGGGGCCGCCATACCGCGACGAAAAGGGCGCGCCGGTCAGGGGTGCCATCCGTCAATTGTTGTTGGAAACCTATGCGGGGAAGAATGAAATCGCTGCAGATGTTGCGCTGGAAAGTGGTGCTTGATTTTTCGTTTAGCGTTATATATCGGAATATATAACCTAATTTTCATGTATCGGAGATGCAAATTTGAAATCTGAACCAGGTCGCACCGGCGCTGTATCCATTGTGCTGGCAATGGCATTCTTTGCTTGGAGCTCGACGCCGGTCTTCGCGCAGGAATCGTCCGCGACAATCCAGGATCTTGAAACGCAGATGCGTTCGCTCAAAACGGAGCTCGACGAGCTGCGAGACAAGCTCGGGCAGGCCAGCGAAAAATTCGATGCCACGACCCAGAAGGTAGAGACATCGATTGCATCATCTTCTTTGGGCGAAGGCTTGGAGTTCAACGATCCCAGGGGTAACTGGGCGCTGCGTTTCAATGGCCGCATCCAGGGGGATTACCGTACTTACGATCCGAATGGTGTCAGCGCAAGTACCTTTGCCGTGCGGCGGGCGCGGATCGGAGTGGGGCTGACGGTGATGAAGGATTATCAGATGTACCTGGAAGGCGAATTCATCAACGGTGCGGCGACGGGGACCACAATTCAAAGTGCCGCGCTCACCAACGGCTGGCTCGAAGCGACCTGGTTTCCGGCAGCCCGGTTGCGTATCGGGCAATTCAAACCACAATTTGGTCTGGAGAACAGCATGTTTGACGTGCTGACCGATTTTCAGGAACGAGCGTTGACCCAATCCCTGTTGCAGAACCTGAACTATGACCGGGGAATCATGGTGCATGGCGCGCCAGTGAAGGGAATGTATTACGGCGTGACCATCAGCAACGGCGCAGGCCTTAATCTGGAAGAAAGCCAGACCAACACTCAGGAATCCCTGGCCGATGGCAAAGATGTATCCGTTCGCCTGGTGCAGGATTTCGCGTCGTTCCTAGACGCGCAGGATGTGGTTGCGCATTTCGGCGCGTCGTACAAGACGGGCAGCGTTGCCTCTCGGGGGGGTACCGCATTCTCACCCGCAACCGTGCAAACCGAAGCCCGTGGCATTACGTTTTTCAATTCGGCCGGGCTGACTGGAAACAGCGTGGATCGCACGATCACCGCCCTGGAAGGTACTGTGGCCTACGGACCGGTGAAGGTACAGTCCGAGGTATGGAAGGCGCAATACGAAGGCAGGACTCCCGGCGGACTGGACTACGACCGCAAGCTCGATGCGTATTATGTCAGCCTCGCCTGGATGATCACCGGTGAGGTCTATGCCGATTCCTATCGCAACGGCATCTATGGGCGCTTGCGGCCGCGTAATAATTTCTCGATGGAGTCCGGCGGGGGAAATGGCGCCTGGGAACTGGCCGGGCGCTACAGTGCATTCGATGGCGGCGATTTCACCACGACCAATTCTGCCGGTACCGGGGTGCTGGGGGCAGGGGCTGCGACGCTGACGCCCCCGACGACAGTGTCAACCAACAAGGCCAAGGCTTACACCGCACAGGTCAAATGGTTGCCCAATGCGTACGTCCGTTTCCTGATCAATTATGTTCATACCGCATTCGATACGCCGGTAACGGCAAACGGCGTAAGTGCCGACAAGGAGAAAGCGTTTACCTTGCGCGGGCAGCTAGATTTCTGAACCACTGTCATTCAGGGAAATACTTCATGAGAAATCGAAAACAATTTGTTGTGCTGCTTACGCTGGCCTGTCTGTCAGTAACAGCGAAAGCGGCGGACATAATCGTTTCAGCGGCGGCCAGTCTGACCAATGCCTTCAACGACATCGGGAAGGAGTTTGAAAAGACAAACCCTGGTCACAAGGTGTTGTTCAATTTCGCCGGCTCCGGCGCGCTGCTTCGGCAGATCGCTCGCGGCGCACCGGTGGATGTTTTCGCCTCGGCGGACCAAGACACCATGGACAAGGCGCTGGCGCAGAACCTGGTCGTGCGATCAAGCCGCGCCGACTTCACGCGGAACACGCTAGTCGTCGTGGTTCCCGCCGATGCGGGTCTAGGCATTCCGGATTTGAAGGGCCTTGGCGCCGAAAGCGTAAAGCGCATAGCGATCAGCAATCCGGAAACCGTGCCCGTCGGAAAATATTCCAAGGCGGCGCTGGAAGCGGCGGGTCTGTGGGAGGGATTAAAGGCGAGGATGATCAACACCCAGAACGTGCGTCAAAGCCTGGATTACGTTGCCCGGGGCGAGGTGGATGCCGGATTTGTGTATGCCACCGACGCGGCAGCCATGCCGGGCAGGGTAAAGTCGGTATTCCCAGTTGCGACCCAAACGCCCATCACCTACCCGATCGCCGTGGTGAAAGGCAACGGCAAAGAGAATCTTGCCGTCAAATTTGTCGAGTTCGTTAAGTCGGGGGAGGCACAGGGCATTCTGGCGCGATATGGGTTTCTGAAACCTTGACGCACTGGCGGTGGATTGCAGCAGGCGAGCCTTTGCGGTTTTGCTGAGGGAGAGGCCTATGTATTTTTGGGGATGGGGTCGGTGGGCTTGACTCGGCATAATGTTCAGCGTCGCGTTGAAGGGCGTGCGGTTTTATGCGCGGCCCTTCGAGCGCGTGGGTAGCCCTCGCTCTTTGACGAGCTTGACTTCGACTCGATAGCCCATGGCGCGAGCGTAGCGCTGGAGGGTCACGATTGAGGGGGAATGTTTCGGAGTGCCAGACTCCAGTCGAGCGATTGCAGACTGTGTCGTACCCACGCGCGCCGCCAACTCCGCTTGTGTGAGACCGGAATCAGCCCGCGCCTTGAGCACCTCGTCGATAAACGAGAACTCCTCGGCAAGTTCATCGTACGCCTTCTTTACCTCCGGGCGCGCGAGCGCTCGTGCTTTGAACTTCTTGAACGTGCTAGTCATCTTTGATTTCCTTCATTCGATTCCGCGCGACCTTGAGTTCCCTCTTTGGTGTCTTTTCGCTCTTCTTTACGAATTGGTGGAGCATAACGATTTGCCGCTCCACTACTGTGCAAAAGAATACATGTGCAATCCCTTCAGCGGCCTTGAGTCTCAACTCGAATAAGCCATCACCCATAGAACGAGTGTGGGGCATTCCGAGGTCTGGCCCATAGATCTCCATGCGCTCGCCGTATCGCACAAAGCGAGCAACAAGGCCGACTGGCAGTGCGTTGATCTCGGCCTCTACGCGATCACTGTAAAAGGTGACTTTCCAGTTCACGACTGTATTATAGCGGATACGCTATGTACATGGCGATCCGATTTGCGAGGGCTAACGTGGGGGTAGAAAAACGGAGGTAACCGCCTTCCTGAGTATTGCGAAACCGGGCAGGGCGCTTCCCGGTTTATGATGTGTAATCGGCAATTGGATCGGAGTGAGACATGAGTGCTGCGGGATTTATTGCGGTTGGCGCTGGCGCGGCGCTGGGGGCCTGGATGCGGTGGTGGTTGGGATCGGCGCTGCATGCCGTCACGCCGCTGATGCCGATGGGAACGCTGGCCGCCAATCTGATTGGCGGTTATCTGATTGGGGTTGCCGTCGAGATGTTCTCCCAGCACGGCGGCTTGCCGCAGGAAATGCGGCTGTTTGTGATTACCGGTTTTCTCGGTGGCCTCACCACATTTTCTTCGTTCTCGGCGGAGGCGGTCGGGCTGTTGGCGCAAAGCCGTTATGCCTGGGCCATGCTGATGATTTCGAGTCACTTGGTCGGGTCCATCATCCTGACCGTTCTGGGCATTGCCACGGTGCGCAGTCTTAGCGCATAGGTTATGTGACCTGCCGACAGGCCGCCAGATTCAACTCAAGTAGTATTGCGCCAGCGGCACCCTTGCGCCGGCAGCGGGAGGGTTATTCCAAGGTGATGTAAAGCCCGCTCGTGCGGGCAAGTCTGACGTCGGGCCGTGGCGCCAGTACAATGCAAAAAACTCTGAAACCGCGACATGAGCACCAAGCCAAGTTTTGTATGGGAAGACCCGCTTTTGCTGGACGCCCAGCTTACCGACGAGGAGCGGCTGATCCGCGACTCGGCGCGCACCTTCTGCCAGTCTGACCTGATGCCGGGCGTGCTGATGGCCAGCCGCCACGAGAAATTCGACCGCGAAATCATGCGGGCCTTTGGCAAGATGGGTTACCTCGGTCCGACCATCGAGGGCTACGGTTGCGCCGGCGTGAGCCATGTCGCCTATGGGTTGATTGCGCGCGAAGTCGAGCGGGTGGATTCGGGGTATCGCTCGGCGATGAGCGTGCAGTCCTCGCTGGTGATGCATCCGATTCATGCTTTTGGCGGCGAAGCGCAGAAGGATAAATTTCTGCCCGCCCTTGCCAAAGGGGATCTGGTGGGGTGTTTCGGGCTGACCGAACCGGACCATGGTTCCGACCCAGGCAGCATGGCTACCCGGGCGACAAAAGTCGCCGGAGGCTACCGGCTGCGCGGGTCCAAGATGTGGATCACCAATTCGCCGATTGCCGACGTGATGGTGGTTTGGGCCAAGGACGAGGCGGGCGTGATTCGCGGCTTCCTTCTCGAGCGCGGGATGAAAGGGCTCACCACCCCGAAGATCGAAGGCAAGTTGAGTCTGCGCGCGTCGGCCACCGGCGAGATCGTGATGGACGACGTGATGGTGCCCGAGGCGAACCTGCTGCCGGGCGTGAGCGGGTTAAAAGGCCCGTTTTCCTGTCTGAACAAGGCGCGCTATGGGATTGCCTGGGGCGCCCTGGGCGCGGCGGAATTTTGCTGGCACGCGGCACGTCAGTACACGCTCGACCGCAAGCAGTTCGGGCGTCCGCTGGCGGCCAATCAGTTGATCCAGTTGAAACTCGCCAACATGCAGACCGAAATTGCCGCCGGATTGCAGATGGCCCTGCGGGTCGGGCGATTGATGGACGATCATGCCGCGACGCCGGAAATGGTGTCGCTCATCAAACGCAACTCCTGCGGCAAGGCGCTCGATATCGCCAGGACCGCGCGCGACATGCATGGCGGGAACGGCATTTCGGACGAGTTTCATGTCATGCGCCATCTGGTCAATCTGGAAACCGTGAATACCTACGAGGGCACCCATGATGTTCATGCCCTGATTCTCGGGCGTGCCCAGACCGGGATCGCAGCTTTCAGTTGACTCGACTGAAACGCAAAACTCTTCAACACGAAGGTACACGAAGGTTTTCACGAAGGACACGAAGGAAAGCAAGTACAAATAAATTCTGCCCCGGGTTTTCCTGAAATGGATTTACTTCGTGACCCTTCGTATTTTCCTAAAAGGGTACTCCACGCTATCGCGAGGGTATTCGTGCACCTTCGTGTTAAGCGCGTTTTTCACTCTCTAAAGCAAGGTGGTTGATCTTCAAGCGTTTATCGGTATAATCGCGCGCTTCCTTGCCTCACCGGGGCCGCATCCCGGGAGGCTTTCCGCCCCCGTGAGGGGCTCACCCATAAGGAGATCAAACAATGCGGCATTACGAAGTCGTTTTTATCGTCCATCCCGACCAGAGCGAGCAGGTGCCCGGCATGATCGAGCGCTATCGCCAGATGGTCACCTCCCGAAGTGGCGTTATCCACCGCCTGGAAGACTGGGGCCGCCGCCAACTGGCGTTCCCGATCCAGAAAGTCCACAAGGCGCATTACGTGCTCATGAACATCGAGTGCGACGCCGAAACCCTGACCGAACTCGAACACGCCTACAAGTTCAATGATGCGGTGATCCGTCACCTGATCGTCAACATGAGCCGCGCCGTGACCGAACCTTCCCCGATGATGAAGGAAGAAAAGTCCCGCACCGTGGTCGGCGATGCCGCCAGGGGCGACGGCGCGAGGGCCGAGGTTGCGAGCCGTCCGGATGCCGGCGAGAAACCGGAACCTGTCGAGGCTGCCTGAGGACAGGTGAACCAGAACCGGGTGGTGCTGACGGGAAAATTCGTCGAGCGCGACCCCTTGCGATTTACGCCCGCCGGAATACCGGCCTTGAATTTCCGGGTTGCCCATGACTCAGAACAACAGGAAGCGGGGCTGCCCAGAAAAATACTTCTGGAAATCGCCTGTGTGGCACTGGGCACGGCAGCGGAATCGTTAAGCAGGGCGACGCCCGAGGGGCACTACCAATTTGAAGGGTTTCTCGCGATGCGCAATCGCCACTCGAGACAACCGACGTTTCATGTAACCCAATTCGAAATAGCGAGGACATAGGAAAATGGCAAGATTCGGAGCGAAAAGCAAAGGCAAGGACAAGGGCAAGGAGCGCAATAACCGCCCCTTGTTCCGGCGTCGCAAATTCTGCCGCTTCACGGCGGAAGGTATCAAGGAAGTCGACTACAAGGATGTCGAAATCCTCAAAGACTTCATCAACGAAAATGGCCGCATCATCCCGGCGCGTATCACCGGCACCAAGACGCATTTCCAGCGTCAGTTGTCGGTCGCCATCAAACGCGCGCGCTTTCTGGCGCTGATGCCCTACACCGACCTGCACTGAGGACGACCAGCATGAGCATGCAGATAATTCTGATGGAAAAGATTCACAACCTTGGTCAGCTTGGCGATATCGTCAAGGTCAAGGACGGCTTCGCGCGCAATTTTCTGATTCCGCAGGGCAAGGCGAAACGCGCCACGGACAAGGCCATTGCGGAATTCCAGCAGCGCCGCGCCGAGCTCGAGGCGGCTCAGGGCAAGTCGCTGGCGCAAGCCCAGGAACGTGCCACCAAGCTCGATGGCCTGATGATCCAGATCACCCAAAAAGCCGGGGTGGATGGCCGATTGTTCGGTTCGGTTACCAACTTCGACATCGCCGAAACGCTTAAGACCCAGGGTCACGACGTCACCAAATCCATGGTGCGTCTGCCGCAAGGGCCGCTCAAGCAGGTGGGCGATTTTCCGATTACGCTGGATCTCCACGCCGACGTCACCGCCACCATTACGGTGTCGGTGCTGGGCGAAGCAGCGAGTTGATTGTTTCCTGTTAGGGAATCAGAAAAAGGCCGCGAAGTTCGCGGCCTTTTTTTTATGCCTTCAAGTGTCGGCCGCTTCTTTCCTCTGCCGGACGTACTTCCGGACAGGGGAGAAGGGAGAGGAACGAGGGGCGAGGGGTGGAGCGCCGAATAGCGGCGCGCAGTAAGTTCTGGCCGTTAACCGTTCACCTGTCACGCCTTCACTCATTCACTCATTCACTCCTTCACTCCTTCAGCCATTCACGCCTGATTCAGCGCTTTGGACAGCGCCTGAGCACTCTGCGTGCGATCCAGGTGCAGGATCGATGTCACGATCTGCCTGGGTTCCGCTAGGGAGGGGGCCATCGCCCAACGTTGGTAGGCATCGTTGCCGATTTTCAATGCGCCGGTGTGCGTATCGGGATTGCGGTCCAATTCCGGGTCGGGGTCATAAAAGCCCAGTTTATTGCGCACGGATTCGATGTCGGCGGGCCTGCCGGTGAGAAATTGCCAGCCGGGCTTGACCTCATGCATCTCCGCATACTCCTTCAACACGCCCGGGGTGTCTTCCTCGGGCCGGAGCGTGATGGAATACATGAATACTTCCTTGCCCACGCGATTTCCCAGCATGCTCTGCACGTTCAACAAATTCCTGGTCATCATGGGACAGATGCCAAAGCAGCGGGCGAACATGACGTTGATGACGACCAGTTTGTTGCGAATCAAGTCGTCGTAGAACTTGACCTGACGACCGTCGTGCGTGGTCAGCGTGCAGTTTGGCCAAGCCTGGTTCCATCTTCCCGCCGTCGGCGCGGGTTGTTGTTTCGCGGCTTCGGGCCCTTGAGTACGGGCGGCCAGTGCGACGGCCCCTATGGCGGCCAGACCGGCGACAAGGTTTCTGCGGGTAAATGCGGTATTTTCCATGATCGTGCCTCCTTGTGCGCGGCCTTCAGACGATGTCCCAGCGGAACATCATGGCGTGGTCTTCGTGATAGACATTATGGCAATGCGTGGGGAACTTGCCGGGAAAGTCGCGAAAGCGCATGACGAGCCGGACCGAATCATTCGGACCGAGCACGTACACATCTTTGCGCCCTCGTTCGTGGTCGGGCACCGGCACCTCCTTCCCTTCCACCCATCTGCGGAGGATGCGCCCCTCCTCGAAGTGAATGTGCACCGGATGCAGCCAGCCGCCGCCACCGTTATGCAGATTCCAAATTTCCGCCGAGCCCTTGGGAATCTGGGCACTGACCCTATGGACATCGAACAACCGGCCGTTGACCGTCCAGACCCCGTTTTCCCGTTTGAAAGTCCAGCTGCGGGTGCGCAGCAGCGACAGATCGGGCAAATTCGGCAGCGCGCGCAGCACCGATGGGACGCGGGAATTATCGGCTTCGGGCGGCTCGCGGTCGACGATGAACTTGAGCAGCTTGGGGGCCGTTGATGTGCTCAGCAGATCCTCGTCGGGTTTGCGCGTATCCGTCTGCCTCAGACGGTTAATGAGATAAAGCTCGGTGCCCAGCGGATACTTGCTGAAATCCACCACGATATCGCCGCGCTCGGCGACCCCCAGGCGCACATTTTTGCGGTTGAGCAGGGGCGCGGGCAGCAAATTGCCGTCGTTGGCGATGTAGGTAAAGGTCTGGATGGCATTGGTCGCAGTGACCAGGTAGAACTCGTAGTTGCGCGAAGGCCCGCCGTTCAGCAGCCGTAAGCGGTACTTGCGCCTTGCCACCTTCATGAACGGCTCTATGATGCCGTTGACGGGAATCTTGTCGCCGACCACGCCTTCCGGGCTCAGTTGATCGAATACCACCTGGTAGGTATTCGGATCGATGCGCAAATCCTGAAACATGAGCGGCATATCGAATTCGCCGCTGGGCAGGCGCAGCGCGGCGGGATTGGTGTCGTTTTCGTCGTTCGAATCCAGCTCGTCGTACATGATGTGAAAGCCGGCCAGACCTCTGACAACATTGGCCGCCGTGAAGTCCATACAATGGTCGTGATACCACAGGGTGCCGAGCGCTTCGCGCGGATCGCCGTCGGTCGCGGCGTACTGAGGATCAGTGCAGCCGGCGTAGACCATGGGGTAGAAGTGATCCCTGAACTGCCCCGGCGCCGTCAGGGTAGGGCCGAACTTTCTGGTGCCGAAGAAATCTCCCGGAAAGCCGTCGCTGTCCGATGGGGTGTGCATGTTATGGAGATGCGTGGAGATCTCCGGTGTGCCGAAGCCCACGTAGTCGGGGTTGAGCTCGTTGTGGATTCGAACCAATACCGGCCTGCGGTAGAAATTGCGAAAGACCGGCCCGGGATATTGGCTATCGAACCCCCAAATGTTTGAGCTCGGATAGGCGGTGTTCAAGCGGTGAGATGCCTCCCTGACCCGCATTTCGTACAGCAGCGTGTTGTCGCCGAACCGATCCCAGGCCTGATGCTGACCACGGCCGCATTCGCCGCCGGGGACATTTGCTCCGCCGGAAATATTTGCTTTTCCCGCTGGTGTTGGCCAGAGCATTGAGACAGGCTCCTTGGAGCGCGGCCACTTGATCTCTTCGGCCCACGCTTGGGTTGGCGGGCTGGGAGGAATCACCGGTTCAACCTGTGCCAGCCCCTTGCGGGGCGTGATGACGTAAGGCGCGGCCAGTGCGCCGGCTCCCAGTTTCAGCGCCTTGCGGCGATTTACATCGACACGCGCTTCTCGTTCAATTGACATGTCTCTCTCCCTATTGCTGCGTCATAACGGTCAACCAAAATTCGAGCCCTGCTTTTGTGACAAAATTACGCCAACTCATTGGGGGGAAACATCGGAATCATCCGATATTCGGGGTAGGGATATTCCGAACCTGTTGTAGGGGGCTACGCAGCGGAAGACGGCACAAACTTGAACGCGAAGATTTCGATTTGCACAAGCTTGTGTGTTTGACGATCGGTCAAGTTTCCAGAAATTAATCCGCCCTCAATTTTTGTCCACAACTCGAAAATTGCGACCGGTGGTAGACTGGCGCGAAAGGATTCGGTAGAGCCCCATGACAGCGGAAAATATTGTCGAGATCAGCAATCTGCGCTTCGGATACGCGGGCCGCCCATTGCTAAAAGGCGTGAGCCTGACGATTCCGCGCGGCAAGGTGGTCGGCATCATGGGGGCAAGCGGTTGCGGCAAATCGACGCTGTTGCGCCTGATCGGCGGTCAGATCGCTCCGGCGGCAGGCTACGTCAAGGTCAATGGCCAGGTCGTACACGAACTGAGCCGCACCGCCCTGTATCAGCTCCGGCGCAAGATGGGAATGCAGTTTCAGTTGGGAGGATTGTTCACCGACTTGTCGGTATTCGACAATATCGCCTTCCAGATGCGCGAGCATACCGATCTGCCCGAGAGCATGATCCGCGATCTGGTGCTGATGAAACTCTCCGCAGTGGGCCTGCGGGGTGCGTCGCATCTGATGCCGGCCGAACTATCGGGCGGCATGGCGCGGCGCGTTGGATTGGCGCGGGCGATCGCGCTCGACCCGATGCTGATCATGTACGACGAGCCTTTTTCCGGACTCGATCCGATTTCCTGCAACGTGATCGGCAACCTGATCCGCCGTCTGAACGACGCTCTGGGCGCCACCTCGATCGTCGTTTCTTACGACGCGGAGGAAGCGCTCAAGGTTATCGACTATCTCTACCTGATCTCGGATAGCGTGGTCGGCGCCGCCAGCGCCACCGCGGAGATGCGTGCCTCGACAGATCCCTTTGTGCGGCAGTTTCTCGATGGGGAACCGGATGGTCCGGTGCCTTTTCACTACCCGCACGATCCTTATTCGGCCGACCTCGGCCTCGGGCCCCGCGCTTAGAGCAGCGTAAAACGTGTGGCCAATGCCTGGCTGAGTGAATGGCGAAGGCGTGAAGGGTGATCGGTGATCGCTAAACGGCGCAGAACATGCTGCGCGCCACTTTTCGGCGCTCCGACACCAGTTTCTGGACTGCTCCACCCCTTGTTCCTCGTCTGTCTCATCACTCGATGACTCATGCAGTCATCCGTTGCCAAGTCGCTTTCGTCAGTCTCGGCGTCGCTGCAGAGGCTGTGCACACCGCACCGGGTCGAGGCCACAGTCTTGCGGGCGGAGGTTGGCGAAAATAACTGGCATCGCATTCTTAAAATGTCTTTAGGACATCAACGTCACGCTTCGATTGTTTCAGTTGGTCGAAAGAAGATATTAGAGCAAACGAACGCGATGTCTTGCAGGTCCGCTTGGTTGTTACAATTTTGCAATGCAAGTTTGGCGAAGCCATGTTTGAAGAATTGCGTGCCGTGGCCTTATGAACCGGTCCTTGATCGGGTAGCCTGCTTCCGGCCATCGTCCAATCCATCCGGATCATGTCCGCGCGCCAGTCTTGCGTAAGGAAGCGACGCAGGATAACCAGGTAGGTGATGCATCGAGATTGACCGAGCGTGCGCATGGCGCCCAAGCGCGCCTTCTGGGTTTTGTCTTCTATCATCCCTCGGTGGTTCTGCTGATTGTTTTAGGATAGATTGTCAGCCCGGCGATAGTTTCCGTCGCCTGGAAAAAATCTCCCACAAAATCAATAACGATGGCTCAATTCGCGGCCCAGCGGCAAACCGATAGTCAGGTGGAGTTGATCCGCCTGCCGCCGCATTCGGTGGAGGCCGAACAATCGGTGCTGGGCGGCCTGCTGCTGGATAACACGGCCTGGGACAAGATCGCGGACTTCATTGGCGAGTCGGATTTTTACCGTGGCGACCATCGGCTGATCTATCGCCATATCTCAAAGCTCATCGGCCATTCCCGGCCGGCGGACGTCATCACTGTGGCCGAGAGTCTCGAAAGCACCAAGGAGCTGGAAGGTGTTGGCGGGCTTGCCTATCTGGGCGCCTTGTCGCAGAACACGCCCTCGGCGGCCAATATCCGGCGTTATGCGGAAATAGTTCGCGAGCGCTCGGTGATGCGAAAACTTGCCGAGGTCGGCACCGAAATCGCCGACGGCGCCTACAACCCCATGGGGCGGGAAGCCGGCCAACTGCTGGACGAGGCGGAGTCGAAGGTCTTTGCGATTTCGGAAGAAGGCGCTCGCGGCCGGCAAGGTTTCGTGGACATTCAGCCTCTGCTGACCCAGGCGGTCGAGCGAATCGATCTGCTCTACAACCGGGACAATCCTTCCGACGTCACCGGCGTACCCACCGGTTTTACCGACCTGGATCGCATGACCTCGGGCTTGCAGCCGGGCGACCTGGTGATTGTGGCGGGACGGCCGAGCATGGGAAAAACTTCGCTGGCGCTGAACATGGCTGAACATGTCGCGCTGGATTCCAAGTTGCCGGTGGGCATATTCTCGATGGAAATGTCCGGCTCTCAATTAGTGATGAGAATGCTCGGCAGTGTGGGCAAACTCGATCAGCACAAGTTGCGCACCGGACGGCTGGCGGACGAAGACTGGCGACGGCTGACCGACGCGGTGGGGCGGCTCAACGATGCCCCGATTCATATCGACGAAACCGCCGCGTTGAATGCATTGGAGTTGCGAGCCCGCGCTCGCAGGCTGCACAGGCAGTACGGAAAACTCGGCCTGATCGTGATCGATTACATTCAGTTGATGTCGGCCAGTTCCCAGGGTGAAAACCGCGCCACCGAAATTTCCGAAATTTCGCGCTCGCTCAAGGCGCTGGCCAAGGAATTGAGCGTTCCCGTTATTGCGTTATCGCAATTGAACCGCAGTCTGGAGCAACGTCCCAGCAAACGTCCGGTGATGTCGGACCTTCGTGAATCGGGCGCCATCGAACAGGACGCGGACGTGATTCTTTTTATCTATCGCGATGAAGTCTACAACCCGGATTCTCCGGACAAGGGCAAGGCCGAAGTGATCATCGGCAAACAGAGAAACGGCCCCATCGGGACAGTGACGCTGGTATTTCAGGGCGAATATACGCGCTTCGCGAACTTTGCCGACCCGGGCCGCTTCTGAGCGACGGTAAACCTAAAAAACTTTTTCCACAGAGGACACAAAGGAAAATCAAGAAGGTAAGTTGTTTTGCATACTCACCCATTTGGTGAGCGAAGTACGCTGATCCAATTCCTGAAATTTCTCTGTGTTCTCTGTGATCTCTGTAGCTGAATGTCGGTTTCGGGTTAATCGGTAGAAGTATTGCGCGGGAAGTAAGTTCTGAATTCACGAATCGTGGCGTCCAGATCCGCATCCATTTTTGCCTTGCGATACACCCCCAGCAATTTGATCCAGGCCGACCGATTCAAGGGCTCCTGTTGCACGCGGTATTGGAGCAGGGTGATTGCATTCTGAAAATCTCCTGTTGCTATGAAGCGATCCACATCGTCGAGCAGGGCGCCGCTGCCATCCATTGCCTGGTCGATTTCGAAGGATTCCTCCCCGGATAATCCGATTTCGTTTGTCGCCGTATCGATGCGTTCAACTCGGGGCGCGTTCACCGGTTGGGTGGCGAGTATGTCGCGGAGGGATTCCGCGGCGGTGAACACTATAGGGGCCATGCCGGCCGGGGCAGGTGCCGTTGCCGACAGTCCAGTTGCGGCGGGTGCAGCGGCGTCTAAAACATCCGTCAGTGGCGCCCACGGGGTCGTGGCATCGCTTCTTCGCCTGCCGGCGCGGGAGGGATCCCGGGTGTTCTCGAAATCGCGCATGGCATCGGCCGCCGTGACCAGCATGAGATTGAGTTTCTCATCGACGGGCGGCACGACAAAGGGCTCCCGACGCTCTGGCCGAACTTTCCTGCGTCCCAGCCCAAATCCGGCTGCGGCGGCAATCAGCGCAATCAAAGCCGCTACCAGCCAATTCACCCAGGGATGCGGCACGACCGGTGGCGGGCTCTGAGTAGTTGTCGGAAGAGCCGACATGGACTCGGGCGCACGGCTGGGTGACGTCGTGGCGATGGAGTTGGCCAGTATCGCCAGTGATTGTTCGAGACGAAGGATCTGGGCATCGAACCCTTCTTGCCGCAGCAGCGGCACGACGTCACGATGTGCGCCCGCCGGCAGATTTTTTGGCAGGCTGACAAGAACAGCGGAATCCGTCCCACAGAGTTTCGCCAGGGTGCGGCATTCGGCCGGCCCGGGCTGCTCTCCGAGCTTCAGTGCCCGTCGAAGATTGATCGGTTCCGCAGGAATGCGGTTGCCGGCGGATTTCGCAACAGCCGGTCGAACGGGCCTTGCCTCGACTCGCTTCGTTTTCGGCTTGGACAAACGCGGCTGCGCAACCTGGGTTCGGGATGCGCCGCTGTTCACGTCCCGCAAGTCGGGGAACCACAAGACCGTGCCGGCCGCCACGTCCCTTTCCTTACCCTCGGGAAATGCCGCGGGATTCCCCGCGATTGTCTGGCGGATCAGCGATTCGCGAAGTTCGTATTGTTTCGGAAGTAACATCCTGGCGATGTCTTCCAGAGTTTCGCCTTGCGCGATGCGCAGACGATATCCGCGCCGTTTCGAGGGCGCCGCCTGGGTGGCGGGCGGAATCAGTACCCGAAAAATTTTTGCGTAAAGAGCGGCATCGGGGCACTGGACGCGCAGAACAATCTCCAGACCAGGAGAGTGAATCGGTGTTGCGCCGCGAATCTCGATTTTGGTGCCGGTGGGATCAAGTCTGAGCGTCGCTTGATCGAGAACCGGATAATCGGCATAAGGTGCGTCCGCGGCCGAGCCCAGCGCGAGGCACGCGGTCGTGATCTTCTCCTCGGGCAACGCAGACAGACCGGCCTCGGCTCGCAGTGCTTGCCCTTGTCGGGATTGCACAGTCAGTCCTGGCAGATCCACCGCGTAGGCGAACTTCATCATCGAGGACAGCAAAACGAGCGACGCCATCCCGTGCCGTATCCACAGTCTAGATAACGGAGGAGAAAGCGGCCTGCGAGGGCACGCGCCGACGATATTTCGAAGAGGAGCTATATGTTGTGACGAAACGGTTGCCACGCACAATCCATGGTAGCCGCTAGTTTATGCCCTCGCTCTCTGTCCTGCAATGCCGGGGCCATCCTGGCCCGTTTTCGAAGCGTATAACCTGGCTAAAGCACCTCGGCGGCATGGTCCGCCAAACGCGATCGTTCGCCTCGCATCAGCGTGACGTGGCCGCTGTGCGCCCAACCCTTGAAACGATCCACCACGTAGGTCAACCCGGAACTGCCTTCGGTCAGATAGGGCGTGTCGATCTGGGAAATGTTGCCCAGGCAGACGACTTTGGTGCCCGGCCCGGCGCGGGTGACGAGGGTTTTCATCTGTTTCGGCGTCAGGTTTTGTGCTTCGTCGATGATGAGGAATTTGTTGAGGAAGGTGCGCCCCCGCATGAAGTTGAGCGATTTGACCTTGATCCGCGAGCGGATGAGATCGCGGGTGGCGGCCCGGCCCCATTCGCCGGCTTCGTCGTCGGTTTTGTTGAGCACGTCCAAGTTGTCTTCGAGGGCGCCCATCCAGGGCGTCATTTTTTCTTCCTCGGTGCCGGGCAAAAAGCCGATGTCTTCGCCCACCGGGACGGTCACCCGGGTCATGATGATTTCCGAATAGACCTTGTCCTCCAGGGTCTGCATCAGCCCCGCGGCCAAGGTCAGCAGGGTCTTGCCGGTGCCGGCTTGTCCCAGCAGGGTGACGAAGTCGGTCTGCGGGTTCATCAGCAGATTGAGAGCGAAATTCTGTTCCCGATTGCGAGCCGTGATGCCCCAGACATTGTTTTTCTGGTGGCTGAAGTCGCGGATGGTTTGCAGGATCGCGGTCTTGCCGCTTTGCTCCCGCACCTGGGCAAAAAACGGCTTGTCGGCTTCGAGATGGACAAACTCATTCACCATCAGACTGTCGCACAGGGGACCGTGAATCCGATAGAAGGTGCGACCCTCCTGCTGCCAGGATTCCATTTCGCGCCCGTGAGTGTCCCAAAAATCCGCCGGCAGCGCGCGTGTGCCGGTATAGAGCAAATCGGTGTCTTCCAGGACCTTGTCGCTGAAATAGTCCTCCGCCGCCAGTCCCAGCGCACGCGCCTTGATGCGCATGTTGATGTCCTTGCTGACCAAAATCACCTGGCGTTTGTCGCGGGCATCCTGCAGGTGTTTGACTACCCCGATAATCTGATTGTCCGCCTTGCCCGAGGCCATGCTCGCAGGCAGGGGATAGTCGATTGCCTCGGTCTGCAAAAACAGCCGGCCGGTCGCTTCCTTGGCGCCGAAGCCGGCCAGCGGAATGCCATTGGCAATGTCGCCGGTGACCGGCGAGACTATTTCGTCCAGAAACCGGCTTGCCTGACGGGCATTGCGCGACACTTCTGACATGCCTTTTTTGTTCGAGTCGAGTTCCTCCAGGGTGGCCATCGGCAAATACACGTCGTGTTCCTGAAAACGGAACAGACTGGTCGGATCGTGCATCAGCACGTTGGTATCGAGGACAAACAGCTTGGGGTGGGGATGAAGCTGGGTAACGAGGGTAGGAGCGGATTTGCGCGGAGTCATGGGTTGCCCCGGGAAAGACGGTCTAGGGAAAACATGCAAACGAACGGCTGCGGATTACTCCGTCGAAGGACCATCAAGACTCCTGTCGTAGTTTAGAGAGATTTTGCGAATTCCAGCACCTCCTGGGCATGGCCGGGTACTTTGACGCCGCGCCATTGCGCCCGCACCATGCCCTGGCCATCGATGACAAAGGTGCTGCGCTCAATGCCACGCACCTGTTTGCCATACATGTTTTTCATTTTGATGACACCGAACAGATTGCAGGCCTTCTCGTCGGCATCGGACAGCAGCTCGAACGGAAAACTCATTTTCGCCTTGAAGCCTTCGTGCGATTTCAGGCTATCCCGCGAAACGCCCACGACGGCGCAGTCGAGTTTGCGGAACTCCGCGAACAAATCGCGGAACTGCTGACCCTCCGTAGTACAACCGGGGGTGTTGTCCTTGGGATAGAAGTAAATGACCAGAGGACTGCCCCGGCAACCGGAAAGCCTGAAGCTCGTGTTGCCGGTCGAGGCAATTTCGAAATCGGGGACCTGGAGGCCGAGCAGCGAAGTTTCCATAATGGTCCGGATTGTTTACCGAAACCGGCGTCGGAGGCAAGCGAAGGCGTTCATGCCGCTGCCGTGGTCAGAAATTCACGACCCTGAACGGCGAGCGCGCCGCCGCGACCCTCGACGCTGCCCGAGGCGGCTTCGTGGCGCGGCAAATCCTTCACCACCAGCGATTCCACATACCGATTCAGGGAGCACAGCTCATAACCTTGCTTGCGCCAGCCAGAGAGGAGTTTTTCGAACACCGGCGCCAGACGCATGCCCTCCAGCTCTGCGTGAAGGGTATAGACGTGACCGGCCGGTGAACGAGCGCTGGTGAGTTCAAGCAAATGTTCCGCGACGTTGTCGGTCGTTAAGCCGTTGCTACCAATCAGCTCGTCCAGGGTGGGAAGCGTGGTGGGCAACTGCGGGCAGGCGATGATCTCTCCCTGATAAATGGGGATGAAGGGCATGCTCCCGCGAGTATCCGAGGCATAGCTGAAGCCCAGTCGCTGGGTGAGGCGATAGGCATAGCGGTTCATTTGCCATCCGGCGGCACCGTGCACCCGTGCCGGTTCGCCGAATATTTCCTGAAAGCGTTCGCAGGCGAGCGTCATCTGGTGTTGCGTCCATTGAGCGGATGCGTCGCCTACCCGGTCTTGCCAAAGCACGTGGTCCCAGGTGTGGATGCCGACCTCGAAACCGGCATCGCGCGCGGTGCGCATTTCGTCGGCACAACGACGGCCAATATCGGGGCCCGGCAGCAGCGTTCCGTAGAGCAGCGTTTTGATGCCATAGTGTTTCAACACGGATGTGCGCCGCACCTTGCCCAGAAAGCCCAGCCGGAAAATCCGTTTGATCGCCCGACCGGTATGATCCGGGCCGAGGCTGAACAGAAAAGTTGCACCGGCGCCTTGCGCCTTGAGCATTTCGACCAGGCGCGGCACACCTTCGCGCGTGCCACGGTAAGTGTCGACATCGATTTTTAATGCCAGCTTCATCTTCAGTTTAGCAACTCTCTGGCTTCCGCAACGTGGGTTCGATAGGCATCGAAAATGTTCTTCAGCGCGGTTTTCATATCCACGCCCGGCTCCCAATCCAGATCCTGACGCGTATTGTCGATTTTCGGCACGCGATTCTGCACATCCTGGTAGCCCGCTCCATAATAGGAGTTGGCCGTGATGGCCACTGTTTTGACCTGGCGTGCCGCAGCCTGGTATTCGGGGTAGGTCAGGGCCAGTTCGATCATCATTTGCGCCAGTTCGCGTACCGAGTAGTTATTGCGCGGGTTGCCGATATTGTAGATTTTTCCAGCGGCGATGCCATTTTTGTTGGCGATGATTTTTAGCAAGGCATCGATGCCGTCGTCGATATAGGTGAACGCGCGTTTCTGCTGCCCGCCATCGACCAATTGAATGGATTCCCCGCGCACGATATGGCCGAAAAACTGGGTGATGACCCGTGAGCTGCCTTCCTTGGGCGTGTGAATGGAATCCAGCCCCGCGCCAATCCAGTTGAAAGGCCGGAATAGGGTGTAGTCGAGCCCTTCCTGCTGGCCATAGGCGGCGATCACCCGGTCCATCAGTTGTTTCGAGCAGGCATAAATCCAGCGCGGCTTGTTGATCGGGCCATAAATCAGGTCCGAGTTGTCCGGATCGAATTCGCCGTCCGTGCACATGCCATAGACCTCCGAGGTGGAGGGAAAAATAATGCGCTTATGGTGTTTGACGCAGGAGCGCACGATTGGCAGGTTGGCCTCGAAATCCAGCTCGAAGACTCGCAGCGGTTCCTTCACGTAGGTCGCCGGTGTGGCGATTGCCACCAGGGGTAGAATCACGTCGCACTTGCGGATGTGGTATTCGATCCACTCCTTGTTGATGGTGATATCGCCTTCGAAAAAATGAAAGCGCTTGTGGTCGAGCAGATCGGCGACACGTTCGGATTGCATATCCATGCCGAACACTTCCCAGTCCGTCGTGGCCAAAATTCGCTTCGACAGGTGATGGCCGATAAAGCCATTGACGCCCAGTATCAGTATTTTTTTCATGCATTTTCCAGGGTGTTGGACAGCAGGGCGATCGGCGCTTTTCCAAAGGTCGAGCCGATTCCTTCGTCCGTCAGTATGCTGCCTTCCAGTTCCAACTCCACGATCCGCAATACCCCCGCGTCGCCGCATTGGGCATACCAGCGATCCGCTGCGCAGTACAGGGAAGGCCGTGCACAGGGTCCGCGGCGCCCGGGCTGCAACAGCGTACGCAGCAACCGCACGGATCTGCCACCTATGGTCGTAAAGGCGCCCGGATAGGGCGGGGCCACGGCACGCACCAGATTGTGCACTACCGCCGCGGGAGATTGCCAATCGATGCATCCATCCTCGGGCTTGCGGCCGCCAAAATAACTGCCCTTGCCCAAATCCTGCGGGAGACGCGCCGCGTTGCCGGCAACCAGCGCCGGCAGACTGCGGTGAAGCACCATCTCGGCGGCGACACAGACCTTGCGGAATACGTCGAGCGCCGTATCGTCGGGCAGGATCGGCACCGCTTGCTGATCGACGATATCGCCGGCATCGGGCTTTTCCACCATGTAGTGAAGGGTGGCACCGGTTTGTTTTTCGCCGTGAACGAGCGCCCAGTTCACGGGCACTCGCCCGCGGTATTTGGGCAGCAGGGAGCCGTGGACATTGAGCGCGCCCCGGGTCGCGCATGACAGCAGTGCTGTGCCCAACATGTGGCGATAGTAGAATGAGAAGATGAAGTCAGGTTGCGCCGCCGCGATGCGTTGGGCCACCTGCGGCAGGTTTGGGTCATCGGGAAACAGCGTCGGGATAGCGTGGCGGCGCGCCAGATCGGCCACGCTGGCAAACCAGATATTCTCCGACGGGTTGTCCCGGTGCGTCATCACCAGCGGGACTTCGATGCCGCCTCCCAGCAGCGTTTGCAGGCAGCGCACGCCGACGTCGTGATACGCAAATACCACCGCGCGGGTCATGAGGCTTAGACCGAAGCCGACCGGCTGCTGACAGTTTCCGCGTGCGTGCCAGACTCCGCCTGCGGGACGGGGTCGGAAAGTTCTTCGAGCACGGCGCTTACGATAAACCGCGGCCGTCGCAACACTTCCTGGTAGATACGGCCGATGTACTCACCGAGCAAACCAATGCCGAATAACACCACGCCAAACAGGAAAAACTGCATGGCGTCGGCCACCGACTGAAACATCCCTTCGGCGGCTTCCCCGCGCACCAGCCGGTGGATGATCTGGAACACCACGGCACCCGTCGAGGCAACGGCCAATACAAACCCAACCAACGAAAAGGCCTGCAGGGGCGCCAGGGAAAATCCAGTGACCAGATCAAAATTGAGCCGCATCAGTTTGTACAGGGAATACTTGGTCGTGCCGGCGGCGCGGTCTTCGTGTTCGACCGGGATTTCTGCGGGCTTATTGGCGAAGGTATAAGCCAGCGCAGGGATAAAGGTATTGACCTCTTCGCACTGGTTGATGGCCTCGATGATTTGCCTGCTGTAGGCGCGAAGCATACATCCCTGATCGGTCATGTGAATACGCGTAGTGCGTTCACGCAACATGTTCAGCAGACGCGAGGCATTGCGGCGGAACCAGGTGTCTTGACGCACGGTGCGCACGCCCCCGACATAGTCGAAGCCTTCATCCATTTTCGCCAACAATTTGGCGATTTCCTCGGGCGGGTTCTGCAGGTCGGCATCCAGGGTCACCACGCGGTTGCCGCGCACGCGTTGAAAGCCGGCCAGGATGGCAAGGTGCTGGCCATAGTTGGCGTTGAACAGCACAACCCGGGTGACATCGGGGCGGCGCTCGAACTGCTGACGCAGAATCGCGGCGGAACGATCCCGGCTGCCATCGTTGACAAAAATAATCTCGTAGGGCTGCCCGAGGCGGTCGAGGGTCGGGTAGAGCCGCGCGAATAAGGCCGGCAGCCCGGCTTCTTCGTTGTAAACCGGGATCACGACAGAAATGATGGGTTCCACGAGCAGGTGTCTCCGAAATCCGTTCAAGTTGTGTGCAGCACTTCGCTGAGGTTGCGGCAAACACGTTCGACGTCGGCCTCACTCATCGACGGGAACAGCGGCAGGGTCGCGGTTTGGCATCCGATGCGCTCGGCATTCGGGAAATCGCCTTCCTTGTAGCCGAAGCGCCGACAAAGAGTCGTAAGATGCAACGCTTCGTAGGACACGCCGATACCGATGCCTCGCGAGTGCATCGCGTCGATAAACTGCTTACGGGAGATGCTCATGCGATCAAGCGGCAGCAGAACACAAAACATGTTCCAGCTATGGCCGTCGTCTTCTCTGGGGTGGGCCGGCGCCGGTAGTGCACAAGGCGGATTCCTGCCGAGCGTCGCAAGATAATGCGCGGCCAAGGTGCGGCGCCTGGCATTGAACGATTCAAGCTTCGTCAATTGCGAGAGTCCGATACTGGCGCTGACATCGGAGAGGTTGAATTTTCCTGCGGCGACATCGACATCGCGCGTGCCATCCGGCAAGCGCGTAATGCCATGGAAACGCAGTTTTTCAGCGAGCCTGGCTTCGGCCTCTTCGCGTACCATCAAGGCGCCACCTTCGATGGTGGTGATGTTCTTGTTGGGATGGAAGCTGAAAGTCACCAGGTCGCCAAAAGCACCGATGCGGCGTCCCTTCCAGCGCGAACCAATGGCAAGCGCGGCATCTTCGATGACACGCAAACCGCGGCGCGTGGCTATCTCGTAAAGACGGTCCATGTCAACCGGCAGCCCGGCGAAATGGGTCGGCATGATCGCACGGGTCCGCGGCGTGATGGCGGCCTCGACCTGATCGAAATCGATATTGCGGGTGCTTAGCTCGCAGTCCACAAATACCGGTTTGGCGCCGACCTTGACAATCATGTTGGCCGAGGCGAAAAAACTCATGGCCGAGGTGATGACTTCGTCGCCCGGGCCCACGCCGGCAATCTGCAAGGCCACTTCGAGTGCGGCGGTAGCCGAGGTCAGGGCGCGGGCCGGCCGGCCTTCGTGATATTCGCTCAGTGCACGTTCGAATTCGACCACCCTGGGGCCGGAGGCGATCCAGCCTGATCGCAGTACTTCGGCGGCTCCAGCGATGCTGGCTTCGTCGAGTGTCGGCCTGGCGAAGGGAAGATAGGGCGCGGTGGCGTTCGCGGCGGTCTTCATGTCGGAAACGGCGCGGGTTTTCATGACCTGGCGACGATAAAAACGCCGATGATGATGGTGGCAATGCCGATCATGCGCTGGGCGCTCACCGCTTCTCCGAACAGGTACCAAGCTGCCAGGGCGTTAATGACGTAACCGATCGACAACATCGGGTAGGCAATGCTGACTTCAACCCGCGACAAGGCCATGATCCAAACCATTACGCTGATGACGTAACAGGTCAATCCACCCAGCACAAAAGGGTCCGAGGCTACCCGCCAGCCGACCGGAACAATATTGCCGGCCGTGAAGGCAAATTCGCCGATTCGATTGGTGCCGGCCTTGAGCAGAAGCTGGGCCGCGGCGTTCAACAGCACACCGGCGAGCACCAGTGAAAAACTGACCGCATTCATGGTTTGCTCACCACGACCCGACGTGGGTCGGAGGCGATAACGCGCATGGGAAACCGGCGGCCTTCAAGCTCGCGAAGCCCATCCCAGGACGTCATGGCAAAGGCGGCCGGATGGCCGGCCCAGAGTTTCTCGAATTCGGCAAAAGTCGATATCGCCAGTTCCGGCTGTTGTCGGAGCCCAAAGTCCAGCTCGTCGCGAAACTCGACCAGGGTGACGGGGCGCCCGAGGTAAAAGGGCAGGGTCTGTTCGTATGTCCAGAGATTGTAGAACGGCACGTCGGGCGCAAGCAGGGGTTTTATTTTCTTTGCCAGGCCATGTGCGGAAGAAAGGGGATTCAGACTGTCATGGCCGGTGAGCAGGAGTTGCGTAAACAGCAGGCCACCCATGGCAGCGGTGGCAACAGCCGCGATCCGGTAGCTGCGCAAGGCCAGCACTATGGCGGCCACCGAGCATGCGCCAACAATGAATGCCGCGCCTTGCACCCAGATCGAAAATCGATCGTAGAGTTCTGCGGGTATGTCGTCAGGCCGTGCGAAATCCAAAAATGGAACGACGGCTGCCAAGGCCAGACCGCCCAGCGCCACCGGCGCCAGTTGCCAGGCGAACGTCCGCGGCGCGACTTGTGCCAGATAAGGGCCGATCAACAATGCGGCGGCTGGAAACATGGGCAGAATGTAGGACGGTAATTTCGATCCCGACAGACTGAAAAAAACCAAAATCGCGAGGAACCAGATCACCAGAAACCGGGTGCCGGCAAAGCCCGGACTCGGTGCCTGCCAAGCCGGGCGCAGAGCGGCCAGCGCACTCAAAGTCCAGGGCAGCAGACCCAGCAACAGAATCGGCAGGAAATACCATATCGGTTCGTCGCGCCGGTGTTCGATGGTGAGAAAACGAGCGAAGTGCTCGTGAATGAAGAAAAACCCGGGAAATTCCGGATTGGCGATGGATACCAGCACGAACCAGGGCGCAGCGATGAACGCGAGTATCAACACGCCGAGCAGTGGCTCGATCCGCAGCCAGATTTTCCAGTCTCGCTGAATGGCGGCGTAGAGAAAAATCGCCATGCCCGGAACAATCAGTGCCACCAATCCCTTGCTCAGCATTGCCGCCGCGGTGGCTGCCCATGACCATGCCATCCAGAAGCGTCGCGATTTTCGGGAAGTGTCTGCTTGTTGTGCCAGCAGAAAGCCGCACAACGAGCAGCCCATAAAAAACGTCAGCCCCATGTCGAGTGTGCTGATATGACCGAGCGCAACATAAAGCAGACTGCTGGCCGCCACCATGGCGCCGCACCTTCCCGCCGGTTCACCAAACAAACGTCTGCCGGTGAGCCAGATCACGAAGACGCCGAGCAGGCCAGTGAGCGCGGTCCACAGTCGGGCGGTCCAGTGATGCACGCCGAATGTGGAATAGGCCAGGGCTGTTGCCCAAGCCTGCAATGGCGGTTTCTCGAAATATTTTATGGCGTTGAGCCGCGGGGTCAGCCAGTCGCCGCTCACCGCCATTTCGCGCGCGATTTCCGCGTAACGGCCTTCGTCGGGTTTGATCAGCTTGCGATACTCGATGTTTCCAAACCAGGCGATGACAAAAAACGCCATGAGAAGGCTGGCCAGCACACGGCGAAAGGGTTCGGATTCGGACATCGGCCGCAATTATGACCGAGCCTCGAAGGCGCGACAACACGCGAACGAATCGTGGCTGCTCACGCTTGCAAAGCCAACTCGGGGCGCAGCAGTTCTCGCGCCGCACGCTCGAAATCCGAATCGCTTCCCGTTGTAATGTTCAAGCGTCTTGCGGCCGCCAATTGCAGGTAATGGCTGGCGATCGATTTTGTGTAGGCCGGGTCATAATGTTCTTCGAGCAATCGGCGAACGAACGTGGTCCAGTCACCGGCGGCGGCGCAGGACTTCCATTCCTGTATCCTGCCGCGGCCGTGCAATATGACCAGACAATCGAGTATTTCGTCCAGTCTTCCGCTTCGAGTCCAGTGCGGATAATCGCGCAGCAGACCCAGGACGCGAACCTCGATGGGAGATTCCAGACTGATGCAATGGCCCTGGCGCATGCCGGCGACCAGCGGCTCGGGCAGTAACAATGCGCCGATGCGTTGGCTCTCGGATTCGACATAAACAGGCCGACTGACATCCATTTTGCCCAGTAGGTGCCACAGCTGGCTCTCGAACATTTTTTGCGAAGGTTGTTGGACATCGGGCAGGCCGCCGAGCAGAGAACCGCGGTGCGATGCCAATTTCTCCAGATCGAGCACCTGCGCGCCCTGGTGTTCGAGCTGGCCGAGTAAGGCACTTTTGCCCGATCCGGTCAGGCCGCAAATGACCCGGTAATTGAAGCGGGCCGTGAGCACTTCGAGATCGGCGCGCACCAAATGACGAAAAGCCTTGTAGCCACCGGAAAGCCGCCGCGCGTCCCAGCCGATCTGGCGCAGTACATGGGTCATCGCGGCGCTGCGTTGACCACCGCGCCAGCAATACACCAGCGGCCGCCAGGATTTGGGCTTGTCGGCAAAATGTTGTTCGATATGCCGGGCAATATTGCGCGCCACCAAAGCAGCGCCAGCTTTTTTCGCGCTGAAGGAGGACACTTGAACATAGAGGGTACCGATGCGGGCGCGCTCCTCATCGTCCAACACCGGACAGTTGATCGCCCCGGGAACATGGTCAAGGGCAAATTCCGAGGGAGACCGCACATCGATGATCGCATTGAATTCACCAAGCTGTGCTACCGTTACCAGATCATGGTTGAGGGGCGGCACGTGATGCGCACGGACGACACCGGAGCCATCCTGCGGGAGTTTGTCAGCCTTGATCGGCAAGTCCCGCGGGCGCTCCCCGCCCATCATGTTTTGGGTACGCGCAGCAGGGGACGCAGCTGGCGGTAGACGTTGTTGAGGATTTTGGCCTGCGCGGCTTCACTCGGATGAATGCCGTCGGCCTGGAAGAATTCCCGTTTTTCGGCGAACCCCGCCAACAAAAATCGAACCAGGGAAACATTTTGCTGTCTGGCTACTTCGGCATACATGGCCTCGAATCGTCGCGCGTAAACGGCACCGTAGTTGGGCGGTATGCGCATGCCGGCCAAAACCACGCGCGTGCCGGCACCCCGCGCGGCGGCGACGATGGCGATCAAATTGCGACGGGTGTCATCGACCGGATTGCCGCGCAGGCCGTCATTGCCACCGAGCGCGATCACCACGATGGCCGGATTGCTGTCTTGCAGCGTGGTGGCGATGCGCTGACGGCCTCCCAGCGTGGTCTCTCCGCTGATGCTGGCATTAACCACGCGATAGTCCAATTTGTCGCGGGCGAGGCGTTTTTCAAGCAGGGATACCCAGCCGCTGCCTTCCGCCAGGCCGAAACCCGACGAAAGACTGTCGCCGAAGACCAGAATAGTCTGGGCGGCGCTGGCCGGGCCGGCCGGTAACAGGAAAAGCAACAGTATTAAACGAAAGGTCATCGAGATCATGCCATCCATTGTGAAGGCCGCAGGTTTGTCGAAGCAAGTGTCAAACGGCGCCGGGGTGCTAAACATTCTGAACGAGGTATCGCTTGACATCCATGCCGGCGAAGCGGTCGCCATTCTGGGCCCGTCGGGCTCCGGCAAAACCACGTTGCTGGCTTTGCTTGCCGGTTTGGATACACCCAGTGCCGGCTCCGTGCACTTGTCCGGAGTCGACTTGTTCGCCCAGGACGAAGATGGTCGGGCGAAAATTCGCCGGGAATATGTCGGTTTTGTGTTTCAGTCGTTTCAGTTGTTGCCGGCGCTGAGTGCGCTCGAAAACGTCATGCTACCGCTGGAGCTCGCGGGATGCACGGATGCGCGCAAGGCGGCAACCCACTGGCTGGTGAATGTGGGGTTGGGCGAACGCCTTTCGCATTATCCCCGCCAATTGTCCGGGGGAGAGCAACAGAGAGTGGCAGTGGCGCGCGCCTTTGCCGGTCGTCCGGCCATACTGTTCGCCGACGAACCCACCGGCAATCTCGACGCCGTGACCGGCGCCGACATCATTACCCTGATGTTTGCCTTGAATCGGGAAAATCGCACAACGCTGATTCTGGTTACACACGACCCGGCACTGGCCGCGTTGTGCCACCGGCAATTGCGTCTCGAGGCCGGCCGACTGATGAGCGATGAGCAGCTCTGAGGCGTGGTCTGCCGTGAGTGTACTGCGGATGGCGCTGCGCATGCTGGGCCGCGACTGGCGCGCCGGCGAATTGCGCATGATCGCAAGTGCACTGGTGATTGCCGTGGGGACTTTTAGCACGGTGGGGTTTTTTGCCGATCGGGTCGGACGCGCGCTGGCCAGCGAAGCCGGTCAATTGCTGGGAGCCGATCTCGTAGTGGTGTCCGGCGTGCCTCTGGACCCGTCCGTGGAGGGCACGGCGACCCGCGAGGGACTGCGGGTAGCCAACGCGGTGCGTTTTCCCAGCATGGCGCGAAGTGGAGAGCGCAGCGTGCTGGCGGAGGTTAGAGCGGTTTCCGCCGGATACCCTCTGCGCGGAAGACTGCTTGTCCGTCGTGTCGAAGCCGGTATGGATGCCCTTGCCGGCGGTATTCCAGAGCCCGGCACGGTGTGGGTGGACGAGCGTCTGATGCGAAGGCTTGACGTGAATATCGGGTCGATAATCGACTTGGGAGAGCGCCGTTTTGGTGTGGCCGCGATCATTAGCGAAGAGCCGGAAGCAAGCGTGGGGTTCATCAACATGGGCCCACGCCTCATGTTCAATCTCCAGGACCTGCCGTCCACGGAATTGATTCAGACCGGGAGCCGGGTTTCCTATCGATTGTTCGTGGCTGGCGAGGAAAACGCGCTCGCCGCGTTTCGTGCCAAGACCGTGAAGAGCATCGGCGTGGGTCAACGGATTGAAGATATTCGCGATGCGCGTCCGGAAATCAAATCCGCGCTGGAAAAGGCGGAGCGCTTTCTGGGTTTGTCTTCGCTATTGACCGTGATTCTGGCGGGCGTGGCGGTGGCGTTGGCTGCCCGGCGTTATTTGCAGCGCCATCTCGATGCCTGCGCCATGATGCGCTGCCTGGGCGCCAGCCAGCAGTACATCCTGACGTTGCACGCGCTGCAACTGGCTGCCATCGGATTGGTCGCCAGTCTGGCTGGGTGTGCCCTGGGTTACCTATGTCAATTCGGGCTGGCGACCTTGTTGGGTTCCCTGGTGCCGGTGAAAATTCCCGGCGCGGGCTGGATGCCCGTTGCACAAGGATTGGCGGCGGGTTTTGTGCTCCTCAACGGATTTGCCCTGCCTCCGCTGATAGCCCTGAAAAAAGTGCCGGCCCTGCGCGTTCTGCGCCGGGATGTGGGCGCCCCCGACAGCGCAGGATGGTCGGCGTATGCACTCGGATTGGCAGCCGTGGCGGGCTTGGTTTTCTGGCAGGCCAGGGACTCGACCATGGGAACAATAGTCCTGGCCGGTGTGTGCGCCACGCTGGGCATTGCTGCCCTGTTCACTTTGGGCGCTTTGCGCGCGCTCAGTCGATTTACTTCTGCCACGGTTTCCGGCTGGCGCTTCGGGCTGGCGAATCTGGGACGCAATCGGGTGGGAACGGTGTTCCAGGTTGCGGCGTTCGGACTGGGCATGATGGCTCTGATCCTGCTGACACTGGTGCGTTCCGACCTGCTCCATAGCTGGAAAAAGAGTTTGCCGCCGCAGGCGCCCAATCGTTTTCTGGTCAATATTCAACCCGATCAATTGGCGGACCTGCAGGAGTTTTTTGCCGCGCATGAATTGGCGTTCCCGCAACCTTATCCGATGATCCGCGGGCGTCTGGTGGAAATAAATGGCAAGACGGTGTCATCGAGGAATTTTATCGACGATCGTGCGAGACGGCTGCTCGACCGGGAGTTCAATTTATCTTGGGCCAGGACCCTGCCTTCCGACAATCTTATTGTCAAAGGCAAGTGGTTCGACGCCTCGCAAGAGGGCCAGCCGCTGGTGTCGATGGAGGAGGGGTCTGCCGAGACGCTGGGTTTGAGTCCCGGCGATACGCTGGCCTTCATAGTTGCCGGAAAGTCGCTCAGCGTGCGGGTGGCCTCCTTGCGCAAAGTGCAGTGGGACAGTTTTCGAGTGAATTTTTATGTCCTGGCCCCGCCCGGCGTGCTCGAGCAGCATCCCGCGAGTTACATCACCAGCCTGTACTTGCCGGCGTCGCGATCGCCGGTGATGGACGAGTTGGTCAGGCGTTTCCCGAACTTGCTGGTCATCGATGTCGCGGCCATATTGTCCCAAGTGCAAACCATGATGGATCAAGTGGCGCGGGCGATCGAATTCGTGTTTTTGTTCAGCCTGGCCGCCGGATTGCTTGTGCTCTGGTCGGCGATCGCGGCGACCCATCAGGAACGGCTCTACGACGCGGCTGTGATGCGCACCCTGGGCGCCACGCGCGCTCAGTTGCGGGCGATTCAAGCGGCGGAGTTTGCGCTGCTGGGGGCCATGGCGGGCTTACTGGCAGCCTTGGGCGCCACCGCACTTGGCTATGTGTTTGCCGAAGAGGTGTTAAAGGTGCCGTTCACCGTTAATCCCATGGTATGGGTCGCGGGGCTTGTGGTCGGTGCGTTGGGCGTAACGTTAGCCGGGCTGTTGGGTACCGCCACAGTGCTCAGGACAGCTCCAATGGAAATTTTTCGCGGCGCCAGTTAACTGGCCAACATGGTTTTTGTCCAAATTCGGGAAGAAAATTCAATGATTTGCAATATTCCCTGTGCTACACTGCGCGACCTTTTTTTTGGCCCCTGTCAATGAAACGCAACGTTCGCAATATTGCCATCATCGCCCACGTCGATCATGGCAAGACCACGCTGGTCGACAAACTGCTGCGCCAATCGGGCACGTTCGCCGCCCATCAACACATTACCGAGCGGGTCATGGATTCGAACGATATCGAGCGCGAGCGCGGCATCACGATTCTGGCCAAAAATTGCGCGGTCGAGTACGAAGGCACTCATATCAACATCGTTGACACCCCGGGGCATGCGGATTTTGGCGGCGAAGTCGAACGTGTACTGTCAATGGTGGATAGCGTGTTGTTATTGGTCGATGCGGTGGAAGGGCCGATGCCCCAGACCCGCTTTGTCACACGCAAGGCCCTGGCGCTGGGGCTCAAGCCCATTGTTGTGGTAAATAAGGTCGATCGGCCCGGTTCGCGCGCCAGTTGGGCGGTCAATCATACGTTCGATCTGTTCGACAAGCTGGGGGCAACCGAGGCGCAACTGGATTTTCCGGTGGTCTATGCCTCTGCCCTGCAGGGCTGGGCATCGCTCGATCAGAATGTACCCGGCCAGGATATGCGCCCCTTGTTCGACGCCATTCTCAGGCACGTGCCGGTTCGCGACGCCGACCCCAACGGGCCACTGCAGATGCAGGTGTGCTCGCTGGATTATTCGAGTTTTGTCGGTCGCATTGGCATCGGTCGGGTGGCCCGCGGACGCATCCGCTCCGGCCAGCAAGTGGCGGTCATGCAAGGTCCTGACGGCGAGCCCAAGTTGGCGAAAGTAAATCAGGTTCTTATGTTCAGGGGATTGGAGCGGACGGTTGTGGACGAAGCCGAGGCTGGCGACATCGTGCTGATCAACGGCATCGATGAAGTGGGCATTGGCGTGACCCTGTGCGAACCGGGCAAACCGGATGGCCTGCCGTTGCTGAAGGTGGACGAGCCCACGTTGACCATGAATTTCCTGGTCAACACTTCGCCATTGGCGGGGCGCGATGGCAAATACGTGACCAGCCGCCAGATCCGCGAACGGCTGGAGCGCGAACTGCAATCGAATGTTGCGCTGAAAGTCGAGTTCACTGCCGACTCCGATACTTTTGTTGTTTCCGGCCGTGGCGAACTGCATCTGACGATTTTGCTGGAAAACATGCGCCGCGAAGGTTACGAAATGGCCGTCGGCCGCCCCAGGGTGGTCATGAGAACGGTAAATGGCGTCAAACAGGAGCCTTACGAATTGCTGACCGTCGACGTCGAAGACGGGCACCAGGGTGGGGTTATGGAAGAACTGGGCAGACGTCGCGGCGATCTGCAGGATATGCAGGCCGATGGCCGAGGGCGTACCCGGCTGGAGTATCGGATTCCGGCCCGTGGCCTGATCGGTTTCCAGGGTGAGTTCCTGAATATCACCCGCGGGACCGGCCTGGCCAGCCATATTTTTGATGACTACGGTCCGGTAAAAGGCGACATGGAGGAGCGCCGCAACGGCGTGCTGATTTCGCAGGACGACGGCGCCGCAGTGGCTTACGCCTTGTGGAAATTGCAGGATCGCGGCCGCATGTTTGTTTCACCCGGCGACGCGTTGTATGAAGGTATGGTGATCGGCATTCATTCGCGCGACAACGATCTGGTGGTGAATCCAATCAAGGGCAAACAACTGACCAACGTTCGCGCCTCGGGTACGGATGAGGCGGTGCGGCTGGTGCCGCCCATCGAGTTGACGCTGGAAAAGGCGGTGGAGTTCATCGCCGACGATGAACTGGTCGAAATCACTCCCAAGTGTATCCGTGTCCGCAAGCGCTATCTCAAGGAACATGAACGCAAGCGCGCCTCGCGCGGCAGCGATTCCGAGGCGGCGTAGGACTAAAGGGGCTAGGGGCGAGGGGTGGGGCGCCGCGAAGCGGCGCGCAGGTTACTGTTCACCCTTCACCGATATCACTGCTAAAGCCTGTACCGCAACCCCGGACAAATGTCCGGGGGTACCGCGTGCGTTACTTTGGATCGATTTTCTCGATCTTGGCCTTTGTCCTTAGGCTGCTAATGTAATCGTCGCGTACCTTGGTGCCGAGCTGTTGCATGATCTGTGGCAGCACTTCCTCGAAGGGCGGGAAACTCAACGGACGTACATCGACCAGTTCGATGATGTGATAGCCAAAATTGGTCTTGACCGGTTCCTTGGCCAATTCGCCTTTTTTCAGGGATTTGAGCGCCTCGCCGAAGGGTTGGACGTAACCTTCCGCCTCGCTCCAGTCGAGGTTGCCGCCATCGTCTTTGGTTCCCGTGTCTTCGGATTTTTCTTTCGCCAGTCTGGCAAAATCGCCGCCGGATTTCAGCTCGGCAAGGATCTTCTTCGCCTCGGCCTCTTCCTTGACCAGAATATGCCGTGATTTGTATTGTTTGCCGGCATCCCCTCCGCGCTCGGCTTTTACACGTTCGTATTCCTTGCGTGCGTCAGCCTCGGTGGGTTGCATGGATTTGGAGATATCCTCCATCAATACGCTCAGGATAATCTGCTGTTTGGCGAGATCGAGCTGGGTGAGGTAGTCGGGGTTCTTGTCGAGCTTGCGTTTGACGGCCTCCTGGTAAAGCAACTCCCGGGTGATGAGAATTTCGCGGATGTTGTTGCGAAATTCCGGGCCGTCCTGCTGCTGACCTTGAGACTGCGCAAGCTGCGACTTGGCGACAAAATCGACTCGCGCCTGAGGAATGGGCGCGCCGTTGACGACCGCGACATTGGGCGAATTCGTATCGGCAGCGTGGCCGGTGGCAAGACTTCCCGCCAGCACGGTGGCAAACAAAACGAGCGTAAGGTGTTTCATGTCGGTCCTCTGGGTAATGGATAAAAAATGATCCTGGTTCGAAAGGAAACTTTCCGGATTAGTTCCCAGTGCCCGCTTCCATTTCACCGGGTGCGTAGGCGCGGATGGCCAGGGCGTGAATGCGAGTGGGCATCAGGTCGGCCAGTGCGCGATAAACCAGGCGATGCCGGGCAACCGCTCCCTGGCCCGCGAATGCGCGCGAAACAATAAGCAATTGATAATGCCCGCCGCCACCTTTTGCGCCGGCGTGGCCAACATGCTCGTGGCTGTCATCAAACACTTCCAGTGCTTCCGGTTCAAGAGGCGCAAGGCGCTCACGGATCAGATTGACCATGTCCGGTTGGCAATCGGCGGCCGTCAAGCCGGGAAAACCTTGAAGAAGGGTTTAACACTCACGCGGGCAAAAACGCCTTGCGTGACGTAGGGGTCGGCGTCGATCCAGGCACGCGCCTCTTCCAGCGACTCGAATTCACCGACGATGAGACTGCCGCTCATGCCGGCCGGGCCAGGGTCGGGACTGTCGATCGAAGGATGTGGCCCGGCCAATATCAACCGACCATCGGCGATCAGGACATTGATGCGCTTGAGGTGAGCCGGGCGGGCGGCTGCGCGCTTTTCCAGACTGGCCGGCGCGTCTTCGCCGAAAATGGCGTAAAGCATTATTTGGATTCCTCGGTTTCCATATATCGTGACAGCGCCACACCCTGGATCAAAACAAACACCAGCATCAGTCCAATGCCGCCGAATAGTTTGAAATTGACCCAGATGTCCGTCGAGAATTGAAATGCCACGTACAGGTTAAGGGCGCCCATCAAGGTAAAAAATACGATCCAGCTCAGATTCAGCCGATTCCAGATTGAATCGGGGAGGGTGACGTTTTTTTCCATGGCCGCGCGGATGAGGTTCTTGTCGAAAAACGTTTTCGACGCCAGAAGGACGATGCCGAAGGACCAGTACAGGACAGTTGGTTTCCATTTGATAAACGTTTCGTTTTTCAGCAGCAGCGTTGCCCCGCCGAACACGATAATGATTGCCAGACTGACCCACAACATCTTGTCGACCTTACGATGCCGTAACCAGGACCAGGCGACCTGTGCGACGGTGGCGGCGATGGCGGTGGCCGTCGCCACGTAGATGTCCCAGAATTTGAAGGCGACAAAAAACAGCAGAATCGGAAAAACGTCGAATAAGACTTTCATCGGAGCGCAATTTGATTGGGCCGGCGCATTATCGCCGCAAGCCGCCGGGCTTGTCCAACGGGGCTATCGGGTATTATGAGCCGCTCGTATTGTTCAATTACCTCGGCATAAGGAAGCCCTCAATGGCCCAAGTCAGGCTGGTGAATTACACGGACGCCGTCCCGGAGGTACGCGCGGTGTTCGATGACATTATGAAGACTCGCAACACCGATTACGTCAACAACATCTGGCGGGCGCTGGCCGTGCACCCGCCTCTGCTCAAGCGATTCTGGACGCAGATGAAAGAGGTGATGGTCCAACCTTCCCGGCTGGACCCCCTGACCAAGGAACTGATTTATCTGGCAGTAAGCATCACCAACAACTGCGAGTATTGTGTCAATTCGCACACCTTTGCGGCGCGCAAACATGGGCTCGACGACGAAACGTTGGCGGAGTTCAATGAGATCGTCGCGCTGGCCAATGCCGGTAACCGGCTGACGACGGGGTTGCAGGTGGAAGTGGATGAGCGTTTCAAGCCGAACCAGACGGCGAAACCCTGGTCGGTCAAGAAGGTTGCCAAGACGAAGCCGGCCGGAATTCGGCCAAAGAAACGTTGAGCCAGACCTCAAGCACCCGGTCCCGAGATCGCGCCATGGAACTCAAGGCAGTTATTCATGATCGTTACAGTTGTCGCAAATATTTTCCCGATGCGGTGCCGCGTCCGACCATTGAGAAAATTCTCGATCTGGCGCAAAAAACCCCGTCCTGGTGTAACACTCAGCCCTGGCAAGTGTTGATTCTGAGTGGCGAGTCCTGTTGCCAGTTCGGCGAGCGGCTTTATGCCCATGCGCGCAGCGGGGCGGCACCGAATCCTGACTTCGAATTTCCGCTTCGTTACGAGGGGAATTATCAGGAGCGCCGGAAAGTTTGCGGGGTGCAGCTTTACCAGGCCTTGGGCATCGGCCGGGAAGATAAGCAGGCGGCCGCCGAGCAATCGCTGGAAAACTTCCGATTTTTCGGCGCGCCCCATATCGCATTTATCACAACCGAGGCCGATCTCGGAGTCTACGGCGCCGTGGATTGCGGGCTGTATATCGCGCACTTCATGCTGGCGGCCAAGTGTCTGGGCGTCGATTCCATCGCACAGGCAGCGCTGGCCTCTTATCCGGAATTTATCCGGACCGAATTTGGATTGCCCGCATCCCGCAAGTTGGTATGCGGGATCGCCTTTGGGTTTGGGGATCCCGACCACGCTATAAACGGATATAGGACGGCACGCGGCAATCTGGCGGACGCGGTCACCTGGCGGGATTAACTTGATGGCGGGTCGGTGCCGGCCGTTGTACTTTCAAGTTCAACCAAATTCTGAATGGCTGGCGTAAATTTACCCTGTCGAGCTATGATTCGCCCATGAACACTCGAACTCCCGGCAACCAGGAACGCGCCAATCCGATCGAAGAGAGGTTGTTGGCCCAGGCCCTGGCCGCAGTCTCCGAGCCGGTATTTATTGCCGATCACACGGGGCGCATCGTATGGACCAATCATGCTTTTAGCGAACGCAGCGGATTTTCCCCTCAGGAGCATGCAGGCCAGACGCCGAATTTCCTGAAACCGGGAGACCGGAGCGCTGTGTCCCATCAGGAGATTTGGCAGACCATTACTGCGGGCCAGACTTGGTGCGGAGAGGTCCTTGAACAATGCAAGGACGGCAGTCTGTATGCCGCGAACGAGGTCATCACACCGCTGAAAAACGCCAAGGGAACGGTCACGCATTTCGTCGCCGTCCAGCATGTCACCGTGTTGCACGGTAAAAAAACCGAACCGGAGCAGCCCGTTGCGTATCAGGATACGCTCACCGGGCTCTATAACGAGGGGCAGTTTCTGGATCTCGTGCAGCAGGCCATTGCCCGATCCGAAAGCAGCCAGCGACCGCTTGCGCTTCTTGTTCTGAATGTGGACAACTTCAAGCACGTGAATGACACGTTTGGCCGGGAAGCGGGGGACCGGGTCCTGATGGCTATCGGCGGGCGGCTTGGTACCGCCGTGCGCAAGTTTACCGATGCGGCTGCCCGACTGGGCGGAGATCAATTCGCGGTACTCCAGACCGACATTACCAGTCCGCAGTCAGCGTTTTCACTCGCAAATAATCTGCTTCAGGCGATTTCCCGGCCTTTTGGTCTGGACGGCGTGAGGATTCAGATTGGAGTGAGTGTCGGGATGGCGATTTATCCAGGCGACGGAAAGCAAGCCGAGGAATTGCTAAGAAATGCCGTCAAAGCCAAGGATCTGGCAAAGGCGGTCGGCGGGGGCAACTGTCAGTTTCACGATGCCGCGCATCGACAGACCTGATTGTGCGGGGAGTGTCGGGAACGGTCCCCCCTTAATCCCAAAAAAATGGGATAAATTGTGTAGAGACAGGCATGGTCGTTTCTCAATAAAATGAGCGCGTTAGTTCATTTTTTTTGCGCTAAATTTGAAGGTTGCAATCAGAATCCTTGGACGAGGAGGGGCAGGTGGATCGTGCGCGGACAATGACCATTGGGGAATGTCATGGAAAACTTCGAGGCAGTTCACACACAAAATCGCCGGAAGGGCGAGGCGGATCGTCGGCGTGTTTTGGATCGGCGAGCGGGCTCGGCGGCTTCGGGGAATATGATCGCTTCACTGGAAACCATGCGCGAATTGTTGAACGAAGCTCACGACCGTATTCGACTATTGGAAAGGGCTGTCGAGAGCCTTAGGAGTGCACCGCATCATTAGTAAAGCGTCGTCGATATGATGCCTGAGTCATATGCAATACCCGGATTCCCATTCGCCGACTAGATCATTCGAGGACAAGTTCAACAGCAACCAAATCTTGGGACTTGTTCGGTATTTCCCCATCCCGAACCGTCCGAGTCATCAGATCTATTGGGGAGCGGTGGCATTCGCGTGGACCACACCCCGGATATCGATCACCGCGTCATGCCCGGATTTTCTTCTGGGAATCGGGACGGACGAGGATGGATTTGCAACGGTCCCACAGTTGCGGCCGGAATCCTTGGATTGATAAAGGGCGTCATCCGCCAAACGAACAATCTGCTCGAATTGGCTTCCCATGCTGGAATCGGAAATGCCGAAGCTGGCAGTAAATTCGGGCGTATCGGCGCTAAGCAGCGTTTGCGCGAGTTGCGCGCGGAGGCGTTCAACAAACTCATATGCCTGCTGCGCAGTTGCTTTGGGCAGAATAATTGCAAATTCTTCGCCGCCCCAACGCCCGGGCCAGTCGTTTTCTCGGGAACATTTTCGCATGACTTCGGCAAACAACCGCAATGCCTTATCCCCGGTTTCATGCCCGTAACCGTCGTTCAGACGTTTGAAGTGATCGAGGTCCGCCATCACTAGCGCATAGGGGACGTTTTCTGCTGACAGCACACGGACCTGCTCCTCCAATTGACGTCGATTGACCAGCCCCGTCAAGCCATCGGTGGTGGCTTGAATCTGCGTGCGCTGAAAGGCTCGTACTGTGCCGATGCGTGCGCCCGTCTGGTGCCCGAGAGTGGTCAATCGGGCAATTTGTTCGTTGTTGAGGACTTTTCCGCGTTCACCGGTGGCGTGGAGGACACCCAAAGAGTGGCCCATGAAACCGATGGGTATGCAGACGGCTGAAATCGAACCTGAGGGGCGATCACGAAGTCTTGGACAGGCATTGAGTGTGTCGCTGTCTTCGAAAATCACCGGATTTCCGCGCCGGACCGCAACACAACTAAAGGGTGAATCCACGCCGCATCCGGGAGCGCCGCGAGTGGGGTGCTGGGCCGCGCATTCCAAATGTGCCCGGCTGGAGTCGGCCAAAAGTAACTCAATCGGATGTTCCGTGGTAATGGCGGCCATGGCCCGGGCGATCACGGCATGGGCTTCCGTTTCGGTATCCGCCATTTCCATGGCGTCACTGAGCTGGGTGCCGAATGCGTCACGGTCGGCTTCCTTCCTGAGCCGACTGATAAGATCCTGAAGGTTGTCCGCCATGCTGTTAACCGCATTGGAAAGTTGACCGACCTCGTCGTTGCTTGTATGGGAACATCTCTGATTGAGATTGCCGGCAGCTATGGTCTGGGCGACGTTACGCACCTTTTGCAGCGAGCGCCGGATGGATAGCGAGATCATCCCCACTAGAAAAGCCACGACAATATTGACGCTAATTCCGGCAATCACGATCTGAACCTTGGCGTCCTTTTCAACTGCACTTGCCGCGGCGAGGGCATCTGATGCCTCCTTATGGAGAAGGTCGGTCTGTGCCTCCAACGCCAAGAGCACTTCATCGAAAGCGGCTTCAAAGATCGGGAGATGAGATTTCGCGGCCACTGGATCGGTGAGTGCCAGATCGGCAGTTCTTACTGCTGCTTCGATGTAACGATCAATGAGCGCCAGGTTCTCCTCGTGGGCTTTATGAACGAAAGCCGGAAGATTGAGTGCGGCAACTTCGATTAAGTTTTCGCGCAGCTGACTGGCGTCTTTTCTGAGTTGGCCTGCAATCGTATCGGAGGTCTTCGGCATTCCGTGCTTCAACAGCGAAGCGTAAACATGGCTCCGTATGCTGTCATGCATCATGTCCGCGTTCTGATTTGCCCGCTGCGCTTTGCTTAAAGTGAAAATCCTGATGGAGGCGTCCTGTTGTGACTCCAAGGCCTGCCACTGAATAGTGCTAATTATGGCGATCGATATGGCCAGCAGCCCGTTAATAAGCAGCAATCGGGTGCCGACCGAAACATTTTTATGCTTTGGTGTTTGCGATTGGGCTTTGGCTGGCTGCGGTTCGTAAGTCATACAAGTCGAGCAGGTATGGTGAAGGTCTCGATATTGGGCTATTGGGATGTCGGCTATTTGGGATTGAACTTGAGTGCTTTTGCTTTGGATATGCGCTACCGGGTTGGTGCTACCGGGTTGGTTGACCTTGGGCGCGCGGTACTGCTATAGTCGCGCCTCTCGGGGTATGGAAATTCCTGCGCCGAGCCGGTCGCGGGGTGGAGCAGTCTGGCAGCTCGTCGGGCTCATAACCCGAAGGTCGTAGGTTCAAATCCTGCCCCCGCAACCAATCGCTCTTTAAAAACATAGACAACCGATGCGTGTGGGTGCTTTGTGGTACTGGGGCGCTGCGCGGGGTTAGGTAATGGGTTATCGCCCGGTTCTTTTATCTTTTGGGATAGAAGGACGCCTGTCCTGTGATAGAGGCTTTGAGAGTATTGGAA